>NZ_CP028129.1:620777-1241555 GCF_004011095.1 Rathayibacter rathayi | reverse complement strand
CGGACACTCGCCGCTCCGACGAGAACCACGTCGGCCTGCTCGCGGATCACCCCCAGGATCGTACGGTCGACCCGATTGGTGAGGGTCTCGCTGGTGCCGTCCGCGCCGATGCTCGAGCCGGTGATGCTGGCGATCATGTTGAGCCGCACCCGTACGGCATCGGCGGGGCGCCACGCGTCGGCGACGGCCGCCCGCGCGCCCTCCTCGCCGAGCACGATCGGGCGACCGGCGGGAATCAGCGGCTGGAGGATCATGCGGCGAGGTGCGCGCGGACCTGCCGCTTGGTCCGGCCGAGCAGGGCCGTCATCCCGCGCAGGCGCAGCGGCGACACCGCCTCCGAGAGCCCGATGGTCTGCGGGAAGTCGTCCGGGACGGCGAGCACCTGCTCGGCGGTGAGCCCGGCAAGCCCCTGCGCGAGGATCGACGCGAAACCGCGGGTCGTGGGCGCCTCCCGGGGAGCCGTCGCGTGCAGGTGCACGATGCCTCCCGCAATGTCGACGACGATGAACACCGGCGCCTGGCATTCCTCGACGCGCTCGAAGAGGTCGGGGTGGTCGCGGTAGCGCTCGGGCAGCTCGGGGAGTTCGTTCGAAAACTCGAGGAGCAGCTGCAGACGCTCCGGCTTCTCGAGGGCGAGGAACTCCTCGCGAATGGTGCGCAGAGCGTCGGGGAGCGTCGAGTCAGTCATCGAGTCCAGTGTCTCATCGGGATGCGGGGCGAAGGGCCCTCACCCTGAAGGCCGAGAGGTCCGATCCGGCCCTCGTCGGGTTCTCTCGGCCTTCGTCGTGACGCTCAGCGGGCGTCGGGGCCCTCGCCGGGCTCCGCGCCCTGCACGATCGGGACGCGAACGGCGCTGCCCCACTCGGTCCAGGAGCCGTCGTAGTTGCGGACGCCCTCGAAGCCGAGGAGGTGGGTCAGCACGAACCAGGTGTGCGCGGAGCGCTCGCCGATGCGGCAGTAGGCGATGACGGAGTCGCCGTCCTTCAGGCCCGCGCCCTCGCGGTAGATGCCGTTCAGCTCACCCAGGGGGCGGAAGGTCCCGTCCTCGGCTGCGGCCTTACCCCACGGCACGTTCTGCGCGCTCGGGATGTGTCCGGCGCGCAGGGAGCCCTCCTCCGGGTAGGCCGGCGCGGTGGTGCGCTGGCCGGTGAACTCCTCGGGGGAGCGGACGTCGATCAGCGGGTTGCCGAAGTGGGCGAGTACATCGTCCTTGAAGGCGCGGATCTCGGCGTCGCTGCGCTCGATCTCCGGGTACTCGGCCGGCTCGGGCGAGGAGGCCTCGGTGGTCGTGGGGCGACCCTCGGCGATCCACTTGTCGCGGCCGCCGTCCAGGAGGCGGACGTCCTCGTGGCCGAAGAGGGTGAAGACCCAGAGCGCGTACGCGGCCCACCAGTTGCTCTTGTCGCCGTAGATGACGACGGTGGTGTCACGGGCGATGCCCTTGCCGCCGACGAGCGCGGCGAACGCGGCTCCATCGATGTAGTCGCGCTGCACCGGGTCGTTGAGGTCGGTGTGCCAGTCGATCTTGACCGAGCCGGGGATGTGGCCGGTCTCGTAGAGCAGGACGTCCTCGTCGGACTCGACGACGACCAAGCCGGGAGTGCCGAGGCGCTGCTCGAGCCAGTCGGCGCTGACGAGCCGTTCGGGGTGAGCGTAGGAGGCGAACTTCGGCGACGGATCGGTTTCGACGGACAAAGGAGGACCTCCAGGATGGTGCGCGGAGCGCGGGTGTGATTCCACGGCGGGCTACGCTGGGGCCCGCCCTTCAGCGACAGTACGCGTCCGCGGACGACGCCGCACGGCGGGCACCGTAAGAGTTCGACACAGAACCGCGGCGGTTGTGTGCCCGATACGACCGCCCCTCGAGCGCACGGCCCTGCGCCCTGCGCAGGATGCGAGAAGCGAGTGAGCCCCGATGACGTCCAACCGACGAGCAGTCTGACCGCGCGCTCGCCCCACATCAGCGGGCACGAGATCGCCTCGACCCTGGTACCCCCACGCCAGTTCGAGGGCGCCACCTTCGAGAGCTACCGCCCAGACCCCGAGTATCCCTCGCAAGCCGGAGCGGTCGAAGCGCTGCGCGCGTTCGCGGCGGGCGGCGGATTGAAGGGCGGCGGAGGCGGCTTCCTCGGCTTCGGAAGGAAGAAGGCGCCGGCGCTCAAGCCGGGTGTTTACCTCGACGGCGGCTTCGGCGTCGGCAAGACCCACCTGCTCGCGGCGATCTGGCACGCGGTGCCGGGCCGGACTTACTTCGGCACCTTCATCGAGTACACCGCGCTCGTCGGCGCCCTCGGCTACGCGGCGACCGTCTCGCTCCTGAAGGGCTCTGCGCTGCTCTGCATCGACGAGTTCGAGCTGGACGACCCGGGTGACACGATGCTGATGACGCGCCTGCTCGGCGAGCTCGTCGCCTCCGGGACGCGCATCGCGGCGACCTCGAACACCCCGCCGAACGCCCTGGGCGAGGGGCGCTTCGCCGCCGCCGACTTCCTCCGCGAGATCCAGTCGATGGCCGCACACTTCGAGACGATGCGGATCGACGGCACCGACTACCGCCGCCGCGACCTCGAGGGCCATGCCGTGGTGCGCACCGATAACGAGATCGACGCGCTCGTCGCGGCCGTCCCGGCCGGTTCCGTCATCACCGACGATTCGTTCGCCGACGCGGTGCGCCACCTGGGGACGGTGCACCCCTCGCGCTACATCAAGGTAATCGACGGCGTCGACACGATCGTGCTCCGCGACGTCACGGCCCTCACTGACCAGACCGACGCGTTGCGCCTGGTGGCGTTCATCGACCGGGTCTACGACGCGCAGATCCCGGTGCTCGCGGCCGGAACACCGCTGGACGAGGTCTTCGGCGGCGACATGCTCAGCGGCGGGTACCGCAAAAAGTACCTGCGCTCGATGTCGCGACTGATCGCGCTGACCTCGATGGCGTCCCGCTCCTAGCTCCGGATCAGCGCTTCTCCCGGCGAACCCGGGGATGTCGTCGTGCCGATCGCCAGCATGGCGTAACGCGCTTTTTACACAGCGGCCTCTGCCGTAACCTCCGCGAAACGCGGTACCGCACGGAATGAAACCTCTCTCGACCAGACTGTCGGCTACCCGAGGTGACCCGACACCCGCGTGTCTCCAGGCCGTGCACCGACGCAGCGTCCTCGCTCCGGGCTTTTCTCTGCACACTCACGAGAGGTTCAACAATGGATCAAGGCAACACCGCGTTCCTGCTCATCGCAGCCGCGCTGGTCCTGCTCATGACCCCCGGGCTCGCCTTCTTCTACGGCGGCCTGGTGCGTGCAAAGAGCGTCATTAGCATGATGATGCTCAGCTTCGGAGCCATGGGACTCATCGGAGTCCTCTGGGTCCTGTACGGCTACGCGATCGCCTTCGGCAACGGCCCGGCGGGCGCCGCCGGCACCGACACCTTCGTCGGTATCGACGGCGTTCTCGGAATCGACACCGCTCAGATCGGCCTGCAGGGCGTCTACAACGACGCGCTGGGCGAGCAGACGTCGGCCTACCCGACGCTGGCGTTCGCCGCGTTCCAGGCGACCTTCGCCATCATCACCGTCGCGCTGATTTCGGGCGCTATCGCCGACCGCGCGAAGTTCGGCGCCTGGATGGTCTTCGCCGGCGTGTGGGCCACGGTCGTCTACTTCCCGGTCGCCTCGTGGGTCTTCAACTTCACGCTCGGCGACGACGCGAGCGTCGTGGACGGCGGCTGGATCGCCTACAACGTCGGCGCGATCGACTTCGCCGGTGGCACCGCGGTGCACATCAACGCCGGTGCGGCGGCCCTCGCCCTCGCCCTGGTGCTGGGCAAGCGGGTCAACTTCACCAAGGGTGCGCACCAGCCGCACAACCCGCCGTTCGTGCTCCTGGGCGCCGGACTACTCTGGTTCGGTTGGTTCGGCTTCAACGCCGGCTCCGAACTCGCGGCCGACGGCATCGCGGCCATCGCGTTCCTGAACACCATCGCCGCGCCGGCCGCCGCGATCCTCGGCTGGCTCGTCGTCGAGAAGATCAAGGACGGCAAGCCCACCTCCATCGGTGCCGCCTCGGGTGCGGTCGCGGGTCTGGTCGCGATCACCCCGGCCTGCGCGAGCCTGTCGCCGTTCTGGGCGATCGTCCTCGGCGTCATCACCGGTGCGGTCTGCGCTCTGGCGATTGATCTCAAGTACCGGCTCGGCTATGACGACTCGCTCGACGTGGTCGGCGTGCACCTGGTGGGCGGTCTGATCGGAACGCTGTACATCGGCTTCTTCGGCACGGGCGTGGGCCTGTTCCTCACTGGGGATGCGAGCCAGCTCGGCAAGCAGGCCCTTGCGGCCTTCACCGTCCTGGTCTACTCGTTCGTGATGACGCTCCTCATCGGCTGGATCATTCAGAAGACGATGGGCTTCCGCGTGAAGAACGAGGACGAGATCGCGGGCATCGACACGGCCATCCACGGCGAGGCAGGCTACGTCCTGGCGGATTGACGTCACGCCCTCCCCAGCACCGGACGGGGTGCCGGCTCGTCGGAGTCGGCACCCCGTCCGGTGCTGTGCACGGCCGCGCGTCGTGAGAGACGGGGGAGCGCTGATCCGGGCTAGGGTTCCGGGGTGCCCTCCTCGCGCTCGGTCATGTCCCTGCTCCTCCGGCTCCTCGGTCGCGCGAGCGCTCCACGACCGGACGCCGGCCCGCGGCCGCAGCGCCCGTATCTGAGCACGACGGCGCCGACGCCCGGAGCGAGCGGAGTCGGCCGCACCGTGGAGGTCGATCCGCGGCGCCTGCGCGGCGTCCGCCTGGGCTACGCGCCCACGCCGGACGGCGACCCGGATCCCGGCGAGGTCGTGTGGACCTGGGTGCCCTATGAGGAGGACGATGGGCGCGGCAAGGACCGCCCGGTGCTCGTGCTCGCGGTCGAAAAATCGGGAACGGTGCTGGCCGTGCGGTTGAGTTCGAAGGAGCACACCGACTACCTGGCGGTCGGGACCGGTGGCTGGGATGCGGACGGGCGGCCCAGCTGGGTCGATCCTGAGCGCGTGTTCCGGGTGCACCCGGCGGGGATGCGCCGCGAGGGCGCCGCGCTGGAGCGAGCGCGGTACGAGGCCGTCGCCCGTGTGCTCTCGGCGCGGTACGGGTGGCACTGAGCGGGTGGCACCGAGCGGGTCGGCACCGAAGAGTCGACAGTGAACGGCGACGCCGGGGCCGGCGCGGCAGTCGTCGCCGGTGAGACCTCAGGCGGGGTCGATGGGGACGAAGGTGCCGTACTTCGCTGCGCGACCGTCGCCGGAGGAGGTTCCGGTGAGTCTCCGCCGCACCCAGGGTGCGACGTGACGGCGGTAGTACTGCACCGTGCCGCGGCGCGCAGAAGCGGCAGCGGGCGGGCCCGGAGCGACAGCGGGCGGCGTGAGCGGTGTGACGCCGAGCGAGCGGAGAACCCGGTCGGCGACCCGACGGTGCCCGCGGTGGCCGAGGTGCAGGCGGTCCTCCGCCCACAGCGCCGGATCGGCGAACGCGGGATCGTGCCAGGTGTCGGCGACGACGACGTCGCTCCGGTGGACTGTCCGACGCCGCACCGCATCGGTCAGCGCGTCGCCGCGGCGCCGGATGAGGGAGCCGAGGGGGAGCCGCGGCGACGGATCGGGGCCGGAGAGGGCGATCAGGGTGACTCCCTCCTCGTCGCAGCGCTCGAGGACGCGGAGGTAGGCGTCGGCAATCTGCTCGATGTCGGCGCGCGGACGCAGCATGTCGTTGCCGCCGCCGTTGAAGGAGAGGTGGGTCGGGCGCAGAGCGAGCGCGGGCTCAAGCTGCTCAGCGAGGATCGGGGCGATCAGGCGACCGCGGATCGCGAGGTTGGCGTACTCGATCCGCTCACCGATCGCGGCAGCCCAGCCCTCGGCCGTGAGGTCCGCCCAGCCGCGCGGGGCGCCGTCCGGACGCTCGTCGCCGACGCCCTCGGTGAAGGAATCGCCGATCGCGACGTAGCGGACGGTCGTCATCGGCGGATCTCGGAGCTGTGCATCGTCGCACTGTACCGCTCCGGAACACAGCTCAGGGGCGCGGCTTCAGCGGGATCACCGGTGCCGAGCGGGCGGAGGTCGACTCCGCGAAGGCGGAGCGGGTCGACGTCCGGGGACGCGGTGCGCGCAGGGGAGACGCGGGCGCGGAGAGGACGGGACGGGCAGCGCTGAGGAGGCCGCCGGGGGCGCAGCGGCTGCCGACCGGGGCGTGCTCGACGGCCGCGGGGCAGCGCGAAACCAGGCGGCGAGGGCGGAGTAGCGGCGGTACCGCCGATGGTCGCGATCGAGTTCGGCTGTGCTTCGGTAACCCGAGCCGCGGGCGATCCTGTCGAGGCCGCCGAGCGTGACAGGGATGCTGGCCATCAGGACGTCCGCCAGCTCCAGGCGGCTCTGGGCGAGATGCTCGTCGAGGCCGAGACCGTAGAAGCGCCGGAAGCGCAGCCGCAGCAGCAGCGCGGGGATGCGCAGTTCGGCGGCGAGCACGGGGACACTGAAGCGTCGATCGACGAAGCGCTCGTTGACGAGGGCGGCCGCCGCGATCGCGAGGACGTCGAGACGTCTGCGGGTGCCCGCGGGGCGGATGATCGGTGGTGAGCAGTGGAGCAGGGGCATGTGGAGGGGACTCCCTCGGACACTGGTCATGACGCTCTGGCGCGAGATTCGACCGAGATGGCGGGATGGGCCGGCCGGCGCGAGCCGCGAGGGACGGCCGAAAAAGAACGGGCGTAGCGCGGGCGGCAGGGGGGCGGGCGGCAGGGCAGGGGCGCTGTGGAGGCCGGTCGTCTCACCGTCGGGAGGAGGCAGAGCTCCCCACCGATCCCCGCAACCCCGCCGCGAGCGGCACCACGCTGATCCTCGACGCGCTCGTCGTCAGCGACTGGGCACCCGCCCCCGTGACGAGCGTGCCCTCCCCGGTGGCCGCCACGCCCTTCGGGCCGGGGATCGCGATGAACGGAAGGATGGACCACCTGCTTGTGCCCAGGGGAGAGCTGGGTCAGCTGAATCTCGGCGCCTCGACCGGACAGGTGACAATCGCGGTCTGGGTGCTCAACTTCGACCCGGACGGCGCGGGCCTCGCGGGCGTCCGGGAAAGGGGAGACGTTTCGTACCCGGCGGAGCGACGCCCACATCCACAACCGTCATCCCTAGAGACGGAGGCGAATCCGATGCCCGCCGGGGAGGGCGACCCGCGGAGCACAGCCCGAGTGCTGCGTGCCCTAGTCGCCGCGTTCGAGGACCCTGACTGCGACGCTCATACACTCGGACGATGCGACACGGCATCGTCATCCTCCCGCAGGACCCCTGGGCCCAGGCCCGCCGGAAGTGGCAGTCGGCCGAGGGGCTGGGCTTCGACCACGCCTGGACCTACGACCACCTCTCCTGGCGCTCACTTGCCGACGAACCGTGGGGCGCGAGCATCCCCACCCTCACCGCCGCCGCACTGGTGACCGAGACGCTGCGCCTGGGCACCTTCGTCGCCTCGCCGAACTTCCGGCACCCGGTACCGTTTGCCAAGGAGATCGCCACCCTCGACGACATCTCGGGCGGACGCACGATCCTCGGGGTCGGCTCGGGTGGCACCGGCTTCGACGCGCATGTGCTCGGGCAGCCGGAGTACTCGCCGCGGCAGCGGCACGAGCGCTTCGAGGAATTCGTAACGACCCTCGACACGCTCCTGCGCTTCGAGGAGCCGGACTCGGGAGGCATTCGTGTGGAAGGGAAGTGCTTCAGCGCCCGCTCGGCGCGGATGGTCGGTGAGCCCGCCCAGCGCCCGCGAGTTCCGTTCGTCCTGGCCGCCAACGGCCCGAAGGGGCTCGCCCTCGTCGCCGCGCGTGGGCAGGGCTGGGTCACGACCGGACCCGGCGGAGTGTCGAGCGAGGAGTGGTGGTGGGCCGTCGCGGGACTTGGCCGCCGGCTCGACCAAGCACTCGAGAGCATCGGACGCGATCCGCGCACGCTCGAGCGCCACCTCTCGCTCGACTCCGGAGGCGACTACTCCCTCCAGAGCGTTGCCCGCTTCGAGGACATGGCAGGCAGAGCCGAAGAGCTCGGTTTCACCGACGTGATCTCGCACTGGCCGCGACGAGAGGGCGTCTACGCGGGCGACGACGACGTCCTCTACGAGGTCGCCTCACGCTTCTGAGCGCCGTCGCCGAGCGATCCGTGCGCGACGAGCCCGGTGCACCCTCAGCGACGAGCGCACGAACGACGGGGCGTGCTCGCGCAGCACGCGGCGGGCGGCCGCACCGGGTGCGGAAGGATGAGGGCATGACGCTCCCGAATTCCCGGCCGACGGCTCTCTCCCCGCAGCTGCTCGACGGCCTGGCGCGGTGGTTCGACGGCGCAGCACCCGTGGCGCCCTCCCTCAGCTGGGCGCTGTTCGACCGCAGCGGAGTCCTCGTGCAGCATGGGATCGGCGAGCACCGGCGCGACGGTGCCGCCCCGAACTCCGGGACCGTGCACCGGATCGCCTCGATGTCGAAGAGCTTCGAGGCGGCGGCGGTGCTGATCCTGCGCGATCGGGGGCTGCTCGACCTCGACGACCGGCTCGGCGCTCACGTACCGGAATTCGCCGACCCGGTCGATGCTTCGGGCCGGACGATGCCCGTGACGATCCGGATGCTGCTCAGCAACTGCTCGGGTCTCCCGGAGGACAACGGCTGGGCCGATCACGTCATGGCGATGCCCCGCGGGGAATTCCTCGAGCTCATCGGCCGTGGACTGCGCTTCACGGAGCGGCCGGGCGAGGTGTACCAGTATTCGAACATCGGCTTCTGGCTGCTCGGCGTCGTCGTCGAGAACGTCACGGGAGAGGACTTCGTCGCGTTCGCGACGCGGACGATCCTCGAGCCCCTCGGGCTCGGGCAGACCCGCTACGACTCGTCCTACCCGGACGGGACAGATCTCGCGCAGGGGTTCAGTAGCTTCGACGACGGCGCGACCTGGACGGTGCGCCCCGTCACCGGCGCCGGAGTAGGTGCCTGCGCGGCGAGCATGTTCAGCACGGTCGGCGACATCGCCCGATGGAGCGCCTGGCTGTCCTCGGCGTTCGACGGCGACGACGGGCCCGCGGAGGACGACGCGGTGCTCAGCCGCGCCTCCCGCCGCGAGATGCAGCGCGGGCTGACCCCGGTGCCCGCACTCAGCCCCCGCGCCGCGGACGGCACCCTCGACGGCTCGGCCTACGGCTTCGGGCTTGTGATCGAGCACGACGTCCGCTTCGGCAGCATCGCCCACCACTCCGGCGGCCTGCCGGGGTGGTCCTCGAACATGCGCTGGCACCTCGAGTCGGGCCTCGGCGCGGTGATCTTCGCCACCGCGAACGGCGCGAAGCTCGCCGCCGCCGCGACCGGCCTGCTCCGGGCGGCCCTGGAGGAGACGGCCCCGCCGGCCCGGACGATCACCCTGCACCCGTCGACCCTCGCCGCGGCCGCTGCCGTCGAAGCCGCGATCATCGACTCCGGAGACATCTCCCGGGCCCAGGCACCGGGCAGCGGTGTCCTGTTCAGCCCGAACCTACTGAGCGACGTCCCGGCCGAGGTGCGCGCGCGTCGCCTCGCCGCAGCGATCGCCGAGATCGGCGGGCTCGCAGACAACCCGACCGCGCGGCCCCTGCGCGAGCGGTTGCTGTGGAGTGCCTCCGCGGCGCAGCTCGCCTTCAGCCTGCCGGGGTGCGACGGGGAACTCGAGTGCAGGCTTGAGACGACGCCGACGATTCCCGCTCTGCTCCAACGCCTGGAGATCGTTGTGCGCGCGAGTCAGGCAGCGCAGGCCCCAGTGGTGCGCTCCTACCGCCCGCGGCTCGACTGACGGGACACCGAGTCGAGGACGAATCCGACCTCTCAGCGCGGCCCGAAAGGACCAGCCGGCCCCGCGTGTACGGCGCTGTCGCCTACTCGCAGTCCCCGCGACCGGCGGGGGAGGGCCGGACCACCGCGGGCAGAGCAGGCGTCGAGCACAGCGCGGAATGCCAGCGGAAGATCGCGTCGATGCCATCCTGGTTGGCCCACGACGGCGGGTTGTGACCGAGGCCGTGGGTGCGGACGCTCGCCTCCTTCACGGTCGATGTGGCCTTCTCGAGGAGGGCGCGCCCGTGCAGGGCGGGCGGGAAGCTCGTATCCGGATGCGCCGTGTCCGAGACGACGACGCGGATGTTCGTTCCGACCCAGGCGGAGGCGGGCAGCCGCTTCGGACTGTGCGCATCGACCTGGGCGGTGCTCCCGCCGAAGGCACCGCCGATCGAGAGGCGGCCCCGGGCCGTGCGGTCGTGGGTATCGCGCAGGTCGTAGACGCCGTTGACCAGGTACACGCCAGTGATGCCGGGGAAGACCCCGGCGCCATAGTTCTCGCAGGCGAGCGCTCCACCGGCCGACATCGCCCAGAGGTAACTCGCGGCGATCCGGAATTCTCCGGAGAGGTAGGCGTAGCCGAAGACAGTGGACAGCGGGGTGTGGTCGGCCTGCGCGGAGTGGATGAACCAGATCACCGGAACCGCAGCCGCCTGCCTGGGCTTCACCGTCTGCGGGATGAAGACGCGCGCGAGATCGCCATTGATCAAGACCGTGAGGATGTCGTAGAGCACACCGCGGTTCTTCGTCTTCACGGAGGTCGTGCGGCTCTTCTCCTCAGGGAGGCCGGGGACAGGGAGGCCGGAGACAGGGGAGGCGGTGGACAGGGGAGGCGGTGGCGGAGATTGCCGGGAGCGTCGCCGCGCCCAGAGCGAGAGCACCCGAGAGAGTTCCGCCGACGACGGTGCGCCGGCGGAGGCCGAGAACTCGGGAGGGGTGCCTGCTGAATCGTCAGGGGACACGGAATCTCCTCGTGCGGGGTCCGCGTGCCGACGAGATCGGCAGAACGGCTGGGTCGGCGGAGTCTGACTCCTTCACGCTAGCGGGAGGCGGCGGCTCGCTGAACCGTCGATTATCGACAGACGCGCGAGAGCGGGGTCGGACGCCCACGTCTCCCGCGGACGTGTGACCCCGCCCGCCTCATCCTGCACCGGCGCCTGCGCGCTCTCGACGGCGCGTCACAAAGGGTCGCAGACGCGAGGAGCGAGCCGAGGCGGCACCGGCTCCGTCAATCCCTCCCCGCCCGGGTCACTCCGCCGTCAGCCCGAGCACCGTCAGCACCTCTGCGACCCGGTTCCGCGCCCGGAGGTCGAGCCCCCGGATGGGCCTCGGCAGGCAGTCCATCGGAGCGAGCCCGAGCTGCTCCGCCATCGCCGCGACCACGCGGTAGCTGCCGCCGTACTCGGCCAAGAGATCCCAGAGCGGCAGCAGTCGCGCTGACTCCGCGTTCGCCGCCGCCGAATCGCCGGAGCGCACCGCCCGCACGATCGTCAGCGCCGTCCGGGGGAAGACACCTCCCAGCACCGAGTACCAGGCGTCGCAACCGCCCAGCAGCCCGCGCGCCGCCGCGGCGTCCCCGGACACTCCAACGCCCACACCCTGCGGGAGCAGATGTCGGATCGCACGTACGCGCTCGATCGCGGCTTCGTGCCCCGCGGGCACTCCGGGGATCTTGATCGACGCGACGTGCGGGAGCTTCGCGACCGCGGCGTAGAGGTCATCGGTGAAGGTGACGCGCGTGGTCCGCGGGTTGTCGTAGACGACCAGCGGAACCGAGAGCTGCGCGGTCACATCCTCATACAGTCCGAACACCTCCTCGTCCGTCAGAGGCTGATAGCTGAGCGGAGCCAGCAGCACCGCGCTCGCTCCGGCGTTCTGCGCGTCCTCTGCGAGCGCCAACACCTGCGACGTGCGCAGTGCTCCGATCCCGACGACGACGGGCACCGGGCCGGCGCTGCGCACCGCGATCTCCGCGGCCCGGCGGCGCTCGCCGCGGTCGAGGTACGGCGCCGAGCCGGTCGAGCCCAGCGCGCCAATCGAGTCGACCTCCGCACGAGCCAGCCGTTCGATGAGAGCCGCGAACGACGGCTCGTCGACGCTGTCGCGGGTCAGGGGAGTGAGGGGGAAGGCGCTGAGTCCGGTAAGCACGTCGATCCATTCTCTGAGAGGTGGTCGGGGTCCGGCCAGTCTTCCCTGCCGAGGCGCCGCGCGCGATGCCACAACCCTTGCGGACTCAGGGACCCTTGCGGGCTCAGAAACGAGGCGTCACTCCGCAGCGTGCAGCCCGAGGCGATCGAGGAAGGCCTCGTCGTGGCTGACGACCACCAGTCCGCCCCGGCAGGCTCGCAGAACCTCGATGAGGTGATCGGTTGTGGCCAGGTCCCGGTCGTTCGGCGGCTCGCCGAGCATGAGCAGCTGAGGAGCCGGTCGCGCCAGCACGAGACCGGCGAGCGCCACGCGGAAGCGCTCGCCGCCCGGGAGCGCCCCCGTCGGTCGATCGACCGTCTCACCTCGCACGAGCAGTCGCGCGAGCGCATTCCGCAGCTTGACCACCGGCAGATCCGGCGCGGCGGGGCCGGACTCGCGCGGGCTGTTCCAGCAATTCCTGACCTGCGTAGCCGACTAATGTTCGTTTTAATGTCCCTTATTCGTTGACACGTCCTTTATTTTGATCGTAAACCAGGAACGTATTCACGACTCGAAGGAGCGTGCAGGTATAAGCGATCAGCGGACCCAGGGGACGGCGTCGAGGAAGTTGACGCCGTGGGTCGCTCTAACGGTCGCGCTCGTGGGGGCCTTGGCCGGGGCTGGTGTCTCGGCCGTCGTGGGCGCGGACGATCCGTGGAACGTGGTGATCACCGCCGTGGTCGTCGCGGTCGTGCTCCTGTTCGCGTGGGTGGTGGTAAACCTCCGTCGCCGGCAGCGCTCACCGAAATGATTAACGAAGGGAATCCATGATGAATCTCCGAAGGACGATCGCGGCCGTGGTCGTTGGGCGGCAGCAGTGACGACCGGCCCGGTCGTCCCGGCATCCGCGGCGAATCTGTCTTCGGCGCAGAGCGCCTCCACCGGCACTGTCGAGATGACGGTGGCCGGTGAGTCCGCGTCGACCGTCACGGTCGATGTCAGCGGGGGAGCTCGCCCGGTGCAGCTGCAGGACGGCAGCGTCGGCGTCTCTGACGGCGCGACCACCTCAGACGCACTACCGACGAGCATCAATGTCGGGAATGGGCGGACCGTGAGCGGCACCTGGTCGATCGACGACGCCGACACGGTGACGTTCCACTTCGCGGCCGACGAGCGAGCGCGGCCGGTGCCGGCATGATCGGCGCCATCACGGGTCCCGGTGCGGTCGTTGCTGCGACCGGCGGCATGCTCGCCGGGATCATCGGCGGTGCCCTCACCTGCTGATACTCAAGCAAAAGGGTATGTATTCGGGTTA
This sequence comes from Rathayibacter rathayi, assembly GCF_004011095.1. Classification (GTDB taxonomy): domain Bacteria; phylum Actinomycetota; class Actinomycetes; order Actinomycetales; family Microbacteriaceae; genus Rathayibacter; species Rathayibacter rathayi. Next base: position 1,228,254 of record NZ_CP028129.1, on the reverse strand, counting down.
CACCGGATGCCTTACCAAACTGACATAATGTACATTATCGGATAAACCAGGTCACAGGGAATCGAGCGCATGCTCGGCGCACAGCAGAGACGAAGCCGGGTGTCACGAATGCCTCCGCATGCTCGTGACGCCACGGCCGTGCTCGGTCATCGGCCTCGGTCATCGGGATCGGTCGGATGGAGGACATCGCCGTTCACCCGAGACTGCGGCCAAGCGGTGACAGCCGGATCCGTCCGAAGACGGATCAGCTGAAGTCCGAAATGTCGCCGACCAGGCGCGTGTTGTCCGCCGGGACCGGCTCGACCGCCGCCAGCGCGACCTCGGCCGCGAACTCCTGCACGTTGTACAGCTTGCCCGCCGACTCGCGCCGCGAGCTAATCGCGCCCGGGTTAGAGCGTTCCAGCAGCGTCGCCGTGATGGTGCCCTCGATCATGTCGCCCGAAACGACGACGAAGTCGATACCGCGCTCGGCGAGTTCGCCGATCCGCTCGCGCAGGGCGTCCTCGCCGGCGCGCTTCGACAGAGCGACCGGCTCGTACTCGGGCATCGTCGGAGTCGTGCGGATGAAGTGCGCCTGGTGGCTCGTGACAAACACGACGCGTGAGCCCTCACCGAGCAGCGAAAGAGCCGCGTCGAGCACAGCCACCTGCGAGTCGCGGTTGAGGACCATCGCATAGTCCTCTCCCCTGTTGCTCTCCATGCCGCCGGAGGCGTTGAGCACCAGGATGTCGAGTCCGCCGTACTCCTGCTCGATGCGTGAGAAGAGTTCGGCGCGCGAATCGGCGTCGGTGAGGTCGGCTCCGACCGCGATGGCGCTGCCGCTCGCCTCGACGATCTGAGCGACCAGCTTGTCGGCGCGGGGCGCCTTCGAGCGGTAGTTCACGACGACGCGGGCTCCTGCCTCGGCGAAGTAACGGACCGTGTCGGCGCCGATGCCACGGGACGATCCCGTGACGAGGGCGCGCCTGCCGTCGAGGGAACCGGGTGCGAGGGGGTTGGACACGGGGTATTCCTCCAGAACGCCGGATCGGGCACGATAGCGGGCCGCGGCCCGACCCTGAAGCCTACCAAGCACCCCGAGACCGCGGAGCACACTCCGCTCCCAGCCCTTGTCCCGGGGGTGTTGATAGCTTAGGAATGCTCGTCGAGGGGAAGGAGCACACAGCATGGACGCTGTCATTCAGTACGCATGGATCCTCTGGCTCGCGCTGATCCTTATCTTTGTGATCGTCGAAATGATCACCTACGAGTTCACCTTCCTGATGCTCGCTGTTGGCAGCATCGGCGGGCTCCTCGTCGGCCTGGTCGGGGCTCCCTTCTGGATTCAGGTTCCCGTCGCCGCAATCCTCGCCGTACTCCTGCTGTTCACCGTGCGCCCTCCCCTCCTACGCTTGCTCAAGCGCGGAGGAGATCCCACACCCAGCGGCGCGGATGCCCTCCTCGGCTTAGCCGGCAGCGTCATCATCGCCGGCCCCGGCGCCCGCCAGGTCAAGCTTGCCAACGGCGAGACATGGACCGTCCGCCTGTCCCCGCTCGTTCAGGACCGCACACTCGGAGTCGGCGAGAGAGTCGTCGTCACCGCCATCGAGGGCGCGACCGCGGTCGTCGTCCCCGCAGAAAGGAGTATCCCGTGACCCCCTCCTCCGCGGTGGCGCTCGTCGTCGTCGCTGCCGTCGTCCTCTTCGCGCTGGTTGTCCTCTTCCGGGCGATCCGCATCATCCCGCAGGCCACCGCCGGTGTGGTCGAGCGGCTGGGCAGGTACCACAAGACTCTGCTGCCGGGGCTGAACCTCGTGGTGCCGTTCGTCGATCGAGTCCGCCCCCTGATCGACCTCCGCGAGCAGGTCGTCTCGTTCCCGCCGCAGCCCGTGATCACCGAGGACAATCTGGTCGTCTCGATCGACACGGTCGTCTACTTCCAGGTGACGGACGCGCGCGCCGCGACCTACGAGATCGCCAACTACCTCGGCGCAGTCGAGCAACTGACCACCACCACCCTCCGGAACGTCGTCGGCGGTTTGAACCTCGAGGAGGCGCTGACCTCCCGTGACAACATCAACGGCCAGTTGCGCATCGTCCTCGACGAAGCCACCGGCAAGTGGGGCATCCGGGTCGGCCGCGTCGAACTCAAGGCCATCGACCCGCCCCTCTCCATCCAGGACTCAATGGAGAAGCAGATGCGCGCCGAGCGCGACCGTCGCGCCGTGATCCTCACCGCCGAAGGCACCAAGCAGTCCCAAATCCTCAACGCGGAGGGCCAGCGCCAGGCCGCCATCCTCGCGGCGGAGGGGCAAGCGAAGGCCGCAATCCTGCGGGCCGAGGGTGAAGCGAAAGCGATCACGACGGTCTTCCACGCGATCCACGAGGGCCGCCCGGATAGCGAGCTCCTCGCCTACCAGTACCTCCAGACGTTGCCAAAGATCGCCGAGGGCAGTTCGAACAAGCTCTGGCTCATCCCGAGCGAACTCACAGAGGCGCTTAAGGGTGTCGGAGGTGTGCTGGGCCAGCGCGGTCAGGCGGCTTCGGCCGCGCGGCCGCAGGATTCGCCGCGCGGGGAATCGGCACCCGCATCCTCCGAAACGGCCTCTTCCGGGATTTTCTCCTCCGAGCAGGTGTCGCCCGCGCCCACTCCCCCGCTGCCCGCCACTTGATCCGCGACCGGCCCGCGATGCACGTACCTGCGCGTCCGCCCGTCCTGAGCGGACCAACACCGCGGATACTCGCGCATCGCGGGTTCGGTCCGCCCGCGGAGGGCAACACGCTCGTCGCCTTCGAACGCGCCCTCGCCGCCGGCGCCGATCTCCTCGAGACCGACGCGCGAGCCTCACTCGACGGGGTCGCGGTGCTCGTGCACGACGCAGAGGTGGTGGACGTCACCGGTCGACGCCACGCCGTCGCGTCTACCCGGTGGGAGGAACTCGCCGACCTCGAGCTGATCGGCGGCGCCCGCCTCGCCTCCCTCGAGCAGGCGCTGGCCTCCCTCCCTCACGCGCGGTTCACCATTGATGTGAAGGCGGGCGACGCGGTCTTGCCGGTCGTTACTGCAATCGTCGGCGCCGCTGCCGCGCACCGGGTCCTGGTTACCTCGTTCTCGGAGCAGCGCCGTGCCGCGACCATTCGCCGCCTTCCCGGCGCCGCGACCTCCGCCTCCGCGGTGCGCTTCGTCGTCGCACTCATCGCGGCGTACCTCGGCGCGGGTCTGCCCGTCCTGCTCGCCCTCCGTGGCATCGACGCGCTGCAGGTGCCCGAGAGCGCGCTCGGTCTCCGAGTCGCCCGACCACCGATCCTCTCCCGGCTGCGGGCGACCGGCTGCGAGATCCACCTCTGGACGATCAATGATCCGGAGCGGATGAGAGAGCTCCTCGCACTCGGAGTCGACGCTCTTGTGACCGATCGCACTGACCTCGCCAGAGCTGCCGTCGATGCGCTGTCCTGACCACCGCGGCGGCGGCGCTCCTGAGACACCGAATACGCCTCCGACCTGAGGATTCTCTGGCAAAGGCAGGGACGGGAAGACCACCTCCAGCTACGACGTTGACACTGGGGAATCACAGCGAGAGGAGACCACACAATGGCAGATCGAAGCTTGCGAGGAATGCGGCTCGGATCCCAGAGCCTGCAGAGCGAAGAAGGCGTTGTCTTCTCCCCGCGGTCGACCTACGAATACCACTGCGCGAACTGCGGCCACGACACCGACATGGTGTTCTCCGCCGACGCGGAAGCACCGGAGACCTGGGAGTGCCGCGCGTGCGGTCACGAGGCCACTCTGATGGTGGACTCGAAGCCAGTCGTCGTGGATAGGGGCGAGCAGAAGACCCCGCGCACCCACTGGGACATGCTGCTCGAACGACGCACCCGCGCAGAGCTGGAGGAGCTGCTCGAGGAGCGGCTCGCCTACCTGCGGGCCAGGCGCGGCGAGCACAAGATCGGCGCCTAGATCCGCTCAGCGGGAACGGCGCCGCATCTCGCGCGTCCTGAGGACGAACGAGACCAGGCCCACGAGACCGGCGGCCAGGAAGTACCAGCCCAGGTCCCGAGCCCACACCAGAGCCGGGGTCGTGGTGGACGCGAGGGGAACCTCATCCACCATGACACCCGGCTCGAACCACGTCAGGGAGTCGATCGTCGCGCCGTCCGGTCCGATGATCGCGCTGGTCCCGACAGTCGAGATGTTGACCACGCTCCGCCCGGTCTCGATCGCGCGCAGGCGTGCGATTGCGAGCTGCTGGACGCTCTCGTCGGTTCGGCCGAAGTCGGCGTTGTTGGTCTGCCCGAGGATGACCTGCGCACCACCGTCGACCATCGCGTTCGTCAACGCATCATCCGAGATGTCGAAGCAGATCGCGATACCGGCGAGCACGCCGTTGACATCGAAGACATTCGGCCGGGTGCCGATCGCATAGTCGCGGCTCACCAGGTCGACCAGGTCGGGTGCGAACATCCGCCAGAACGCTCGGTCCGGCATGTACTCGGCGAAGGGGACCGGGTGCACCTTGTCGTAGACCTGGGTCGCCCCCTCCCCCGCCTTCCAGAGCAGCGAGCTGTTGTAGAAGACGTCATCGGAGGGGTTCGTAATGGTGCCGACGATGAACGGCGCGTCCATCGTCCGGCTGAGGTAGTCGAGCACGGCCGCTGACTGCGCGTTCCGAGTCGGATCGATGTCAACGCCGTTCTCGGGCCACACCACCATGTCGACGTCCTGGTCGAGGATAGGCAGCGTCGCGGAGGTGTGATCCTCGAGGATCTGCCCGCGATAGCTCTGCGAGAACAGTCCCGCGTCGGAGTCGCCCTGAACGGCCGCGATCCGTGTACTGCCTTCGGTCGGCGCCGGCCAGGCAGGGAAGACCACGGCGACGATCGCGAAACCCGCGACAGCACTCACGCGGGCGGAGGCGGGAACCGAGACGGTCCGTACGGCCTGCGCAAGCACTGCCGCGAGGAACGCCACAACGAAGCCCAGACCGGCGAAGCCGATCCACGCCGCGAGACCGGCGAGCGGACCGAGCGACTGCGAGATCGCGAGTCGGCCCCAGGCGAACCCGCCGTACGGCCAGACGTTCGTGATCGTCTCCCGCCCGATCCAGAGCGCGGCGAGCAGCGCGGGGAGGCCGCCCATGCGGCCGAGTGGCCCCGTCCAGACGCGGTAACCGTGCGTCGAGACGACCGCCATCAGCCCCGCGGCGAGAGCGAAAAAGATCGCCTGCAGGCAGGCGAGAGCCGCCCACGGGACGGGTCCGAGGTAGAGCGTCAGCCATTCGATGTGGACGCCCCAGAAGACGGCGCCGCCGACGAGGCCGACGAGGGTTCCGCTCCAGAAGCCGCGGCCCGCCAGGGCGAAGAGGATCGCCGCAGCACCCACGATGGCGAGCGGCCAGACATTGGAGTCGGGGAAGGCACGATCGAGCACGGCGCCGCCGAGCGCCGCGAGGGGCAGCGCCACCCACAGTGGAACGGTCCGCCCGTCGGGCGGAGGGACGATCAGCCTCATGCGACGGTCGAGTAGGCGACGATGCCGTGACGCACGAGGTCGAGGGCGGTACGCGCGGCGCGGCCCACCTTGCCCTCGGCGACGACGGACAACTGATCGAGCAGGTCGATGGTCTGCTTGGCCCAGCGGACGAAGTCGCCGGCCGCCATGTCGGATTCACGCAGCACCATGTCGAGCGGCATCCCCTTGGCCCACATGTTCATCGAGAGCGCGAGACTGGTCGAGATCGGGGTACTGCCGGGCAATCGGTGCTCGCGCTCGACGTCGTCGAGGCGGGCCCAGAGCAATTGCGTCTTCTCGAGCGCCTCCGGGAACGCGCCGCGCGGCAGGAATCGCTCGCCGAGCGTCCCCTCCTCGCGCCGCGGTTCGAAGACGAGGCAGCAGGCCATCGCCGCGAGGCCGGCCGGGTCGAGCTCGGTCCACGCCTGCTTGCGGAGGCACTCGGCGACGAGCAGGTCGCGCTCACCGTAAATCCGGCGCAGGGTCCGTCCGTTCGGAGTCAGGGAGAGTTCGCCGACCTCGTCGCGGCGGAAGTAGCCGAGCTCGAGCAGGACCTCGGTGATGTGGTCGAAGATACGGGCGATGGCTCCGGTGCGCGAGCGGATCTGGCGCTCGATCTCGTCCGTCTCGCGGCGCAGCTTCCACCAGCGCTCGGCCCAGCGGGCGTGCTGCTCGCGGTCGGAGCAGGCGTGGCACGGGTGAGCCTTCATCCGCCTCCGCAGACTCGTTAGCTGGCCCTGCCGCTTCTCGCGCTCGGCGTGGGAGGCCGACTCGCCGCGTACCGCTCCCCTGCGCTCAAGGTCGCCGATCTCGCGGCGGATCATCGCGTACTGCTCGAAGTCGCCCAGGTGGCACTGCATGGCCGTGACGTAACCCGCCATCGACTCCTCCTGCTGGCGGACCCGACGGGCGAGGTCGACCACGGAGCGGTCGGCCTGGAACTGCGCGAAGGACGACTCAAGAATCTCGCGAGTGCGCACGCGGCCACAGTGCTCGATCAGATTCGCCGCCATGTTGTAGCTGGGGCGGAAGCTGGAATTGAGCGGATAGGTCCGCCGTGAGGCGAGGGAGGCGACTGCCTGGGGGTCCATCCCGCCCCGCCACTGAATGACCGAGTGGCCCTCCACGTCGATCCCGCGTCGCCCGGCGCGACCGGTGAGCTGGGTGTACTCCCCCGGAGTGATCGGCACCCGCGCTTCGCCGTTGAACTTCTCGAGCTTCTCGAGGACCACGGTCCGGGCGGGCATATTGATGCCGAGGGCGAGCGTCTCGGTCGCGAACACTACGCGCACGAGCCGGCGCAGGAAGAGCTCCTCGACGACCTCCTTGAAGGCGGGGAGCATGCCCGCGTGGTGGGCCGCGACTCCGCGCTGAAGCCCGTCGAGCCACTCCCAGTAGCCCAGGACGGCGAGGTCCTCGTCGCGGATGGTCCGGCAGCGTTCCTCCACGATGGCGCGGATCTCGTCGCGCTCGTGCCGTTCAGTGAGGCGCACGCCCGAGCGCAACACCTGGCGGACGGCCTGATCGCAACCGGCCCGGCTGAAGACGAAGAAGATCGCCGGGAGCAGGGTTTTGCCACGGAGAATCTCGACGACTTCCGAGCGCAGCATCACCTCCTCACTGCGCTGCTCCGGAAAGCGGTGACGACCACCCCGTCCACCGCGGCCACCCCCTCCACCGCGCTCGACCCGCGAGCCGCCCTGAGCCATCCGAGCGAGTTCCGGGTTCACCCTGTTGGTGGCCGCCCGACCGGAGGAGTCGAAGAGGTCGACGAGCTTGCCGCCCACAAGGACGTGCTGATCGAGCGGCACGGGCCGCTCCTCCGAGACGATCACCTCCGTCTCACCGCGGACGGTCTGCAGCCAGTCACCGAACTCTTCAGCGTTCGAGACGGTCGCGCTCAGCGAAACCAGCCGCACGCGCTGCGGGAGGTGGATGATGACCTCCTCCCAGACAGCGCCGCGGAAGCGGTCGGCGAGGTAGTGCACCTCGTCCATCACCACATAGGCAAGACCGCGCAGTAAATCGGAGTCGGCGTAGAGCATATTGCGCAGCACCTCGGTCGTCATCACGACGATCCGGGCACGCGAATTCACGTTGGAGTCACCGGTGAGCAGACCAACCTCTGACGCGCCGTAGTCGTCGACGAACTCCTGGAACTTCTGGTTGCTCAGCGCCTTCATCGGCGTCGTGTAGAAGACCTTGGCCGTCGGGTCCTGCATCGCGAGGTGGATCGCGAACTCGGCCACAGCCGTCTTGCCTGCACCGGTGGGTGCCGCGACGAGGACGCTGTGGCCGTCGTCGAGAGCACCGCACGCCTCGTACTGGAAAGGATCGAGGTCGAACGCGAGGGTCGAGCGGAACGCCTCGACCCTCGCGTGGCCCTGGCGCGTGCGAAACGCAGCGAACCGCTCGGCGGGAGACGGTTCGGTCACGCGGGCAGGTCGGAGGGACTACCGTCGAACACCAGCTGGCGCTTGGCGGCGCGCCGGTCGTGCAGGATCGCGATCCCGCACGCGAGGAAGAACAGGACAATGATCGGGATGGCCAGGAGGAACATCGAGATGGGATCGGCGGCCGGGGTCGCGATCGCCGTGAAGAGCACGATCGCCATGATCGCCAAGCGCCACGACTTCAGGATCAGCATGCCGGGGAGCACGCCGATGAAGTTGAGCAACACGAGGAACACCGGCAGCACGAAAGCGACGCCGACGACGAGGACGAGCTTGAGCACGAACTCGTAGTAGATCTTGGCGTCGAGGAAGCTTGCGGCATCGCTACCGGTGAAGCTGGTCAGCAGCTCGACGATGTGCGGGAAGACGAACCAGCCTGCCGCGCAACCCGCGAAGAACAGCGGAATGGCGGTGAGGATGAAGCCCAGCCCGTACCGCATCTCTTTGCGGGTGAGGCCCGGGACGAGGAACGCCCAGATCTGGTACAGCCAGACTGGGCTCGCCAGGACGATACCTACGGTGAGCGCGATCTGGAGCCGCAGGTCGAAGGCGCCGGCGATCGTCGGGAAGTTGAGGATCGCCTCCTTGCCCTGGGTCGCGGCCACCTCGGAAATCGGAGCCTTGAGGGCCTCGAAGACCCACTCCGAGGCGAACCATCCAACGACGCACGCGATGACAATGGCGATCGCCGACTTGAAGAGCCGATTGCGAAGCTCAACGAGATGCGCCCCGAGCGACATTCGCCCGTCGGTGTTCTTCGTCCGCTTCGTCCGTGGCTTCTTCGCTGCCACGGACGTCATTACTTGAGCGGGGACTCAGGCGGCGTGGTGGTGCCGGTGCCGGTGGTCGTCCCGGTGGACCCGGCGGCGGTGCCGCCGGTTCCGTCGGTCGACTCACGGCGCTCGGTGCCGTCTTCGTCCTTCATGGTCTTGACCTCGCTCTTGAAGATGCGCATCGACTGCCCGACACTGCGGGCCAGCTGCGGGAGCTTGGGCGCACCGAACAGAAGGAGGATCACGGCGAGGATGATGAGGAGGTGCCACCCCTGGAGGCCAGCGAACATTGCAGACTCACTTCACTTGTCGGTTGCGGTGTACCAGGAGCTTACCCCGTTCGACCCTTCCCGACCGTCTGAGATCGATCCTGTCGCGCCGGGCGTCGCGGCGACCCTCGTGGGCGCGCCGCACGAGTGCCCGATCAGCGAACAGTGACGAGGGCGGCCTCGACGGCAGATCCTCCGTCATACCAGGACTCAGCGTCTCGAGCTTCGCGGTCACCTCCGACAGCTGCCCGAGCAGGAGCTTCCCCTTGCGCCAGTAAGACAGAGCGAAGAGCACGAGCACCGCGACGGCGCCCAGGGCGAGCCCGACCCAGATCAGGATCCACGACCACCAGGTCACGACGAGTCCTCCTCGTTCGCGGCGAGTGCGGCAGCCGCCCACTGCCCGACGGCCGCGCGCGCCTCGGGGGGTGCCACCACGGTGACGAGTCCCGCCAGCGACGCGACAAGGCGAGTCAGACCTTGCAGGTGCGCGACGCGCAGGCGCACGAGGACGCCGCGATCCTCCTCGCCCGGCGCCGGCTCGGGGAACTCGGCGTCGGCCGCGTAGTCGCCCAGCAGCACGACGGCGCTCGGCGCGACCCGCAGATCCACGACCAGGTCCGACGCGGAGGCCTCGAACAGCCGTTCCGAGAGGGTGACCTCGTTGCGGCGGCGCACGATCGGCGTCGCCGTGTCGCGGAGGGAGCGCATCCGGTCGACTCGGAAGGTGCGGACGCCCTCACGGAGGTGGTCCCACCCCCGCAGGTACCAGTCTCGGTCGACGGACTCGAGCACGAAGGGGTCGACGAGCCGCGACTCCGTCTCACCGCGCGCACTGCGATAGTGGAAAGCGACCTGAGTCGCTGAGGCCATCGCAGTGCGCAGGAGCGCCACAGCGCTGTCGGCTCCGGTGCCGCGGGAGACGGCCACCGCGGTCGGGGCCGATGAAGCGCCGCGCGCAAGCTTGCCCATGAGTGAGGCGATCCGATCGTTCCCCTGGTTCTCCGGCAGCGCCGCGAGGTACTGCATCCCAGCGATGAGTGCAGCGGCCTCGCGCGCCGAGAACCGCGGCGAATCGTCGATGGCGACCTGCTGAGTGAGAACGACATAGTCGTTCTCCTCGAAGTCGTCCCAGCTGATGTCGAAGAGGTCGTTCGCCTGGTACTGCGCGGTCTCGCCGGGGATTCCCGAGACGGCGATGAGGCGAACAGCGCGCCGCACCTCCTCCTGGGCGATTTCGAAGTGGGCGGCGACCTCCGCGACCGAGACGCGCCCGCGGTCGAGGAGATAGGGGACGAGCGAGAGCAGGACGGCCAGGCGGTCACGGGCCTGCAGAGAGCGGGGTCTAGCCACGGGTGTCGCCTCCGTGATCGTCCAGGGTGCGTCGGAGGCGCTCGAGGACGCGCCGGCGTAGCTCCTCCGGCTGGAGCACGCGGACCTCGGGACCGTAGCCCGCGAGTTCGTCGGCGAGCACGTCCGGGTCGGTGTAGTGCAGTCGCAGCAGATCCTGCCCCTCGCCGTCGGCTTCGGCGCGACCGCCCAGGCGGAGGGCGGCGTCCGAGTCGGGGGCGACCTGCAGGAGCGCGCTGTTGCGCAGGAGGATCTCGTCGAGCTGGGCGAGCGCGGTCGCCGCCTGATCTCCGTCGACCTGCGCAGAGAGGCGGCCGGTCAGGGCGACCGGTCCGACGATCCGGGAGAGGAGGAAGGTTCGGGTGCCCTCTGCGCCCTCGTCCCAACCGTGCAGGTGCCAGCGACCCTGGTGATTGACCAGCGCACGGGGCTGCACGGTGCGCACGCGCGGCTCCTCACCTCCCGGCTTGAGGTAGAGGAAGCGGACCACCTGGCCGCGGTCGAGCGCAGCGTTCAGCGGCTCGAACGAGGCCTCGCGCACCCGGATCGAGGGGCTGATGCCGATCACGGGGTCCACGGACTCGACGCCGATCGAGCGCAGCTTGATCAACGCGCGCCGCGACTCCGCTGAGAGTGTGCCCTCTCGCCAGACCGCGCCGGCCAGCCGGAGAAGGGCCAGCTCCTCCGGGTCGAAGGCGAGGTCGGCGGGGAGATCGTAGCTGCGCTTGGCGATGCGATACCGGACGGTCTGCGTGTTACCGGGATCGCCTGGAGCGTCGACCGTCTCGATCGGGATTCCCAGCTCGCGCAGGTCGTCCTTGTCTCGCTCGAACTGGCGCTCGAGCGACGTGCGGTCGCCTCGGCCCGAGCGCTGACGGTAGCCCTGCACCGTGGAGAGCACATCGGCCTTCGTCAATCCGTTCTCAGCCGCGACGAGCGCGAGCACGAGGTTGAACAGACGCTCCTCAGCCGGGACGCGGCTCGATGGCGGGGCGTCGGCAGGCACGCCCTCCAGTCTAGGGGCGGGTCCGGTCAGACCTTTCCGAGGATGTCGGCGACGAAGATCAGCGTGGCACCGCCGGGGATGCCGCCCTGGGGCGAACCCTGGTCGCCGTAGCCCTGGTCAGGAGGGATGACCGCGATGACCTGCGAGCCGACAGGCTGGCCGATCAGTGCCTTCGCGAAGCCGGCGATCACTCCGCCCTGGGTGCTCGATCCGTCGGCCGCGGCGAAGACCGTCGGTGCGCCCTTCTCCCAGCTGGAGTCAAACACCTTCCCGTCGCTCCACTGCCAGCCGGTGTAGGCCACGACGACCTGGTCGCCCTCCGCGACCACGTCGCCCTCGCCCTTCTTAAGCTGCGCGATGCGAAGGTCGGTCGGAGCCTCGCCGGAGGGCTTCGCGAGGCCGGGTCGTCCGTCGTCGCCGAGGGTCACGGTGGGGAAACCGTCCGGAACGGGCTGGGCGGAGCCGTTCGCGCGGGCGAGAGACGCGCCGCGGACATCGGCGACGAGTACCAGGGTGTCATCGGCAGCGAGGCCCAACTGCGAGGCCGCCTGGCCGAAGCCGTCCTCGGGGGCGATCGCGATGGCCACCCGTGAACCGACCTGGGTGCAGAGCAGGCCCTCGTTGAGGCCGGTGAGTCCGGCCCCGCCGACACCGAAGCGGGCGGTGCTCGACCCGTCGTAGGGCGAGGTCTCGAGGACGGTGCCGTCCGCTCCGTTGACCAGGGTGTAGTCGATGGTGACCAGTTGGCCCTTCTCGAGGGGAGCGCCGGAGCCCTTGATCAGCGTGCTGACCTGGCTGCCATCGGCCTTGAGTGGCGACGGCACGCTGACATCAGGCTTGGCGCCGAAATCGCCCGTGGCTTTGACCGCGGCCGACGAGTCGCCGGAGGAGAACGGAGCGTCGCAGTCCGCCGTTGAGGAGGACGGGGTGCATCCAGTGAGAGCGGCGACGATTCCAATGCCAGCGATGAGCGCGGTGGTCCTGCGCACGGGTCCTCGATTCGAGAGAAGGGGAGCGGTGACGCCCGGAGTATGACGCCACGGGTGGAGTCGGCCCGGAGGCCGGGAACAGCTTAGAGGATGCCCTCATCGTCGGGCTCCGCGGGCCCCTCACCGAAGCCGCGGGCACGGGAGAGTTCGGCGCTGGTGGCCGACTCCCGGACCCGCTTGCGCAGGCTCTTCCGGCTGACGGCCCGTTCGCCGAGCGCGCCGGGGGTCCAGGCCTCGACGTCCTCGTCGCTGAAGTCCGTCTTGGACGGACGCCGCTTGAGCTCGGGCAGAACGGTGTCAGGAGCGAGGCGGCGGGCGGTGATGAGGAAGCCGGTGTGGCCGATCATCCGGTGATCGGGGCGGACGGCCAGACCCTCGACGTGCCAGCCGCGAACCATCGTCTCGTTCGACGCCGGGTTGGTGAACAGTCCCGACGCGCGGATCGCCTCGGCCGTCCGCGAGAGCTGGGTCACGGTGGCCACGTAGCACAGGAGCACTCCCCCGGGCGTGAGAGTCTCGGCAGCGACGTCGAGGCACTCCCACGGGGCGAGCATGTCCAGCACGACGCGGTCGGCCTCACCGGCGGCGACCGTCCCGGGCAGCGCCTCGACGAGGTCGCCGACGGTGACGCTCCAGTTGTCGGGCGTGTAGCCGAGGAACGTCTCGATGTTCGCGCGGGCGACGTCGGCGAACTCCTCCCGCCGTTCGAACGAGGAGAGCTGACCGGTCGGTCCGACCGCCCGGAGCAGCCAGAGGGAGAGCGCGCCGGAGCCGACGCCCGCCTCGACCACGCGGGCGCCGGGGAAGATGTCGGCGAGCGCGAGGATCTGCGCGGCGTCCTTCGGGTAGACGATCGCCGCTCCCCGGGGCATCGACATCACGAAGTCGGCGAGGAGCGGCCGGAGCGCGAGGTGCTCTACTCCGACCGTGTTGGTCACAACGGAGCCGTCGGGCAGCCCGATGACGGTGTCGTGCTCGATGCCGCCGCGGTGGGTGTGGAACACCGCACCGGGGACGAGCGTGATGGTGTTCATCCGCCCCTTCGGTCCGGTCAACTGGACTCGGTCGCCTGCGCGGAAGGGGCCGGAATGCTGGAGCGCCTCACCGGTCATCGGCAAGCCTGCGTCTCGGTCAGGGCAGGGTCGGAACTGCGATGCTCGGTGGACACCGTGGCGAGGTCCGCGACGGTGCGGCCCGCGAGGGTGGGCCAGAGGGTGTAGGCGGCGGCGGGATCCAGTGCGAGTTGATGCGGGACGCCGATCACTGCGGCTCCGGAGGCGACGGCGGCGCCGAGGCCGGTGAGGGAATCCTCGATCGCAACGCACGCGGTGATGTCCACCTCGAGCGTGCTCGCGGCCAGGAGGTAGGCCTCGGGGTCGGGCTTGCTGCGCTCGACCATGTCGCCGCCGACGACGGTCGCGAAGGCGACGAAGGGGATCCGGTCGACGACGGCGGTGGCCATCCGCGAGATCGACATCGTGACCAGGGCCTGCGGAACTCCCGCGTCCGCGACGGCACGAAGGAGTTCGAGGGCTCCCGGCCGCCACGGGATGCCCGCGGCGAGCTGCGCGATCACCTCGTCGGTCATCCGGTCGATGATCGCGTCGACGGAGAGGTCGACGCCCTTGCCCTGCAGGATCCGGGCAGCATCGGGCAGGCCGGAGCCGACGAGGCCCAGTGCGTCCTCGTGCGTCCACACTCCGCCGAACGAGGAGACCAGAGCGTGCTCGGACGCCATCCAGTAGGGCTCGGTGTCGACGAGGGTGCCGTCCATGTCCCAGAGGACGGCGGCGAGAGCGCCGACCTCCTCGAGCGGCTCGGAGGGCAGCGGCCGGGCGGAGGTCTCGGGAGTCACGAGCGACCATCGTACCGGCAGTGCGTTCGCCTGCCCGGGCCGAGAGCCCGGAGCGACTCCGAACCTCGAGCGACTCCGAACCTGGAGCGAATCGAGAGCCCAGAGCGAACAGCGCGGCCGATCCCACCGGCCGGGACGGGCAGGGTGGAGGCGGGTCCTATCCTGGACGGACGGGTCAGGCGCGATGTGCGCTGCCCGGACATCGAGCCGAACGCGGAGATCCTGCCTATGAACGTGATCACGGGGAACGTCCTGGTCGTGGCCTTCGAGGGCTGGAACGACGCCGGAGACGCCGCGAGCGGCGCGCTGCGGCTGGTCAAGGACGCCGGGGAGTACGTGCCCCTCTTCGCCGTCGACGCCGAGCAGTACTACGACTTCCAGTACACCCGCCCCATGCTCTCGATCGGCGAGGATGGCCGTCGCAGCCTCTCCTGGCCCGGCACGCAGATCTTCGGCCCGGCCGACACCTCGGTCGACGCCGAGAGCGCCCTGTACCTCATGATCGGCACCGAACCCTCGCGCAGCTGGAAGAGCTTCGCCGCGGAGGTCGTCGACGCCATGCTCGCGATTGATATCTCGGCGGTGGTCTTCCTCGGCGCGATGCTCGCGGACGTCCCACACACCCGTCCGATCTCGATCTTCGCGTCGAGTGAGAACGGCGAGTTGCGGACTTCGTTCGAGCTCGAGCGCTCCAGCTACGAGGGTCCGGTCGGAATTCTCAGTGTGATCGGCGAGGCCGCGCAGAAGGTGGGTATTCCCGCCGTGTCGATCTGGGCGTCCGTCCCGCACTATGTGCACAACGCCCCTTCGCCCAAGGCGATGCTGGCGCTGCTCGAAAAGCTCGAAGAGGTCGTCGGCCTGGCGATCCCCCGCGGCGACCTCGTCGAGGAGGCGGAGGAGTGGGAGCGCGGCATCGACGCTCTCGCCGCCGACGACGAGGAGATGGCCGCCTACATCGCCCAGCTCGAGCAGGCGCGCGACACGGTCGACTCCCCCGAGGCCAGCGGCGAGGCGATCGCGCAGGAGTTCGAGCGCTACCTCCGACGCCGCGGTGACGGCCGCTCCGGCGAGGAGCCCTGGCGACCCTAGCGCGCTGATCCGGCCCGAGGATCCTCGGCCGGCTCGCGCGCGCTCAGGTTGGACGGACGCCGAGGAGGGCGTCGAGGGCGTCGCGCAGGAGCGACGGGTCGTCCACTCCGTCCGTCAGCGCGGTGTCGACGAGGGCCACCGCGGCCGGAGTATCCAGGTCGTCGGCCAGCACCTCACGCAGGCGCGCGAGCACCTCCAGGGCCGAGTGTGGGCCCTCGGCGGTGAGCGCCGCCTCCCATCGGGCCAAGCGGGCCAGGGCCGTCGGCAGGTCCTCGGGCAGCCACTCCCAGTCGGAGCGGTAGTGGTGCGCGAGCAGCGCGAGGCGGATGGCACGCGGATCCACTCCTTCGCTGCGCAGACGCGAGACCAGCACCAGGTTGCCCAGCGACTTACTCATCTTCTCGCCCTGATAGGCCACCATCCCGGCGTGCGCGTAGGCGCGAGCGAGCGGGCGGCCGGACAGCGAGGCCGCGTGGCCGGCGCTGAACTCGTGGTGCGGGAAGATCAGGTCGCTCCCGCCGCCCTGCAGGGTGAAGTTGGGACCGAGGCGGTCCAGCGCGATCACCGAGCACTCGATGTGCCAGCCCGGGCGCCCGCGGCCGACCTCGGCGTCCCAGGCCGGCTCGCCGGCACGCTCGGCGCGCCAGAGCAGCGGATCGAGGGGATCGCGTTTGCCGACGCGCTCCGGGTCGCCGCCGCGCTGCGCCGAGAACCGCGCCATCGACTCCGCATCGAGGCCGCTCGCGCTGCCCAGGTGCCAGACGGCGCTCTCGGCGGCGGCGATGTCGTAGTAGAGGTCGCTCGCGCCGTCCGCGACCGCATCCGGAGCCGTGACGCGGTAGGCGACGCCGTCGCGCTCGAGGCGGGCGACCGCCTCCGCCATCGGAGCTACCGTCTCGGTGACGCCCACGTAGTGCTGCGGAGGAAGTACTCGCAGTGCCGCCATGTCGCCGCGAAACAGCTCGACCTGCTCCTCGGCCAGCTCGCGCCAGTGGACACCGGTGGCATTCGCCCGCTCGAGCAGCGGGTCGTCGACGTCGGTGACGTTCTGCGCGTACTCGACGGTGTACCCGGCGTCGAGCCAGACGCGCTGCACCGTGTCAAAGGCGAGGTAGGTGGCGGCGTGGCCGAGGTGGGTCGCGTCGTAGGGCGTGATGCCGCAGACGTACAGGCTCGCCACTCCTCCCGGCGCGTCGAGTTCGACGGAGCGCGCGGTCGCCGTGTCGTGCAGGCGCGGGGCGCTGCCCCGGCCGGGCAGAGCAGGGACGTCGGGGGCAGTCCAAGCGCGCATCTAGGCGGCGATGAGGCCGGTGCCCAGCGCGACCATCAGAACGACACCGAGCACGATGCGGTAGACGACGAAGGGAAGGAAGCTGCGCCGCGAGATGTAGTTCATGAAGAACGCGATCACCACGAAGCCGACCACGAACGCCACGATGGTCGCGACCAGGGTCTCCAGCCCGCCGACCTGGACCTGGTTCGGCAGCACCTCCGGGTCACTGATGCTCTTGTACAGCTGGTAGAGCCCGCTGCCGAACACCGCCGGGATCGCAAGGAGGAAGGAGTAGCGTGCCGCCGCTTTGCGCTCGTAGCCGAGGAAGAGGCCGGCGGTGATGGTGCCACCCGAGCGCGAAACACCCGGAATCAGGGCGAGCGCCTGCGCGCCCCCGTAGATCAGTCCGTCGCGGACGCCGAGGTCGCGCAGGCGGCGCTTCTTCGCGCCGACCGCGTCGGCGATGCCGAGCAGGACGCCGAAGAGGATCAGAGTGGTGGCGACGACCCAGAGCGAGCGGAGGGTCGTTTCGATCGCGTCCTGGAAGACGAGCCCGAGCACGATGATCGGGAGGCTGCCCAGGATGATGAGCCAGCCCATCCGCGCATCGGGGTCGGTGCGCGGGACCCGGCCGACGAGCGAACGCGCCCAGCCAGACACGATTCGCACGATATCGCGCCAGAAGTAAATGATGACCGCGGTCTCGGTTCCCAGCTGCGTGATCGCGGTAAACGCGGCGCCGGTGTCGCGCCCGCCGAGACCGGGCAGCAGCTCGCTGACGATCCGGAGGTGGGCGCTGGAGGAGATCGGGAGGAATTCGGTCAGACCCTGGACGAGTCCCAGGATCAGCGCGTCGAGCAGGCCCATGCGTCACTTTCGAAGAGGGCTGGGGCGTCGTCGGCCAGCAGGCGGTCGGAGTCGGTGGGTGCTGACCCTCGGAGCGCCGTCAGGAACTCAGCAGGAGATCGGTCAGGACCTTCCTGCCAAACACTAGTGCGTCCAGTGGGACGCGCTCGTCGACCCCGTGGAACATCGCCGGGAAGTCCAAGGATGACGGGAGCTGGAGTGGCGCGAACCCGTATCCGGTGATCCCGAGTGTCGAGAGCGCCTTGTTGTCGGTTCCGCCCGAGAGCAGGTACGGGAGGACTTCGGCGCCCGGATCGAACCGCCGCAACGAGGCGGCCATGCTCTCGACGAGGGGGCCGGCGAAGGGGACCTCGAGCCCGATGTCGCGGTGCTGCACCAGAATCTCGACGTGCTCGCCCGCGAGGACCGTCAGGCGTTCGAGCACTGCGTCCTCCTCGCCCGGCAGGACACGCACGTCGATCGTCGCCTCCGCCGTGTCCGGGATGACGTTGGCCTTGTAGCCGGCCGAGAGCATCGACGGATTCGCGGTGGTGCGCAGCGTCGCCGCTATGAAACGCGAGGCGGTGCCGGTGACGAGCGCGAGTTCCTCCGGAGTGCTGCGCTGGGGGTCGTGCCCGAGCAGGCGCGCGACCTCGTCGAGCAGCTCGCGCGTGGTATTGGTCAGGCGGGTGGGCCACTCCTCGCTGCCGATGCGAGCGATGGCCTGCGCGAGACGGGTGACGGCGTTCTCGGAGTTGATCTGCGAGCCGTGCCCGGCCGTGCCGTGCGCGCGGAGCGTCAGCCACAGCAGCGCCTTCTCCCCCGTCTGGACGAGATAGGCACGCTTGCCGGCGAGCTCAATCGAATAGCCGCCGACCTCGCTGATTGCCTCGGTCGCTCCGGCGAACAGCTCCGGCCGCTCGCGCGCCAGGTAGCCCGAGCCCCGCACGCCGCCGGCCTCCTCATCGGCGAAGAACGCGATGACGAGGTCACGGGAGGGACGCCGACCCTCGCGGAGGATGTCGCCGAGCGAGGCGAGGATCATCGCGTCCATGTTCTTCATGTCGACGGCGCCGCGGCCCCAGAGCATGCCGTCCTTGATCTCGCCGCCGAACGGATCGACGCTCCAGTTGTCCGCGATGGCCGGCACCACGTCGAGGTGCCCGTGCACGACGAGGGCTCCGCGCTCACTGTCCTCCCCCGCGACCCGCGCGACGACGCTGGTGCGCCCCGGGTCAGAGTCGATCAGCTCCGGCTCGAGGCCGAGGTCGCGCAGCTTCGCGGCAACGTACTCGGCGGCCGGGCGCTCGGGCTCGGCCTTGCCGTCGCCGTAGTTGCTGGTGTCGAAGCGGATGAGGTCGCGCGCGATGAGCGCGGTCTCATCGAGGGTGGCGTCGGTCATATCGGCACTGTCTGGCATGCCGGCAACGCTACCGGCGCGTGCCCGGCGGCGCTCGGATGACGTGGGCTGCCGCTGGCCTTCGAGGCTCCGGAACCGTGCTAATGTCTTTTTCGGCCGCGGAAACGCAGGTCGGCAACACGACTCGTCCGGGTGGCGGAAATGGCAGACGCGCTAGCTTGAGGTGCTAGTGCCCGTATAGGGCGTGGGGGTTCAAGTCCCCCCTCGGACACAGTGATCGGATCCCCTCGTCTCTCTTCGGAGAGGCGGGGGGATTCGTCGTTTCGGCGTCGCCCGCGCGCCCTCCTCCATGATCGGGGCAGCGTTCCCGAGCTAGGATTGACTCATTCGTCAACCAGGAGGCCACGATGACGGCAGCACGACTTCTGCGCTCCGCCCGCCGGGGAGCGCATTTGTCCCAGTGCGAGCTTTCCGAGGCGTCGGACGTGGCCGAGGCCACACTCTCGCGCATCGAGAACGCTCGGCGGCAGCCTTCGGTGGACCTGCTGGAGCGGCTGCTCTCCCACACTCAGCACTCGATCGTGCTTGTGCCGACGATCCGAAAAGACGCGGCGACAATTGGGGCGGTCATCTCGGACGCGCTGAACCGTGACGACGTCAGGACCGCCTACCGGCAGCTCATCCAACTCGCCGACAATCTGGCCGACGTGCACTCCGCTCTCCGGGTCGGTCTCACGCTCGCCGAGCCCCCTCCCTTCGCCGACGCGGGCTGGGGTGCGGCACTCGCGGCCGTTGCCGCCTACCGGCTCGACGAGGAAGGCCTCCCTCGCGCCGAGTGGATCGACGATGCATCGCGCTTTCTACCGGCGCCGTGGCAGCCACCCACGGGCACAGTCCGCACCCGGGTGGACGCGACGCGGATCCCGGCAGAGTTCGCCCGGCGCAATGTCCTCATCGAGGCGGAGACGCTGGTGAGCGCGTAATGGATCAGCTCAGCCGCGAGGACATCGTCGCGGGGCTGTCCGACGTGGTCGGGATCCTGGCGCGATCCCACCGGCCAGCCGGCGTCGGTCATCCCCTCCGGTGGGACGAATCCGAACGCCTCGGAGCCGCGCAGGGCCGTCTCGGGTGATCCCCGGCTCACGCCGAGTTCAAGCCTGCCGCCGGAGATGAGGTCGGTGGCGGCCGCTTCCTCGGCCATGTACAGCGGGGTCTCGTAGCGCCTGTCGATGACGCCGGTGTCGATCTCGACGCGGCGGATGCGCGCGGCGATCGCCCCCCAGGAGCGGGAACGGCGAGGCGAGCTGGAGTGCGAAGTGGTACACGCGGACGTAGGCGCCGTCGAGGCCGATCTCCTCCGCCGCCTTGGCGAGTTCGATCGTCTGGAGCAGAACATCGCGCGCGGTGCGGGTCATCGGGCCCGCGCACGAGCACCGGTAATCCGGGACAGACGTCGCCGAGGAGTCCTCAATACTCGCATGGTGGTCGCGTGCTCGTCGGGACGGGCAGGAAGGAGAGGTGACGTGGAGCAGATGCATAGCTGGGCGCCGAGAGCGTGCAGCGTTCCGCGACCGGCACGGACGCCCGGGAAGGCGCGCGCATCGGCATCGGAGCGGACTCTCGCGTCAGTGAGCCTCGAAATCAGCCGAGACGGAGGCCGAGACCTCGATGTCTTCGGGCTTGAGGGTCAGAGCCTCCTCCGCCGACACAAACGCCGCGGCGCGGCTCATCAAGGCCGAACCGCCCTCGATGCGCGTGTGCGGACGCAGCCCGGGCTCGAACAGCGTCAGCACGCGCACCTCGGAGAGCCCCAGGGCGGCAGCGTAAGCCTCCGCCCTCTCGCGGGCATCACGCACGGCCGCGGTGCGAACCTCGCGCTCGATGCCTGCCCGTCGTAACGCCGTCACGTCCCAGTCGACCCCCAAGATCTGGACCCCCGGCACCTCGGAGATCGAGCCGACCCAGCGTCCGAGCGCCGCGAAATCGCGGTACTTCACTCGGACGCCGGCGGCCGCCACCTGGAGGAGCTGGGTGACATCGGAGTCCTTCAGGTACCGGCGGATCGACGAGACCGAGATCTGATCGGAGGACCACCAGGTGGCGGCGCCGGACGCTTGCTCGGCCGCGGCCTCCTCGCGGACCCGCGCGTGCAGAGCGGTGACCTCGGCGAGTGCCTGAGCACGCGAGCGCGACTCGCGACGGATCTCGAGGCGGACCGTGCCCCGCTCCGCGGGGTGGAAGTGCTGGGCGAGACCGGCGACGGTGATGGTGACCATCACTTCATGCTGCCGTACGCACTGCGTCAGTTCCGAGCGGCGATCATCGCCCGGATGTGTTCGGCCAGGACCCTCTCCGTCGCCAGATTGCTGATCAACTGCGCGCAGTGCCCTTTGCACGCTCCAGGCAGAGGCTCTCCGCTGCGCGGGTCGGTCTTGTCCCGCAGGGCTCGCTCGCCCTCAGCGATCGAGGTCTCGAGCAGCGCGAGCCGGCGTGCGAGACGCTCGGACTGGAAGCTCTCGTGCGAGATGCTGAACTCGGGAGAGTGGTCGGCAGTAGAAATGGGGACGCTCATCGATCATCCGTTCCGTTGGGCACCCAGGAGTGGCACCTTCACCAGGAAGACGCCCGGCAATGGCGATCATGATGCGAAGGCGCGAAACGCACTGAAAGATGGCGCGTCGCGTGCGGTCAGGGGCGGAAGACCGCGAGATTCTCGTTCTCGACAATGGCGAGCGTGCGCACGAGACGCGTGTAGCGCGCGACCAGTTCGCGCTCCCCCGCACCCTGACCCAGCAGCGCCGAGATGCTCTCTGCGGGCAAGAGCGAGACGATCTCCATCGCGACCGCCCGCGCATGCTCGGAGGAGAGGGTGCGCGCGTACTCGAGAGCACGGGTCAGCTGCGGCCGCCCCTCCGCCTCGGGGACGGCGGACGGCGACACCGAAGCCGCCTGACCGAGGGCCGCCACGAAGACTCGGGCGATCTCGTCAACCCGGAGCGCGCGGACCAGTGTCAGAAGGCGCGAGGAAACCCGCGACACACCGCGCGCGAGGAGTTCGCCGCCCAGGGCGCGCACCTCGATCACGTCACCGCCGCCGAAATCGCCAGAGACTCGCTTGATGCCCGAGGCGAACAGGCTCGAGCCGGCGGCGATGCTCCGCTCGGCCTCGAGGTTGATCTCGACACGGCCGCGGCCGGTGGCCACGCCGGAAATCCAGCGCTGCTCCACGGGCGGATGCGCGTGCACGGCGCGGACGAGGGTGCCAGGGCCAGTCCCGGGGCCGGGGTCGCCCAGCGCGCCGAGGATGACCTCGGGGGTGCGGGCGCCGGCGATCCGGGTCGAGACGCCGTTATGGGCGGCGAGTTCGGCGGCCCGCAGCTTCGAGCGGATGCCTCCGCGGCCGGTGCCGCCTTTCTGCACGCCAATCCGGCGCAGTTCTGAAATGCCCAGCTCCTCCAGGTGCACGCCCTCGGCAATGCTTCCGGCGAAGACGCCGGGGACGTCGGTGAGCAGCAGTAGCAGATCGGCGCCGAGGAGCATCGCCAGCCCTCCCGCGACGCCGTCGTTGTCTGAGCCGGCGGAGTCGATCGTGTCGTTGCCGTTGACCACCGGCACGACTCCGGCGTCGAGCGCATGGCGGATCGCCTCCGCGACGTGCGACATCTGCCGGGGCGAGGCGAGGTCGGACTCACCGATCAGGATCTGCGCGACCAGCGCCCCGGACAGCTCGGCCACTGAGCGGTAGAAGCCCATCAGGACGGTCTGACCCACGGCCGCCGCCAGCCGCGCGCTGATCGGCTCCTCCTGCGCGCGGGCAAAGAGCGCGCGGCCGGAGGAGACGGCGCCGGAGGAGACGAGCACGACGTCCCAGCCGAGGGCGCGGGCGGCGAAGGCGCTCTCGAGAGCACTGGCGAGCAGGACCGGGTCGGGGCCGGACTGCTTGGTCACCGAGCTGGAGCCCATCTTGACCACGAGGGTCCGCTGGCGGGGTGCGGCCGGGGCGGTGATGTCGGGGTCGGCGGGGTCGGGCAGGGCGTCGAACATGGGTCCCATGCTAGGGGCGCGGGGGGAGGCGGTTCCGCGCGGCGACGCGGCCCAGGGGGCAGTGCGGGGGATGTCGGAGGTGGGTGCGAGACTGCCGGGACGGGCCATGATTCGCTCCTGCACAGGGCGTTCTCCCGCTCGCTTTTCCACAGTTTCGAAGCCGACGCGGCGGATGTCGGTGGCGATTGACATACTCGAACACATGTTCGAACATGGGCAGATGAGCCCCCCTTCCCCCCTCGTCTCCGCGGAGACGGCCGCGGCCGCAGCGCCCCTTCTGCGACAGCTCGCGTCGGTGAAGGAGCTGCAGTCGCGAATCCGCGAGATGCAGGCGACCACGCTCGAAACCACGAGCCTCGCCACATTGCCCGCGTTCTCCTCCGTGCTCCCCGGCGGCTCGCTCAAACAGGGTGCGGCCTACTCGGTCGAGGGCTCGATGAGCCTCGCAATGGGGTTGCTCGCCGGCCCGTCCGCCGAGGGCTCGTGGTGCGGCGTCGTGGGGGTTCCCGAGTTCGGGGCTGAGGCGGCGGCGGGCATGGGGATCGACCTCGAGCGGCTCGTGCTCGTACCCTCGCCGGCCGAGCACTGGCTCACCGTCACCGCCGCGCTGGTCGACGTCCTGACCGTCGTGCTCACCCGTCCGCCCGCCTCCATCTCCTCAGCAGACGTCTCACGGCTCGGAGCACGGCTACGGCAGCGGGGAGCTGCGCTCGTGGTCCTCGGCGAGTGGCCGCAGGCCGAGGCCCGGCTCAGCATCCGCAGCAGCCGCTGGGAGGGCCTCGGCGCCGGTCACGGCTACCTCCGCTCGCGCGAGGCGATGGTCGACGTGGTCGGCCGCGCAGGCACACGGGTCCGCACGGTGCGGATGAGCATTCCGAGCCTCGAGCACGCCTTCGGCTCCCAGGGCGAGCACGGCCGCCTGCGCGAACGGGCGGTCTGAGATGAAGAGCACACATGAGCTGCGGCGGACGATCCTCGTCTGGTGCCCCGACTGGCCCCTCCTCGCGGCCGCCGCCGATGCCGGTCTCGGCGCCGAGCATCCCCTGGCCCTCACCGAGAAGAGCCTCGTCTTCGCCTCCTCCCCCTCTGCCCGCGCCGAGGGAGTGCTCCGGGGTATGCGCGTGCGCGAGGCGCAGTCCCGCTGCACCGGTCTCGCGGTCCTGCCGTACGACCCGGTGCTCGACCACCGGGCGTTCGAGCCGCTCATGCAGGCGCTCGAAGAGATCACCCCGGGCGTCCAGCTGATCCGACCGGGCCTTTGCGCTATCCGCGCCCGTGGGCCGCGCCGCTATTACGGGAGCGAGCAGAGCGCAGCCGAGGCGATCCTGCAGCGGCTGACCGAGCTGGGGCTGCCCGGCGCGCGCATCGGGATCGCCGATGGGCTCTTCGCCTCCGAACTCGCCGCCAAGCACTCCGGCTGCCCCGTCGCGATCGTCCCGGCCGAAGCGGCGGCCGCGTTCCTCGCCCCACTCCCTCTCGACGCCCTCGAGACCGAAGCCGTCGCCGCTCCCGCCCGGGTACCCCACCGCGGAGACGACCTGGTCGCGCTGCTGCGCAAGCTCGGGGTCCGCACCCTCGGCGCCTTTGCCGCCCTCCCCCGCGAGGATGTCGCGGCCCGGTTCGGACCCAACGGGGCCCGGGCGCACCTGCTTGCAGCCGGAGCCGAGTCGGCGACGGTGGTGCCGCGGCTGCCGCCCGAGCGGCTCGACCGGGCGATGGACTTCGAACCGCCGCTGGACCGTATCGACCAGGCCGCCTTCGCCTTCCGCGTGCCCGCCGAGGAGTTCGTCGCCGGGCTCACTCGCGCGCACCTGGTCGCGACCGCCATCCGCATCGAGGTCGTCAGCGAGCGGGGCGAGGTCTCCTCCCGGAGCTGGCTGCATCCGCGCTGGTTCACCCCGGGCGATGTGCTCGACCGGATGCGCTGGCAGCTCCAGGGCAGCGGGGCCATCGACACAGGGCTCGGAGCGCCAATCTCGCGCCTGTGCGTCGAGCCCGAGGCCGTCGACGCGATCGGGAACCACGAGCAGGGCCTCTGGGGCACCGCCCCCGAGGAGCGCGTGCACCACGGACTGAGCCGCGTGCAGAGCATGCTCGGGCACGAGGCCGTCATGACCGCGTCGATCGGAGGAGGGCGTGCACTGCGCGACCGTCAACACCTGATCCCGTGGGGCGACCGCGAGCCCGAGGACGCACGACCGCCCGGCCTGCCTTGGCCGGGCTCGCTGCCGCCTCCGCTGCCGCCAACCGTCTTCGTCGAGCCGGTCGCGGTGCTCGTGCGGGGGTCGCGAGGCGAGCCTGTCTCGGTCGACGAGCGGGGAGCCCTCCGCTCCGTACCCGCCTACTTCACTCCCGGCACCTCCCAGGCGCGTCTGGAGCCCCTGGCGGGATGGGCCGGGCCGTGGCCCATCGACGAGCGCTGGTGGGACCCGGGCACGAGCGTCCGCTACGACCGCTTCCAGGTGGTCGACGCCGCCGGAGTCGCCTGGCTGCTGCTCTGCCTCGACGGAGTCTGGGCCGCCGAGGCCCGGTACGACTGACTCTCAGCCCTCTCCTCTTTATCCGCACACAAGCACGAAGGAGCCCTGATGGGCTGGAACAACCCGCCGATCCCGTGGTCGGAGTTCGAGCGCCGCCTCTCCAACGGCAGACGTGCCGACGGCATGGTCGTCCGCGGCGACGGCGGCGACAGCCCGGCCTGGTCGCACAAGAGGCCCGCCTACGTGCCAGGCGACGACGTCCGCCCACCGGCGCACACCGTGCCCTACGCCGAACTGCACGCCCACTCCCACTTCAGCTTCCTCGACGGGGCGAGCAAACCGGAGCAACTGGTCGAGGAGGCCGTCCGGCTCGGTATCGACACCCTCGCCCTTACCGACCACGACGGCCTGTACGGCATCGTCAGAATGGCCGAGGCCGCCCAGGGCCACGACGTCCGCACGGCGTTCGGGGCTGAGCTCTCGATCGGACTCACCTCGCCACAGAACGGCGTCGCCGACCCGGAGGGATCCCACCTGCTCGTCCTCGCCCGTCGCGAGGAGGGCTACCACCGCCTCGCCCGCGCGATCACCGCCGCCCAGCTCTCCGGAGCCGAGAAGGGCAAGCCGAGCTACGACCTCGAGGAACTCGCCCGCGCGGCGGACGGGCACTGGATCGTGCTCACAGGCTGCCGCAAGGGAGCTGTCCGCCAGGCGCTCGCCGCCTCGGGCGAGGCCGCAGCCGAGCGGGAGGTTCGCGAGCTCGTCCGGCTCTTCGGGCCCGCCAACGTCCTCGTCGAACTCTACGACCACGGTGATCCGCTCGCCTCGCGCTTCAACGACCAACTGGCGGGCATCGCCGAGCGCCTGCGTCTGCGGGTGGTCGCCACCGGCAACGTGCACTACGCCCGGCCGGAGGAGCGCCCCCTCCAGACAGCGCTCGCGGCGGTCAGAGCACGGCGGAGCCTCGACGAGATGGACGGCTGGCTGCCGGCGGCCGGCGGCGCCCACCTGCGCTCCGGCGCAGAGATGGCCACGCGCTTCGCCCGCTACCCGGGCTCCGTCGAGAACACGGTGCGCATCGCCGACGAGATCGCCTTCGAACTCGGTCGTGTCCGTCCCCGACTCCCCCGCCAGCAGGTCCCCGAGGGGCACACCTCGATGAGCTGGCTGCGCGAGCTCGTCCGGGAGGCGACGCCGGCCAAGTACCCGCACGCTGACACCGACGTCCTTGCCCGGCTCGAGAAGGAGCTCGCGGTGATCGAGCAGAAGGACTTCCCCGGCTACTTCTTGATCGTCCACGACATCGTGCACTACGCCAAGCGCCACGGGATCCTCTGCCAGGGCCGCGGCTCAGCAGCGAACTCGGCGGTCTGCTACGTCCTGGGGATCACCGCGGTCGACTCGATCTTCTACGACCTGCCGTTCGAGCGGTTCCTCTCCAGCATCCGCGACGAGGAGCCCGACATCGACGTCGACTTTGACTCTGAGCGACGGGAGGAGGTGATCCAGTACGTCTACCGGAAGTACGGGCGGCTGAACGCGGCTCAGGTCGCCAACGTCATCACCTACCAGCCCACATTCGCCGTCCGCGACATGGCCAAAGCGCTCGGTTACAGCGCCGGGCAGCAGGACGGCTGGTCGAAGCAGGTCGAGCGGTGGGGCTCGATCACCGAGAGCACTGATCACGACATTCCCGAGGACGTCGTCGCGCTGACTACCCAGGTACTCGGCACGCCCCGACACCTGGGCATCCACTCCGGCGGCATGGTGCTGACCGACCGCCCGGTGGGCGAGGTCTGCCCGATCGAGCCCGCGCGGATGGAGGATCGCACGGTTCTGCAGTGGGACAAGGACGACTGCGCCTGGATGGGCTTGGTCAAGTTCGACCTGCTCGGGCTCGGAATGCTGGCCGCGCTGCAGTACACCTTCGACCTCATCGCCGAGCACGTCGGCGAGAAGTGGGACCTCTCGACCATCCCGCGCGAGGAGAAGGGCGTCTACGACCAGCTCTGCCGCGCCGACTCGATCGGAGTGTTCCAGGTCGAGAGCCGTGCGCAGATGGGCACCCTCCCCCGGCTGCAGCCGCGACGCTTCTACGATCTGGTGATCGAGGTGGCACTCATCCGCCCCGGGCCCATTCAGGGCGGTGCCGTCCACCCCTACATCCGCCGCAAACTCGACGAGGAGCCGGTGACCTATCAGCACCCCCTCCTCGTCGCCCCGCTCAAGCGCACTCTGGGCGTGCCGCTCTTCCAGGAGCAGCTGATGCAGGTGGCGGTGGCGGTTGGCGACTGCAACGCGGAGGACGCCGACCTGCTGCGCCGAGCGATGGGCTCCAAACGCGGAACCGAGAAGATCGAGACCCTGCGCGAGCGGCTCTACCAGGGGATGGCCCGCAACGGGATCACCGGCGAGGTCGCCGACGACATCTACCGTCGGATCCAGGCCTTCGCGAACTTCGGCTTCGCTGAAAGCCACGCCATCAGCTTCGCCCTGCTGGTCTACGCCAGCGCCTGGCTCCGCCTGCACTACCCCGCCGCCTTCACCGCCGCGCTGCTGAGGGCTCAGCCGATGGGCTTCTACGCGCCGCACACCCTGGTCGCCGATGCGCGGCGGCACGGGGTCGAGGTCGCCTCGCCCGACATCAACCGCTCCCTGGCCCCGCCCGGACTCGAGGCAAAGGAGGTTGCCTCCGCAGGCCGACGGGGCGGCGCCGCCTCTGGGAGCGACGACTGCCTCCGTGCCGACCAGCCACCGACAGGGCTCTTCGAGCGCTCCGAGCATTTCCACACGGACGACCACCGACGCGACAGCGGCTTCGTGATCCGGCTCGGACTCGCCGGTGTGAAGGGCATCGGCGCTGCGCTCGCCGAACACATCGTCGCCGAGCGCGGGCGCGGCGGGCCCTACGCGAGCATGGCCGACCTCTCGCGCCGGGTCGGCACGACCGCCGCCCAGCTGGAGGCTCTGGGCGCTGCCGGCGCTTTCGACTCGCTCGGGCTGCAGCGCAGGGAGGCGCTCTGGGAGGCGGGGACCGCTGCGGGCGACCGCGAGGAGTTCCTCGCCGGCTCGACGGTCGTTGTTCAGCCCCCGCTGCTGCCGATGCTGTCTGCGCAGGAGCGGGTGGTCTTCGACTTCTGGGCCACTGGGATCTCACCGGATGACCACCCGCTGCGCCACCTGCGCGAAGGACTCGTCCGGCGCGGAGCCCGCTCCTCAGCCGACCTCCCCAGCACCCCGTCGGGCACCCGGATCGAGGTCGGCGGGGTCGTGATCCACCGTCAACGTCCCTCCACAGCCGGCGGAGTGACCTTTCTCAACCTCGAAGACGAACACGGGATCCTCAATGTGATCTGCTCCGTCGGAGTATGGAATCGCTACCGACGCGTGGCACGCGAGGCACCCGCCCTGCTGGTCAGGGGGATCCTCGAGCGCTCCGACGAGGGAGTGACCAACCTGCTCGCCGACCGGTTCGAAACCCTCACTGTCGGCGCGCGCACCACCTCACGCAACTTCCGATGACCACTGAGCAGAACCACCCGCTCGACCCACCAGAAAGCGACACCATGACGACTCTCGACCACGCCGCTCCCGCGCCGCACCTGGATGCACCGCTCCTGAACGACCGCGAGCTGCGCGAGCGCGTCTCCTCGCTGATCGGCCCCGCCTACCGCCGCGCGCTCTGGCCGATCTTCCTCGATCGAGACGGCGTGCAGCTGCCGATCCTCTACCCGGTCGATGGGCTGCCCGTGCACCCCGACGAGGAGAAGACCGAGCGGATCGTCGCCATACTCGCGAAGGCCGTCGCCCACCAGGACGTGGGCTCGATCGCCTTCGCCCTTGAGCGGCCCGGGCGGGCGTTCCTCGGCGAGACCGATCGAGTCCTCGCCCGGTACCTCGCAGCCGCCTGCCACCGGAGGGCGATCCCGTTGCGCGCGCTCCTGCTCGTCCACGACGAGGGCGTGCGCGTCGTGACCGCGACGGAGTACGCCGCGGCCACGACATGAAGCACTCAGGCGCCGAGCGTCACCAGCAGCGAGGAGGCCCCGAGGTCCACTTCGGTGTCGCCGGCCTGCACCGCGTACTCGCCGACGGCGAGCAGCGTCTCCGCCACCTCGGGCAGGCGAACGCGCGCGGCCGCCTCCCCCACGTTGATGGCGATGCTCACCCGTCCACGGCCCAGAGTCAGCCAACGGGCCTGCTCGTCGAACTCCACCCGGAGCGAGCCGAAGCGCGGGTCCGTCAGCTCGGGGAAGCGACGGCGGATTGCCGCCAGCTCGCGGTACATGTCCAAGATGCGGGCATGACGCCCCTCCTGGGCCTCCGACCAGTTCAGGCGCGAGCGGAGGAACGTCTCCGGATCCTGCGGGTCGGGCACGACCTCCGGGTCCCAGCCCATCTTCGCGAACTCCTCGATGCGACCCTTCGCCGTCGCCTCACCCAGATCCTTCTCCGGGTGCGAGGTAAAGAACTGCCACGGGGTCGACGCCGCCCACTCCTCACCCATGAAGAGCATCGGCGTGAACGGGCCGAGCAGCGTCAGTGCGGCGGCGATCGCGAGACGGCCCTCATCGAGCGTCGCGGTCAGGCGGTCGCCGACCGCACGATTCCCGATCTGGTCGTGGTTCTGGCTGCACACCACGAGACGCCAGGTCGGCATGCGCTGGGTGTCGATCGGACGGCCGTGGTGACGGCCGCGGAAGGTCGAGAGGGTGCCGTCGTGGAAGAAGCCCCGGGTCAGGACCTTCGCGAGCGCGCCCAACGGAGCGAAGTCCTCGTAGTAGCCCGTGGTCTCCCCCGTCAGCGCGACGTGCACGGCGTGGTGGAAGTCGTCACTCCACTGCGCATCGAGCCCGTAACCGTGTGCCTCCCGCGGCGTGATCAGCTTCGGGTCATTCAGATCCGACTCGGCGATCAGCGTCAGAGGACGTCCGACGTGCGCGGAGAGCACGGCCACTTCGGTGGCCATCTCCTCGAGCACATGCACAGCCCGCTCGTCCGAGAGCGCATGCACCGCGTCCAAGCGCAGAGCATCGACGTGGTAGTCGCGGAGCCACATCAGCGCGTTGTCGATGATGTAGCCGCGGACCGTGTCCGAGCCCTCACCGTCCAAGTTGATCGAGCTGCCCCAGGTATTGGCCTTCTCGTTCTTGAGGTAAGGGCCGAACTCGGGGAGGTAATTGCCGCTCGGACCGAGGTGGTTGTAGACGACGTCCTGGACGACGCCGAGTCCCGCGCGGTGAGCGGCGTCGACGAAGCGCTGGTACGCCTCGGGTCCGCCGTACGGCTCGTGCACGGCGTACCAGAGAACGCCGTCATAGCCCCAGTTGTGCGTGCCGTTCACTGCGTTGACCGGCAGCAACTCGATGAAGTCGACGCCGATCGAGCGCAGGTGCTCGAAACGCTCCGCCGCCGCATCCAGTGTGCCCTCGGGCGTGAACGTGCCCAGGTGCAGCTCGTAGATGACGGCGCCGGCCAGCTCGCGACCCGTCCAGGCGGAGTCGCCCCACTCGTGCACCGAGGGGTCGAACGTGCGCGAGAGCTCGTGCACGCCCTGCGGCTGGCGGCGCGAACGAGGATCCGGAAGCGGTCCACCGCCGTCCACGCGGTAGCCGTAGTCGACCTCACCGGTGGCGGGAGCCGACGCGGGGGCCCGCCACCAGCCCTCATCACCGAGGCGGGTCATGGTCAGCGACGAGTCGTTGCCGAGCAGAAGCTCGACGGTAGAGGCCTCGGGTGCCCAGACGTCGAAGCGCTCCGGTCCGGTCGTCGGCAGGGCAGAGCGGTAGAAGGTCGTCGGGGTCACTGCTCTCTCCCAAGGGTGTCGAGGCGGTCGGAGGTGAGGCGGAGGAACCACTGGCGGCGGAACGCGTCAGGAGACCGGTGCCAGCAGGGCCACGGGGTACTGTCCGAGAAGCTTCGCTATGCACGTCACGCCTCCCGCGAAGGTGCGGCCGGTGAGGACGTCCTCCATCGGGTGACCGGGAAGCACAACGACGGTTCCGCCCCAGCCCCCGGCGGAGGCGAGCCCCACGGGAAGACGGGTCGCGATGGTCAGGGCACCGCCGCGGTCGAAGGCGATCGCGTGCTCGGCCGCGGGACCGATCGCGGGCACGGCTGCGTATCGGGTAAACAGCTCCGGGCGGTCGCGGCGGAGTCGGAGGGCTCGGGAGGTGACGAGGAGCTTTGCAGCTCCCTCGGCGTCGATCGCCGGCTGCCAGCCGCCGTCGATCCGCTCGAGCAGCGCGCGGCGCTGTCCGAAGTCGACCTCGCGGCGGTTATCCGGATCGACGAGGGACGTCTCCCACAGTTCGCTGCCCTGATAGACGTCCGGGATGCCCGGCGCCGTGATCTGCACGAGCTTGGCGGCAAGCCCGTTCGACCAGCCGGCGGCCGAGACCCGCTCGACGCTCTGCTCGACGAGCCGGCGCACGGCCGGCTCGTCGAACGCGGCGTCGATCGCGGCATGCATCCGCTTCTCGAACGCCTCGTCCGGCGCGGTCCAGTGCGTCGAGTCGTCGGCCTCGCGGGACGCCTTCTCGGCGTAGGCGTGCAGGCGGTCCCGGGTCGCGGGCCAGGTGCCGACGACGGCCTCCCAGAGCAGGTGCTCGATCGGGCCGTCGCCGAATCCGACGAGGGCGTGCAGCTCGCGCAGCGTCGAGGCCCAGGCCTCCGGGTCCTCCGCCAGCGCCGTGATGCGGGCACGGGTGTCCTCACCGCGCTTCGTGTCGTGCGTCGACAGAGTGGTCAGCGAGGCCGGGAAGGAGGCCTGGCGTACGGCCTGACGGCGATGGAACTCGACCAGGTCGATCGCGAACTCGTCCGGGTCCGCTCCGACCTCGTTGAGCGAGGTGAGGCGGCTGTAGCGGTAGAAGGCGGTGTCCTCGACACCCTTGGCCATCACCATGCCGGAGGTCTGCTGAAAGCGGACGGAGACGGGAGTGCCGGTCTCGCCGAGGGCCGAGGCGACCTGGTCGATGGTCGACGCGATCTCGGGGCGGCGGCGTACGGCATCGACGCGGGCATGCTCCAGGTGCTCCGCTCCGTAGGGCAGGTAGCTGCGGTACACGGGGTAGGTCGCCAAAAGCTCGGCCAGAGCGTCGTCGGCCCCCTCGATCTGCGGCAGCAGGCGGGCGAGCCGCAACACCTCCGAGCGGAGAATCCCGTCGGCGATGCCCCGCTTGGTGTCGTGGATCAGGTCCGACCACACCACGGGAGCACCCCCGCCGCTGAGTTCGGCGTCCAAGCCCTCGAGCACCGGACGGGCGTCGGGGTCGACCAAGATACGGTCGATGTCGGCCAAGGCGTCGTATCCGGTGGTGCCTACCGTCGCCCAGTGCGGCGGCAGTTCCTCGTCGCCCTCGAGGATCTTCTCGACCCAAACCGGGGCACCGCCGATCGCATGGGCGAGGTCGTCGAGGTATCCGCCCGGGTCAGCCAGGCCGTCCGGGTGGTCGACGCGAAGACCGTCGGCAAGTCCCTCGGTGAACCAGCGGACGATTTCGCGGTGCGAGGCGTCGAACACCTCGGGGCGCTCGACCGCTATCGCAGCGAGGGTGTTCACCGCGAAGAAGCGGCGGTAGTTCAACTCGGCATCGGCACGGCGCCAGTTGACCAGCTCGTAGCTCTGCCGTTCGTGCACGGTGCGGCCGGAATCGCCGGGCTTGGAGGTCCCCGGCGCGATCGGCAGGCGGTTCTCGTAGTAGTGCAGCTCGTCACCGACGACCTCGAGCGCATCGAGCTCGAGGTCGCTGTCACCCTCGCTCGCACCGTCGCCGAGGATCGGCAGGCGCAGCTTGCCTCCGCCCGCCTCCCAGTCGCTGTCGAACGCGGCGGCGTAGCGAGAGGACGTCCCGTTCTTCAGCAGGTCCCACCACCACGAATTCTCACTCGGAGTTGCGACGCCCATGTGGTTCGGCACGATGTCGATGAGGACCCCGAGGCCCTCGACCCGCGCCGCCCGCGAAGCGTTCGCCAGCCCGGCTGCACCGCCGCGGTCCGGGTCAACCTCGGTGTGGTCCACCACGTCGTAGCCGTGGTCCGAGCCGGGCTCGGCCCTCAGCAGCGGCGAGAAGTACAGCCAGTCCGCTCCGAGCGCACGCACGTAGTCGGCGACGCGCGCGGCGTCGTCGAGGTCGAACGCCGACCGGATCTGGAGGCGGTAGGTGGACGCGGGCAGACGCACGTCAGGCTCCTGTCGAGGGGGCAGTCGCGGAGTCCGTGGACTCGGCGTGAGGGCTGGTCGGTCCCGTCGACGAGACGATCGGGATGGCGGAGGTCGCGGCGAGGGACGCGAGTGACGCGGCGACCGAGTGATCGACCTCGGGCTCGGGGGTGCTGTGTTCCTGCAGGATAACCAGCGACTTCGCCTGAACGGTGAGCATTGCCCCCGCCGGGCGCGGGATCGAATCGGCCTCAGTGCCGGCCGTATCGACGAGGACACTCCACTCGAGCGCGTACTCGTCGCTGGGGATCGAGAACTCGACGTCGACGTCGTCGGCGTTGAAGTACAGCAGAAAGCTATCGTCGGTGACGGGGCGCCCGCGCTGGTCGCGCTCACGGATCCCGTTGCCGTTGAGGTAAATGCCGACCGAGCGCCCGAGCCCCGAGTCCCAATCCGACGGCGACATCTCGGTGCCCGCAGCCGTGAACCAGACAATGTCGGGCAGGGGCTCGCCGTCGCCGCGCAGCACGGGCCGGCCGTCGAAGAAGCGCATGCGCCGGAATGTGGGGTGCTCGGCCCGCAGGCGGATAAGAGCCGCAGTGAACTCCAGCAGCGGCCGGTCCGCATGAGCCCAGTCGATCCAGGTCAGCTCGCTGTCCTGGGCGTAGGTGTTGTTGTTGCCGTTCTGCGTCCGGCCCAGCTCGTCGCCGTGCAGGATCATCGGCACACCCTGCGAGATCAGCATCGTCGCGAGGAAGTTGCGCTGCTGGCGCGCACGGAGCGCGAGCACCCGCGGATCGTCGGTCGGCCCCTCCACCCCGTGATTCCAGGAGCGATTGTGCGACTCGCCGTCGTTGCCGTCCTCGCCGTTCGCGTCATTGTGCTTCTCGTTGTACGAGACCAGATCGCGGAGGGTAAAACCGTCGTGCGCGGTGACGAAGTTGATCGAGGCCACCGGGTAGCGGCCCGAGTGCGCGTAGAGGTCGGCCGAGCCGGTGAGGCGCGAAGCGAACTCCCCCAGCGTCGATGGCTCGCCCCGCCAGAAGTCACGGACGGTATCGCGGTACTTCCCGTTCCACTCCGTCCACTGGGGCGGGAAATTGCCCACCTGGTAGCCGCCGGGCCCGACGTCCCACGGCTCTGCGATGAGCTTCACCTGCGAGACCACCGGGTCCTGCTGGACCAGCTCGAAGAAGGTCGAGAGCCGGTCAACGTCGTAGAACTCGCGAGCCAGAGCAGAGGCGAGGTCGAAGCGGAAGCCGTCGACGCGCATCTCGGTGACCCAGTAGCGCAGCGAGTCCATGATGAGCTGCAGCGCGTGCGGGTGGCGGACGTTCAGCGTGTTGCCCGTGCCGGTGTAGTCCATGTAGTACCGCGGGTCGTCATCGACCAGCCGGTAGTACGCCTCGTTGTCGATCCCGCGGAAGGACAAGGTGGGGCCGAGGTGGTTGCCCTCCGCCGTGTGGTTGTAGACGACGTCGAGGATGACTTCGATGCCGGCCGCGTGCAGCGCCTTCACCATGCTCTTGAACTCCTGGACCTGCTGGCCCTGGTCGCCCGTGGAGGAATAGGTGTTCTGCGGAGCGAAGAACCCGATCGTGTTGTAGCCCCAGTAGTTCGAGAGGCCCTTCTCCATCAGGGTCGAGTCGTTCACGAACTGGTGTACGGGCATGAGCTCGATCGCCGAGACACCGAGGTGCTTGAGGTGGTCGATCACCGCGGGATGCGCGACGCCGGCGTAGGTGCCGCGCAGCTCCTCCGGCACGTCGGGGTGGGTCTTGGTGAGGCCCTTCACATGGGCCTCGTAGATCACGGTGCTGTCGTAGGACGTCCGCGGGCGGCGGTCCCCTGCCCAGTCGAAGAACGGGTTGATGACGACACCCATCATCATGTGCGACGCCGAGTCCTCGTCGTTCGTCGAGTTGGGATCGCCGAAGGTGTACGAGAAAAGGGACTGGTCCCAATCGATCTCCCCCGAGATCGCCTTCGCGTAAGGGTCCAGCAGCAGCTTGTTCGGGTTGCAGCGGTGGCCGGAGTTGGGATCGTACGATCCGTGGATCCGGAAGCCGTAGCGCTGGCCCGGCTGCACCTGGGGCAGGTAGCAGTGCCACACGTAGGCGTCAGACTCCTGGACGTCGACCCGCGTCTCGGCCCCGTCCTCGTCGAAAAGGCAGAGCTCGACACGCTCGGCGATCTCGCTGAACAGGGCGAAGTTCGTGCCGCTTCCATCGAACGTCGCGCCCAGCGGGTAGGCGGTTCCGGGCCAGGTCTCCACGAGACTCCTCAGGGGATCATTCTCGGGCACTCCGGGAGACGCCATTGTGCAGTCTCCGAATGCCCGACGTCGGGGGTGATGGTCCGTCATTTCCGTGG
This sequence comes from Rathayibacter rathayi, assembly GCF_004011095.1. Classification (GTDB taxonomy): domain Bacteria; phylum Actinomycetota; class Actinomycetes; order Actinomycetales; family Microbacteriaceae; genus Rathayibacter; species Rathayibacter rathayi. Next base: position 1,192,443 of record NZ_CP028129.1, on the reverse strand, counting down.
CGAACCGACTGCCCACCTTACCGAGCGCGTTCCGAGCATTCCCCTGACGATCAGCGCTCATCGCGCAGTCCTCCTCCGGTGGTCACGACCGGCAGACGGAACCGCCGTGCAGATCGTCCTGCGCGCGCGAGCGGACAGATCGTTCCGGTGGGTCACGCTCGAACAGTACGGTCGCGCCGCAACCGGCCGGGAGGGCTGGCGCCGCTCCGGGTGCATCGGCTAGACGGGCGAGACGGGCCGCGATGGCTCACGCGGGCACGCCGTCCGGTCCGCGCACGCCGCCCACCCGCACCGCGCTCGAGCGTTCAGTGCGAGCCGAGACGGCGCCGAAGAAGGTCGATCCGGGCCTGCAACTGCGTCACGCTGGCCTGCGCCACGGCCGGACCGCCGCACAGCCGCCGGAGTTCCGTGTGGACCTGGCCGTGCGATTCGCCCGTCCCGCGCGCCCAGAGCCCGACCAGCGAATTGAGCAAACTCCGCTGCTCCTTGAGAGTGCGATACAGCGGCGCCGGAATCTCGCTCTTCGGCTCGGCCGGAGCAGCGGCCCCCGCCCGTGTGCCGGCCCGCTTGGCCTGGCGCTGCTGCCGGTGCTGCAGAAGCTCGCGTACCTGGTCCGGCTCAAGCAGCCCAGGGAGGCCGATGAAGTCAAGCTCTTCCTCGCTCTCGACCTCCACCTCCATTCCGAACTCGGCGCCCTCGTACAGGACGCGATCGAAGGTGGCGGCGGAGCCGATCGACTCGAAGCGCCCCTCCTCGAGCAGATCCGAGGACGCCTTGTCGCTGCGCTCGGCGTCGGCCGACAGGTCGGCCTCGGGGTACTCGTCGTCGTCCGAGTTCCTGCGGTCGAGCGCGTGGTCGCGCTGCAGCTCCATCGAGCCGGCCAGAGCGAGCAGGCCGGGCACGTTCGGGAGGAACACGGAGGCGGTCTCGCCGCGGCGCCGCGCGCGCACGAACCGGCCGATCGCCTGGGCGAAGTAGAGCGGAGTCGACGCCGAGGTCGCATAGACGCCCACTGCGAGCCGCGGCACGTCGACGCCCTCCGAGACCATCCGTACCGCGACCATCCAGCGGCTGGTGTCCTTCCCGAACTCCTCGATCCGCTCGCTCGCCTCCTTCTCGTCCGAGAGGACGACCGTGACGCTCTCGCCGCTGATCTCGCGGAGCATCGCGGCGTAGGCGCGCGCGCTGTAGTGGTCGGTCGCGATCACCAGGCCGCCGGCGTCGGGCACCGCGCGTCGCACCTCCGTCAACCGCGTGTTCGCGGCGCGGAGCACCGAGGGGATCCAATCGCCCTTGGGGTCCAATGCGGTCCGCCAGGCCTGGGAGGTGATGTCTTTCGTGTTGCCCTCGCCGAGCCGTGCCTCCATCTCGTCGCCGGCCTTCGACTTCCAGCGCATCTGCCCCGCATAGACCATGAAGAGCACCGGCCGGACGACGCCGTCGGCCAGCGCGCGGCCGTAGCCGTAGGCGTAGTCGGTGAGCGAGGTGCGGATGCCCTCCTCGTCCGGCAGGTAGCTGACGAACGGGATCGGCGCCGTGTCCGAGCGGAAGGGCGTCCCGGTCAGCGAGAGCCGGCGGACGGCGGGCTCGAAGGCCTCACGCACCGCGTCGCCCCAGCTCAGAGCATCGCCAGCGTGGTGGACCTCGTCGAGGATGACGAGCGTACGGCCCGAGAGGGTGAGCTCGCGGTGCAGCTCGGCACGGACGGCGACCTGCGCGTAGGTGACGGCGACGCCGTGGTAGTGCCGGGCGTGGCGGCCCATGCGGTTCGTGAAGGTCGGATCCAGCCGAATGCCGACGCGGTGCGCCGCCTCGGCCCACTGACGCTTGAGATGCTCCGTCGGCGCGACCACGGTGATCCGGTCGACCGTGCGGTTGTGCAGGAGCTCGGCAGCCAGGCGCAGCGCGAAGGTCGTCTTTCCCGCGCCAGGGGTCGCAGCGGCCAGGAAGTCGCGCGGCTCGTGCTGAAAGTACGCCTCCAGGGCCTCGGCCTGCCAGGCGCGGAGCTTGTCCGCGGTACCCCACGGGGCCCTGCCCGGGAACGACGGGGACAGGTGCCCAGCGGCGGAGGTGCCGACCTGATGACCGAAGCTCGAGGGACTGTTCACGTCGATCGAATCTAGCCGACGCCTCCGACAGCGGCGCGGTCTCCGCGGCCCGCCGAGAGGCGCCCGGCGTGTCGAGCGGTGCCACCCTCGGCCGGGTACGGAGCATGATGGAGGGATGGTCGAGCAGCGTCATCCGTGGTCCCGCTACGTCGCCCTGGGCGACTCCTTCACCGAGGGGATCGGCGATCCTGAGCCCGGCAGTCCCGGCGGGCACCGTGGCTGGGCGGACCGGGTGGCGGAGGTCCTCGGCAGCCAGAACGAGGACTTCGCCTACGCCAATCTCGCGATCCGCGGGCGGCTCCTGCAGCAGATCGTCGACGAGCAGATCGAGCCGGCGCTGGAGCTGCTGCCCGATCTCATCACGATCTCCGCGGGCGGCAACGATGTCATCCGGCCCGGCACCGACCCTGACGACATCGCCGCCCGTTTCGAGTCGGGCCTCGAGCGCCTGCGCTCGGACGGCGCCACGGTGGTCCTCTTCACCGGCGTCGATGTGGGCTTCTCCCCCGTGTTCGGCCGCATCCGCGGCAAGGTCGCGATCTACAACGAGAACCTGCGGGCTCTGGCGAAGCGCTACGACTGCATCGTCGCCGACCAGTGGTCGCTGCAGGAGATCCAGGACGTGCGGATGTGGGCACCGGACCGCCTGCATCTCAACCCGCACGGCCACCACGAGGTGGCGCGGATGGTGCTCGAGGCGCTGAACGTCGAGAACGACCTGCGTCCCCTCGCTCCGCAGCCGCTGCCCGCCCGAACCTGGCGCGCCGCGCGCACGGAGGACATTCAATGGGCGCGCGAGTACCTCGTGCCGTGGGTGCTGCGTCGGGTGCGCCACCAGTCCTCCGGCGACTTCATCACCGCTAAGCGGCCCTCCGCGGAGCGCTGGAGCGCCGACCCCGGGGAAGGTGAGCCCGGTTCGATCGTTCCGGGCAATGCCACTCCGGAGCAGGTCGCGGCGGACATCGCGACGGCTGGAGTGCGGATCATCGCCGAGTAGTTCAGGCTCGCGACGACCGACCCCGTGACGACGTGGGCTCGCGACGACCGGCCCAGCGGCTCAGCCGAACAGCTCCGCCGGGTGAGCGAGCCGCCAGCCGAACCCCGGATCCTCGATCGTGCCGTCCACCACCACAGGCAGCTCATACGAGGTGCCGTTCACTACCACGGTCGCGGTGCCCACTCGCTCTCCGTCGGCGACGGTCTCGACCGGGTCCAGCACGACAGAGGTGCTCGTCGAGGCCGCACCCCACACCAGCACGGACTGCGCCTGAGCGGTCTCGGCGGCCACCTTCTCGCCCCACGCGCTCGTGAGGCTGCCGTAGTCCTGGCCCTCGGTGGTCAGGGGTACGCTCCGAAATCCGGCCTCGATGCTCGGGATGAGCGTCAGCACATCGTCGGCGAGCTGCGGATGCGTGCGGGCGCCGACCACCACGCCGACGAGGGTGACCGGTTGCCCCTCGACGCTCGCATCCAGCGAGAAGAGCAGGCACGAGCCCGCCTCGTCGGTCGTTCCGGTCTTGATCCCGTCGACTCCGGAGCGGCCGAGCAGCGAGTTCGTGTTGGCGAGCTCACCAACGCCCGGGATGTCGGCGGTCGGCATCGCGACGATCGGAGCGAGCACCGGATCCGCGATCAGGAGTTCGCCCAACCGGACCATCTCTGCCGTCGTACTGACCGTCGCCGGCGAAAGCCCGCTGGCATCGGCGAGGGAGGTCCGCGCGAACCCCTGCCCGTCGAGCCAGCTGCGCGCGGCGGCCAGGAAGGCCTCCTCGGAGCCGTAGGCCCAGATCGCGAGCGACTTCGCGTAGTTGTTGGCGGACGGAAGCATCATCGCCGTCAACGCCTGCCGCTCGCTCAGCTGCAGACCCGCAGTGACGGGAGCGTTCGAGCCGCTTTCGGCGAGGGTCTCGGCGTAGTACTGGACGTCTGCGCCGGTGAAGGTGATCGTCTCCCCGTCGGTCCCCACGGCGATCGGCTTCGCGGCGAGCACGACCAGAGCGGTGACCACCTTGGCGATGCTTCCCGTCGGCAGCGTGTCGGTGGAACCGTAGCGTGCGAGCAGCCCGTCCTCTTCCGTGCCGTCGAGGCCGACGGCGGCCACTGCGCCGGAGCCGTACGCCGGCCAGGCCAGTGCGGGGGCCGCGAAAGTGCGGGACACCGGCTCAAGGGTCACGGCGCTCGCGGCGGGCAGCTCGGCCGTCGCCGCGTTCGTGGCGTAGGCGCCGCCCGCACCGATCAGCACAGTCGCGGCGACGGCACCAGCAATGACGGATCCACGCCGCCGCCTCGGCCGCCGCTCCCGCGCGGCGGGCTCCCCGAACAGGTCGAGCGCGTCCTCGGGTCGGGTCGGGGAGGTCATCCGGACATCGTACGGGCGGGCTGTGGCGTCAACGCCCTCGCGTCAGCGCCCAGAGCGCGACGGCGCTCGCCGAGGCCACGTTGAGCGAGTCGACGCCGTGCAGCATCGGGATCGTGACCACGGTGTCCGAGGCGTCCAGTGCCGCACGGCTGAGCCCGTCCCCCTCCGCTCCCAGCACGATCGCGACCCGCTCGGGCCGGGCGGCCGCGAACTCGTCCAGCGGCACCGCGTCCGGCGCGAGAGCCAGCGCCGCCACCGAGAACCCCGCCGCGAGCAACGCCTCCCTGGCCGGCGCCCACTCGAGCGTCCGCGTCCACGGCACCTGCAGCACGGTACCCATGCTCACGCGCACGCTGCGCCGGTAGAGCGGATCCGCGCATCGGGGCGTCACCAGTACCGCGTCCGCGCCCATGCCTGCGGCCGCTCGGAAGACGGCTCCGACGTTGGTGTGGTCGACCAGGTCCTCCAGGATCACGACCAGGCGCGCGGTCGCCAGCAGGTCGGCCATCGGGCGCAGGGGGGGACGGTGCATCGACGCGAGCGCCCCGCGGTGAAGGTGGAACCCGGTCAGCTCCTCGATCAGCGGATCGGGCGCGACGAACACCGGCAGCTCGGGGAAGCGCGCGAGGACCTCGGCCGCGTCCGGCAGCCGCTTCTGCTGCACCAGCACGGAGCGCGGTCGGTGCCCGGCGTCCAGGGCCCGCTCGATCACCTTGGCCGACTCCGCGATGTACAGCCCGCCCTCCGGCTCCAGCACCCGTCGCAGCGCCACATCGGTGAGGCGGTGGTAGTCGGCGAGGAGCGGATGGTCGAGGGCGGTGATGTGCACGATCGGCATCCCGGCAATCTAGGGCACGGCGCGGACTAAACTCGTCCAGGGTCGCCCGAACGGCCTTCGAAGGAGGCGCGGATGGAGTCGAGTCCGACACCGGTCGCCGAGGGCCCCGAGGCTCTCGCGATCAAGCAGGCCGTCGAACTCCTCAGTGGGCGCTGCATCGCTGCTGTCACCGGTGCTGGCATGAGCACCGACTCGGGCATCCCCGACTACCGCGGCGCCGGTGCACCGGTGCGGAGCCCGATGACGTATTCGCAATTCGTCGCCGATCCGGACTACCGCCGGCGCTACTGGGCCGGCAGCCAGCTCGGCTGGCGCCGCTTCACCAGCACGGTGCCCAACAACGGACACCGCGCTCTGGCCCGACTCGAGGAGCGCGGGCTGCTCACCGGAGTCGTCACGCAGAACGTGGACGGCCTGCATGTGCGCGCGGGCTCTCGCCGTGTGGTCGACCTGCACGGGTCCGCCGATCGCGTCCGCTGCATGACCTGCGGCCAGTTCTTCGCGCGCGACGCAGTGGCCGAGCGGATCGAGGAGCTCAACCCCTGGCTCGATGACCCCGACGTCTCCTCCCTCAACCCCGACGGCGACGCCGAGGTGCACGACGTCTCCGCGATGACCGTCCCCGAGTGCACCGTCTGCGGGGGAATCCTCAAGCCCGACATCGTCTTCTTCGGCGAATTCATCCCCACCGAGCGGTTCCAGGAGGCACGCGCCATCGTCACGGGCGCCGACGCCCTGCTCGTGGCCGGCTCGTCCCTCGTCGTGAACTCGGGCATCCGCTTCCTGGAGATCGCGCGGCGCGCCCGGATGCCCATCGTGATCGTGAATCGTGGCACCACCAAGGGTGACTCGCGCGCGAGCATCAAGATCGACGGAGGCACCAGCGAGGTGCTCCGCGAACTCGCCGAGCGCCTGCCCGCCCGGCGCACCGTCGCTCTCTGATCCTCACTTCCGCACCCGACCACCCGAGAGGCCCCCGTGACCCAGCTCACCCTCGTCCGCCACGGTCAGACTGACTGGAACGCCGCCCGACGCATCCAGGGCAGGAGCGACATCCCCCTCAACGCTGTCGGCCGTTCTCAGGCCAGAGCCGCTGCGCGACTGCTGAGGGAGCGGCACGTCGATGTGGTCGTTGCGAGCCCGTTGCAGCGCGCGTTCGACACCGGCGCGATCATCGCGCGGAGCCTCGGGCTCGCCGAGCCGCTGGCCGTCCCGGGGCTCGCCGAGCGCGCCTACGGCGAGGCCGAGGGGATGACGGGGCCCGAAGTCGACGAACGCTTCCCCGGCGGTCTCGAGCACGCCCCTATTCCCGGCCGCGAATCGCGCGCCGATGTCGTCGAGCGGGCGAGCGCAGCGCTGCTCGAACTCGCCGAACGCTTTCCCGACGCCTCGGTTGTCGTCGCGACGCACGGCGCCGTGATCGGCAGCCTGATCCGCGCGCTCAGGAGCGAGGACCTGCCGGTGCACGGGATCTCGGTCGGCAACGGCTCCCGGCACGACTTCGCGATCGTCGACGGCGCCCTGCAGATCGTCGGCGTCGACAACTCCGGCGATGTGGTGGTCGCCGACGTCGACCTCGACGACGTGCTCAGTTCGACCGTGGGAGCCTGAGCCTGAGCCGGAGCAGTCGCGGCCGCTTAGCGCCGACCGAGGTCCTCGAGGACCCCGAACAGCACCCGGGCGGACTCCCGCCACGAGAAGGCGGCCGCTCGCTGCTTCGCCCGCGCCGACTGCCCCTGCCAGGTGTCCCCGTCCTCCAGGGAGCGCACGCCGTCCGCGATTCCCTTCGCGCTCGACGGATCGACGTAGACCGCGGCGTCCTGCGCGATCTCCCGGAAGATCGGGATGTCGCTGACCACGACCGGCGTCCCGAGCGCCATCGCCTCGACCAGCGGGATCCCGAAACCCTCGTCCCTGCTCGCGGTGACCAGCGCCGTCGCCCGAGCCAGCACGGCGCGGTACTCCGCATCCGGAGCCCCCTGGTGAAAGACCAGCTTCGCGGTGGGCGCCAGTGCACGGAGCGTCTCGATCGTCTCCTCGCTCGCCCGGCTCATCAGGTGCAGCTCGTAGTCGGGGAGGAGCCGCATCGCCCGCGCCAGCGTCTCGACGTTCTTGTACGGCATGAACGAGCCCATGTAGACGAGCGAGCGCGCAGCGGAGCGGTCGGCGAGCGACGAGGCCAGCGCGACACTCGCCTCGTCGGGCTCGGTGGCCGCGTTCGGCACGACGACGACCGGCCGGGTGGTCAGGTGGTAGAGGCGGAGAAGATCGCGGGTCGTCTCCGAGACGGTGACGACCGCATCGGCGTGCTGGAGGAGCCTGCGCTGCGGCCACCACGCCAGGTGGTAGAGCCGCCAGAGCGCTCGCAACGGCGCCGCGAGATCCCGCGGCGGAGTGCGGTGGCGGTAGTAGATGAGGTCGTGCACCGTGAGCACGAGCCGGTAGCGGCGGCCGAGGGAGCCCATCGTCTGCATGGGCGAGAACACCACGTCCGGCCGCAGCCGGTTCACCAGCAGAGCGACGAACGGCTCGAAAACGCTCGACGGTCCTGTCACGCGCTCCCACGGGAGCGAGGGCAGCATCGCGAGCTGGCGGCGGTCGCTGATCAACATCGTGACGTCGTGCAGGCGGGCGAGCTCGCGCACGATCTCCGCGGTGTAGCGGCTGATCCCGTCGTGCCGCTCGAGCCGGGTGTATCGGCAGTCGACGACGATCCTCATTGGTCGATCCCCTCCTCCAGGGCCGCCCGCAGCACGGCGGCGGCCTCGTCAGGAGTCTCGTAGTGGATCAGGTGGCCGACCCCGTCGATGACGTGCAGGCGGGCGTGCGGGAGCCGCTCCAGCAGGCGGTACTGCGCCACGAGCGGAGTGATGTCGTCCTGCGCCGCCGCGATCAGCAGCGTCGGGACGCCGATCCGAGAGGCGTACTCGCCGACATCGTGCGAGACGGAGGCGCGGAACGCCTCGAGCACCGTCTCGCGGGAGGCGAAGGCGCTGAAGTACCGATCGTGTTGGTCGTGCACGAAGCGGCGCAGTGCCGGCTCCTTGGTCTTCACCATCGCCAGGCTCATCAGCCGCACGATCACCGGATTGCTCAACAGGCGCTGCCCGAGCGGCTGGGGCAGCGCCGCGCCCAGCCGGTAATAGAGGACTGCGAGTCGAGTCAGGACACCCCGCGGACCCTGGAGCGCCGGCGCGCCGATAGGGTTGACCAGCACCAGGAGCGGAGTAGGTAGCCCGCCGGCGACGGCCGCCGCAGCGACGATCGAGCCGAAGGAGTGGCCGAGTACCACCGCGTCTCCGCGCAGCCCCAGCGCATCCAGGAACATCCCGAGCCACGCGGCGTAGCCCTCGACATCGTGCGGGTGGCGCGTCATCGCCGGCGAGGCGCCGAAGCCGGGCAGGTCCGGAGCGAGGACCCGGACGTCCGCTCCGCCGGCGAGCAGGCGAGCGATCACCGGCTCGAGCCCGTGGTGCTCGCCGCGGAACCCGTGCACCAGCACAAGGACCCTCGAGGCCGACGGCGAGCCGTAGCTCCAGTAGGACGTGCGGGATCCGGCGACGTCGACCGAGGCCTCCACAACGGGGACACGGCCGAGATCGGAGGCGTAAGGGGAGGGAGTGGTCATCGCGCTCCTTATCGTAGGGAACACTCGTCGAAGATCTGGCAGCAACGCCTTGCGTGGCCTCGATCCGAGCCGGGAGCATGGTCCCGCGCTCGCTTCGCGACGCATCGCCCCGTCCGTCCTCCCCGACGGCCACCCGCTCAGGCAGCAGCAGAAGGAGCACCGTGAGCTTCACGTCGCCGATCCAACTCCCCGGACTCGCCCTCGACCCCCAGTGGTACCGCCGAGCGGTGTTCTACGAGGTGATGATCCGGTCGTATTACGACTCCAACAGGGACGGCGCCGGCGACATCAACGGACTCGCTTCCAAGCTCGACTACCTCCAGTGGCTCGGGATCGACGCTCTCTGGCTGCCGCCGTTCTATCTGTCGCCCCTGCGCGACGGCGGTTACGACGTCTCGGACTTCAAGGCGATCCTCCCCGAGTTCGGCACGATGGAGGACTTCCGCGACCTGGTCAGGAAAGCCCACGAGCGCAATATGCGCATCGTGATGGATTTCCCGCTCAACCACACCAGCGACCAGCACGAGTGGTTCCAGCAGTCGCGCTCCGACCCCGAGGGTCCCTACGGCGACTTCTACGTCTGGAACGATACCGACGACAAGTGGCCGGATATCCGCATCATCTTTGTCGACACCGAGGACTCGAACTGGGCCTTCGACGCCGAGCGCCGCCAGTTCTACTTCCACCGCTTCTTCTCGCACCAGCCCGATCTCAATTTCGAGAACCCCGCCGTGCACGAGGCGATTCACGATGTGGTGAAGTTCTGGCTCGACCTGGGCGTCGACGGCATCCGCCTCGATGCGATCCCCTATCTCTACGAGTCCGACGAGGGAAACGGCGAGGGAGAACCACCCACACACGACTTCGTCAAGAACCTGCGCACGATGGTCGACCGGGACTACCCGGGCCGCATCCTGATCGCAGAGGCGAACCAGTGGCCGCGCGAGGTCGCCGCGTTCTTCGGTACGGAGGAGGAGCCCGAGTGCCACATGGCGTTCGACTTCCCAGTGATGCCGCGCATCTTCTACTCCCTCCGCGCACAGACCGCGAACGAGCTGAAGAAGGTGCTCTCCGAAACCTTCGACGTCCCCAGTGGCGCCGCCTGGGGCGTCTTCCTGCGCAACCACGACGAGCTCACCCTCGAAATGGTGTCGGAAGAGTACCGCCAGGCGATGTACGGCTGGTACGCCTATGACCCGCGGATGCGCTCGAACATCGGGATCCGGCGCCGCCTCGCGCCGCTGCTCGACAATTCGCGCGCAGAACTCGAATTGATCAATGCGCTCCTCTTCTCCCTCGCCGGCAGCCCCTTCCTCTACTACGGCGACGAGATCGGCATGGGCGACAACATCTGGCTCAACGACCGCGATGCCTCACGCACCCCGATGCAGTGGACTCCCGATCGCAACGCCGGCTTCTCGGCCGCCGACCCCGGCAAGCTCGTGCAGCCGATCGTGCAGTCGCTCGTCTACCACTACAACCAGGTCAACGTGGAGGCGCAGCTCGCGCAATCGCGCTCCCTGCTGCACTGGATGCGGAATGTCCTGCATGTGCGCCGCGGCCACCCCGCGTTCGGCCTCGGCTCCATGCGGGTGCTCGAGACCGATCACGAATCGGTGCTCGCCTTCGTTCGCGATTATGCGGGCTCGGGCACGGCGATGGGCGACCAGCCGGAGGAGGTGCTCTGCGTCTTCAGCTTCAACCACAACCCGGTCTCGGTGACGATCACCGACGCCGAGAACCCCGGATCGACGTTGAGCGACCTCTTCGGCGGCGGGCGCTTCCCCGGCTTCAGGGAGGACGGCACGCTGACGATGACGCTCGGAACCCAGGGCTTTTTCTGGCTGCATGTCGCCAAGGCGCACGCGGCGCGCTAACTCGCCAGCACGCCGCGGGGCGTGCGGCCGATGTCGGAGGCCACGTTTATGCTGAGCGCGTGAGCACCACCGGAACGACCGAGTCGCAGACCGAGCCGACGCTGTTCGATGACGTGGAGCTGGGGCTTGCGCCGTCCGAGGGCGCGCGCTGGTTCGATCTGCTGGCCGTCTTCGACCTCGAGACCACCGGCATCGACGTTCGCACGAGCCGCATCGTCACCGCGCACGTCGGCGTGATCGACGCTGCTGGCGAGCCGATCGAGGGGACGAGCTGGCTCGCGGACCCCGGAATCAAGATCCCGGCCGGCGCCTCGGCGGTCCACGGAATCAACACTGAGCACGCGCGCGAGCACGGCCGCCCCGCCGGCGAGGTCGTGGCGGAGGTCTCGGAGGCCCTGCGCTCGCTGCTCGCCCGCGGCATCCCGGTCGTCGTGTACAACGCCCCCTACGACCTCTCCCTGTTGGCGTACGAGGCCCGCCGCTGGGGCGTCCCCGTACTGATCGACCCGAGCCCGGTCGTCGATCCGCTCGTCATCGACAAGGCGGTGGACCGCTACCGCAGGGGCAAGCGCACCCTCGCCCTCGCCGCCGAGCATTATGGAGTCGCGCTCACCGACGCACACGACGCAGGTGCCGACGCCGTCGCGGCCGGCCGGGTCGCTCAGGCGTTGGGCCGAACCTTCGCCGATGAACTCGGGGTCGGCGCCGAGGCCCTGCACGCGCTTCAGGTCGACTGGTGCCGCGCGCAGGCCGAATCGTTCCAGGAGTACATGCGCCGCGTCCGAGACGAGTCGTTCGTGGCCGACGGCGCCTGGCCCGTCCGCCACTGATCCCTCAGGTGAGCGTCCGCCCCTCGCGCAAGAGCGCCACATACTCCGCGATCCGCCGATCCCGGGTCTCGGCCCGTTTCAGCTGCGACAGCCGGAACAGGAAGGCGAACCGCTTGTGACCCGTGACGGTCCCGAAGAACGCCAGCGCCTCCGAATCCGTGTTGAGCGCCCGCTGGAAATCGGCCGGCACCTCCGCGTCGCGCTGCCGGTACGCCGCGTCCCAGCGCCCGTCGGCGCGGGCCCGCTCGACCTCCGCCAGCCCGCCCGGGAGCATCCGGCCCTCCGCGAGAAGCCGCGCGACGTGCTCGCGATTGACCTGCGACCACGGGCTCGTCCGGCGCCGCGGAGTGAACGCCTGGAGCTTGTACTGCTCGTCGAACGCCCCCGCCTGACCGTCGATCCAGCCGTGGCAGAGCGCAACATCGAGCGCCTCGGCGTAACTGATTCCCGGATCGACGGCCGCCTTCTTCCGTAGCTTTAACCGGACTCCCCCCGGGTCGGGGTTGTCGCTGAGGTAGGCGTCCCACTCCTCAGGGGTCATGAAGGTCAGGATCGGCTTGTCGGCGAAGGACACCATGTCGGGACGCTACCGCGTTCGCCGCCCCGCTGGCCCGCGGAAACCCGTCCGGCTCGCGAACAGGGACGGTTTTCGCGAGCCGAGCCCGGTTCCGCGAGCCGAAACCTGCTACTTGCCGAAGTTCTTGTATCGGCTGTTGAACTTCTCGACGCGACCGGCCGAGTCCATGATCCGCTGCTTGCCCGTGTAGAACGGGTGCGAGGCGGAGGAGATCTCGACGTCGATGACGGGGTAGGTCACGCCGTCGATCTCGATCGTCTTGCTGCTCTTCGCCGTCGAGCGGGTGAGGAACGTCTCACCGGACGCGAGGTCGCGGAAGACGATCGCGGAGTACTCGGGGTGGATATCGGTCTTCATGGTCGTGTCCTGTCGTCGATGGTCCTGAACCGCACCTGTCGTCGACGGGAACGGGTGGAGGGGGCGGGCGCACCGCGAACGGGCCCGAACCAGCTATCAAAGATACCAGACCGACACCGCGTGGAGAAGGCGCGCCGCGCCCGGATCCCGAAGCGGCGGTCAGCCGCGGGCGCGAGCCGACAAGCGCCCGTTCTCGCGGGTGAGCGCGATGTCGAGCCCGAAGGTCTCGGCGAGGGTCGCCTCGGTCAGGGCCTCGGCGAGGGGGCCGGCCGCGACCACCGCTCCGTCGCGTAGGAGCAGCGCGTGGGTGAAGCCGTCGGGGATCTCCTCGACGTGGTGGGTCACCATCACGATCGCGGGCGACGCCGGGTCCTTCGCGAAGCCGCCGAGCAGCTGCACGAGTTCCTCGCGGGCGCCGAGGTCGAGGCTCGCGGCGGGCTCGTCGAGCAGGAGGAGCTCCGGGTCCGTCATGATCGCGCGGGCGATCTGGACCCGCTTCTGCTCGCCGTCCGACAGGGTCCCGAAGGTCCGCTCGGCGAGGTGCTCGAGCTTCCACTCCGCGAGCACGCGACGGGCGCGGCGTTCGTCGATCGCGTCGTAGCCCTCGTTCCACCGGCCGGTGACGGCGTACGCGGCGGTCATCACGACGTCCAGGACGCTCTCGCCGGCGGGGAGGCGGCGGGCCATTGCGGTCGAGGCGTAGCCGATGCGCGGGCGCAGCTCGAAGACGTCGACCCGGCCGAGCGTCTCCTCGAGCAGGTGCGCGGCACCGGTCGAGGGGTAGTTCTGAGCGGCCGCGACCTGCAGGATCGACGTCTTACCCGCCCCGTTGGGGCCGAGGATCACCCAGCGCTCGTCTTCGGCCACGTCCCACGACACCTGGTCGAGGATCCGCTTGCCGTTCCGGACGAAGGACACATCGACGAACGAGACAACGCTGGGCATGGCAGCCATTCTAAAGGGGCGCTCGGGAGGCTCAGACGAGCGAGTCGTAGATCGCTCGCGTATCCCGGGCGATCTGCGTCCAACTGAAGTGGCTCTGCGCGCGCTCGCGACCGGCAGCGCCCATCCGCTTCGCCGCCTCCGGGTCGGCGACGACCTCGGCCAGAGCGGCGGCGAGATCCGCAACGTAGCGCTCCGGATCCACGGGCGTGCCGGTGCCGTCAGTGACCTGCTCGATCGGCACGAGCCGGCCGGTCACCCCGTCGACGACGACCTCGGGGATGCCGCCGGTCGCCGTCCCGACGACGGCGGCACCGCACGCCATCGCCTCAAGGTTGACGATGCCAAGGGGCTCGTAGATCGAGGGGCAGACGAACGTGGTCGCGGCGGTCAGCACCGCGGAGAGTTGGTGGCGCGGCAGGTGCCGGTCGATCCAGACGACGCCGGTGCGCTCCTCCTGAAGAGTGCGGACCAGCGCGGTGACCTCGGCCATGATCTCGGGAGTGTCGGGGGCACCGGCACAGAGCACGAGCTGCACCTCGGGCGGGAGGGTCGCCGCGGCACGGAGCAGGTACGGCAGGCCCTTTTGCCGGGTGATACGTCCGACGAAGACGACGGACGGGCGCGAGGGGTCGATGCCCAACTCGGCGAGGACGGCCTCGTCCTCGACCGGGCGCCAGGCGTCGAGATCAATACCGTTGTAGACGACGTGGACCTTCGCGGGGTCTAGCGCCGGGTACGAGCGAAGGATGTCCTCGCGCATGCCGCCGGACACCGCGATCACGGCGTCGGCGTTCTCATATGCTTCCCGCTCGATCCAGCTCGAGACGCGGTAGCCACCGCCGAGCTGCTCGGCCTTCCAGGGACGCAGCGGTTCGAGGCTGTGCGCCGAGACCGCGTGCGGGACGCCGTGCAGCAGTTGAGCGAGACGGCCGGCGGCATTGGCGTACCAAGTATGGGAGTGCACGAGGTCGGCCCCCGCCGCATCCTGCGCCATCTGCAGGTCGACTCCGAGAGTCTGCAGCGCGCCGTTCGCGCCGGCGAGTTCGGCGGGGACGGGGTAGGCGAACGTCCCCTCCTCCTCGCGCGCCGCGCCGAAGCAACGCACCACGACCTCCAGGTCTCGGCGCAGTGCCGCGGTGAGCTCGGCCACATGGACACCGGCTCCCCCGTACACCTCGGGCGGGTATTCCTTGGTCAGCAGATCGACTCGCACCACCGAACCGTAGTACAGCCCGCTCCCCCGGCGACAGCCGGGTCCGCCGACTTCGCCGACCCCCTACTGTGATGCCATGCAGTCACAGAAGATCTTCGGCATCGTCCTCGCCGGTGGCGAGGGAAAGCGGCTCATGCCCCTCACGGCCGACCGGGCCAAGCCCGCTGTGCCGTTCGGCGGGCAGTACCGGCTGATCGACTTCGCACTGTCGAATTTGATCAATTCCGGTCTCACCCAGATCGTCGTGCTGACGCAGTACAAGTCGCACTCGCTCGACCGGCACGTCTCGCAGACCTGGCGCCTCTCGGGCCTGCTCAATTCCTATGTCGCGTCGGTGCCTGCTCAGCAGCGCCTGGGAAAACGCTGGTTCAGCGGCTCGGCCGACGCGATCCTGCAGAGCCTCAATCTGATCCGCGACGAGAAGCCCGACATCGTCGTCGTGGTCGGCGCCGATCATGTGTACCGCATGGACTTCTCACAGATGATCGATGCGCACATCGCCTCGGGCGCCACAGCGACCGTCGCGGCGATTCGCCAGCCGATCGAACTCGCCGATCAGTTCGGCGTCATTCAGCTCGCGGGCGACGCGGCTGGAGACGGAATTGTTCCGACGATGATCTCCGAATTCCTCGAGAAGCCCAAGGACGCGATCGGCCTGGCCGACTCCCCGCACGAGGTCCTCGCCTCGATGGGCAACTACGTCTTTGATGCCGATGCACTCATCGACGCGGTCATTCGCGACGGCGAGTCCCCGACGTCGGACCACGACATGGGCGGCGACATCATTCCCGACTTCGTCGCGCGCGGCGAGGCCGGCGTGTACGACCTCAAGCTCAACGATGTCCCCGGCTCGACCGATCGCGACCGCTACTACTGGCGCGACGTCGGCACCATCGACTCCTTCTTCGAAGCGCACCAAGACCTCATCTCGGCGCTGCCCGTGTTCAATCTCTACAACCAGCAGTGGCCGATCTTCTCGTCGCAGCTCAACTCGCCGCCCGCGAAGATCGTCCGCGACGGCAAGGGCAACATAGGATCGACGGTCGACTCGGTCGTCTCGCTCGGGGCGGTCATCTCGGGCGCACACATCGAGCGCAGCGTCGTCGGTCCGTGGACGGTCATCGAGTCGAACGCAGCGGTCACCGACTCCGTGATCTTCGACAAGGTCCGGATCGGCCCGGATGCTCTGGTCGCCCGCGCTATCCTCGACAAGGACGTCGTCGTCGAGCCCGGTGCTCGCGTCGGCGTGGACCACGACCGCGATCGCGAGCGCGGGTTCACCGTCACCGAGTCGGGCATCACCGTCGTCGGCAAGGGCGTCGTCGTCCACCCGTAGCACCCCCGCGGGTCGAGATCTGCGCTCCGGCGTGTCCACCCGACCGATTGGCCCGGCCCATGAGCGAGCACCCTGCGACGCCTGCCCGCTTCCTCGTCGTCCTCGACGCGGACTCCACCCTCCTCCAGGACGAGGTCATCGAACTCCTCGCGGTCCACGCGGGCTCCCAGGAGCGGGTGGCGGCCGTCACCGAGCGGGCGATGCGCGGTGAACTCGACTTCGGCGAGAGTTTGCGCGAGCGGGTCGCGACCCTTGCGGGCGTTCCGGATTCGGTTTTCGCGGGGGTGAGTGCCGGCGTCCGCGTCACGCCCGGCGCCGCAGAGCTCGTCGCCGGGGTGCACGCGGCAGGAGGCCGGATCGGAGTGGTCTCCGGCGGCTTCCACGAGATCCTCGATCCCGTCGCGGATGCTCTCGCGCTCGACTACGTCCGTGCGAACCGCCTCTGCTGCCGCGGCGGCGCCCTGACCGGCGAGGTCCACGGCCGGATCATCGACGCTGGAGCCAAGGCGGAGGCGCTGCGCGAGTGGGCGGCGGACTCGGGTGTCCCTCCTCAGCGCACGATCGCCGTCGGCGACGGCGCCAACGACCTCGAGATGATGGCGGTGGCGGCCCTTGCCGTCGCCTTCAACGCCAAGCCACTCGTCCGCGAGCGCGCAGATCTCGTACTCGGTGGCCTCGACCTCGCGCAGCTCCTGCCTGTCCTCGGCCTTCGCGGCTGACGACAGTCTCGCCTTGCCGTCGCTCGCCAGTGGCCGGGAAGTCGAT
This sequence comes from Rathayibacter rathayi, assembly GCF_004011095.1. GTDB lineage: Bacteria > Actinomycetota > Actinomycetes > Actinomycetales > Microbacteriaceae > Rathayibacter > Rathayibacter rathayi. The sequence continues at coordinate 1,175,610 of NZ_CP028129.1, read as the reverse complement.
GTCGCGGCGTTCAAGGACATGCGCAGCGAATCCACGAACTCGATCATCGGATGGATTGCTGTCGTGGCGATCACCGGCCTCCTCGTCGTCGGCATCGTTCGGCGCCGCCTCGCCGCTGTCCTTATCGGCGCCGGCACGATCCTGCTCAGCGCCCTGATCATCGTGGGAGCAGGGCTCGACCTGAGGTCCGACTCGGTGCGGTACGTCGTCTTCCTGCTGCCGGCCTTATCGGCGGCCGGCGGCTGGCTCTTCTCGCGATGGCGCCCAGCCGCCATCGCCGCCGTTCTGCTCGCGACCGCGCTGACGGCATCCGGAGTCTGGGTCCGGTCGGAGGGCTTCCGGCTGGACACATCGGAGCGATTCGACGACCACTACACCCCTGTCGTCACGCTCCTCGAGCGTCGTGGAGTCGAGCACGTCTACGGCGACTACTGGCTCAGCTACGCTCTGACCGCGTCCACGGACGAGGAGATCACGGTCGCAGCCTTTCCCACGTCGTTACCCTGACTACGACGCGCTCGCCCAGGCCGAGGGCCCAACGGTGATCGTCGTCACGACCGATGACAACAACGACCAGGAGATGCGCGCCTCCACCCTGCTGCCCCCTCATCGCCGGATCGTCGTCGGCGAGTACACCGTGTACTTCTCCGACGAGCCGTTCAACGTCACCTCTCAGGTCTGGGACCTGTTCTAGAGGAAGCCGTCCGTCTGAGTTCGAACGCACCTCGACGACGGCCGAGGGCAACGACCTCGTTCGCAGCGGTCTGCGACGCGGACGCGCAATGACGCGAATGGACCGGTCAGTGCCCCATCCCGAGCCCACCGTCGACCGGGATCACGGCGCCCGAGATGTAGGCCGCCTCGTCGCTGGTGAGCCAACGGGTGACTTTCGCGACCTCGGTCGCCGTGCCGTAGCGTGCGAGCGGGATGCTCGTGCGGTACTCGGCCTGCTGCTCCGCAGAGAGCTCAGCGGTCATGTCGGTTTCGATGAAACCGGGAGCGACGACGTTCGCGGTGATGTTGCGGGCGCCGAGCTCTCGGGTGAGCGAGCGGGCAAAGCCCACGAGCGCTGCCTTCGACGAGGAGTAATTGATCTGCCCGGGCGACCCGTAGAGGCCGACCACGCTCGAGATGAGGATGACGCGGCCGAAACGCTGCTTCAGCATCCCCTTCGACGCACGCTTGACGACGCGGAAGGCCCCGGTGAGGTTGGTGTCGATGACGGAGGTGAAGTCCTCCTCGGACATGCGCAGCAGCAGAGTGTCGCGACTGATGCCCGCGTTCGCCACGACGATGTCGACCGGTCCGAGTTCGGCTTCGACCTGCGTGAACGCGGCGTCGATCGAGGCGGTGTCCGTCACATCCGCGACGACGGTGAGCGACCCCTCCGGGCCGGAGCCCGAGCGCGCCGTGACGGCGACACGGTGACCGGTGGCCACGAACTCCTGGGCGATGGCGAAGCCGATCCCCCGGTTGCCCCCGGTGACGAGGACGGTGCGCGGCGTGGTCATGGTGTCCCTCCTGCCGGCGCTCGTGCGGCGCCGGGCGACCCGTACATCCTAGAGGCGCGTCGCGCAACAGATTCCGGGATGCGGTCCTCGCGGTCCGCACCTGCCCGCGGGGACGTAGGCTTGAGGGGCTGTGAAACCACGCGAAACTCTGACCTCCCTACCGCCGTCGCCGAGCGCCGAGCGGCGTTCCCGCGTAATCAAGTACTCGATCGCGATGAGCATCCGGATGCTCTGCGTGATCTGCCTGCTCTTCGCCCACGGCTGGTGGCTCCTCTTCTTCGCGATGGGAGCCGTCGTGCTCCCCTACTTCGCCGTCGTGCTCGCGAACGTGGGCAGCGCGGGCGAGCGGGGCACTGTCGAGCGGCCCGGCGCGGTCGTTCTCTCCCGTCCCGTTCCGCCGCCCCCTGCCGCCGACTCCGAGGCACCGTTCGGCTCTGAGGGCGGCGACCCGCGGGGAGCACGGCCGTGATCCCGCTCGGGCAGATTCCTGACGCCCATGCCTGCTCACGAGCGGGCTGCCCGAAGACAGCGACCTACGCGCTGGAGTGGCGGAACCCGAAGATCCACGACGAGGACCGCCAGAAGACCTGGCTGGCCTGCGGCGAGCACCTCGACTTCCTGCGCGAGTTTCTCCTGGCTCGGGACTTCCCGCTCAAGGTCCGGCCGCTTTACACGATTGATCGAGGAACTGCGCTGTGAGCGCGAATGCGCCGCGGCCGTCCTGGCGGTTCGTGCTCTCTCGCCGCTGGTTCGGCTACCTCGCCCTCGCGATCGTCTTCGCTCTCGCCTGCATCCTGCTCTCACGCTGGCAGATGGCGCGCCTGGATCAAGCCGCCTCGACCAATCGGCTGGTCACGGCGAACTGGACCGCCGATCCGATCGCTCTCGACGGCCTGCTCCCGGCCGAGTCGACCTGGGACGATGCTCTCGAGTACCGCCCTGTCGAAGTCAGCGGCGTCTATGAGACGCAGGGGCAGACGCTGGTCCGCAACCGTCCTTACAACGGCAATCCCGGCTTCGAGGTCCTGACGCCCCTCCGCCTCGCCGACGGCAGCCTCTTCGTCGTCGACCGCGGCTGGATCCCGGTCGGCTCGACCCAGGACTTCCCCGACGCGGTCCCTGCACCGCCGGTGGGCGACGTGAGCGTCGTCGCCCGCCTCAAGCCCGCGGAGGGGCGGATCGACGGCCGCTCCGCACCCGCCGGTCAGATCGCCACCGTCCAGCTCGACGACCTGTCGGCTCAGCTGGACGAGCCCCTGCGCACGGCGGCCTACGGCCTGCTCATCGCCGAGGTACCCGCGCCACTCGACGCTCCCCCGCTCGCGGCGATCAAGCCGGTCGCGGATGAGGGCCTACACATCAGCTACGCCATTCAGTGGGTGCTCTTCGCGGTGATGGGCTTCGGCGGGCTCGGCTGGGCGATCCGGCACGAGTATCGGATTCGCAATGCCGACGATCCCGAGGTGGTCGCGGCCGAGGAGCGCCGCGAGCAGCGTCGCCGCCGTCGAGGTCGGAGCGACTCCGAGGTCGAGGACGAGCTGCTTGACGCCCGTCAGGCCAGCGTGATCAGGTCGAGGTAGTCGGCCGCCCAGTGGTCCTCGGTGCCCTCGGGCATGATCAGGACGCGCTCGGGGTTCAGCGCCTCGACGGCTCCCTCGTCGTGGCTAACCAAAACGACCGCGCCCTCGTAGTGGGCCAGAGCGTCCAGGATCTCCTCGCGGCTCGCCGGGTCGAGGTTGTTGGTGGGCTCGTCGAGCAGCAGCACGTTCGCTCCCGACACGACGATCATCGCGAGAGCGAGGCGGGTCTTCTCTCCACCCGAGAGCACGCCCGCCGGCTTGTGCGAGTCGTCCCCCGTGAACAGGAACGAGCCCAGCACCCGACGCGCCTCGGTCTCGGTGAGGTTCGGGCTGGCCGAGACCATGTTCTCCAGCACTGAGCGCTTGACGTCGATCGTCTCGTGCTCCTGTGCGTAGTAGCCGATCCGCAGTCCATGCCCGGCCTCGATCACGCCGGTATCGGGCTGGTCGACACCGCCGAGGATCCGCAGCAGCGTGGTCTTGCCCGCACCGTTCAGCCCCAGGATGACGACCTTCGAGCCTCGGTCGATCGCGAGGTCGACGGCGGTGAAGATCTCGAGCGAGCCGTAGCTCTTCGACAGGTTCTCGGCGTGCAGCGGGGTGCGGCCGCAGGCCATCGGAGTCGGGAAGCGCAGCTTGGCGACGCGATCCACCGCGCGCACCTCCTCGAGGCCGCTGAGCATCTTCTCGGCGCGGGCGACCATCTGGTGCGCGGCCGCGGCCTTGGAGGCCTTGGCTCCGAATCGCGCGGCCTGGAGCTGAAGTGCGCCCGCCTTCTTCTCGACGTTCGCGCGCTCCTTCTTGCGGCGCTCCTCGTCGGCGGCGCGCTGGCGCTGGTAGTTCTTCCAGTTCATGTTGTAGACGTCAATGACCTGGCGGTTGGCGTCGAGGTAGAAGACGCGGTTCACGGTCTCGCCGACGAGCTCGATGTCGTGACTGATCACGATGAAACCGCCGCGATAGTTCTTGAGGAACTCCCGAAGCCAGACCACCGAATCCGCGTCGAGGTGGTTGGTCGGCTCGTCGAGGATGAGCGTGCTGGCATCCGAGAACAGGATGCGCGCGAGCTCGATCCGGCGGCGCTGGCCACCGGAGAGCGTCTTCAGCGGCTGCTCGAGGATCCGGTCGGGCAGGTTGAGGTTACTCGCGATGGACGCGGCCTCCGCCTCCGCCGCGTACCCGCCCAGCGCCAGGAAGCGGTCGGTGAGGGTGCCGTACTTCTTCATGCCGGCCGCGCTGACGGAGGCGTCGCTGCTCGACATCGCGATCGTCGACTCCTGCATGCCGAGCACGAGCTGCCCCAGCCCGCGGGCGTCGAGGATGCGAGTCCGCGCCAACTCGTCCGGGTCGCCGGAGCGTGGGTCCTGCGGCAGGTAGCCGATCTCGCCACCGCGGTCGATCGTGCCCTTCGAGGCGATCAGGTCGCCCGCGAGGACCTTCGTCAGCGTTGTCTTCCCCGCCCCATTGCGGCCAACGAGGCCGACCTTATCGCCGTCACCGACCCGGAAGGAGACGTTCTCCATCAGGAGTCGGGCGCCGACTCTGAGTTCGAGGTCGTGCACGCTGAGCACAATTCTGTCCGTTCCCGCCAAGAAATGGCGCTCGGTTCGTCAGGGATGAGGCAAGAGGCCGCAATACGGCAGCCCCCTAGTATAAATGCTGCGCCGCCGGGCGGATCGACCTCCGTGTCTCCTCAGCGCTTCCCTACCGTCGTCGCACTGCGGCCGATCTTTGGAGGACCCATGTCCACACTCTCGCTCGGGCAGACTCGGCCGGTGCTCGCCGACACACTCGTTACGCGATCACTCGCGACCGATCTGGCCCTCGTCATCGGCGGTGCCGCCGTGACCGCGGGTCTGGCGCAGATCACCGTCCCGATGTGGCCGGTGCCGGTCACGGGACAGACATTGGCCGTGCTGCTGGTCGGCTCGACGCTCGGTGCAGTACGCGGTGCGTCGTCGCTGGCCCTCTACCTCGTCCTCGGCCTGGTCGGCCTGCCCGTGTACGCCCCGCAGGCCGACGGTGGGCACTCCACCGGTCTCGCGGCCGCTGCATCACCGAGCTTCGGATACGTCGTCGGCTTCGTGCTCTCGGCAGCTGTCGTCGGTTGGCTGTCGGAGCGGTCGTGGGAGCGCGTCTTCCTGAAGGCACTGGCGACCTTCATCGGCGGCTCGCTGGTCGTCTTCGCCGTCGGTCTCCCCTGGCTCGCGGTGAGCCTGCACGCCCTCGGCTACCCGAGCGATGTGCAGTCGACCCTCGTCGGTGGCTTCTACCCGTTCCTGATCGGCGGAGCGGTCAAGGCGGTGATTGCCGCTGTTCTCCTGCCGGTGGCCTGGCGCGGCGCGGACGCCCTGGTGAAGCGTCGCGGCTGAACAGCCGAAGGGCCGGGAGAAATCATCCTCCCAGCCCTTACGCAGTCCGGCCTCTAGATCGAGAAGCCGAGCGCCCGCATCATGTCGCGGCCGTCTTCCGTGATCCGCTCGGGACCCCACGGCGGCATCCAGACCCAATTGATTCTGAACGCTTCGACAATGCCGTCGAGCGACTCTGCGGTCTGTTCCTCGAGCACATCGGTCAGCGGGCACCCCGCCGAGGTGAGAGTCATGTGGATGACCAGAGCATCGTTCTCGTCGTCCCAGCCCAGGTCGTAGATCAGGCCCAGGTCGACCACGTTCACCCCGAGCTCGGGGTCCATGACGTCCTTGAGCGCCTCCTCGACCTGGTCGAAGAGGGACGGATCGAGAGTGGTGATCGCCACGATCAGACCGTCGCCGAGGTCAGGAAGCGGTCGTAGCCCTCGTCCTCGAGCCGCGAAGCCAGCTCCTTGCCGCCCTGCTCGGCCACGCGGCCGGCGACGAAGACGTGCACGAAGTCCGGCTGGATGTAGCGCAGGATCCGGGTGTAGTGCGTGATCAGCAGCACGCCGAGGCCGGTGCTCTGGTGGGCGCGGTTGACGCCCTCCGACACGATCTTGAGCGCGTCGACATCGAGACCGGAGTCGGTCTCATCGAGCACGGCGAACTGCGGAGCGAGCAGCTCGAGCTGGAGGATCTCGTTGCGCTTCTTCTCGCCGCCCGAAAAACCTTCGTTGACGTTGCGCGCCGCGAAGGAGGAGTCCATTCGGAGATTCGCCATCGCGGACTTGACGTCCTTGGTCCACGTACGGATCGCGGGCGCCTCGCCGTCGATCGCGGTCTTCGCGGTGCGAAGGAAGTTGGTGTTGGTCACACCGGGGATCTCGACCGGGTACTGCATCGCGAGGAAAAGGCCGGCGCGCGCACGCTCGTCGACGGACATGTCGAGCATCTCGACGCCGTCGAGCGTGATCGATCCGCCGTCGACGTGGTACTTGGGGTGCCCCGCGATCGTGTAGGCGAGCGTCGACTTGCCGGACCCGTTCGGGCCCATGATCGCGTGGATCTCACCCTGGTTGATGGTGAGATCGACACCGCGGAGGATCTGCTTGGTCCCCTGCTCGGTCTCGACACTGACGTGGAGATCGCTGATCTGGAGAACGGACATTCAGACTTCCTTCGTGACGGTCGGGTCGATGTAGACGTCGCCGTCGATGATCTCGACGACGAAGACGGGGACCGGCTCATAGGCCGGGAGGTTCAGGGGGGTTCCGGTGCGGAGCGAGAACTGAGAGCCGTGCGCCCAGCACTCGAGGCTGTCACCCTCGACGAAGCCTTCGGACAGCGAGATCTCGCCGTGCGTGCAGGTGTCCCCGATCGCGTGGATCTCGCCCGTAGAGTCCTGCACGACCGCGATCGCGATGCCGTCGACCTCTACGCGCATGGCCTGGTTGGGGATCAGTTCGGAGACAGAGCAGATCATCGCGGCGTTGCTCATGCGGTGACCGCCGCTCCGCGTGAGGATCCCGTCTGACCGGCGCTACCGGCCAGCTCGGCCTCGATCGCGAGCTGCAGGCGCTCCTCGAGCTCGGCCACCTTGATCTGCTGCACGATTTCGCTGAGAAAGCCGCGCACGACCAGGCGGCGCGCCTCGTCCTCGCGGATGCCGCGCGATTGCAGGTAGAAGAGCTGCTCGTCGTCGAAGCGGCCGGTCGCAGAAGCGTGGCCAGCTCCGGCGATGTCGCCGGTCTCGATCTCGAGGTTCGGGATGGAGTCGGCGCGCGTGCCGTCCGAGAGCACCAGGTTGCGATTCTGCTCGTAGCTGTCGGTCCCGGTCGCGCCGTTGCGGATCAGCACGTCGCCGATCCAAACGGTCCGTGCGCCCTCGCCCTGCAGCGCGCCCTTATAGGTCACGCGGCTGCGAGTGTCGGGGGCGTCGTGGTCGACGTACACCTGCTGTTCGAGGTGCTGGCCGCCGTCGGCGAAGTACAGGCCAAAGAGTTCGCCGTCGGCTCCGCGCTCGACGAGGTGAGCCGAGGGGTTCACCCGGACGATAGATCCGCCGAGGCTGACCACGATGTGCTTCACCTTCGCGTCGCGTCCCACGCGGATGACGTGGTTGGCGAGGTGACGGGCGTCGTCGGCCCACTCCTGCACGGTGACGACAGTGAGCTGCGAGCCCTCGCCCACCAAGACCTCGACGTTCTCGGCGAGCGTCGCCTCGCCCTCGTTGTGCAGCACGACGACGGCGCGGGAGTAGGGCGCTGACTCGATGATCGTGTGCGCGGCGCGGGGAGTCGAGCCGAGACCGGCGCGGACCAGGGTCGCGACCTTCTCGTCTTCGCCAGTAACGCGCACGACGAGGGCCTTCTCGAAGCTCGACCAGGCATTCGCGGCGGCACGATCCTCGGGCAGACCGGCGGTGCCGATCCGCTCGTCGTCGCGGCCGACCCACGAGACGTCCACGCCCTCTACCGTCGAGTGCTCGATCGGCGTGGGCGAACCGTCGAGTGTGCCGTCGATGAGGACAGCGAGGCGCGCCACGGGCGTGAGCTTCCAGGCGATCTCGCGTCCGGTGACAGCCTCGAAGGCCTCGACGTCGGCCGACGCGAAGCGCTCGGAGCGCGTCTGCACGGGCGTGAACGCGCCGTCGGAGTGGGCACGGATGCCCAGGCGCGCGGCAGCAGCAGCGCCGTCGATCTCGGGAATCGCGGCGCTCGTGGGGACCGTCATCAGGCGGTGGTTCCTTTCGATGGGTGCGGGGCGCCCTGTTCGGGCACCCCTTCGTGGGGGGAGGCGAGCGTCAACCGACGCTGCCCTCCATCCCCATCTCGATGAGCTTGTTCAGCTCGAGGGCGTACTCCATGGGCAGCTCGCGCGCGATCGGCTCGATGAAGCCGCGGACGATCATGGCCATCGCCTCGTCCTCCGGCAGGCCGCGCGACATCAGGTAGAAGAGCTGCTCCTCGCTGACCTTCGACACGGTGGCCTCGTGGCCCAGCTGCACGTCGTCGACGCGGATGTCGATCGCCGGATACGTGTCCGAGCGCGAGATCGTGTCGACTAGGAGAGCGTCGCAGCGCACCGTGTTGGCCGAGTGATGCGCATTGGCGTCCACCCGGACCTCTCCGCGGTAGCCGGCCCTGCCGCCGCCGCGGGCGATCGACTTCGAGACGATCGACGACTGCGTGTACGGCGCCATGTGGACCATCTTCGCGCCGGCGTCCTGGTGCTGGCCGGGACCCGCGAACGCGACCGAGAGCGTCTCGCCTTTGGCGTGCTCGCCGACCAGGAAGATCGACGGGTACTTCATCGTGACCTTCGAGCCGATATTGCCGTCGATCCACTCCATCGTCGCGCCCTCGTGCGCGATCGCACGCTTGGTGACGAGGTTGTAGACGTTGTTCGACCAGTTCTGGATCGTCGTGTAGCGCACGCGGGCATTCTTCTTCACGATGATCTCGACCACGGCCGAGTGCAACGAGTCCGACTTGTAGATTGGGGCGGTGCAACCCTCGATGTAGTGGACATAGCTGCCCTCGTCGGCGATGATCAGGGTCCGCTCGAACTGGCCCATGTTCTCAGTGTTGATGCGGAAGTAGGCCTGTAGTGGGATGTCGACGCGGACGCCCTTCGGGACGTAGACGAACGAGCCGCCGGACCAGACCGCTGTGTTCAGCGCCGCGAACTTGTTGTCGCCCGCCGGGATGACGGTGCCGAAGTACCCCTCGAAGATCTCGGGGTGCTCGCGCAGTGCCGTATCCGTGTCCATGAAGATGACGCCCTGCTCCTCCAGGTCCTCGCGGATCTGGTGGTAGACGACCTCGGACTCGTACTGGGCCGCAACGCCACCGACGAGGCGCTGACGCTCCGCCTCGGGGATGCCGAGCTTCTCGTAGGTGTTCTTGATGTCGTCGGGGAGGTCATCCCAGGTCTGTGCCTGCTTCTCCGTGGAGCGGACGAAGTACTTGATGTTGTCGAAGTCGATGTCCGACAGGTCGGCGCCCCATGTGGGCATCGGCTTGCGCTCGAAGAGTTTCAGTGCCTTCATGCGGCGGTCGCGCATCCAGGCGGGCTCGCTCTTGAGCGCGGAGATGTCGGAGACGACCTCGGGCGAGATGCCGCGGCGTGCAGAGGCTCCGGCGGAGTCCGAGTCGGACCAGCCGAACTCGTAGACGCCTAGGCTCTCAAGCTCGGGGCGGTCGATCAGGATGTCTGACATGTGTACCTCGTTTCCTACCCACTGCTAACCGGTCGGGTCCCGGAGTCATTCCCCCCGGGATGACCCGCGGGTGCTCGTCGCCCGGTCGCGCGATCAATCTGATGCGCGGAGCGGATGATGTGCGTCCCTGGGATTCCTGAGGTGTGCGTCGGCGCTCCATCGGGACGTCGGTGCCGGCCGCGCGCCCCGTTCGCGAAACGCAGGCTGCGCTCAGCACGACTCGGGACCCGATGAACCGAGACCAGCTTCTCATTCTACGGGCGCAGGCCGTTCAGCGGAACATTCGCAGCTGGGTGTCGGCCGGGCGCTGAGCGATATACCGCCAGACAGGATTGACCATACGAGTGTCGGTGGTCCGTGGTGCAGTTCCCCCATGACGAACAGCACCCCGATCCCGATCCCGATCCCCGCCCGACTCCTGACCGCACTGCTCGCTGCTGGCCTGCCTGCCGAGCCCGCCTGCTCGTTCGGTCCCCTCGCCCGCGCACTCGCCTCGGAACTCCCGCTACGGGTGCTCCCCCGCGTGCTGCTCAGGCTGCGCCGACACCTGCTCTTCGCCGAGCGGACTCCACCGGTCAACCGGCCGGCTGGAGCTGCGCAGCGGCTTCGCTGCGCTGAGCACGCACGGTGAACAGCCGCGGATTCACATCGAGCAGCACGCGGACGACACCGACCCAGACCACCGCCGAGCCGAGCAGGTGCACAGCGACGATCGCCTCGGGCAGCGCCGTGAGCGACTGCACGATTCCGACCAGGGCCTGGAGCAGCACGACCACGAGGAAGGTCACGACGCGGCGCCGGGCGAGGCCGGAATTCGCCGCCCTCGACAGGCGCACGAACAGCGCAGCGCCCGCGAGCAACACCGCCGTCCCGAGGACTCCGTGGACGACGGTCACGCTTTCCCAGTGGAACTGCATGCGGGGCACCTCCGCGGAGTCGCCGGCGTGCGGACCCGTGCCCGTCACGAGAGTCCCGATGAGGATCACGAGCAGGGTGAGAGCGACGAGCCCGATGCTGAGCGCTCGCGTGGTGCGGTCCGGTGCGAAGGCGACGGACGGGGAACGGTGGGCGCGGTGCCAGGTGAGGGCGGTCGTGGTGAGCAGAGCGATCGCGAGCACGAAGTGCCCGGCCACGATGTACGGGTTCAGACCCGAGTGCACGGTCGCTCCGCCGGCGAGAGCATTCGCGACCACCAGCCAGAACTGCGACCACGCCAGGCGGGTCATCGTGCGATCGCGAGGCTTCTGCAGGCGCGCAACGGTGATCGCCCAGCCCACCGCCACCACGAGGACGCCAGTAAAGGCGCGATTGGTGAACTCGATGACGCCGTGGATCCCGAGTTCCGGGGTGGAGGTGAGCGACCCCGCCTCGCAGGCCGGCCAGGTCGGGCAGCCGAGCCCGGAGCCGGTGAGCCGGACGACGCCCCCGAAGAAAATGATCAGGATGCTGGCGACGAGCGCTGCGGTGGTCCCCCAGCGCAGAGCGCGTGGTCCCAGGCTCACCCGCTCCGCGAGGAAGGAGAACGGGGTGATCATCACAACGTCAGCAGCGGGTCGATGCCGACGGCGAGGAAGAGCAGGGTGAGGTATCCGATCGAGCCGTGGAAGACCCGCATGGGCGAGACGTGCTCGTGACGGATCGCCAGGCTGTACAGGCGGTGCGTCTCGGCGACGAACCAGACTCCGCTACCGAGGGCGACCACGGTGTAGAGGACACCCATGCCCGCAACGGGAATGAGCAGGAGTGAGCAGACGACGGTGGCCCAGGCGTAGAGGATCACCTGGAGCCCCACGATGGTGCGCCCGCGAACGACGGCCAGCATGGGGACGCCGGCCGCCTGGTAGTCGTCGCGGTACTTCATCGAAAGCGGCCAGTAGTGCGGCGGTGTCCAGAGGAAGATGACCGAAAAGAGGATGACCGGTGTCCAGTCGAGCGAGTTCGTCACCGCAGCCCAGCCGATCAGAACGGGCATGCAGCCCGCAATCCCGCCCCAGACGATGTTCTGCGGGGTGCGGCGCTTGAGGAAGAGAGTGTAGAAGACGACATAGATGACGATCGCGGCGAGCGAGAGGCCCGCGGAGAGCCAGTTGGCGGTCAGACCGAGCCAGAGGATCGAAAGCACGCCGATCGTCGTCGCGAACACGAGCGCCGAGCGGTCCGAGATCTCGCCCGTCACGAGCGGACGATTTTTCGTCCGCTTCATGATCCGGTCGATGTCACGGTCGAAGTAGCAGTTGAAGGCGCCGGCGGATCCCGCGCTCAACGCTCCGCCGATGAGGACGTTCAGCACGAGCAGCAGATTCGGGATCCCGCCCTGCGCCAAGATCATCGTGGGAGCGGTCACCACGAGGAGGAGCTCGATCACCCGCGGCTTCGTCAGAGCGACGAAGGCCTTCACCTTGCGCGAGAGGGTCGTCGTCGACGCCCTGCCCCGCTCGACGGTGGTGGTCTCCACGACTGCGTCCATTGCTCCTCTAACGATTCGATGATCCCAAACGAGTGTAATGCGCCCGCCGGGATCAGGGTTCGGCGTGCACGCTTGTCCAATCGGTCGCAGACAAATGCGACCGCACAACCCCCGGTCCACGGGGCACCCCCTCCGTATACTCGGGACTGCTCGCCAGAGTGCCCGGTACGTCTCCGAGCCCGCCCGATGATCGTCGGCACGGGGCCGAGAGGGCCGTCGCCGGAGCATCGTGTCGACGTCGTCATGCGGCGTGCGCCACCATGCGAGAGGGCGGACGGTCCCCGTCTGCCCCACGTCTCGAGAAGGGTCAGTACCAAGTGTCAGAACTGCAATGGGAATCCATTGACGAGAAGGCAGTCGACACGGCGAGGGTTCTCGCCGCGGATGCGGTCGAGAAGGTCGGCAACGGCCATCCCGGAACCGCCATGAGTCTCGCGCCGGCCGCATACCTCCTGTTCCAGAAGGTCATGCGCCGCGATCCGTCCGATGCCACCTGGATCGGCCGTGACCGCTTCATCCTGTCGGTCGGCCACTCCTCGCTGACGCAGTACGTCCAGTTCTACCTGGGCGGCTACGGACTCGAGCTCGACGACCTCAAGGCGCTGCGCACCTGGGGTTCGAAGACCCCGGGCCACCCCGAGTACGGCCACACCGACGGCGTCGAGATCACGACCGGCCCGCTCGGTCAGGGTCTTGCCTCCGCCGTGGGCTTCGCCTACGCCTCGCGCTTCGAGCGCGACCTGTTCGACCCGGAGGCCGCCGCGGGCACCTCTCCGTTCGACCACTTCGTCTACGTCATCGCCGGCGACGGCGACCTGCAGGAGGGCATTACCAGCGAGGCATCCTCGCTCGCCGGCCACCAGCAGCTCGGCAATCTGGTCGTCATCTACGACTCCAACCAGATCTCGATCGAGGACGATACCAACATCGCCTTCACCGAGGACGTCAAGGCGCGCTACGAGGCGTACGACTGGCAGGTGCAGGTCGTCGACTGGAAGAAGACCGGCGAGTACCACGAGGACCTCGCCGAGCTGCACGCCGCGATCGAGGCCGCGAAGGGCGAGACTGACAAGCCGTCGCTCATCATCCTGCGCACCATCATCGGCTGGCCCTCGCCGAAGAAGCAGAACACCGGCAAGATCCACGGCTCCGCCCTGGGCTCCGACGAACTCCGCGGCCTGAAGGAGGTGCTCGGCTTCGACCCCGACACGACCTTCGACGTCGCCGACGAGGTCATCCAGCACACCCGCGGAGCAGTCGAGCGTGGCCGAGTGCAGCACGCCGAATGGGACGAGCAGTTCGCCACCTGGGCGTCCGCGAACCCCGAGAAGAAGGAGCTGCTGGACCGGGTCCTCTCCGGCGGTCTGCCCGAAGGCGTCCAGGAGGCGCTCCCCGTCTTCGAACCCGGCAAGGAGGTCTCGACCCGCGCCGCGTCCGGCAAAGTCATCAACGCCCTCGCCGGGGTGATCCCCGAGCTGTGGGGCGGTTCCGCCGACCTGGCCGAGTCGAACAACACCACGATCGAGGGAGCCGGCTCCTTCGTCCCGTCGGAGTTCTCGACGCATGAGTGGACCGGCACGAAGGGCGGCCGCGTGCTGCACTTCGGCATCCGTGAGCACGCGATGGGCGCGATCCTCAACGGGATCGTTCTGCACGGGAACACCCGCCCCTTCGGCGGCACCTTCCTGATCTTCTCCGACTACATGCGCCCGGCGGTCCGTCTTGCCGCGCTGATGAAGGCGCCGGCGATCTACGTCTGGACCCACGACTCCGTGGCACTCGGCGAGGACGGCCCGACCCACCAGCCGATCGAACAGCTGGCGACCCTGCGCGCGATCCCGGGCCTGGACATCGTCCGCCCCGGCGACGCGAACGAGGTCGCCTACGCCTGGAAGACCATCCTCGAGCGCCGCGAGGGCCCCGCCGGCCTCGCGCTCACCCGCCAGAACATTCCCGTGTTCGAGCGTGGCGAGGGCGACGCGGAGGGCGAGACCTTCGCCTCCGCCGCGAACGTCGCCCGTGGTGCGTACATCCTGGCCGAGGCACCGAACGGCAGCCCGGACGTGATCTTCATCGCGACCGGATCCGAGGTCCAGATCGCCGTCGAAGCACGCGAAGTGCTGAAGGGCGAGGGCATCAACGCCCGCGTTGTCTCGGCTCCGTCGCTCGAATGGTTTGAGGAGCAGGACGCCGAGTACCGCGAGAAGGTGCTCCCCTCCTCCGTCAAGGCGCGCGTCTCGATCGAGGCCGGCCTGAGCCTGGGCTGGCTGAAGTACGTCGGCGACGCCGGCCGTTCCGTGTCGATCGAGCACTTCGGCGCCTCGGCCGACTACAAGACCCTGTTCCGCGAGTTCGGGATCACCACCGAGGCGGCTCTGTCCGCCGCCAAGGAGTCGCTCGCAGCCTCCTGACCCGAAGGCCGCGTCCACCACGGACGCGGCCTTCGCGCTCGGGCCCCCGGCTCCCCCGCACACCCCGCACCACCGACGCAGAAGAAGATAGAGACATGACTGAGAACACCCCCACCGCAGAACTTTCCGCCGCCGGCGTCAGCATCTGGCTCGACGATCTCTCCCGCTCGCGCATCTCCTCCGGGGTACTGAAAAAGGTGATCGAAGAGAAGAACGTCGTCGGCGTCACCACGAACCCGACGATCTTCGCCGCCGCCCTCACCAACGGCGAGTCTTACGACGCGCAGGTGCGCGAGCTCGCCGCCGCCGGCACCTCGGTGACCGACGCCGTCTTCGAGATCACGACCGACGACGTCGCCGCGGCGTCCGACATCTTCCGCCCGATCTACGACGCCACCGACGGCTACGACGGCCGCGTCTCGATCGAGGTCGAGCCCGGGCTCGCGCACGACGCCCAGGGCACCATCGAGCAGGCCAAGGCCCTGTGGACCAAGGTGGACCGCCCGAACGCGATGATCAAGATCCCCGCGACCGTCGAGGGCCTCGAGGCCATCACCGAGGTCATCGGCGCCGGCATCTCGGTGAACGTCACGCTGATCTTCTCGCTCGCCCGCTATCGAGCCGTCATCAACGCCTACCTGGCCGGACTCGAGAAAGCCAAGGAGGCCGGCATCGACCTGTCGACCATCCACTCCGTCGCCTCGTTCTTCGTCTCGCGCGTCGACACCGAGATCGACAAGCGCCTCGAGGCCGTCGGCTCCGACGAGGCCCGCGCGCTGAAGAGCAAGTCGGGTGTTGCCAACGCGCAGCTCGCTTACGAGGTCTTCGTCGAGGCGTTCGCCACCGAGCGCGCACTGCTGCTGCAGGAGTCGGGCGCCAACCGCCAGCGCCCCCTGTGGGCCTCGACCGGCGTCAAGTCGACCGACCTCCCCGACACGCTCTACGTGACCGAGCTCGTTGCAGCCGGCGTCGTCAACACGATGCCCGAGAAGACCCTCGAGGCGACCTTCGAGCACGGCGAGATCACCGGCGACACCGTCACCGGCTCCTACGCCGACGCGAACGCCGTCCTCGACGCCGTCGCGGCGCAGGGCGTCTCGTACGCCGACGTCACCGAGCTGCTCGAGAAGGAGGGAGTCGAGAAGTTCATTGTCTCCTGGAACGAGCTGCTCGACACCGTCACCGCTGCGCTCGAGGGCGCGAAGGCGCAGGCCTGATCATGGCTCTCCAAATCCACGTCAGCGGAGACGCCGGAAAGGCCGTCGATCGCGTCGTCCCGGAACTCGTCGCCGACGAGGTCGCGTCCGGGATCACTGCCCAGGTCCCCACGCTGTGGGGCGCCGCGGCAGAGGAGGAGTCCGCCAAGCGCCTCGGCTGGACCGAGTCGACCACCGTCTCCCGCCCCCTCGTCCCGGCGATCCTCGCCCTGCGCGAGGAGTTCCAGACCAACGGGATCGACCACATCGTCCTGGGCGGCATGGGCGGCTCCTCGCTCGCGCCGGAGGTCATCACGCGCACGGCCGGAGTGGAGCTGACCGTGCTCGACTCGACGGCGCCCGGTCAGGTGCTCGCGGCCCTGACTGACCGCCTCGCCTCGACCGCGGTCGTCATCTCCTCCAAGTCCGGCTCGACCGTCGAGACCGCCAGCCAGAAGAAGGCTTACGAGAAGGCGTTCACCCAGGCGGGCATCGACCCGCTCGAGCGCATCGTCATCGTGACCGACCCGGGCTCGCCGCTGGACTCAGCGTCCCGCGAGGCGGGCTACCGCGTCTTCAACGCCGACCCGAACATCGGCGGGCGCTTCTCGGCGCTCTCCGCGTTCGGACTCGTGCCCTCCGGGCTCGCCGGCGCCGACATCGAGGCCCTCCTCGACGAAGCGGCCGAGGCCTCCCTCGGGCTCGCCGTCGACAGCCCGGAGAACCCGGGACTGATCCTCGGAGCGGCGATCGCCGCGACCAGCCCCCGTCGCGACAAGCTCGCGATCGTCGCCGACGGGACCGACATCGTCGGCTTCGCGGACTGGGCGGAGCAGCTCATCGCGGAGTCCACCGGCAAGGACGGCACGGGCATCCTCCCCGTCGTCCTTGGCACCCTCGCCCCCGAACTCTCGGAGGACCTGCCCGACGTGCAAGTCGTCCGCCTCGTCGAGGACGCCACTGCGCTGCATCTGTTCCCGCGCGACCGCCACGAGGGCGAGATCCTCCTCTCCGGCTCGCTCGGCGCGCAGATGTTGACCTGGGAGTACGCGGTCGCGGTCGCGGGGCGCCTGCTCGGGATCAACCCGTTCGACCAGCCCGATGTCGAGTCGGCCAAGGTCGCGACCCGGGCGCTGCTCGACAAGCGCCCCGCGCCCGAGGCGCCCGCGTTCACCGACGCGGGCATCGAGGTCACCGGCAGCAGCAGCGTCACCGAGGGTGTCACGACTGTCGCCGCGGCCGTCGATCGCCTCCTCGCTCAGCTGGGCGACGGCGGCTACGTCTCGATTCAGGCGTACGTCGACCGCCTCGCCCTGCCGCAGCTCGAGGGTGCCCGCGATCTGCTCGCCGCGCAGGCGCAGCGACCCGTCACCTTCGGATGGGGCCCGCGCTTCCTGCACTCGACCGGTCAGTACCACAAGGGTGGCGCGCCGACGGGGGTGTTCCTGCAGATCACCGAGCGCTCCACTGTGGACCTCGAGATCCCGGAGAGCCCGTTCACCTTCGGCCAGCTGATCCTGGCCCAGGCCGCCGGCGACGCGAGCGTGCTCGCCGAGCACGGCCGGCCGGTGCTGACGCTCACGCTGACCGACCCCGAGGCGGACCTCGAGGCGCTCTTCGAGGCCCTCAACACCTGATCCGCCGAGCACACCGCTGCCGCGCCTTCCCCGGTGTGCAGCGGAGTGCCCGCGGCCGTCTTCGCGATCACACCCCTGGGCGAATGCGCGCCCACTCCTCCCCTCCTCCTCACCGAGAGCAGTGCGCCGGTTCCACCGGCCCACAGAAGGACACTGCACATGTCTGTGGACATCACCCCCGAGTTCAACCCGCTGAGGTTGAGCTTCGACCGCCGGTTGAACCGGATCGCCGGGCCCAGCGGGCTCGTCATCTTCGGCGTGACCGGCGACCTTTCCCGCAAGAAGCTCATGCCAGCGGTGTACGACCTCGCGAACCGCGGCCTCCTCCCGCCCGGCTTCGCCCTCGTCGGATTCGCTCGGCGCGATTGGGACGACCAAGACTTCGAGCAGGTCGTCCATGACTCGGTCAAGAAGCACGCGCGCACCGAGTTCCACGAGGAGGTCTGGGCGCAACTCGCGCAGGGCATCCGCTTCGTGCAGGGCGAGTTCGACGATCCGGAGGCGTTCGCGCGTCTGAAGACCACGGTCGACGAGCTCGACCGCGAGCGCGGGACGAACGGCAACTTCGCCTTCTACCTCTCGATCCCCCCAAAGTCCTTCCCGCAGGTCACCGAGCAGCTGCGCAACTCGGGTCTCGCCGAGCAGAAGGACGGCCAGTGGCGCCGCGTCGTCATCGAGAAGCCGTTCGGCAGCGACCTGAAGACGGCCCGCGCACTCAACGATGTCGTCGAGTCGGTCTTCCCCCCCGACTCTGTCTTCCGGATCGACCACTACCTCGGCAAGGAGACGGTCCAAAACATCCTGGCGTTGCGCTTTGCCAACATGATGTATGAGCCGCTCTGGAACTCGAACTACGTCGACCATGTCCAGATCACTATGGCCGAGGACATCGGTGTCGGCGGTCGTGCCGGCTATTACGACGGCATCGGAGCGGCGCGCGACGTCATCCAGAACCACCTCCTCCAGCTGCTCGCGCTTACCGCTATGGAGGAGCCGATCTCGTTCGACGCGGCCGACCTCCGCGCCGAGAAGGAGAAGGTGCTCGCGGCTGTCCGCCTCCCCGCCGACCTCTCGAGCGCGACCGCTCGCGGGCAGTACGCCGGCGGGTGGCAGGGCGGGGAAAAGGTGCTCGGCTTCCTCGACGAGGACGGCATGAGCCCCACCTCGACCACCGAGACCTACGCCGCCATGCGCCTGGACATCGGTACCCGCCGCTGGGCCGGCGTCCCGTTCTACCTGCGGGCCGGGAAGCGCCTCGGTCGCCGTGTCACCGAGATCGCCGTCGTGTTCAAGCGCGCACCGCAGCAGCTCTTCGCCGAGAGCCAGACCACGTCGCTCGGCCAGAACGCGCTCGTCATCCGCGTGCAGCCCGACGAGGGCGTCACCATGCGCTTCGGCTCCAAGGTGCCCGGCGCCGGGATGCA
The DNA here is from genome assembly GCF_004011095.1 of Rathayibacter rathayi. Lineage (GTDB taxonomy): Bacteria > Actinomycetota > Actinomycetes > Actinomycetales > Microbacteriaceae > Rathayibacter > Rathayibacter rathayi. The sequence continues at coordinate 1,156,808 of NZ_CP028129.1, read as the reverse complement.
GGTGCGTGACGTGACGATGGACTTCGGCTACGGCCACGCCTTCACGGAGGCGAGCCCCGAGGCCTACGAGCGCCTCATCCTCGACGTCCTGCTGGGCGAGCCGCCGCTGTTCCCCCGGCACGAGGAAGTCGAGCTGTCCTGGAAGATCCTCGACCCGATCGAGGAGTTCTGGGCCACGCAGGGCCAGCCCGAGCAGTACCGCCCCGGAACCTGGGGCCCCGATTCCGCCGACGAGCTCCTCGCCCGCGACGGCCGCACCTGGAGGCGCCCATGATCGTCGATCTGCCCGACACCACGACGAGCGAGGTCTCGAAGACCCTCGTCAAGATCCGCGAGGAGGGCGGCGCCGTCGCCCTCGGCCGCGTTCTGACCCTCATCATCGCGACCTCCCGGGGTCACGAGGAGGAGGCCATCGAGGCCGCCAACGATGCGTCCCGCGAGCATCCGATGCGCGTCATCGTGGTCTCGAAGGATGACGGCACCACCACGGTCCCGGTCGACGCGACCGCCCGAGTCGATGCGCAAATCCGGGTCGGAGGGGACGCCGGCGCGAGCGAGGTCGTCGTCCTGCGCCCTTACGGCGATGCGGCCGTGGACGAGGAGAGCCTGGTCACGGGCCTGCTCCTCCCCGATGCTCCCGTCGTCGCCTGGTGGCCGAACAGCGCGCCCGAGAACGCCTCGATGTCGCCGATCGGCCGTATCGCGACCCGGCGCATCACCGACGCCTCGGCCCAGGCGAACCCGGCGGAGGCGCTGCATCACCTGGCCTCCACCTACGCACCCGGTGACACTGACTTCGCCTGGACCCGCCTCACGCTCTGGCGGGCGCAGCTCGCCGCCGTTCTCGATCAGCCGCCGTACGAGCCGATCACCGCCGTCGAGGTCTCGGGCGCTCCCGACTCGCCCTCGACGATCCTGCTCGCCGCCTGGCTGCAGCTCGAGCTCGACATCCCTGTCGACCACGAGCTCACGATCAGCGCGACCGGATCCAGCGGGATCCACGGCGTGCGGCTCATCCGCGACTCCGGGGTCATCGAGCTTGAGCGCTCCGTCCCCGACATCGCGACGCTCACACAGCCCGAGCAGCCGGTACACGACATTTCGCTCCCGCGCCGCAGCCTCCGGGACTGCCTGGCGGAGGAGCTGCGCCGCCTCGACCCGGATGACCTGTACGGTGAAGTGATCTCGCGCGGGGTCGACATGCTTACTGAGAAGGCCGGGGCCCGCAGCGCTTCCTAAGGCACGGGCGCCTGTCTCGGGTGCCCTGCCTCAGAGCGTCCCGACACCGGAGCCGAACCCCGCCGGTCGGCTCCCGAACCCGAAGGAGACCCCCGATGACCACCGAACGCCGCGTGCTGGTCCACCGCGACAAGCAGACCCTCGCCGGCTCGGTCGCCGCACGGTTCCTGACCAAGACGATCGACGTCCTCGACGACCTGGGGTCGGCGAACGTAGTGCTCACCGGAGGGAGCATGGGGGCCGCGACGCTCGCGGAGATCGCCTCCTCCTCCGCCGCCGGGAACGTTGACTGGTCCCGTGTGCACTTCTGGTGGGGCGACGAGCGCTGGGTGCCGCGCGGTCACGAGGACCGCAACGACGTCCAGGCCCGCGATCTGTTCCGCGTCCTCGACGTACCTGCCGCGAATGTGCATTCGTATCCGGCATCGGACGAAGGCATGGACCTCGACGGGGCCGCCGCTGCCTACGATGCCCAGCTGAGGGAGTACGCCTCCGAGGGCCGCGAATACCCGCGATTCGACATCACCTTCCTCGGTGTCGGACCGGACGGGCACATCGCTTCGCTCTTCCCCGAGCGCTCCGCGATCCGCTCGAGAACTCCTGGGGTGCTCGCGGTTCGCAACTCCCCCAAGCCGCCGCCCGAGCGCCTGACGCTCACGCTGCCGCTGATCAACCAGTCGGACCGCATCTGGATGGTCCTCGCCGGCGCCGATAAGGCGTCGGCTCTCGGACTCGCACTCGCGGGTGCCAATACGAACGAAGTCCCCGCCTCGGGTGCGTTCGGGCGCAAACGTACGGTCTTTTTCGTCGACCAGGAGGCTGCGGCCGAGGTCCCGGAGTCACTCATCGCCCCGAGCTACTGAGGCTTGGATCCCCGGTGCCGGAGGGCCCGTCCCCGAGGGGGCCTTCCGGCATTCTGCTGTCCGTGAGGATCAGGAGGGAGTGGCGGTTCCTCGGCGGGCGCGCAACTGCTGCAGCGCCTCCTCGAGGAGCTGCGCCGCCTCGGCCTCCGTGCGGCGCTCTTTCACATAGGCGAGGTGAGTCTTGTACGGCTCGGCCTTCGCGACCTGGGGCGGGTTCGCCTGGTCGCGGCCTGCCGGGAGACCGGACTGCGGGGAGTCGATCACCTCCGGGATCTCGTCATCGGGGAGCGCCGCCGAGAAGTGGCGCACCGTCTCGTTGCCGAGAGCGTCCCAGTAGGAGACCGCGACGCGTTCCGCGTGGAAGCCCCGGTCCTGCTCGCCCATCGGTCCCGCGCCGACGCGCGAACCGCGGATTGCACTGCCGCCTGATGCCATTGCGAGTACCCCTATGCTCCGGTGGTGAACTTGGTGATGAGGCCGAGCACCACGATGCAGGCCAGCCAGATGAGGCCGAGGACCACGGTGATGCGGTTCAGGTTGCGCTCGGCGACACCCGAGGCGCCGAGGTTGGAGGTGACTCCGCCCCCGAACATGTCGGACAGACCGCCGCCGCGCCCCTTGTGGAGCAGGATCAGCATGGTGAGCAGGAGGCTCGTGATGCCCAGGATGACCTGGAGCACGACCTGGAGGATGTCCACGCGGTACCTTTCGAAGTTCTTGCGCCTTGCGCGCCCCGACGAGTATAACGGCGCCTGCGAATCCCCGAGGAATGCGTCGTCCCGTGTTCGGGCCGAGGTATACGGGCGGGTCTTCTCCGCAGTCCTCGAGGGGGTGGAGAGGCTGGCCCCCGTCGCGGTGCCCTCCCGCGCCCCTGCGGAGCGCCCGCCAGGCCCGGCCAGGCCCCGCGACGAGGCCACCCCCTCCACCCGGTCCGGATCACCGAGAGGATCTTCAAGCTTTCTCCTCGAGGACCCGTTCGCAGCCGTGCAAGGCGAACCGGTGATCCGCGTTCCAGCGGATCCTCGTAGCCGAACGTGATCCGCTCTCAGGAGCGCACCACGCGACCGGGCCGACCGCGCCACGCCGCGCAGGAAGCGGCGTGGACGAGGAAAGGGCGGGCCCGAGGGGCCCGCCCTTTCCTCGCACCAGTTCAGACCCCGACGTGGTTCCGGAATCGTGCGATCGCGGCGAACTCGTCGACCTGAAGGCTGGCGCCTCCGACGAGCGCACCGTCAATGTCGGGCTCGCGCATGAAGCCGGCAATGTTGCCGGACTTCACAGAGCCGCCGTAGAGAATGCGAGTCTTCGCGGCAGTGTCGGCGCCAAGGATGTCGGCGACCACTCCGCGCAGGGCCTTGCAGACCTGCTGGGCCTGCTGGGGCGTCGCAGCCTGGCCGGAGCCAATGGCCCAGACCGGCTCGTAGGCGACGACGAGGTCCGCGTCCGCGGGGAGGCCCGCGAGAGCCTCCTTCAGCTGCGCGACCGGCACGGCCGAGGGGCCGTGCTTCTCGAGGTCCTCCGCGGTCTCGCCGACGCAGAGGATCGGGGTGACGCCGTGCTTGAGCGCCGCGGCCGACTTGGCCGCGATGTCCGCATCCGTCTCACCGTGGAGCGTGCGCCGCTCGGAGTGGCCGACAATCACGTAGTCGCAGTCGAGCTGCTTCAAGAACTGGCCCGAGATCTCACCGGTGTAGGCACCGCTGTCGAACCTCGAGACGTCCTGCGCACCGTACTTGAGCGGCAGCTTGTCCGAGTCGACGAGGATCTGCACCGGCCGGAGGTCGGTGAACGGCGGGAACACCGCGACTTCGACGCCGTCGAAGTCGTGGTCGGCGTCTTTGAGGCTCCACGCGAGCTTCTGAACGAAGGCGATGGCCTGGAGGTGGTCCAGGTTCATCTTCCAGTTGCCGGCGATGAGCGGGGTGCGGGCAGTGCTGTCTACCATCCGAGGACCTCCAGTCCGGGGAGGCGCTTGCCCTCGAGGAATTCAAGGCTCGCTCCGCCTCCCGTCGAGATGTGGCCGAACTGGTCGTCCCGGAAGCCGAGCGCGCGCACGGCGGCGGCGGAATCGCCTCCTCCGACAACGCTGAGCCCGTCGACCTCAGTCAGCGCCTGCGCGACGGCCTTCGTGCCGGCCGCGAACGGCTCGAGCTCGAAGACGCCCATCGGGCCGTTCCAGAACACCGTCTTGGACGCCGCGATGATCTCGGCGAAGCGCTTCGCGGTGTCCGGTCCGATGTCGAGGCCGAGGCCCTTCTCACCGAACGGGGTGCCCTCGATCGCATCGGCCGCAGTGATCTCGTGCTCGGCGTCGGGGCCGAACGTCGAGGCCACGACGACATCGGTGGGTAGCACGATCTCGACCCCGAGCTCCTTCGCCTTCGCGAGGTAGCCGAGCACAGTGTCGATCTGGTCCGCCTCGAGCAGACTCGCGCCGACCTCGTGACCCTGGGCCTTGAGGAAGGTGAAGAGCATCCCGCCACCGATGAGGATCGAGTCGACCTTGGGCAGCAGGTGCTCGATCACACCGAGCTTGTCCGACACCTTCGAGCCGCCGAGGACGACAGCATAGGGGCGCTCGGGCTTCTCCGTCAGACGCTCCAATACCTCCGACTCGGCCGCGATCAGCGTGCCAGCGGCGCTGGGGAGCAACTGCGCGAGCTCGTAGACGCTGGCCTGCTTGCGGTGGACGACTCCGAAGCCGTCGGAGACGAAAGCGTCGCCGTAGGCGGCGAGCTTCTCGGCGAAGGCGCGGCGCTCGGCCTCATCCTTGCTCGTCTCGCCGGGGTTGAACCGCAGGTTCTCGAGGACGACGACCTGGCCGTCCTCGAGTGCGTCGACAGCCGCTGACGCCGATTCGCCGACCGTGTCCGCCGCGAAGGACACCGGAGCATCGAGCAGCTCGCCGAGGCGGGCGGCGACGGGAGCGAGGCTGTACTTCGCCTCGGGCCTCCCCTCGGGGCGCCCGAGGTGGCTCACGACCACGACTCGGGCCCCCTCGGCGACCAGACGCTGGAGCGTGGGCACCGACGCACGCACGCGGCCGTCGTCCGTGATCGTTCCGTCCTTCAGGGGGACGTTCAGATCGCAGCGCACGACGACGCGCTTGCCTGCGAGGGAGCCCAGTGAGTCCAGAGTGCGGAACGTCACTGCGCGCAGCCCTTAGAGCTTGCCGGCGACGAACTCGGCGACATCGACGAGGCGGTTGGAGTAGCCCCACTCGTTGTCGTACCAGGAGGCGACCTTGACCTGGCTGCCGATGACCTTGGTGAGGCCCGAGTCGAAGATCGAGGAGTGCGGGTCGGTCACGATGTCGCTCGAGACGATCGGGTCCTCGGTGTACTTGAGGATGCCCTTGAGGTCGCCCTCGGAGGCCGCCTTGTACGCCGCATTGATCTCCTCGACGGTGGCGGGCGTGGTCAGCTCGACGGTGAGGTCGGTGATCGAGCCGGTCGGGACCGGGACGCGCAGGGCGTAGCCGTCGAGCTTGCCGACGAGTTCCGGGATGACCAGGCCGAGGGCCTTGGCGGCACCCGTCGAGGTCGGGATGATGTTGACCGCGGCGGCGCGCGCGCGACGCAAGTCGCTGTGCGGGCCGTCCTGCAGGTTCTGGTCGGCGGTGTACGCGTGGACCGTGGTCATCAGGCCGCGTTCGATACCGAAGTTGTCGAGCAACACCTTGGCGAGCGGCGCGAGGCAGTTCGTGGTGCAGGACGCGTTCGAGATGATGTCGTGCGTCGCCGGGTCGTAGGTGTTCTCGTTGACGCCGAGAACCAGGGTCGCGACGTCACTGCCGGTGGCGGGAGCGGAGACGATGACCTTCTTGGCGCCCGCGGCGATGTGCTTGCGCGCATCCTCCGACTTGGTGAAGCGGCCGGTCGACTCGATGACGACGTCGACTCCCAGCTCGCCCCAGGGCAGGTTCGCGGGGTCGCGCTCCTCGAGGACGATGATCGGCTTGCCGTTGACGACGATGCGATCGCCGTCGAGCTCGACGGTCGCGTCGAGGCGGCCCGTGATGGAGTCGTACTTCAGGAGGTGCGCGAGGGCCTTGTTGTCGGTGAGGTCGTTGACCGCGACGATCTCGAGGTCGCTGCCCTTGGCGAGGGCCGCGCGGAAGAAGTTACGGCCGATACGGCCGAAGCCGTTGATGCCGATCTTGACGGACACAGATATCTCCTGATGAGGACAGGCACCTCAACGGTGCAGTGGAGGGGTGGAAGCCGGCGAGCGAGGCATCCCGGGCGCGGGGCCCGGGACGCCGAGATCGCTACGACAGTAGCAGCAGACCCGAAGTCCGCTCGCGGGCCTTGTCGAAGCGCGCGGACACGTCGGCCCAGTTCACAATGTTCCAGAAAGCCTTGACGTAGTCGGCCTTCACGTTGACGTAGTCGAGGTAGAAGGCGTGCTCCCACATGTCGAGCAGGAGGACCGGCACGGTCGCCGCGGCGAGGTTGCCCTGGTGGTCGTACAGCTGCTCGATGATGAGCTTCTCGCCGAGCGAGTCCCAGGCGAGGATCGACCAGCCGGAGCCCTGGATGCCGAGGGCCGATGCGGCGAAGTGCGCGCGGAACTTGTCGAACGAGCCGAAGTTGTCGTCGATCGCCGCGCCGAGCTCGCCGACCGGCTTGTCGCCGCCGTCCGGCGAAAGGTTGTTCCAGAACACGGTGTGGTTCACGTGACCGGCGAGGTTGAAGGCGAGGTCCTTCTGGAGCTTGTTCACGTTCGCAAGGTTCTCGCTGTCGCGAGCCTCCTGCAGCGCGGCAAGGGCGGTGTTCGCCCCGGTCACGTACGTCGCGTGGTGCTTGTCGTGGTGGAGCTCCATGATCCGCCCACTGATGTTCGGCTCGAGGGCCGAGTAGTCGTAGGGCAGTTCGGCGAGCGTGTAATCAGCCATGTGCGATCTCCTGTTCGTGGTCGTCGCTCCCGTGCGACCCGCCGACGTCTCGGCGTCCTCCGCGAGGCGGAGGAAGAGGGCCGGGAGTGTCCTGAGCGACCCGATCAGTCTAGCGAGGGGCCCCTGTGACGTTCGGAGGGCTTGCGCTGTTCGACCAGGGGACACTCAGCGTTCGCCTTGTTGCGCGGGCCCGGTCGCCGGCTCTACAGGTCCTGCAGTTCGGCGGGAAGGTTCGCGTCGGTACCGGGAATGTCGAGGTCCGAAGCACGCTTGTCGGCCATCGCGAGCAGTCGGCGGATTCGACCGGCCACGGCGTCCTTGGTCATCGGCGGATCGGCGTGATGGCCGAGCTCGTCCAGGCTCGCATCGCGGTGGGCCAGGCGCAGGCGCCCGGCATAGCGGAGATGCTCGGGAATGTCATCGCCAAGGATCTCCATCGCGCGGTCCACTCGCGCGCACGCGGCGACGGCGGCCTGGGCGGAGCGGCGCAGATTGGCGTCGTCGAAGTTGACGAGCCGGTTCGCGGTCGCACGGACCTCGCGGCGCTGGCGCAGCTCCTCCCAGCTTGCAACGGTCGCGGTCGCCCCCATCAGGGTGAGCATCGCGCTAATGCTCTCGCCATCGCGGATGATGACGCGGTGCACGCCGCGGACCTCGCGGGACTTGGCCTGGACGCCGAGGCGTCCCGCCGCTCCGACGATCGCCATCGCCGCTTCGTTGCCCGGACAGACGACCTCGAGCGCGGCGGAACGGCCAGGGTCGGTCAGGGAGCCCTGCGCGAGGAAGGCGCCGCGCCACAGGGCGGCGAGTTCCTCGCGGGAGCCGGTGGTCAGGCGGTTCGGCAGGCCACGGACGGGGCGGCCGCGCTGGTCGAGCAGACCGGTCTGTCGGGCGAGCGTGTCGCCACCCTCGACGACACGCACGAGCCAGCTCGTGGTCCGGCGCGAGCCGCCGGCCGAGACGATGCTGCCCTCGCTGCGGACGCCGTAGAGCTCGGCGAGGTCGCGGCGCACGCGAGTGGCGAGCGGGGCGGAGTCGAGTTCGACCTCGACCGCGAGGCGGTGGGAGATGATGTGCAGTCCGCCGCAGAAGCGGAGGATGGTCGCCAGTTCGGCGGCACGAACGGTGTTCTTGCGCGGGACGATCGCGACCAGTTCGCCCTTGACGTCTGCGGTGAGGGCCACGGAGTCTTCCTTACGTCGGGTGCGCGGCGGAGCGCGCGGGGATCATTCTCGGCCGAGGTCGCGGTGCGCCACGTTGACGGCGACACCCGGCAGCTCGGCCAGCCGGGCCGCGACACGGCCGGCGACCGCGACGGAGCGGTGCTTGCCTCCCGTGCAGCCGATGGCGATGGTCGCATGGCGCTTGTTCTCGCGCTGGTAGCCGTCGAGCACGGGGCGCAGAGCCCGGGAGTAGGAGTCGATGAACTCCTCTGCGCCCTGCTGGGCCAGCACGTAGTCTCTCACTTCTTCGTCGAGACCCGTGTGCGGACGCAGCTCCGGGATCCAGTACGGGTTCGGCAGGAACCGCGCGTCGGCCACCATGTCGGCGTCGGTCGGCAGTCCGTACTTGAAGCCGAAGCTCATCACCGTGACCTGCAGACCCGCACGACCGGCCTCGGCGAAGCGTTCGGTAATGCTGGTGGCGAGCTGATGGATGTTGAGATCCGAGGTGTCGATGACGATATCGGCCGACTCACGAAGCTGCGCGAGGCGGGTGCGCTCGGCCGAGATGCCGTCCAGGAGAGTACCCCGACCCTGCAACGGGTGCGGCCGACGCACCTGCTCGAAGCGACGGACCAGCGCGGCATCGGTCGCCTCCAGGAACACGACCCGCAGGTCAACTCCAGCGCGCAGCTCACGAACGATGTCGCCCAGGTCCTCGAAGAAGTCGCGTCCGCGGACATCGACCACGGCGGCGATCTTCGGCAGAGTGTCCCCCGCACGCTGGGCGAGGTCGACGAGAGGCCGCAGCATCTGCGGCGGCAGATTGTCGACGACGTACCAGCCGAGGTCCTCCAGCGCATTCGCGGCCGTGGATCGGCCCGCTCCGGACATCCCCGTGACGATCAGCACGTCCTGCTGTTCGCTCTCCGTGCTCATGCGCTCTCCGTGCTCGTGTCTGCTCGTGTCCTGGGTGCAAGGCACCGGTCGCCCTCCCCCGGAGGGCGGGCCTCCAGCCTAGGGCGTGCCCCCGACGGCGGCCCCGTCCGGATGCAGGTGCGCATGGATCGCGCCCGCCAGGGTCGGGCCAATGCCGGTGACCTCGGCGATCTCGGTCTCGCCCGCGTCGCGGAGCCGTGTGACGGAGCCGAAGTGCTTGAGCAGCTCGTGCACGCGCGTGGCGCCGAGCCCGGGCACCTCGGCGAGCTGCGACGAGATGTCGCGCTTGCGTCGCGTCCGCTGGTGCGTGATGGCGAAGCGGTGAGCCTCGTCGCGAATCCGCTGGAAGAGGAAGAGGGCGTCACTGTTGCGCGGCAGGATCACGGGGAAGTCGGAGTCGGGCAGCCAGATCTCCTCGAGCCGCTTGGCGATCCCGCAGAGGGTGATACCCGTCACTCCCGACTCGTCCAGCGCGCGCTGCGCCGCCGCGACCTGGGGCTGACCGCCATCGACGATGAGCAACTGCGGCGGGTAGGAGAACTTGCGCCGCTTGGTCTCACCCGTCTCGGGGTCGACCGCCGCGGGCTCGACCGGCTCGCGCAGATAGGCGAGGCGCCGGGTGAGCACCTGATGCAGCGATTCCGTGTCATCGGTCGACTCGGCGATGGAGAAGCGCCGGTACTGGTCCTTGCGAGCGAGCCCGTCCTCGAACACCACCAGAGAGGCGACGATGTTGGTGCCGCTGAGGTGAGAGACGTCGTAGCACTCCATCCGCAGCGGTGCCTCGCTCATGCCCAGGGCGTCGCGGATGTCCTCGAGCGCCTGGGTGCGGGCGGTGAAATCCGCGGAGCGGCGGGTCTTGTAGAGCATCAGCGAGTGCTTCGCGTTCTGCGTCGCCGTCTCGAGCAGGGCCGCCTTGTCACCGCGCTGAGCCGCGCGGAGGCGGACGTTCGTGCCGCGCAGACCGCTGAGCCACTCCTCGAGCGCCTCGGTGTCCTCCGGCAGCTCCGGCACGACGACCTCCCGGGGCGGGATGTCGCCGGTCTCGTACGCGGCCTGGAGAGCCGTGTCGACGAGCTCCGCCGTACTCATGTCGAGCTCTTTGTCGACGACCCAACCGCGCTCACCACGAATGCGGCCACCGCGGACGCGGAACTGCTGCACGGAGGCGGCGAGTTCGTCGTGCACGATCGCATAGAGGTCGACATCGACGGTGTCCCTGAGTACGACCGCGCTCTTGGCCAGCACCGCGTCGAGGGCCGCGGCCTGGTCGCGCAATTTACCCGCCCGCTCGTACTGCATCGCGCCGGCGGCCTCGCGCATCTCTTTCTCGAGTTCGCCGATCATCCGCCGGTCGTGGCTGCCCATGAAGGCGACAAATCGGTCGACCATCTCGCGGTGCTCGGCGAAGGTGACCCGGTGCGAGCACGGCCCGCCGCAGCGTCCGATCTGTGACGCGAAGCAGGGTTTCCCGCTCTGCATCGCGCGCTTGTAGGTGGAGTCGTTGCAGGTTCTGATCGGGAACGCCTTGATCATCAGGTCGATCGTCTCGTGGATCGCCCAGATCTTTGGGTAGGGCCCGAAGTAGCGGGCCTTCCGAATTTTCGCGTTGCGCGTGACCATCACTCGCGGCGCCTCGTCGCCGAGCGTCACCGCCATGTAGGGGTACGACTTATCGTCGCGGAACTTGACGTTGAACGGCGGGTCGAATTCGTTGATCCAGGTGAATTCGAGCTGGAGCGCCTCGACGTCGGTCCCGACGACGGTCCATTCGACCCCGGAGGCCGAGGTGACCATCCGCCGGGTGCGCTCGTGCAGGCTCGGGAGCGGCGCGAAGTAGTTGCTCAACCGCGCACGGAGGTTCTTCGCCTTGCCCACATACAGCACCCGGCCCCGAGCGTCCCTGAAGCGATACACGCCCGGGAGGGTCGGAATCTCGCCCGGCTTCGGCCGGAAGTCGACTGTGTGCGTCATGCTTCTCGCTCGCGTCAGCCGAGGATCTCGGCGAGGAACAGGCCCGTGTGGCTTCCGTCGGCCTTCGCGACGTGCTCGGGCGTGCCGACGGCCACCACCTGGCCACCACCCGCTCCGCCCTCGGGGCCCATGTCGATTAGCCAGTCGGCCGACTTGATCACGTCGAGATTGTGCTCGATCGTGATGACTGTGTTGCCCTTGTCGACCAGACCGTTGAGTACCATCAGGAGCTTACGGACATCCTCGAAGTGCAGACCCGTGGTCGGCTCGTCGAGCACGTAGACGCTGCGGCCGTTCGAGCGGCGCTGCAGCTCGGTGGCGAGTTTCACGCGCTGCGCCTCGCCGCCGGAGAGCGTGGTCGCGCTCTGACCGAGGCGGACGTAGCCAAGGCCCACCTCGACCAGCGTCCGGAGGAAGCGGTGGATCGCGGTGATCGGCTCGAAGAAGTCGGCGGCCTCGGCGATCGGCATGTCGAGCACCTCGGCGATGTTCTTGCCCTTGTAGTGCACGGTCAGGGTGTCGCGGTTGTAGCGCGCTCCCCCGCAGACCTCGCACGCGACGTAGACGTCGGGCAGGAAGTTCATCTCGATCTTGATGGTGCCGTCGCCCGAGCAGGCCTCGCAGCGTCCGCCTTTGACGTTGAAGCTGAATCGGCCGGGCAGGTAGCCGCGAGCCTTCGCCTCCGTCGTTTCTGCGAAGAGAGTGCGGATGCGGTCGAACACACCGGTGTAGGTGGCGGGGTTCGAGCGCGGCGTGCGGCCGATCGGGTTCTGGTCGACGTGCACGACCTTGTCGAGGTTTTCGAGGCCGGTGACGCGGGTGTGCTTGCCGGGAACCTTTCGAGCCCCATTGAGCTGGTTGGCGAGCACGCGGTACAGGATGTCGTTGACCAGGGTGCTCTTGCCCGATCCAGAGACTCCGGTGACCGCGACGAAGGTGCCGAGCGGGAACTCCGCATCGACCTTGCGCAGATTGTTGGCGTTCGCGCCGACGACCTTGATCATCCGCCTGCGGTCGATCTTGCGGCGCTTCTTCGGGACCTCGATCGCCTTGCGGCCGGACACGTAGTCGCCGGTCAGCGAGTGGGTGTTCTGGAGTAGGGACTCGTAGGAGCCGGAGTGCACGACCTTGCCGCCGTTGACCCCGGCACCCGGGCCGATGTCGACGATCCAGTCGGCGGTACGGATCGTATCCTCGTCGTGCTCGACGACGATCAGCGTGTTGCCGAGGTCGCGCAGCTTGATGAGCGTGTCGATCAGGCGGCGGTTGTCGCGCTGGTGCAGACCGATGCTCGGCTCGTCGAGCACGTAGAGTACGCCGGTGAGCCCGGAGCCGATCTGGGTCGCCAGGCGGATCCGCTGCGCCTCGCCGCCGGACAGGGAGGCGGCGGCGCGCGAGAGGTTGAGGTAGTTCAACCCGACCTCGATGAGGAAGTCGATGCGGGCCCGGATCTCGCGGAGCACCTGCGCGGCGATGTGCGCCTCTCGGTCGGTGAGCTCGAGCCGGCTCATGAAGTCCTGGGCGTCGCCCAGGCTGAGGTCTGCCACATCGGCGATACTCGCGCCGTGCACGAGCACGGCGAGCACCTCTGGCTTGAGGCGCGACCCCTTGCACACGGGGCAGGGCACCTCTCGAAGGAACTCCGCCCAGCGGGTGCGCTGCACGTCCGTCTCGGCCTGGACGAATTGACGCTCGATGTAGGGCACGACGCCCTCGAAGCCGGAGGTGTAGCTCATCTCGCGGCCGTAGCGATTCTTCCACTTGACCTTGACCTCGAAGTTGTCGCCGTGGAGGACCGCCTGCTGCACCTCGGTACTGAGGCGCTTCCACGGGGTGGTCAGTGCGAAGCCGAGGTCGCGCGCCAGACCGTCGAGCAGCTTCTCGTAATACTGGAACAGGCCCTTGCCCTGAGTGGTCCAGGGAATGATGACGCCCTCGGCGATGCTGAGATCGGGGTCGCCAAGAAGCAGTTCGTCATCGACCGACATTCGCGTGCCGAGGCCCGAGCACTCGGGGCAGGCTCCGAACGGCGCGTTGAAGGAAAAGGTGCGCGGCTCGATCTCGGTGAGCGAGATCGGGTGGTTGTTCGGGCAGGACAGCTTTTCGGAGTAGGTGGTCCAGGCACCCTCGCCCTCTCCGTCGACGAAGTTGATCTGCACAATGCCGTCGGTGAGCCGCAGAGCCGTCTCGAGCGAGTCGGTCAGGCGTCCGAGGATGTCGGGGCCGGCGACCAGCCGGTCGACGACGACCGAGATGTCGTGCTTGTACTGCTTCTTGAGCACGGGCGGCTCGCTCAGCTGGATGAGCGTCCCGTCGACCATCGCACGCGAATACCCACCCGCAGTCAGCTCCCTGAAAAGGTCGACGAACTCGCCCTTCTTCTGCGAGACGACAGGGCTGAGGATTTGGTAGCGGGTTCCGGACTCGAGCTCCATCAGCTGGTCGGCTATCTGCTGGACGGTCTGCGCCGAGATCCGCTCGCTGCAAATCGGGCAGTGCGGGATTCCGATGCGGGCCCAGAGCAGGCGCATGTAGTCGAAGATCTCGGTGATCGTGCCGACGGTCGAGCGCGGGTTGCGGTTCGTCGACTTTTGGTCGATCGAGACGGCGGGACTGAGGCCCTCGATGAAGTCGACGTCCGGTCGGTCCACCTGTCCGAGGAACTGGCGAGCATAGGCGGAGAGCGACTCGACGTAGCGCCGCTGGCCCTCGGCGAAGATCGTATCGAAGGCGAGGGACGACTTACCGGAGCCCGACAGACCGGTGAACACCACCATCGAGTCGCGCGGGATCTCGAGGTCGACGTTCTGCAGGTTGTGCACCCGCGCGCCGCTCACCACCAGCTTCGACGTCGTCTCGTCGAGCGAGGAGACGAAGCGGTGAAAGGAGGGAGAGGGGGTGGAGGAGGGGTCCGTAACGGCGTTCAGGATCGGCACTCCGAAAGTGTATGCGGAGCCACCGACATCGCCCGTGGCGTTCGCTGGGCGCTGATCCGCCGGTCCCTCCCTGTGCTGATCAGCCCTGTGCTGATCAGCGCCCTCGATCACGACAGGTGGCCGGCCTTCTCCATCTGCCGCAGCTCGCGCTTGAGCTCCTGGACCTCGTCGCGTAGGCGGGCTGCAAGCTCGAACTTGAGCTCGCCCGCCGCCTGAAGCATCTGCCCGTTGAGGTCCGAGATGATCGCCTCGAGGTCGTTGCCACCGTTGGCTGCCAGTCCCTGCCTGCGCAGGTTCGGCGTGGGACTCTTCTTTTTGGAGTCGCGGCCGGCGAGCAGTTTGGCGGTATCGGCCCCCTCCCGGGCGAGGGCGTCGGTGATGTCGGCGATCTTCTTGCGCAGCGGCGTCGGGTCGATGCCGTGGTCGAGGTTATAGGCCACCTGCTTCTCGCGCCGTCGGTCGGTCTCATCAATCGCGAGCCGCATCGAGTCGGTCACCTTGTCCGCGTACATGTGCACCTCGCCCGAGACGTTGCGGGCGGCGCGGCCGATGGTCTGGATGAGCGATGTCGACGAACGGAGGAAGCCCTCCTTATCGGCGTCGAGGATCGCCACGAGCGACACCTCGGGTAGATCGAGGCCCTCGCGCAGCAAATTGATACCGACCAGCACGTCGTACACGCCGGCGCGCAGCTCCGAGAGGAGTTCGACTCGACGCAGCGTGTCGACATCGGAGTGCAGGTACCGCACGCGGACACCGGCCTCGGTGAGGAAGTCGGTCAGCTCCTCCGCCATGCGCTTCGTCAGCGTCGTGACGAGCACGCGCTCGTCGCGCTCAGTACGCCGCGTGATCTCCTCGAGCAGGTCATCGATCTGGCCCTTGGTTGGCTTGACGACGATCTCGGGATCGATCAGCCCGGTGGGGCGGATGATCTGCTCGACGATGCCGTCGGCGATCCCCATCTCGTAGCGGCCTGGAGTCGCCGAGAGGTACACCGTCTGGCCGACGCGGGACGTGAACTCCTCCCACTTCAGCGGCCGATTATCCATCGCCGAGGGTAGGCGGAAACCGTGCTCGACCAGCGTGCGCTTGCGGGACGCATCGCCCTCGTACATCGCGCCGATCTGCGGCACGGTGACGTGCGACTCGTCGATCACGACGAGGAAGTCGTCTGGGAAGTAGTCGAGCAGGCAGTGCGGGGCCTCGCCCGACTCGCGGCCGTCGATATGGCGGGAGTAGTTCTCGATGCCGGAGCAGAAGCCGATCTGCTGCATCATCTCGAGGTCAAAGGTGGTGCGCATGCGCAGTCGTTGGGCCTCGAGCAGCTTGTTCTGCTTCTCGAGATCGGCCAGACGCACCTCGAGTTCCTGCTGGATGGTGTCGATCGCTCGATGCATGACGTCCTGGCTGGCGACGTAGTGCGAGCCGGGGAATACCGAGACGGACTCGAGCTTGCGAACAATGTCGCCGGTGAGCGGATGGAGCGTGTACAGCGCCTCGATCTCGTCGCCGAACATCTCGATCCGAATCGCGAGTTCCTCGTACATGGGGATGATCTCGATCGTGTCGCCCCGCACCCGGAACGTCCCGCGGGCGAAATCGACGTCGTTCCGTGCGTACTGCATCGAGACGAACTTGCGGATGAGACGGTCGCGGTCCACGCGCTGGCCCACCTGGAGTGCCACCATCGCCTCGAGGTACTGCTCCGGCTGGCCGAGGCCGTAGATGCAGGAGACGGTGGAGACGACGATCACGTCCCGGCGGCTCAGGAGCGAATTGGTGGTGGAGTGCCGCAAGCGCTCGACCTCGGCATTGACCGAGCTGTCCTTCTCGATGAAGGTGTCGGTTTGCGGGACGTATGCCTCGGGCTGGTAGTAGTCGTAATACGAGACGAAGTACTCGACCGCGTTGTTCGGAAAGAGTTCACGGAACTCATTGGCCAGCTGTGCGGCGAGCGTCTTGTTGTGGGCGAGCACGAGAGTGGGACGCTGAACGGCCTCGACAAGCCACGCGGTCGTCGCCGACTTGCCGGTTCCGGTGGCGCCGAGCAGCACGACATCGGTCTCGCCGGCGTTGATTCGGGCGCTCAGATCGGCGATGGCGGCGGGCTGATCACCGCTCGGCTTGTATTCGCTGATGACCTCGAACGGGTGCACGGCACGGGTTGGCTCCATAATCCGAAGCGTAGCCGTGACCACCGACACCGGGCTCGTCCTGCGCTGGAGGCGAACGTGGGGTGCGAGCGTCGGGGATTCCGGCGGTTCGATTCGCAGGGGATATGTGCTCTGCGACGACGCCCAAGCGGAGGAGAGCGCTCCATTCGCCGGAAGACCTGTGAATCGCACGCCTCCCTGCAAATCGGACGGCGGCTGGGCGGGCGGCCCGGTCAGCGCGTTACGTGCTGCCAGAGCGCGTCGGTTCGGGCGAGCGTCTCGTCGAGGGTTCCGGAGGAGTCGATCACGACGTCGGCGAGAGCCAGGCGCTCCTCGTCGCTCGCTTGCGAGGAGACGCGGGCGCGCGCCTGCTCCTCCGTCATCCCCCGCAACGCGACCAGCCGCTCGATCCGGGTCCGCTGCGGTGCGTGCACGACGACCACCTCGTCGAACTCCCGCGCGCCGCGACCCTCGGCCAGCAGCGGAACGTCGTAGACGACCACGACGTCGGGATCCGCCGCGGCCGCCTCAGCGAAGAGGCGCTGCGAACGGAGGGTCACCGCAGGGTGGGTGATGGCGTTCAGGTCGGCGCGCGCCACCGCGTCCGAGAAAATGATCGTGCCGAGTGCCGCACGGTCGAGCGCGCCGTCGGAGCGGATCACAGCCGGCCCGAACCGCTCGATGATCGCCGCCAGCGCGGGCTCCCCCGGCTCGACGACCTGCCGGGCGAGGACGTCGGCATCGACGACCACGGCTCCGTGATCGGCGAGACGGCGGGCAACGGTGGACTTGCCCGAGGCGATACCTCCGGTGAGGGCGAGGAGATGCACCCGGCCACCCTACCCAGCCGAGCCGTCGCCCCGGAGACGCCGAACGGCCGGCCCCGAGGAGACCGGCCGTTCGATGCGACGTGCTCGCGATCAGTTGTTGGAGGACAGCTTCTCGCGCAGCGCTGCGAGCGACTCGTCGTCGGCGAGAGTGCCGCCGGTGGTCGCCTCGCTGGTGAAGTCGGCGCCGACCGAGACGCCCTCGGAGACGGTGGCCGCCTCCTCCTGCGACTTGGCGACCTGAGCCTTGTGGGCTTCCCAGCGCGCCTGAGCAGCGGCGTACTCCAGCTCCCAAGCCTCGCGCTGAGACTCGAAGCCCTCGCGCCACTCGTTGGTCTCGGGGTCGAAGCCCTCGGGGTACTTGTAGTTCCCCTGGTCGTCGTATTCCGTGGCCATGCCGTAGAGCGCCGGGTCGAACTCGGTGCCCTCCGGGTCGACGCCCTCGTTCGCCTGCTTGAGCGAGAGGGAGATGCGGCGACGGTCGAGGTCGATGTCGATGACCTTGACGAACACCTCTTCGCCGACCGACACGACCTGCTCGGCGAGCTCGACGTGCTTGCCCGACAGCTCCGAGATGTGGACGAGGCCCTCGATGCCGTCCGCGACGCGAACGAACGCACCGAACGGGACGAGCTTCGTGACCTTGCCCGGCGCGACCTGTCCGATCGCGTGGGTGCGGGCGAAGACCTGCCACGGGTCCTCCTGCGTCGCCTTGAGCGAGAGCGACACGCGCTCGCGGTCGAGGTCGACCTCGAGGATCTCGACGGTGACCTCCTGGCCCACCTCGACAACCTCGGAGGCGTGCTCGATGTGCTTCCAGGAGAGCTCGGAGACGTGGACGAGACCGTCGACGCCGCCGAGGTCGACGAACGCACCGAAGTTGACGATCGAGGACACGACACCCTTGCGGACCTGACCCTTGTGCAGGTTGTTCAGGAACGTGGTGCGGCTCTCGGACTGCGTCTGCTCGAGGAGCGCGCGACGCGACAGGACAACGTTGTTGCGGTTCTTGTCAAGCTCGAGGATCTTCGCCTCAATCTCTTGGCCGAGATACGGCGTGAGGTCGCGGACGCGACGCAGCTCGATGAGCGACGCCGGGAGGAAGCCGCGGAGGCCGATGTCGACGATGAGACCGCCCTTGACGACCTCGATGACCGAGCCGGTGACGACGCCGTCCGACTCCTTGATCTTTTCGACGTCGCCCCACGCGCGCTCGTACTGTGCACGCTTCTTCGAGAGGATCAGCCGACCCTCCTTGTCCTCCTTCTGGAGAACGAGGGCTTCAACGCTGTCGCCCACGTTGACGACCTCGGACGGGTCGACATCGTGCTTGATGGAGAGTTCGCGCGAGGGGATGACGCCCTCGGTCTTGTAACCAACGTCGAGGAGGACCTCGTCGCGGTCGATCTTCACGACGGTGCCTTCGATGAGGTCTCCGTCGTTGAAGAACTTCAGAGTCTTTTCGACCGCGGCAAGAAAGTCTTCAGCAGACCCGATGTCGTTGATCGCGACCTGCTTGGTTGCCTTGTCGGTCGTTGCGGTTGTCATTAAGGGATGCTCCAGGATGGATGGTTCTCGGGCGGTGGCCACCTGCGAGCCTCGCGGCTCGGCGGAGTGGTGGCCACTGCGGTGATGAGGGATGTGCCTCCGGCCCGGAAGCGGCGCTCGTCAGACCGGGAACCGGTCCTCCTCACGCGCCGCAGGCACGGCGGCGCCACACATGTGACAGCTGAGTTTACCAACCCGGTCGGGTGCACGGCAATCTCGGCGCGCCCGTCCCGGGCTCGGAATCTGAGGTCAGCCGGCGAGGCTCGTGCGGAGCGTGTCAAGACCGACACCGCCGAGATCGAGCGCTCGCCGGTGGAAGGCCGCGAGCGAGAAGCCCGCGCCCTCACGGGCCTGGGCCTGGTCGCGCAGCTGCTCCCAGATCCGCTGACCGATCTTGTAGGACGGGGCCTGCCCCGGCCAGCCGAGGTAGCGGTTCACCTCAAAGTGCACGAAGGCGTCGTCCATGGTCACGTTGGCGCGCAGGAAATCGAGAGCGGAGTCCGCGGACCAGGTGCTGCCGGAGCCGGGCATCGGCTTTTGCAGGTGCACCCCGATGTCGAGGACGACGCGCGCCGCGCGCATCCGCTGGCCGTCGAGCATGCCCAGGCGGTCGGCCGGATCGTCGAGGTAGCCCAAGCTCTCCATCAGCCGCTCCGCGTAGAGGGCCCAGCCCTCGGCGTGACCGGACGTGCCTGCCAGCTGACGGCGCCAGGTGTTCAGCCGGGCGCGGTTGTGCACCGCCTGCCCGATCTGCAGGTGATGCCCGGGGACGCCCTCGTGGTAGACGGTGGTCAGCTCGCGCCAGGTGGCGAACTCGGTGACGCCCGCGGGGACCGACCACCACATCCGGCCCGGGCGCGAGAAGTCGTCGCTCGGCCCGGTGTAGTAGATGCCGCCCTCCTGGGTCGGCGCGATACGGCACTCGAGGCGGCGCACCTCCTCCGGGATATCGAACGCGGTGCCGGCGAGCTCGCGCACCGAGCGGTCGCTGGTCTCCTGCATCCAGGCCTGCAGCGCGTCGACACCGTGCAGCGTCCGCGACGGATCGGCCTCGAGGTGGGTGATCGCCTCGGCGACGGAGGCGCCGGGCAGGATCTCGCGCGCGATCGCCTCCTGCTCGGCCGTCATCCGCGCCAGCTCCTCGATCCCCCACTCGTAGGTCTCGTCGAGATCGACGACGGCCCCGAGGAAGCGGCGCGAGTGCAGCGCGTACAGCTCCCGGCCGACGGCGTCCTGCTCGGTCGCGGCGGGCGCGAGCTCGCTCCGGAGGAACTGCGCGAGCAAGCCGTAAGCGGCTGAGGCGCGACGGGCACCGTCCTCGAGCCGCTGCGCGAGCGAGGCGGGCAGCGAGCCGGCGGCGGGAGCGGCCTCGGCAGCCAGCTGGGCGAAGAATCCGCGGGGCGCGGCAATCGTGCGGGCCTGCTCTGCGACGAGCTCGACCTGCCGACGAGCAGGAACCACTCCGGAACGGATCCCCGCACGCAGGGTCTCGGCGTAGCCCTCGAGGGCGGCCGGCACGGCCAGCAGCCGCTCGGCGACCGCGTCCCAGTCGGCGACCTCGTCGGTCGGCATCAGGTCGAAGACGTCCCGCACCCCCTGGGCAGGGGACGCGATCACGTTGATGTCGCGCAGTGGCAGGCCCGCATCGTACCCCTCGAGGGCGAGGCGGAGCTCGGCGCCCAGGTCGGCGACGGTCACGCGGTCGACCTCGTCGGCGGGCTCGGCTGCCTCCAGCTCGGCGAGTGCGGAGGCTGTCGCGGCCCGCGCGCGCTCGAGGCCGATCGGTGAGTAGTCACCCAGACGGCCGTTCGCCTCGGCGCGCCCGATGGCGGTGCCGAGGGTGGGGTCGAGGTCGACGAGCGTGTCGACCCAGCGCTCGGCGACGGCGTCGATGGCGGTGGGTTCGCGGGGAATGTCGGTGGTCATGCCTCCGAGCCTAGCCAGGCCGTGCAGCCGGATCAGTGCGCCGCGACGTCCCAGTCGGCGCCGTGGCCCACCTGCACCTCGAGCGGCACGCTCAGATCGGCGGCCCCCGCCATCCGGTCGCGGACGATCGCCTCCAGCGGCTCCTCCTCGCCGGGAGCGACATCGAAGATCAGCTCATCGTGCACCTGGAGAAGCATGCGCGAGCCGAGACCGCGCTCGTCGAGGTCGGCCTGCACGCCGATCATCGCGCGCTTCATGATGTCGGCGGCCGAGCCCTGGATGGGCGAGTTCAGCGCTGCGCGCTCGGCGTTGTCGCGGAGCACGCGGTTGGCGCTCTGCAGGTCGGGGAACGGGCGGCGGCGCCCGAAGATCGTCTCGGTGTAGCCCGTCTCGCGGGCCTGCTCGACGACGCTGCGGAGGTAGTCCCGCACGGCGCCGAAGCGGACGAAGTAGTCGGTCATCAGCTGCTTGGCCTCGGCGCTCGAGATCCGAAGCTGCTTGGACAAGCCGAAGGCGCTCAGGCCGTAGGCGAGACCGTAGGACATCGCCTTCACCTTGTTGCGCATCGCGGAGGTGACCTCGCCCGGCTCGACACCGAAGATCCGCGAGCCGACAAACCGGTGCAGGTCTTCGCCGGAGTGGAAGGCCTCGATCAGCCCCGCGTCGCCGGAGAGGTGCGCCATGATCCGCATCTCGATCTGCGAGTAGTCGGCGGTGAGCAGCGTGCTCGCCTCCGCTCCGTGCACGAAGGCGGTGCGGATGCGGCGACCGACCTCGCTGCGGACGGGGATATTCTGCAGGTTCGGATCGTTCGAGGAAATGCGGCCGGTGGCGGTGCCGGTCTGGTCGTAGCTCGTGTGGATCCGGCCGTCGACGGTGACCGACTTCTCGAGGGTCTCAATGATCTGCTTGAGCTTGGTCGCGTCGCGGTGCTCGAGCAGTAGCCCGAGGAACGGGTGCGGATGCGACTCCTGGAGGTCGGCCAGGGCGGATGCGTCGGTCGTGTAGCCCGTCTTCGTCGCCCGGGTGCGCGGCATGTCGAGTTCCTCGAAGAGGACCTGCTGCAGCTGCTTCGGCGAGCCGAGGTTCATCTCGTGTCCGATCTCGGCGAAGGCGCGGCTCGCGAGGTCGGCGGCCGAGGTGGTCAGCTCGCCCCGGAGGCGCGCGAGTACCTCGGCGTCGATCGCGACACCGGCGAGCTCCATCGTCGCCAGCACCTGCACGATCGGCAGCTCGATGTCGACGAGCACCGACAGCATTCCCTCGCCCAGACGCTCGCGGAGCGGCTCGACGAGCCGATAGGCGTACCAGGCCTCGGTCGCCGGGCCCATCGGCTCGACGGTGGGGACGAGCTGGTTCGGGTCTCCCTGCGCCATTGTCTCGTCGAGGTGCTGCGCGACCTGGGCGGCAAGGGTCGCCGGGTGGCCGGTGGGCTGCAGGAGCCAGGAGGCGACGCGGGTGTCGAACTCCAGTCCCGCGACGGGGAGGCCGGCGCGGCGCAGCGCCTTGATCTGGGGCTTGGCGTCGGCGAAGTACTTGGGCGCGCGGCCGGCCAGCCATTTTTCGAGCGCGGTGTAGTCGGGCCGCTCAGCGGCCCAGGGCACGAACGCCGTCTCCTTCTCGACGGCGAGGCCGACGCCCTCCAGCCCGCCGGCTCCGAGCTGCACCTGAACGGCGACGGGCGCGGTGCCCTGCGCCGAGACGCGATCGAGCCAGTGCGCGAGCTCCTCGTCGACCAGGGTGCGGACGGCGGGGGCTGAGGTCGTGACCACATCGCCCGCCAGGGCTGCGGCGGCGCCGTCGACGCCCTCCTCCGCGGCGATCGTCAGTACCCGCTCCTGGAGCGTCTTGAACTCGAGGCGGCTGAAGATCTCGCGGACCGCGTCCGGATCAATCGGCCGCCGGGTGAGGTCGTGCGGACCGAGCGGCAGCTCGACGTCGGTCACCAGGCGGTTGAGGCGGCGGTTGCGGAGTGCGTTCTCCTTCTGCTCGCGGAGCTTCTCGCCGACGACGCCCTTGATCTCGTCGGCGTGGGCGATGATGTCGGCCACCGTGCCGTACTGAGTGACCCACTTGGCGGCCGTCTTGGGGCCGACTTTGTCGACTCCGGGCAGGTTGTCGCTGGTCTCACCGACGAGAGCCGCGATCTCGGGGTACTGGTGCGGCTCGACGCCGTACTTCTCGAACACCTTGTCGCGGTCGTACCGCGTGAGCTGGGAGACGCCCTGGGTGGAGGGGTAGAGCAGGGTGACCTCGGGCGTCACCAGTTGGATGGTGTCGCGGTCGCCCGAGACAACCAGCACCCGGAAGCCGGCCTCGGCGCCCTGGCGAGCGAGGGTGGCGAGGATGTCATCGGCCTCGAAATCCTCCTTCGAGACGGTGCGGATGTTCATCGCGTGCAGAGCCTCCTCCAAAAGGGGGACCTGGCCCTTGAATTCGGGCGGGGTCTCACCGCGGGTGCCCTTGTACTCGGGGTACTCCCGGGTGCGGAACGAGTAGCGGGAGATGTCGAACGCGACGCCGAGGTGGGTCGGCTTTTCGTTCTTCAGCAGCAGGATCAGCATCGACAGGAAACCGTGGATGGCGTTCGTGTGCTGGCCCTCGCGGGTCTGGAAGCTGTCGACCGGGAGAGCGTAGAACGCCCGGAACGCCAAGGAATGGCCGTCGACGAGCAGGAGGGTAGGCTGTTCCGGATCTGACACACGGCCAGACTACACAGCGCCTCCGACACCGGATCGGCCCGCTCGCGCTCGCCGGTCAGGGCCGCTCCGAGGCTCCAGCACGAGGAGCGACGTGACCGAGCCGACCCCCAGCACGACCGCCTGGATTCGCCCGCCCGGACTCGACCTGGTCGCCGAGATCGGCCGCGGCATGGGCGAGCTCGCCGAGCGGATGGGGATCCTCTGGCACGAGCTCACGCCGCAGCACTCGGTCGCCTCGATGCCGGTCGAGGGCAACCGGCAGCCGGTCGGCATCCTGCACGGCGGCGCGCATGTGGTGCTGGCGGAGTCGATGGGGTCGATCGCGGCGAACGTGCACGCGGGCGAGGGGCGGCTCGCGATGGGCATCGAGCTGAACGCGAGCCACAGCCGCTCCGTCCGGTCGGGCTTCGTGATCGCCACCTGCGACGCGCTCCACCTCGGCTCCACCCTCGCCACGCACGAGATCGTCGTCCGCGATCAGGAGGGGCACCGCCTTTCCACCGTCCGGATCACCAACATCATCCGCCGCGCCCGGTGACGCAGCACACTCAGCCCCTAGCGCGGGAGCGGAGGGTGAGAAGTACGCCGAGGACGGCGACGACGCCCGCGGTGAACAGCGAGGCGGCCGGCGCGCCGGAGGGCGGTGCCAGGCGCTGCCGCAGCCAGACAGCCCTCCGCTGTCCGACGGCGGGACCACCCGCGGGACAAACGCCAGAAGTACCAGGCCGGCGATGAGCACGACGCTCGGCGCGGTGAAGCCGCGCACCGCCCGGGAAGATTCAACGAGCAGGAGGAGCACCAGAGCGGCTGTGCAGGAGGAGGACTCCCGCCCTCGTCCGGGCGGAGACCGTAGCACCGGAACGCGCGGCGTTGTCAAGCGACAGCGCGCGACTGTGGCCGTCCCCGCGCAAAGGGCGACACTGGGCGGATGAGCCTTCGCCAACTCCTCATAAGCCTTCCGTCCATGCCCTCCGAGCTGCCCTCGTTCGATGCGGAGGCGGCCCCGGCCGATCCGATCGAGCTTTTCGGGCAGTGGCTCGAGGAGGCGAAGGACGCGGGGCAGCGCCTCCCCCACGGCGCCACGGTGTCCACAGCCGCCGCCGACGGCACCGTCTCGGCGCGCGTGTTGGTGCTGCGCGAGATCGACGAGGCTGGTTGGGCCTTCTCGACACATGCGTCCAGCCCAAAGGGGCGCGACCTGGCGGAGAACCCGCACGCCGCGCTGACCTTCTTCTGGCCGGTGCAGGGCCGGCAGGTCCGCGTGGAGGGCCGCGTCGAGCGCGCCAGTGCGCAGGAGTCGGCCGACGACTTCCGCCGCCGCTCCGACGCTGCGCGAACGGCGCTCCTCGTCGGACGCCAGAGCAAGCCGATGCGCAGCGCTGACGACTTCGGCCTGGTCACGCTGCAGACCAGCGTCGCCGTGAGCTGCTCCCCCGCCACGCTCGAGCGCGACTGGGCCGTCTATCGAGTTCTTCCCGAGCGAATCGAGTTCTGGCAGGGCTCGACCGCCCCCGAGCAAAACCACACCCGCCTCGAGTACCACCCGGGAACGACGGAGGCGGGCGGCTCCCGATGGGAGCGCACCCGCCTGTGGCCCTGAGCCCGAGAGCTACGCCTTCTTGACGCTCAGCTGCTCGATGATCGCCTGGGCGACGTCGTGCATGGTGAGGCGGCGGTCCATTGATGCCTTCTGGATCCAGCGGAACGCCTCGGGCTCGGTCAGGCCCATCTTCTCGTTCAGCAGGCCCTTGGCGCGGTCGACGAGCTTGCGCGTCTCGAAACGCTCGACCATGTCGGCGACCTCGGCCTCGAGGGTGAGGATCTGGGCGTAACGCGAGAGAGCGATCTCGATCGCGGGCAGCAGGTCGTTCGGAGTGAACGGCTTCACCACGTAGGCGAGCGCTCCGGCCTCGCTCGCGCGCTCCACGAGTTCCTTCTGGCTGAAGGCCGTGAGCAGGACGACCGGCGCGATGTGGGCCTTCGACAGGCGCTCGGCCGCCGAGATACCGTCGAGCTGGGGCATCTTGACGTCCATGATGACGAGATCGGGGCGCAGCTCGGTGGCGAGAGCCACAGCGGTCTCGCCGTCTCCTGCCTCACCGACCACCTCGAAGCCGTTGTCGCGGAGGATCTCCACGATGTCGAGGCGGATGAGGGATTCGTCTTCGGCGACGACGACCCGACGGGGCGCGGTCGACGAGGGTTCCTGGTCAGTCACGCCGATGAGCCTACGGTATTCTCGACGAGCTGGTGATGAGCCGGTGTGGCGGAATGGCAGACGCGGGGCACTCAAAATGCTCTGCCCGAGAGGGCGTGTGGGTTCGAGTCCCACCACCGGTACACGCCGTCGTGCACGCCGCGTGCCTCCGCTCGCTACCGTCGTGGGATGAGCATCGACCCGTGGCCGCTGTTCTCGCTGGAGCTGCGGACGCCGCGGCTCCAGCTCCACCCCGTGCGCGACGCCGATCTCAGCGGCCTGGCCGAGGCGGCCCTCGCCGGCGTGCACGAGAGCGGCCGTTCGCCGTTTCCCTCCCCGTGGGCGCAGGCTCCTGCCGAGCGCCTGCCCGCGGAGCTCGCCCGCTTCCACTGGTCGCAGCGGGCACAGACGACTCGGGAGTCGTGGCGCGTTGCGTTCGCGGTGATCGAGGACGGCTGCGTGATCGGCTGCCAGGACGTGGTGGCCGAGTCGTTCGCCGCCACCCGCACGCTCACCTCGGGCTCGTGGCTCACTCGCTCGGCGCAGGGCCGAGGTCTCGGCCGGGAGATGCGCGCCGCCGTCCTGCTCCTGGCCTTCGACCACCTCGGAGCCGAGGTCGCCGAGAGCGCGGCTCTCGCCTGGAATACGCGCTCGATCCGCGTGTCGGAGGCATTGGGCTACCGACCGAACGGGACGCACCGGATCGTGGGCGCCGACGGTGCGGCCGTGGAGGAGGTGCGCTTGCGCGTCACCTCCGAGACCGTCGCGCGGCCGGAGTGGACACTGGCTGTCTCGGGGATCGAGGCGGCTCGCGCGACTCTCCTGTAGAGGCGATGGCGGTCGAGGAGTCCGAGAGGCCTGGCCGCTGCCGATGTCGCGCGCCGCCGACGTCCCGCCCGCGTCCCGGGAGCGGCGCTCCCGAGCGCCGGTCACCAGAACATCGTGCCCGGCGCACCCTTGAACGGGCCCACCACGCGCGAGGTGATCCACCCGCCGTAGAAGTCGCCCGGCTGCGGCTGGACCGTCTCGCCGGCGACGGTGCACGAGTCCATCCGGCCGGGGTACAGGGCAACCGGGTCGACAAGCGCCTCGAACCCGGGCATTGGCTCGGGGTAGGTCCAGCCCGCTGCCGCAGCGATCGCTCCTCCCCCGCCCCTGACGGTGAGGTAGGAGGCTGCGCCCTTGAACTCGCAGATGCTGCGACCGGGCGCCGGCTCGAGCGCTCCGGGCGCGAACGAGGACACGGGGAGGTAGTAGACGGGCGGGTGGCTCGTCTCGAGAACGCGGAGTGCGTCGGTAGTCTCGGCGACCACGACGCCGCCCAGCGTGACGACGACGTGCTCCGAGGTGGTCTCGACCCTGGGCGGTCGCGGGTAGTCCCAGACGGATTCCTGGCCCTCGGCGGGCGGCACACGCTGCATCCCGCTCACGCTACGCGGCGCCAAGCAGCAGTCCACCGCCTCCCAGAGGATGCCCGGGCGGGCACCGCTACGCTGCTGATCGCCGCCGCTGGGACGCACGGACGCCCCGGTCGCGTAACGTCGTCCTTGCGCCGGAATCCCGAGACCGCGCGCAGAAGGAATCAAGAGTGCCCACCGAATGCATCCACGGCCTCGACATCGCGCTCTGCGACGTCTGCTCCCCGGCCAAGCTCCCCGAGCCCGTCGGCCGCGCCACCCGTGCCCCCGCGCGCGTGCCGGGCACCTCCCGGGCGGCCACCGCCCGCGCCGCCGCTCGCGGCACGGTGCGCGAGAAGCCCCTGCCCGAGGTCGACATAGCCGCGCAGCGGATCTACCACGTCACCCACCTCGACAATCTCGAGGCGATCGTCGCTGCCGGTGCGATCCTGGCCGACCAGCAGCTCGACGAGCGCCCCGCGGTCGACGTCAGCGCCGAGACGACCCGCGAGCACCGCCGTGCCGTGCAGGTGAAGGACGGCGTGAGCGTCGCCGGCTTCGTGCCCTTCTTCCTCTCGCCCGACGCCGCGCTCTGGGCCGACCTGCGCGGCGAGCGCGTCGCTCCGCACTGGTCGCCCAGCGCCCAGGCGACCACTGCCTCGCAGTACGTCGTGCTGGTGGGCTCACTCGCCTCGGCTCCGGTGCTCAGCGACGGAGACGCCTCCCATGTGCTGACCCGCTTCACCGAGGGCGACGCCCTGGTGCGCACTGTCGCCCGCCTCCTGGTCGATGAGCCGGCGCTGCGCAGCGCCGAGGCACTCGTGCCCGAGCGCTTCCCGCTCGACGGCGTCGCCACAGTCGGAGTGGCCTCGGTCGCCGCACGCAAGCGCGTCAAGGCGCTCTTCGAGAGGATCGACGCCTCGCCCCGCGTGGCCGTCTACCCGCCGTGGTTTTATCCGGTAGCTGCCGAGGAGTGATTCGGCGCTAGTCGGCTTCGAGCAAGTCCAGTCGGTCGGCGAGGTAGCGGCGTATCGGCATCAGACCCTGATCGCCAAGGCCCGGCGCCCAGCGCACCAGTACCTCGGAGCCGCGTACGACCAGCGGCTCCTGTCCCGCGACGAGGGCGCCGGCGTCGAGCGCGAGGGGTCGCCAGCCATAGTTGACGATCTCGCCCTCCGGGAACGGGCCGTCGAAGGCGGCGCGGCGGATGTCGCGCCGGGCCTCCTGCGACTCCGATTGGTTGTTGGCATGCAGCGGAGCAACGGCCCGCGTGACCGATCCCGTAGCGAACAGCTCGCCCTGGCGCCCGAGAAGGAGCACGCCCAGTCGCCAGGCCCGAGTGACCGGAGCCATGACGGGCTTGCGTCGAAAGCCGAGGATCGCCCGCGGGGCGCGCAGCTGTGCGAGGGCCTGATCGGCGACGCCGCGCGCCTCGAGTTCGGCGCACACCTCCCCGAGCAGCGCGGTCAGGGCGGCGACGGCCTGCTCGGCCCCAGGTGGTGCGGGCATCGCTCCTCCTCGTTGCGTCCCGCCAGGCTACGGGCGGCACCGGCAGCGGACTCTCGCCCTCCGCACCGGCGTCGCCGCCGCGCACCGCTAGCATCGCCTGACGACACCGAGGAGGACGAGCGATGCGCGTCATCATGATGGGCCCGCCGGGAGTGGGCAAGGGCACCCAGGCGGTCGCGCTCTCGCGCACACTGGCGGTGCCGGCGATCTCCACCGGCGAGCTGTTCCGCGCCCAGGTCGCCGGCGGCACCGAACTCGGCCGACGGCTGAAGGCGCTCGTCGAGGCGGGCGAGTACGTGCCGGACCAGCTCACGAACGCGCTCGTCGCCGAACGGATCGACGAGGACGACGCCCGCGACGGCTTCATCCTCGACGGCTATCCGCGTACTCTCACGCAGGTCGACGCTCTCACCGAGTTACTCGAGGAGCGCGGGACACCGCTCTGGTGCGTCGTCCTGCTCACAGCCGACGTCGATGTGGTCCTCGCGCGACTGCACGCACGGGCGCAGGAGCAGGGACGGGCGGACGACGACCCCGAGGTGGTGCGGAACCGGATCGAGGTCTACGAGCGCGAGACCGCTCCCCTGGCCACGGTCTACGAGGAGCGCGGCCTGCTGGTGCGCATCGACGGCTCAGCCGCGCAGCACGAGGTGGCGGAAAGCATCCTCGCGGCGTGCCGGCTCATGTGAGCCGACCCGCCGCGACAGGGAATCAGATCGCCGAGGCGAGGACCTCGTCGAGCTTGGCGGAGGCCTCCTCATCGGTGCCCTTCAGGGCGAGCGAGAGCTCCGAGACGAGGATCTGACGGGCCTTGAGCAGCATCCGCTTCTCGCCGGCGGAGACGCCGCCCGCCTGCTCGCGACGCCACAGGTCGCGGACGACCTCGCTAACGCGGTAGACGCTGCCGCTGGCCATCTTCTCCTGGTTGGCCTTGAAGCGGCGCGACCAGTTGCTGGCCTCCTCCGCGACATCGCTGCGCAGGACGTCATACACGGCCTGGACGCCGGCGTCGTCGATGATCTCGCGCACGCCCACGAGCTCGGCGTTCTCGACGGGGAGGGTGATGGTGAGCTCGCTGGTGTGCACGTTCATCGTCATGAACGTCTTCTCGACGCCCTTGACCGAGCGCTTCTCGAGCCCGGTGATCGTCACCGCTCCGTGGTGCGGGTAGACCAGGGTCTCGCCGACCTCGAATGTCATCATGTCGTGCCTTTCGTCGTGGGGCGTGGTGGGAGTGAGGAGTCGAGGGGCCGCAGCGTCGCCTCGGCGAGCCACGGCGGCAGCAGCGCGACGAGATGCTCGACGAGCTCCTCGTCGGTGCGGTCGAGCGAGCCGGCGAGCCACGCGCCGACCACGGCGAGAACCCCGCCGGCTGCGAAGACCGCGGTGAGTTCGGGGTCCACCGCAGAGGGGACGTCGACTCGGGCGAGCACCGCCCGGTGCAGGGCCAGGGCCGTGTCGAGCACGGCGTCGTCGGATGCTACTCGGGCGGAGGCGCGGGCCCGGAGGCGGGCGTGGAAGGCGTGGCGATCGACCAGGCGCTCGACGAGGCGCGAGTAACCGCGCCGGAGGGCGTCCGCTCCTGAACGATCGGCCGAGGAGGTTTCGGCGACATCGGCGACCACAAGGTCTTGCCGGAGCAGCGCGGAGGCGACGCCCGCCGCGTCATCGAAGTGGGCATAGAACGCGCTGCGGCTGATGCCGGCTTCGCGCACGATATCGCTGACGGCGATTCCCTCTGCTCGCTCGCCGTCGCTCTGCATCACGAGGCGCTCGACCGCGTCGAAGACCCGGCGGCGGGTGCGTAGGGCTCGCGGATCGGCGGAGCCGGGCGCCGACGAGGACTCCGCCGCGGGCACGGAAGCGAAGCGCACGGAAGTCATCCGGGAGAGTCTACCACTTCCCGGACAGGTGTACGGGAAGCGGATCAGGCTCCGCCGGTCACCCACCGCGCCGCTCCGCTCGCCGCCGCGGTGTCGCCGAAGCTGGTGGTCAGGACCCAGCGGACAGTGTTGTCGAGTCGGCCCCTCGGATCCTCGCGGTAGCGGGAGTGATCGAGCATGCCCGCCATCGCTCCGGCGTGCAGGGTCCGCATCAGCAGCGCGCCGACTCCGGCGATCATGGTCGTCAGCCCGCTGTTGACCGCCCAGACGGCACTGCCCGGTCCCAAGAGGCCCGCGTCGGTTCCCTATTCACGGGCGATGATCCAGTCGGGGCGGGGGCGGGGGCGGGGGCGGGAGCGGGAGCGGCGGCTCATCCGCCGAGTGTGCACCCCGGACCCTGGTGACGGCCGGCTGTTCTCTCACCCTTCGTGGGGTCAGTCGGCGAGCAACTCCCGGACATCGTCGGCGGTCAGCGCTCGGGCAAACAGCTCACCCTCGTCGAGCACCGCCGTACTGAGGCGGCCCTTGCGCTCCTGGAGACGCACGATCTTCTCCTCGATGGTGTCGGTCGCGACCAGCCGGTACACGTTCACTCGCCGCTCCTGGCCGATGCGGTGGGCCCGATCCACGGCCTGCGCCTCGGCGGCAGGGTTCCACCACGGATCGAGGACGAACACATGGTCGGCCTCGGTGAGCGTGAGTCCGGTGCCGCCCGCCTTGAGGCTGATCAGGAAGACGGGGGCGGCACCGGAGCGGAACTCCTCGATGACGCCGGCGCGATCCCGCGTGGACCCGTCAAGCTGGACGAAGGGGATCCCGCGCCGACGGAGCTGCTCCCCCGCACGCTCCAAATACGACGTGAAGGTGCTGAAGACGAGGGCCTTGCGGCCCTCGGCGAGCACGTCGTCGAGCTGCTCGACCAGTAGGTCGAGTTTGGCGGACGGGACGTGCCGGTAGGCCGGGTCGACCAGGGAAGCGTCGAGCGCGAGCAGGCGGAGCAGGGTGAGCGAGCGGAACACGGTGAAGCGCTGACGGTCGAGATCGTCGACCATCCCGAGGAGCTTGCGCCGCTCGCGCTGAAGGTAGCCGTCGTACAGCACCCGGTGAGCGGGTGTCAGCACGACCTCGAGCGTCTGCTCCTGCTTCTCGGGCAGCTCCGGTGCGACCGCCTCCTTCGTGCGGCGCAGGAGGAACGGCCGTAGCCGACGCCGCAGACGCTCGAGGCGTCGGCGCGCGCCTTCTGCGTGGCCGACCGTCCGCCCCTCGGACAGATCCGGCGAGGCGATCCCGATCGGCGCCTCCGCATGCAGGATCGGCCGGGTGTACTCCTCTCGGAACCGGCGCAGCGGCGGCAGCAGGCCGGGCGCGACCAGCGCCAGAATTGCCCACAGTTCGTCGAGCGAGTTCTCCAGCGGCGTGCCGGTGAGCGCGAGGACGACGGGGGCACCCACACCGCCCGCGGCCCGGTGCGTCTGCGAGGCGGGATTCTTGACGAACTGCGCCTCGTCGAGGATCAGAGCCGACCACTCCCGTTCCGCCCAGCGTTCGCCCGCGAGGCGCAGGACCGCGTAGCTGGTGAGCACCACGTCCACGTCCTCCGGGATCGCGTCGAAGGCGCTCTCCCGCGAACTCGCGACGACGTGGAGCCGCAGCCCCGGCGCGAACCGCTCGGCCTCGGAGCGCCAGCCGGGCACGACCGAGGTCGGGGCGACCACGAGGAACGGCGCGCGACGGGCTCCGACGCGGCGCCCCTCCTGCACTGCCCACAGCATCATCGCCAGCGCCTGCAAAGTCTTGCCGAGTCCCATGTCGTCGGCGAGAATCCCGCCGAGCCCGTGGCCAAGACGGTGCACCAGCCAGGCGTAGCCCGCCCGCTGGTAGGGGCGTAGCTGCGCGGTGAGGCCGGTGGGTGCCTTCACCTCGCCCGGCGAGCCGGCGGCCAGGGCGGAGGCGAGCACGTCCCGCCAAGCGTCGGAGGCGACGCTCTCGTCGGCCAGCTCCGCCAGCTCGCTCCAGAGTTCGGTCTGGTGCCGACCGAGCCGCGGCCCCGTCTCCCACTCGTCGAGCTCGTCGGCCCGGGCCAGCAGCTCGCGGAGCCGTTCGAGGCCGGGGTGCGCGAGCGAGAGGTAGGAGTGGTCGACCAGGCGGATGCGGTCGCCACCTGCCGCCAGGGCTCGGAAGAGTGGCAGAAACGGCACGGTCGCGTCGCCGATCGTCACAACGACGCCGAGGTCGAACCAGTCGGCGCTCTCGGTGTCGACGGCGGTGATGGTGAGGGTGAGCGGGCCGTTCAGCAGCCGATAATCTGGAGCGGCGCCCTCGCGCTCCACCCGCACGCCGCCGACCCCCTCCAGCTGCGGCAGCTGCTCCACCACGAAGACCGCGGCCTCGGCCCCGCGCAGAACCGCGCTCGTCCCCGGCTCTGGGAGCACGGAGGACCCGGCCTCTCCGAGCACGGAGCGCACCCGGCGGAGCACGGCCCGCTCCAGGACGTCGTCGGCCGTGCCGTCCAGCTCGGTCGCGCGATCGGGCGTGCGGCGCCAGTGCCAGCCGACCCGGACGGTGCGCCGGGGCTCGAACGCTACCGTGCAGACGAGGCGGGGCGGCTCGGGCTCGTCGAGCAGGAGGTCGACGCCCTCTTCGCGGAGCGCGATGCGGCCGCGGAGGGCCGGGAGGTGCTCGCGGACGAACTCGGGGACGTCCTCGGCCGGGACGCTCGTCTGCTCGGGGTGGTCGAGGAGCCGCACCTCCTCGTCGTCGAAGGGCAGCGGCGCGGGGGCGAGCAGGATCGAGGACGGATCGCCGTGCTCGACCGCGTAGACGCCGTGCCGGGCGACCGGACGCGCCGACTCCAGCGGATACTCCGCCCCGCCGATCCGCAAGACGGGCCGGAGCCGCAGCGCGCCCTCCTCCGCCGTCAGCGTCACCGCGACGTGGGCGGGACTGCTCAGGCGCACCGTGCCCTTCTCGGGGGCGAGCAGTGGTACGCCGACGGCTGGCGCCTGCTCGAGCAGGCGCCAGAGCAGCGGGCTCTCGTAATCGTCGAGGTGGATCCAGTCGGGGTCCTGCCCGAGGTGCACCGTGCGGGTGGCCTGGTGGAGCGCGGCGAATTCGGCGAACCAGCGCTGATGCGCGGGGTCGAGTGAGAGCCGGTGGGTCTGGAAGTTGAGCGACTTCCAGGTGAGCGTGGTGCGATTCCAGGGGCCGCCGCGTCCGCGCACGACGGGCCGGGTGGCGAGGCGGTGGTCGCGGCGCTCGGCCGGGTCGTAGCCCTTCGCCGTGACGCGCTGGCTCGAGGGGGCCCGCCACGGATCGTCGGCACGGCGCACGAGGCGGCGCAGCTCGAACTGCAGGCCGATCGGTGTGAGTACCGGTGACGCCTCGACCTCGGTCGAGCCGCTGAGTTCACCGACGCGGGCGCGCCAGGAGGAAGGGATCGACTCGGGAGGCATCGCTCCATGCTGCCACGCACCTCCGACACCCCCGTCAGACCCGCCCTGCGGGCAGAATCGGAACATGAGCAGCAACGACTCTCCCTCGCCCACCGTCCTCGCCCTCGGTAGCGAGAGCCTGCGCATCGCCCTGACCACCGCCGGGGCCGAGATGACCTCGCTCCGCGACGGCGAGGGCCGCGAGTACCTCTGGCAGGCCGGGCCCGAGTGGCGTCGCCACGCTCCCGTGCTGTTCCCGATCATCGGGCGCCTCCCGGGCGACGCCCTGCAGCACGACGGCGTGGAGCACCGGATGGGGCAGCACGGCTTCGCGCGCGATCGGGTCTTCGATCTCGCCGGCGTCTCGGCAGACGAAGCCGTGTTCCGGCTCCGGAGCGACGACGCCACGCGCGCGATGTTCCCCTTCGACTGGACGCTACTCATCGCCTACGCCGTGACCGACGCGACGCTGCGAATCACCCAGACCCTCGAAAACCGCGGCTCGACTCCGCTGGGCTATTCGCTCGGCAACCACCCGGCCTTCGCGCTGCCGCTGCCCGGCGGCCGTGGCGAGCATCGCATCCGCTTCGCGCAGCCCGAGCCGGAGGGCTACCGCCGCGCGCCCGAGAATCTGCTGCTGGCGGCGCGCCACCCCGCGCCGCTCGAGGACGGCGTGCTGGCGGTGGACGACGGGCACTTCGCGGAGGGCGTGATGATCTTCGATGAGTCGCGCCGCCGCACGCTCCGGCTCGAGGCCGACGGAGCGGCCCGCTCGATCGAGATCGACACCGGGGACTTCGATGTGGTCGGGGTGTGGAAGCCGGTCGGAGCACGGTTTGTCTGCCTGGAGCCGTGGCGGGGCGTGCCGACGCCGGAAGGCTGGGACGGCGACATCGTCGACAAGCCGGGCCAGATCGTCCTCGGACCAGGCGAGCAGCGCACGCTGTCCTCTCGCATTGCGCTGAGCTGAACGTCCTCCCGCTGGATCGGTGCGTCGAGCCGCTCGAAGCGGCGGATGATCAGGCCCTCGCGCACGGCCCAGGGGCAGATCACCAGCGTCTGGACGCCGAGGGCGTCCATCGCGGCCTCCGCGACGAGGGCTCCCGCGAGCAGTTGCGGGGCGTGCAGGGCGGAGACTCCCGGGAGCGCTGAGCGGTCGGCCGCGCGGAGCGCGGTGAGGCGGGCGCACCAGAGACGCAGATCGACCGGATGCAGCTCGCGGCGCACGAGGGGGCCGGCCGCGCGTGAAGCGGTGCCGGCCCGCGCGAGCGAGCGGAAGGTCTTGGAGGTGCCCGCCACGAGGGCGGGACGACGCAGGGCCCGGCCGCGTGCGCGACCGGGCCCTGCGGGGAGTGCTGGACTCAGTGGTCCCAGTTCTCGGCCCTGTCGGCCGAGCTGGACGAGCCGACGATGTGCACCCGCATGTCATTCGTTGTGCCGGCGCGCCCGGGGGGCGATCCGGAGACGACGACGACGGTCTCGCCGGGCTGAGCGAGACCCTCGCGCAGCAGCACCGCGTCCACCTGCGCGAACATCGCGTCGGTGTGGTTCACCCGCGGCGTAACGAAGGACTGAACGCCCCAGTTCAGCGCCATGCGGCGACGGACGGCGGGCTCGGGGGTGAAGCCGATAATCGGGATGCCGTGGCGCAGGCGCGTCATGCGACGCACCGAGTCGCCCGACTCCGTGAACACGCAGAGGAACTTCGCCTCGACGAACTCCGCGACCTCGGCGGCGGCCAGCGTGACCGATCCACCCTGGGTGCGGGGCTTGCTGCCCAGCGGGGGGATCCGCTCCAGGCCGTGTTCCTCGGTCGACTCGACGATGCGCGCCATCGTCTGCACAGTGACGACCGGCCAGGCTCCGACGCTGGTCTCGCCCGAGAGCATGACCGCGTCCGCGCCATCGAGGATGGCGTTCGCGACATCCGAGGCCTCGGCCCGGGTGGGACGGGGGCTCTCAATCATCGATTCGAGCATCTGGGTCGCGACGATGACCGGCTTCGCCCAGCGGCGGGCCAGCTCGACGGCGTGCTTCTGCACGATCGGCACGGCCTCGAGGGGCAGCTCGACGCCGAGGTCACCGCGGGCGACCATGATGCCGTCGAAGACG
This sequence comes from Rathayibacter rathayi, assembly GCF_004011095.1. Classification (GTDB taxonomy): domain Bacteria; phylum Actinomycetota; class Actinomycetes; order Actinomycetales; family Microbacteriaceae; genus Rathayibacter; species Rathayibacter rathayi. Next base: position 1,121,112 of record NZ_CP028129.1, on the reverse strand, counting down.
TCGATGATCTCTTGCAGGTTGTCAACCGCCTGCGGCTTCTCGATCTTGGCGATGACGGGAGCCTTGCGGCCCTCCTCCGCCATGATCTCGTGCACGCGCGTGATGTCGCTGGCGTTGCGCACGAAGGAGAGCGCGATGATGTCGGCGCCGAGACGGATCGCCCAGCGGAGGTCGTCCTCGTCCTTCTGCGAGAGGGCCGGGACGTTGACCGCGACGCCGGGCAGGTTGATGCCCTTGTTGTTCGAGACGTTGCCGGGGACGACGACCTCGGTGATCACGCGGGGGCCCTCGACGGCGGTGACGCGGACAGCGACCTTGCCGTCGTCGATGAGGAGCATGTCGCCCGGGTTCACATCGTCGGGGAGGCCCTTGAACGTGGTGCCCGAAAGCTCGCGCGTGCCGAGGACATCCTCGGTGGTGATGGTGAAGACGTCACCCTCGGCGAGGGCGTACGGGCCGCCCTCGAACTTGCCGAGGCGGATTTTCGGCCCCTGCAGATCGACGAGGATCGCGACAGCGCGGCCGGCGTCGTCAGCGGCCTTCCGCACGATGCGGTAGATGCCTTCGTGGACGTCGTAGCTTCCGTGACTGAGGTTCATGCGGGCCACGTCCACTCCGGCGTCGATGATCGCACGAATGGTCTCGTACGACGACGTTGCCGGGCCGAGGGTGGCGACGATTTTCGCTCGTCTCATTGAGGGGGTGCTCCGTTGTTCTGCGCCCCGAGGCGCGTCGTTAGCGGGGGAAGTGAGCTGATTGCTGGCGGGCCGACACTATCGCGTCCGGAGGACTAGAGCGTGAAGCCCCGGTCGTTCGGGCCGACGGGCGCCGGCAGCGACGTGGTGCCCTCGAGGTAGCGGTCGACTTCGGCCGCAACGGAGCGGCCCTCGGCAATCGCCCAGACGATCAGGGACTGGCCGCGCCCGGCGTCGCCGGCGACGAAGACCCCGGGGGCGCTGGTCTCGAAGGAGGCGCCGCGCGCGACGTTGCCGCGATCGGTGAAGGGAACCTCGAGCTGGCGAGCGAGGTGGTCAGCCTCCGGACCCGTGAAGCCGAGAGCGAGCAAAACCAGATCGGCCGGGATCTCGCGCTCGGTGCCCGCCTTGGGGACGCGACGCCCGTCGAGGTACTCGGTCTCGGCCACGCGCACCGCCCGGACCTCGCCGCCCTCGTTGGCGAGGAACTCCACGGTCGAGGCGAGGAACACGCGCTCGCCACCCTCTTCGTGTGCGCTCGAAACCTCGAACACGGTCGGGTCCATCGGCCAGGGCTGAGTGTCCGGGCGCTCGGACGGCGGCTGCTGCCCGATCGCCAAGTTGGTGACCGAGGCGGCCTTCTGACGGTGTGCGGTGCCGATGCAGTCGGCTCCGGTGTCGCCTCCGCCGAGGACCACGACGTGCTTGCCCTCCGCCGAGATCTGCTCGAAGACGCGGTCGCCGGCGATCGCGCGGTTGGACTGCACCAGGTACTCCATCGCGAAGTGCACACCGTCGAGGTCGCGCCCGGGGACGGGCAGGTCCCGTGGGACGAGGGCACCGGTCGCGACCACGACCGCGTCGTAGCGCGCGCGCAGGTCGTCCCAGGTGATGTCGGAGCCGATGTCGACGCCGGCGCGGAAGCGGGTTCCCTCGGCCTTCATCTGGTTCAGACGCAGCTCGAGGTGCTTCTTCTCCATCTTGAAGTCGGGGATGCCGTAGCGCAGGAGTCCGCCGATGCGGTCGTCGCGCTCGTAGACCGCCACCGTGTGCCCGGCGCGAGTGAGCTGCTGCGCGGCGGCGAGCCCCGCGGGGCCGGAGCCGACCACCGCGACGGTCTTGCCGGTCAGGCGCTCCGGAGGGTGCGGCTGCACCCAGTCGTTGCCGAACGCTTGATCGATGATCGAGACCTCGATCTGCTTGATCGTGACCGCCGGCTGGTTGATCCCGAGCACGCAGGACGACTCGCACGGTGCCGGGCAGAGCCGACCCGTGAACTCCGGGAAGTTGTTCGTCGCGTGCAGACGCTCGATCGCCTGGCGACCCTCGCCGCGCCACATCAGGTCATTCCACTCGGGGATCAGGTTCCCCAGCGGGCAACCCTTGTGGCAGAACGGGATGCCGCAGTCCATGCAGCGGCCCGCCTGACGGCGCAGCACGGCGGAGTCGCCCTGCTCGTAGACCTCTTTCCAGTCCATCAGGCGCACGGACACCGGGCGCCGATGAGGCAACTCCCGGTCCTGCACCTTCAGGAACCCCTTGGGATCAGCCACCGGTTACCTCCAGAATCCGTCCCCAGACGACGTCGCCGTCGGGGTCGAGCCCCTCCTCGACAGCGGATGCGCGCGTCGCGAGCACCGCAGCGAAATCGCGGGGCAGTACCTTGACGAAACGCGAGACCGTTCCGTCCCACTCATCGAGCATCCCCTGGGCCAGGGGTGACTCGGTCTCGGCGACATGGCGTTCGAGCAGGTCGCGGAGGATCTCCGCATCGGCGCTGCCGAGCTCGGAGAGCGTGAGCTCACCGGACGCGAGGGCGTCGCGGTTGACGAGCTCCCGGCGCAGGCCGTGGATGTAGGCGGTGCCGCCGGACATGCCTGCGCCGAGGTTCCGCCCGGTCTCGCCGAGGATCACCGCCAGGCCACCGGTCATGTATTCGAGCGCGTGGTCGCCCACGCCCTCGACCACCGCGGTGGCGCCGGAATTGCGCACAAGGAAACGCTCGCCGACCATCCCGCGAAGGAACATCGTGCCCTGGGTCGCCCCGTAACCGATCACGTTGCCCGCGATCACGTTGGCGGAGGCGTCGAACGTGCTGCGGCGGTCAGGCCGCATCACGATCTGGCCACCCGAGAGCCCCTTGCCGACGTAGTCGTTGGAGTCGCCTTCGAGGCGCAGCGTGATGCCCGCCGGGAGGAACGCTCCGAACGACTGACCGGCCGAGCCGCGCAGCGAGACGACGATGGAGTCGGCCGGCAGGCCGTTCTCGCCGAAGCGGACCGTGACCTCGTGGCCGAGCATCGTGCCGACCGCGCGTTCGGTGTTCTTGATCGCGCGTTCGATCGAGACGGTGCCGCGATGATCGAGGACATTCGCTGCGAGACGGATCAGCTCGTTGTCGAAGTGCTGCTCGAGCTCGTGCTTCTGGCGGCGCGCGTTCCGGCGCGGCTCGTCGTCGGCGAACTCGGGGCCGACGAGGATCGGCGTCAGGTCGAGTCCGCTCGCCTTCCAATGCTCCACGGCGCGGTTCACGTCGAGCAGCTCGCGGCGGCCGACGATCTCGTCGATGCTCCGGTAGCCGAGGTGCGCAAGGTACTCGCGCACCTCCTGAGCGATGAACTCGAAGAAGTTGACGACGAACTCGGGCTTGCCGGTGAAGCGCGTGCGCAGCTCCGGGTTCTGCGTGGCGACGCCAACGGGGCAGGTGTCGAGATGGCAGACGCGCATCATGATGCAGCCCTCGACGATCAGCGGAGCCGTCGCGAAACCGAACTCCTCGGCCCCGAGCAGCGCGCCGATGACGACGTCGCGGCCCGTCTTCATCTGCCCGTCGACCTGGACGACCACGCGGTCGCGCATGCCGTTGAGCATGAGGGTCTGCTGGGTCTCGGCCAGGCCGAGCTCCCAGGGGGTCCCCGCGTGCTTGAGCGAGTTGACCGGGCTCGCACCCGTGCCGCCGTCGTGGCCCGAGACGAGGATGACGTCGGCCAGGGCCTTCGCGGTGCCCGCCGCGACCGCTCCAATACCCGACTGGCTGACCAGCTTCGCGTGGATGCGGGCCGAAGGGTTGGCGCGCTTGAGGTCGAAGATCAGCTGCTTGAGGTCCTCGATCGAGTAGATGTCGTGGTGCGGAGGCGGAGAGATCAGCCCGACCCCGGCGGTCGCATGGCGGGTGCGCGCGATCCACGGGTAGACCTTGGTCGGCGGCAGCTGACCGCCCTCGCCGGGCTTGGCGCCCTGGGCGAGCTTGATCTGGATGTCGTCCGCATGGGTCAGGTACATGCTCGTGACACCGAAACGACCCGAGGCGACCTGCTTGATCGCGGAGCGACGCTCGGGGTCGAGCAGGCGCTCGGTGTCCTCGCCGCCCTCGCCGGTGTTCGACTTGGCACCGAGGCGGTTCATCGCGATCGCGAGCGTCTCATGGGCCTCGGGCGAGATGGAGCCGTAGCTCATCGCTCCCGTGGAGAAACGCTTGACGATGGCCTCGACCGGCTCGACCTCGTCGAGCGGGACGGGCGTGCGTCCGCCGGCGAACGCGAACATGCCGCGGAGGGTCATCAGCGCGGTGGACTGGTCGTCGACCATCGAGGTGTACTCGCGGAAGATGTCGTAGCGGCGGTTGCGGGTGGAGTGCTGCAGGCGGAACACCGTGTCCGGGTTGAACAGGTGCGGCGCACCGTCGCGACGCCACTGGTACTCGCCTCCGACCGCGAGACGCTCGTGCACCATGACGGCGCCGTCCTCCGGATAGGCAGCGCGGTGACGTGCCGCATTCTCTGCGGCGACGACGTCCATGCCGATGCCGCCGAGCTTGGAGACCGTACCGGTGAAGTACTGGTCGACGAAGCCCTGGCTGAGTCCCACGGCCTCGAACGTCTGCGCTCCGGCGTAGCTCGACACGGTCGAGATACCCATCTTCGACATGATCTTGAGCACGCCCTTGCCGAGGGCCTTGATCACGTTCTTGACGGCCTTCTCGGGCGAGATGTCCGAGAGCATTCCGCTGCGGACGAGGTCCTCACACGTCTCCATCGCGAGGTACGGGTTCACCGCGGAGGCGCCGTAGCCGATCAGCGTGGCGACGTGGTGCACCTCGCGGACGTCGCCGGCCTCGACCACGAGCCCCACGCGCATCCGGTTCTCGGTGCGGATCAGGTGGTGGTGCACCGCGGCGAGCATCAGCAGCGACGGAATGGGCGCGAGATCCTTGGTGGAGTCGCGATCCGAGAGAACGAGGAACTGCGCTCCCGCGGCGATCGCCTCGTCGGCCTCGTCGCACATCGCGTCGATCCGCTCCTGCATGGCGCGCGGACCGGCGTCGACGCGGTAAAGACCGCGGATCGTCGTGGTGATGTGGCTGAGCGGACGCGGCGCGATGTGCTGAATCTTCGCGAGTTCGTCGTTGTCGATCACCGGGAAGTCGAGGACCACCTGACGCGCGTGCTCGGGACCGGCGCTCAGCAGGTTGCGCGACGGCCCGAGGCCGAGGCGGAGCGAGGTGACGACCTCCTCGCGGATGGAGTCCAGCGGCGGGTTCGTGACCTGGGCGAACGCCTGCGTGAAGTAGTCGAACAGCAGGCGCGGGCGCTGCGAGAGCACCGCCACCGGCGTATCCGAGCCCATCGCCCCGAGCGGCTCCGCACCGGCGCGTGCCATCGGCAGCAGAAGGAGGCGGACCTCCTCCTCCGTGTAGCCGAACGTGCGCTGGCGGCGGTTGACCGAAGCGGGAGTGTGCACGATGTGCTCACGCTCGGGGAGGTCCCTGAGGTTGATGCGGCCGTTCTCGAGCCACTCCTCGAACGGACCGGAGTCGGCGAGCTGCGCCTTGATCTCCTCGTCCTCGACGATGCGGCCCTGCTCGGTGTCGACCAGGAACATGCGGCCGGGCTGGAGACGTCCTTTGCGGACGACCTTCGCCGGGTCGATGTCGAGCACGCCGATCTCACTCGCGAGCACCACGAGTCCGTCGTCCGTGACCATGTAGCGGCCGGGACGGAGCCCATTGCGGTCGAGCGTGGCGCCCACGAAAACGCCGTCGGTGAAGCCGATCGCGGCTGGGCCGTCCCACGGCTCCATGAGCATCGAGTGGTACTCGTAGAAGGCTCGGCGCTTGGCGTCGAGGGCGCCGCCCTGGTTCTCCCAGGCCTCGGGCACCATCATCATCACCGCGTGCGGGAGTGAGCGGCCGGCCAGAGTGAGCAGCTCGACGGCCTCGTCGAAGGACGCGGAGTCGCTCCGGCCCGTCGAAACGATCGGAAGCAGCGGCGTGAGGTCGCCGAGCTCGCGGCTCTTGAGCTGCGACTGGCGGGCGCGCATCCAGTTGCGGTTGCCCTGCACGGTGTTGATCTCGCCGTTGTGAGCGATCATCCTCAACGGCTGCGCGAGCGGCCAGGACGGGAAGGTGTTCGTCGAGTAGCGGGAGTGCACCACCGCGAGCTTGGACGCGAAACGCTCGTCCGAGAGATCAGGGTAGAACGGCTCCAGCTGGAGGGTCGTCACCATCCCCTTGTAAACGAGTGTGCGGCTCGACAGCGACATGAAGTACGCCTCGAGCTCTCGCTCGACGCGCTTGCGCAGGCGGAAGGTCTGCCGGTCCAGGCGGAGGGAGGCCAGCGGGACCCCGTCCTCGTCGGTCAGCTCACTCGAGACGTAGAGCTGCTCGATCGCCGGCATCGCGGCGCGGGCGAGGGTGCCAATCTCGTCGGGCTGCACCGGCACCGTTCGCCAGCCGAGCACCGTGAGGTTCTCCTCGCGAGCGATCTCGGCGATTGACGCCTTCACCCGCTCGCGCGCGAAGAGATCGACGGGCAGGAAGGCGTTGCCGACGGCGTACTCCCCCACGGGCGGCAGCTCGACCGGAGCGACCGCGCGAAGGAACTCGTCGGGAGTCTGGGTGATGATGCCCGCGCCATCACCCGTCCCGGCGTCGGAGCCGACGGCACCGCGGTGCTCGAGGTTGCGCAGCGCGTCGAGGGCCGCGTCGATGATGTCGTGGCCGGGGGTGCCGCGCAGGGTGGCGACCATCGCGAGGCCGCACGCGTCCTTCTCTGCGGCCGGGTCGTACATCCCCTGGGTCGGCGGCGTACCGATGAAGGGCACGACGGGAACCTGGGGCGAGGGCTGGGCGGAGGCCATGTGAACCGTCCTCACGGGGGTGATGGCTAATCGGGACGTCGCTGGCCCGCGGAGGTGGAGGAGTGAGGGCTCCCCGGTCGGGAGAGCCGCAGGGTTCTGCAGCGGTGCGAGCGTCGTGCGCCGCCGGCGGTGCCTGCACGGCTTACCACTCGCGGCAGCGCTCGTGGCTGCGCCGTGAGGGGCGGTCGCGGAGGTGTCGGGCATCGGGAGGCGATCGCGGAGGCTCCGCGACCCCGTCAGGTGCGGGAGACCGTCGACTTCTCGGCGTCGGTACCGGAAGCAGGGGTGGTGGTGTCGTCAGAGCGAGACTCGACGTCCTCAAACTCTATCTCAGCCGACGCCGGAGTCCACTCCCGACCCGGCCGGTAGGCCGAGGGCTCGCCACCCGGATGCTCGCGCTTCTGAATCACCACGATCACCAGGCCGATGACGACGGCGGCGAGGGCCGCCCAGACATTGGTGCGAATGCCCCAGAAGAACCCGCTCGGGTCGATACGGATGGATTCGAACCAGACGCGGCCGATGCCGTACCAGATCAGGTAGGCGGCGAAGACGGTACCCCACTGCAGCCTGAGGCGGCGCTCGAGCAGCAGGACGACGGCGACGCCCACGACGTTCCAGAGGATCTCGTAGAGGAAGGTCGGGTGAAAGAGGGTGCTTGCCTGCAGGCCGACCGGGAAGGCCGGATTGCTGGTCTCGATCTCCAGACCCCAGGGCAGGGTCGTCGGTAGGCCGAACAGTTCGTGGTTGAACCAGTTCCCCAGGCGTCCCAGCGCCTGTGCGGCCAGCATGCCGGGAGCGAGGGCGTCGGCGAAGCTCCAGAAGCGGACGCCGGTCCAGCGACAGCCGATGAACGCGCCGACCGCGCCGCCGATCAGGCCACCGAAGATCGCGTTGCCACCGTTCCAGATGCGCACGACCTCCCACGGATCCGCGCCGGCGAAGAAGTAGTCGCCCGGGTGCGTCAGGACGTGGTAGGCCCGAGCGCCGACGATGCCCAGCGGCACGGCCCAGATGATGATGTCGAGCACAACCCACGGCTCGACGCCGCGTCGCTTCAGGCGCTGATTCGTCATGATCGTCGCCACGATGATCCCCGCGAGGATGCACAGAGCGTAGGTGTGGATCGCGAGCGTCCAGTTGCCGATCGTGAGGTCGTACTGACTCCACGCGTCGGGGGGGCTCGGGATGCTCAGCGGTACGGACACCAGTAGTCGACCTTTCGAAGGAGGGGGTCCCCGGGCTCGGCACGGCCGCGCCCCGGTGGGCATCCCGATTGTAGCGGGAGGCGTTAGCGCTCGGAGCGCGTGCCCTCGGCGAGGCCGCGGGAGGTCTCGGCGACCGCGGCCACCCCTCCGGACGCCAGGGCGCGCACCAGCGCGGAGCCGACGATCGCGCCGTCCGCGTACGCGAGAATCTCGGCGACCTGCTCGCCGGTCGAAATGCCCAGGCCGACGCAGGCGCTCTCGGAGCCGACAGTGCGGAGCCGATCGACCAGCGTGCGCGCTGCGGAGTCGACGTCGGTGCGGGCCCCGGTGATGCCCATCGTCGAGACCGCGTAGACGAAGCCGCGGCTAACGTCGACCGCCTGGCGCAACCGTGTGTCCGTTGAGGACGGCGCGGCGAGGAAGACGCGGTCGAGGCCGAGGCGCTCGGAGACGGCGATCCACTCGGCGCCCTCGTCGGGGATCAGGTCAGGCGTGATCAGTCCGGAGCCGCCCGCCTCCGCGAGGTCGGTCGCGAAACGCTCCACGCCGTACTGGAGCACGGGGTTGTAGTAGGTCATCACCAAAACCGGAACATCGACGCGCGCGCGGATCTCGCGCACCGCCTCGAAGCCGTGCCGCAGGCGGAACCCGCCGGCGATGGCAGCCTGCGTCGCCTCCTGAATCACCGGTCCGTCCATCACAGGGTCGGAGTAGGGCAGGCCCAGCTCGATCGCGTCCACGCCGTTCTCGGCCATCGCGACCGCGGCGTCGATGCTCGTCGGAAGGTCGGGGAAGCCGACGGGCAGGTAACCGATCAGGGCACCCGCGGCCTCCTCGTTCCGACGCCGAACGGTCTCGGCGACGCTCGGCCCGCGACCACTCACGACTGCACCGCGCCCTGGTCCATCAGCCCGAAGTAGTGCGCGGCAGTCGTCATGTCTTTGTCGCCGCGGCCGGAGAGGTTGACCAGGATCGTCGCGTCCCGGCCGAACTCACGACCCAGCTCGAGCGTGCCTGCGAGCGCGTGCGCGGACTCGATGGCCGGGATGATGCCCTCGGTGCGGCTCAGCAGCATCAGAGCATCCATCGCGGCGGAGTCGGTGACCGCCCGGTAGTCGGCACGGCCGATGCTCGCGAGCCAGGCGTGCTCCGGGCCGACACCGGGGTAGTCCAGGCCGGCCGAGATCGAGTGCGACTCGATCGTCTGGCCGTCCTCGTCCTGGAGGAGGAAGCTGCGCGCGCCGTGCAGGACACCGGTGCGGCCCTTGCTGATGGTCGCCGCGTGGCGCGGCGTGTCGATCCCCTCGCCTCCCGCCTCGAAGCCGACGAGGCGGACCTCGGGGTCGTCGAGGAAGGCGTGGAAGATGCCCATCGCATTCGATCCGCCGCCGACGCAGGCGGTGACCGCCGTCGGGAGCGAGCCGGTGAGCTCGAGGACCTGCTCGCGCGCCTCCTCGCCGATGATCTTCTGGAAGTCGCGCACCAGGGCGGGGAACGGATGCGGTCCCGCGACGGTGCCGAAGATGTAGTTGGTCGTGCCGACGTTGGTGACCCAGTCGCGCATGGCGTCGTTGATCGCGTCCTTGAGGGTGCGCGAACCCGTCGTCACGGGGACCACCTCGGCGCCCAGGAGGCGCATCCGGGCGACGTTGAGCGCCTGGCGCTCGGTGTCGACCTCGCCCATGTAGACCACGCAGTCGAGGCCGAACAGAGCGGCCGCGGTGGCGGTCGCGACGCCGTGCTGGCCCGCTCCCGTCTCGGCGATGACCCGGGTCTTGCCGATCCGCCTGGTCAGCAGAGCCTGGCCGAGCACATTGTTGATCTTGTGCGAACCGGTGTGGTTGAGGTCCTCGCGCTTGAGGATGATCCGCGCACCACCGGCGTGCTCGGCGAACCGGGGCACCTCGGTGATGATCGACGGTCGGCCGGTGTAGCTGCGGTGCAGCTCCATCAGCTCGGCCGCGAACGCGGGGTCGCCTGTGGTGCGCTCGTACTCGGCGCTCAGCTCATCGAGTGCCTCGACGAGCGACTCGGGGACGTAACGTCCGCCGAACTCGCCAAAGTAGGGGCCGAGTTCATCCCGGAGTGCCATGCGGTTCCGCCTCTCGGTGATCAGGAGGCCAGGAAACTGGCGAGGGTGGAGACGGGGTCACCTCCGGTGACGAGCGCCTCGCCAACAAGGACGACATCGGCGCCCGAACGGCGGTAGTGGGCGACGTCGTCGGCCGTCTTGACCGCCGACTCGGCGACCTTCACCGCATCAGCGGGGATGCGGTCCGAGAGTCGGCCGAAGAGGTCGCGGTCGAGTTCGAAGGTCGTCAGGTTGCGCGCGTTGACGCCGATGAGGTGGGCGCCGAGGTCGATCGCCCGCTCGAGCTCGTCGGCCGAGTGGGTCTCGACGAGCGGGGTCATCCCGAGCTCGAGGACCAGGGCGTGCAGCTCGATGAGCAGGGGCTGCTCGAGCGCGGCGACGATGAGCAGGACCAGGTCGGCTCCGGCCGCGCGGGCCTCGAGAACCTGGTAGGGCTCGGCGATGAAGTCCTTGCGCAGGACGGGGATCGAGACGCGCTCGCGGACGGCTTCCAGGTCGGCGAGCGACCCCTTGAAGCGGCGCTCCTCGGTGAGCACGCTGATCGCGCTCGCTCCTCCGAGCTCGTACTGCCCGGCCAGCTCGGCGGGGACGGGGATCTCGGCAAGGGCCCCGCGCGACGGGCTCGCGCGCTTGACCTCGGCGATGATCTTGACGCGCTCGGCGGGGGCCAGTGCGGCCAGGGCGTCGAGGGCGGGAGTCTGAGCGAGCGCACGGCGCTCGACGACATCAATTGGGGCGCTCTCGCGGCGGCGAGCCGCATCGGCCAGGGCGCCGGCGGTCAGTTCAGTGAGCATCAGGCACGCACCTTCGAGGTCGCCTTCGGGCCGTTGACGCCGTAGCCCGCCTTGGCCATGCCCACCCCGGCCAGCAGGCCCACCACGACCAGGCCGACCGAGAGCCAGACGACGAGCGGCACGTCGAACCAGAACGCGATCGTGCCGATCGTGAATCCGACCAGCATGATAACGACGGCCGTCCAGGCCGCTGGCGAGTGGCCGTGGTTGTCGTCGTCGTGTTCGCTGCTCATGGGTCTCCTCCTGGGGTGCATCGGAACCCGAGCAGTCTAGCGTGAGGCACCTGGGGCCCCGGACCGAGACGCGCCTTGCCGCAGGCCCCCGTCAGGGTCCCGACTCGGGCCGGCTCCGTGCGGGATGCAGGTCGGATCAGCGGGCCGACGTGGGGTCGTCACCGCGCGAGAGTTCGTCCCAGGAGACGACGGGATCGACGTCGCCGTCGTCGGTCTGAACCGTCGAGGCGCCGTGGCCGTAGCCGTCGGCCGGCTCGAAACGGGACGCCCGCTTCTTTGCCGCCCCGGGCCACCGGCGCGAGGTCGCGAGCACGCCGATCCCGAGCACCGCCGTGAGCACCCCGCACGCCAGGGCCACGACCGGCCAGGCCGTGAGGGCGGAGGAGGCGACCAGGGCCGCGACGGACTGCTCGCCGGCGATGGCGGTCGCTCCGGTGACCAGCGAGGCCCCGGCGCGCACGGGGTCGCCCAGGGCGGTCGCGGCGGCCAACACTACCGACGCACCGAGGACCACCTGGAGCAGTCCGAGCACGATCCGGAAGACGGGACCGGCGATCGCGAGCGCCGCAGCGAGGGCCAGGCCGGCGAGCGCGAGCGCCGAGAGCGCCGGAGCGGCGACGGTGCCGGCCACGTCGATCCGCTGGCCCTCCCCCTCGATCGCCGCGAGCGTCAGCGTGAACCACGACTGCGTGGAGGAGGTCAGCTCAAGCGCGGCGAGCAGCACGACCCCGAGGATCGCGGAATACTTCAGTCGCCGGCCGCTCACGCTCACTCCCCCGGGCCGAGGCCGGTGAACGGCGCGAGCGGATCGACGTCGAAGCAGGCGTGCTCGCCGGTGTGGCAGGCGGCGCCGATCTGCTCGACCTGCACGAGCAGGGTGTCGGCGTCGCAATCGAGTGCGGCTGCCCGGACGAACTGGGCGTGGCCGGAGGTGTCGCCCTTGCGCCAGTACTCCTGCCGCGAGCGCGACCAGAAGGTGACGCGCCCCTCGGTGAGGGTCCTGCGGAGCGCCTCGCGGTCCATCCACCCCATCATCAGCACCTCGCGGGTGTCGTGCTGCTGGATGATCGCGGGCAACAGCCCAGCCGAATCGAAGGTGGCACGGTCGAGGACGGCGTCGAGCTCGGCGGGGGTCATCGGACTTCGATCCCGGAGGCGGCGAGCGCGCGCTTGACGTCCCCGATCGTCAGCTCGCGGTTGTGGAAGACGGAGGCGGCAAGGACGGCGTCTGCTCCCGCGGTGACGGCCGGTGCGAAATGCTCGACGGCGCCGGCGCCTCCGGAGGCGATCACCGGCACGGAGCTGCGCTCGCGCATCGCGGCGATCAACTCGAGGTCGAAACCCTGCTTGGTGCCGTCGGCGTCGATGGAATTGACCAGCAGCTCCCCGGCGCCGCGCTCGACGGCCTCGGCCGCCCAGGCCAGGGCGTCCAGGTCGGTCTCGTGGCGACCGCCGTGGGTGGTGACGACGAAGCCGGACGCCGTGGCGTCACTCCGCTTGACATCGAGCGAGAGCACGAGCACCTGCGCGCCGAAGACGTCGGCGATCTCGCCCAGCAGCTCCGGCCGGGCGATCGCGGCCGAGTTGACCCCCACCTTGTCTGCGCCGTGCGCGAGCAGGCGCGACACGTCGTCGGCGCTGCGCACGCCTCCACCGACGGTGAGGGGGATGAAGACCTGCTCTGCCGTCGCCCGCACCACGTCGTAGGTGGTCGAGCGGTCATCGACCGTGGCGGTGACGTCGAGGAAGGTCAGCTCGTCGGCACCCTGCTCGAAGTAGAGGCGCGCGAGCTCGACGGGGTCGCCCGCATCGCGCAGGTTCTGGAAGTTGACGCCCTTCACGACGCGGCCGGCGGCGACGTCGAGGCAGGGGATGACGCGGACGGCGAGACTCATCGGCTCCCCTTCACAGGCGTGCGGCGTGGATCGAGGTGACCAGGATCGCGCGGGCGCCCAGGTCGTACAGGCGATCCATCACCTGGTTCATGTCCGCTCGGGGGACCATCACGCGGACAGCGACCCACTCGGCGTCGTGCAACGGCGAGACGGTCGGCGACTCGAAGCCCGGCGCAAGGGCGGTGGCGCTCTCGAGCAGGGACACGGGGCAGTCGTAGTCGAGCAGCACGTACTCGCGAGCGACCAGAACGCCCTGCAGGCGGCGCAGCAGCACGGGGATACCTTCCGGCTCCCCCTCGGCCGAGACGAGCACGGCGGTCGAATCGAGGATCACCGGGCCGAAGATCTCCAGTCCCGCCTTGCGCAGCGTGGTGCCGGTCTCGACGACATCGGCGATCACGTCGGCGACGCCGAGCTGGATCGCGGACTCGACCGCTCCGTCGAGACGGATCAGTGTCACGTCGACGCCGTGCTCGCGGAGGAAGCGACCGACCAGGCCCGGGTAGCTGGTCGCGACTCGGAGGCCGTCGATCTGGGCGAGGTCGTCGTAGCGGCCGGCCGGTCCGGCGAAGCGGAAAGTGGAGTTGGCGAAGCCCAGGCTGGCGATCTCGCGCGCTTGGGAGCCGGAGTCGATCAGGAGGTCGCGCCCCGTCACTCCGACATCGAGGGCGCCGGAGCCGACGTAGGTCGCGATGTCGCGCGGGCGGAGGTAGAAGAACTCGACGCCGTTGCGCTCATCGACGACGTGCAGCTCCTTCGGGTCGCGGCGACCGGTGTAGCCCGCCTCCGCGAGCATTTGGCCGGCAGTCTCCGACAGAGAGCCCTTGTTGGGCACGGCGACGCGCAGCAGCGCCGGGGCGGGGGTGGTGGTCACGGGACGTCCTTCATGACTCGTCGGCTGTTCGATGGGCGGCACGGCTCCTCGGGGAGCGTGCGGGCGCGACGGCGCGGATCGACGGCGCACCCCGGCGAATGGGGCGGCGCTCACAGATGCCGGTAGACGTCGGCCGGCGTCAGACCCTTGGCGAGCATCAGCACTTGGAGGTGGTAGAGCAGCTGCGAGATCTCCTCGGCGGTGCGCTCGTCGCCCTCGTACTCGGCGGCCATCCACACCTCGGCGGCTTCTTCGACGATCTTCTTGCCGATGAAGTGCACGCCGGCGTCGAGCTCGCGGACAGTGCCCGACCCCTCGGGACGTGCGGTGGCCTTCTCGCCCAGCTCCGCGAAGAGGTCGTCGAAAGTTTTCACCGGGGAAGTCTATACGGCGGGTGGGGCGGGGCCGCGTGGACGCGAGCGCGGGGCCTGCGGGGGGTGTGCGATTTGCAGGAGCCAGTTCGATTCGCAGGAGCCAGTTCGATTCGCAGGAGGAGGTCGCCGCCGCGCGTTCGGCATGCGGTAAAACCGGCCTTCTCGCGCGAATGTCCTGCACATCACACAGGAGCCTGCACATCACACAGGGGCCTGCACATCACACAGGGGCCTGCACATCACACAGGGGCCTGCACATCACACAGGGGCCTGGAGATCACACAGGGGCCTGCAGATCGGACGGGCTCAACCAGGGCGGACGGCGACCGCCGCCTCAGTGCCGGTGCAGGTGCGCGGTCGCGGTGGCGCGCAGGGCCGCGATGGCCTGCTCCGGGTCATCGGCGCCGAAGACCGCGGAGCCGGCGACGAAGGTGTCGGCCCCCGCCTCCGCCGCGATCTCGATCGTGCCCGGCGCGATGCCGCCGTCGACCTGGAGCCAGACGTCGAGTCCGGTGCGGTCCACGATGCTCCGCAGAGTGCGCAGCTTGGGCATCGTCTCCGCCATGAACGACTGGCCGCCGAATCCGGGCTCGACCGTCATCACGAGGACCTGGTCGAACTCCGGCAGCAGGTCGAGGTACTCGTCCACCATTGTCCCCGGCTTGAGCGCGATGCCGGCGCGGGAGCCGATCTCGCGCAGGCGTCGCGCGAGAGCCACGGCGTCGCGCACGGCCTCGGCGTGAAAGGTGACCGAGTAGGCACCGGTCTCGGCGTAGTCGGGCGCCCAGCGGTCGGGGTCCTCGATCATCAGATGCAGGTCGAGCGGGCGGGGCGAGACGTCCTGTAGGCGCTGGACCATCGTCAGCCCGAAGGTCAGATTCGGCACGAAATGGTTGTCCATCACGTCGACGTGCACGAGGTCGGCTCCGGCGATGCGCTGCAGCTCGGACTCGAAGTTCACGAAGTCGGCGGAGAGGATGCTGGGGTTGATCCGTGCGGGCATGCATCCAGCCTAAAGCGGCCCCGCGCCGGAGCCGGGTCTCAGCCGCGGCGGCGCAGGAGCTGAATGAACATGGCGTCGGTGCCGTGCCGGTGCGGCCAGAGCTGCACATGGGTCGCGCCGTCGGGCAGCGCAAGCGGTGCGGCGCTCACTCCGCGGAGCACGGCGGGGGTGTCCACGAGTTCGAGCGCGTGCCGCTCCTGAGCGAGGGCGAGCACGCGCCGGGTCTCGCCGAGGTGCGGCGAGCAGGTCACGTACGCGAGCACTCCCTCGGGGGCGAGAGCCTTCACGGCGGAATCGAGCAGCTCGCCCTGCAGAGCGGCCAGCGGCTCGACATCGGCCACCGACTTGCGCCAGCGCGCTTCCGGCCGGCGTCGCAGCGCCCCCAACCCAGTGCAGGGCGCGTCGAGCAGGATCCGGTCGAACGCTCCCGGCTGCTCGTCACCGAGCTCGCGCCCGTCTCCGGTGCGCACCTCAACCGTGGGATCGACGGCCGCCAGCGCCTGCCGCACGAGTCCCGCGCGGCCCGGCACCAGCTCGTTCGCGAGCAGTGTCGCTCCGCCGGCCCGCGCCTCCGCCGCGAGGAGCGCCGCCTTACCGCCGGGGCCGGCGCAGAGATCGAGCCAGCGCTCGCCCGAGCGGACCGGGCGCGCTCGGGAGAGGGCCAGTGCGGCCAGCTGCGAGCCCTCGTCCTGGACACGCACCCGGCCCTCGCGTACGGCCAAGAACGCCTCCGGGTCGCCACCGGTGCTGGTCATGCCGACCGGCGAGAACCGGTCGGGCTCGGCATCGGCGATCTCGCCGGGAGCGGACAGGCCGGGCAGGGCGACCAGGTTGACGCGCGGCGCCGCGTTGTCGGAGGCGAGCAGCGCGTCCAGCTCGTTGGCCGCGCCCTCCGCCGCCAGCGCCCGCCGCAGGGCGCGCACGATCCAGACGGGGTGGGAGCTCAGTGCGGCGATCCTGTCGTCTCCGGAGACGGCGGCGGCGGACACCCGTTCGCGCCACTCGTCCGCGCTCGAGCGCGAGACCGTGCGCAGCACCGCGTTGGCGAAGGCGACTGCGCCCCGGGAGGAGCCCGCGGCGACGAGCGCGACGCTCTCGTTCACCGCGGCGTGCGGAGCCACGCGGGTCGCGAGCAGCTGATGCACGCCAAGGCGCAGCGCATCCAGGACCGGCGCGTCGATGCTCTGCACAGGTCGGCCCGCGGCCGAAGCGATCACCCGGTCGTAATAGCCGGACATTCGCAGGGTGCCATAGCACAGCTCGGTGGCCAGCCCCGCGTCGGCGGGCGAGAGGCCGGCCGCGCTGATCCGGGCGGGCAGGACCAGGTTCGCGTAGGCGTCCGACCCGCTCACCGCGAGCAGGACGTCGTAGGTGACCCGCCGGGCGGGCGCGGCGTCGCGACGGCCGCTCATCCGAGCACTGTGCTCTCGCGCAGGCCACGCGCCCAGGCCGCGCCCGACATCGGATTCTTGCCGGCGGGCTGGACGGTGACCAGCTCGATCGCGCCGTCCCCGGTGCCGACGAGCGCGCGTCCGGAGTGGAGGCGCAGGCCGCCCGGAGCGAGATCCCCCTCCGCGGCGCGCACAGCCAGCACCTTCAGGCGTGCGTCACCGACCGCGGTGGAGGCGCCGGGCTCGGGGGTCGTACCGCGTACCAGAGCGAGGATTCGTGTGGTCGGCAAGGCCCAGTCGATCCGAGCGTCGGCCGCGTCGAGCTTGGGCGCGAGGGTCACCTCCCCGACCTGCGGGGTGGCGACGGCGGTCCCCCGTTCGAGCGCGTCGACCACGTCGAGGGTGAGGCCCGCGCCGCTCTCGGCCAGCTCCGCCAGCAGCTCGCCCGCGGTCCGCTCCCCCGCGTCGGCGGCGAGCTCGGCGTAGACGTCGCCCGCGTCGAGTTCGGCGACGAGCTGGAAGACGCTCGCGCCGATCCGCGTCTCCCCCGCCATCAGCGCACGCTGGAGGGGAGCCGCTCCCCGCCAGCGCGGCAGCAGCGAGAAATGCAGGTTGATCCAGCCGAGCCTCGGCACCGCCAGCAGCCGCTCACGCACGAGTCCGCCGTAGGCGACGATCACGCCAAGATCCGGGGTGAACTCGGCGAGGCGGTCGGTCACCTCCTCGTCGAGCCGATTCGTGCGGATCACGGGGAGCCCCAGGTCCTCGGCCGCGACGGCGACCGGCGAGGGAGTGAGCACGCGCTTGCGGCCCACCGGAGCGTCCGCTCGGGTGACCACGGCGACCACCTCGTGCGCGGAGGCGGCAAGGCCCTGGAGGGTCGGGACGGCAGCGGCGGGCGTGCCGGCGAAGACGAGGCGCACGGGCTTCTCCTGGGGAGTCAGAGGATGTCGGGGTCGTCGAGGCGGACCCGGAGCTTCGGGGCCGGCCGGAAGCGGCCGGGCGTAGTCGGCGGCCGACGGCGGCGCGTGGCATTGCGGATCACGGCGGAGCGGAGGCGGGCGGCCACCTCCGCACCGCGAGCGTAGTCGAAGCGCACGATGGCCCGGACGGAGCCGTCCTCGAGTCCGACCGGTCCGAGCACCTCCTGCCGGTCTTCCTCGTCGAGCGCGTCCAGCGCCTCCGCTACCGCGTGTGCGTCGCCGCTGACCGTCGCGAGCCGCACCGCGGGCGGGAAGCGCAGCGCGCGCCGCTCCAGCAGCTCGGCGCGGAGGTACTCGGCCTGCCGCCAGGTCGCGAGGGCGGTCGCGAGGCGACCGCCGACCCCGACCAGCAGCACCGGAGCGCCCGGGCGGGCCAGGGCAGCGGCGTTCGACCAGGTGCGCAGTGCATCATCGGCGACGCGCAGGCTCTCGCGCGCCAGCATCCGCTCGCCGTCGAGCAGGAGGACGGCATGGTAGCCGCCGTCGGCCCGCGGCTCCGCGCCGCGGGTGGCCACGACGAGCGCGGGCTCCGCGGGGAGGGTCAGCACCGGCCGCTGGCCGTCGGCGACGATCACCTTGGCGCCGGGGAAGGCGCGCCCCAGCTCCTCCGCGGTGCGCCCGGCCCCGAGGGTGACCAGGCGGAGGGCCGTCGCCTCGCAGACCGAGCAGGTCCAGTCCGCCGCGATCAGGCCGCACCAGCCGCAGCTCGGACGCCCACCCGCGGAGTGCACGCCGAGCGGACCCTGGCAGCGGTTGCAGCGCGCAACCGTCCGGCAGCGGGCGCAGGCAACCACCGGTGCGTAGCCGGGACGTGCGACCTGCACCAGCACGGGGCCGGAGTCGAGGGCCTTCCGCGCCTCTCGCCAGGCGGAGGAGGGGATGCGCGCCGCGGCGTCGTGCTCGTCGGCGGCCCACTGCTGGGCGGTCGGCACCACATGCGGGCGGCGGCTCGGGCGCGGCTCCACCTCGGCCGCGAAGCCGATCTCGACCAGACGCTCGACCTCGACGGTGCGGGTGTTGCCCAGCAGCACAAGGCCGGCTCCGCTCTGCTCCTGCCGGACCAGGGCGACGTCACGGGCGTGCGCGTAGGGCGCCAGGGGCTCAGCGAAGAGCGGGTCGCCGTCGTCCCAGAGCGCGATCAGTCCGAGGGCGGAGGAGGGGGCGTAGAGCACGGAGCGGTTGCCGACGACGACCCGCGGCCCGGGATCGAGGCAGCGCACGAAGGCGGCGTAGCGCTCGGCGCCCTTCTGCCGCGCGTCGAGCCGCACGAGCGACTCCGCCGGGAGGTGGGCGGCGAGGGCGAGTTCCAGCTGCTCCTGATCGCGGTAGTCGGGCACCGCCAGGATCGCGTCGTGGCCCGCGGCGAGCGTGTCCCGGGCGAGCTCGGCCAGCGTGACTGCCCAGCCGCCGACCCACGCACCGGAGTCGAGCTGCACGGGAGTCGGCACGGCGCCGACTGCCAGACGCGCGCCCTCAGCGAGGCCGACGAAGGAGTCGACGGGATAACCCGTCACTCCGCCCGCCTCGACCGCGGGAGCCGTCGGAGCCGGACCGGCCGCGAGACGCGCCCTCTCGACTCGCACATGGCGACGAGGTACGGCCAGACGCAGCACATCGCTGGCTCCCCCGCAGGCGCGATCCGCGACGCGGCGCGCGAGCGCCCAGACCTCAGGCGTCAGCACCACGAGCGGCGACACCAACTCCTCGACCTCGCTCAGCGCGCCGACGTGCTCGGATCCCTCCCCCGTCTCGACGACGAGGGCGTCCGCGATCCGCCCGCCGGTGCGCAGCGGCACCCGCACGCGCACGCCGGGCACGACCTGCCCGCGCAGAGCTTCCGGCACCGCGTAGTCCAGGAGCCGGTCGAGCTGCGGGAGTGGCGAGTCCAGGAGCACGCGCGCGACGGCTCCGCTGCTCGCCATCGCGCCCGCTACGAGAGGCCCGCGGCGGAGCGCAGGTCCTCGACCCGGTCGAGGCGCTCCCAGGTGAAGTCGGGGAGCTCGCGGCCGAAGTGGCCGTAGGCCGCCGTCTGGGCGTAGATCGGGCGCAGCAGGTCGAGGGCGTGGATGATCGCGGCCGGACGGAGGTCGAAGACGGAGCGGATCGCCTCGGTGATCGTCTCGTCCGAGACGGTGCCGGAGCCGAAGGTCTCGACGTAGAGGCCGACCGGAGCGGCCTTGCCGATCGCGTAGGCGACCTGCACCTCCATCCGTGAGGCGAGGCCCGCGGCGACCGCGTTCTTGGCGACCCAGCGCATCGCGTACGCGGCCGAGCGGTCCACCTTGGACGGGTCCTTGCCCGAGAACGCGCCGCCGCCGTGGCGCGATGCTCCGCCGTAGGTGTCGACGATGATCTTGCGGCCGGTGAGCCCCGCGTCGCCCTGCGGGCCGCCGATCTCGAAGCGGCCAGTGGGGTTGATCAGCAGGCGGACAGCCGAGGAGTCAAGGTCGACCGTCTCGAGCACCGGACGGATCACCTGCGCCTCGATGTCCGCGTGGATCGTCTCGGTGCTGACGTGCTCGGCATGCTGGGTGGACAGCACGACGGTGTCGATGGTCGACGGGGTGGTGCCGTCGTAACCGATGGTGACCTGGGTCTTGCCGTCGGGGCGGAGGTAGTCGAGTTCGCCCGACTTCCGCACGGCCGCCAGACGCTCGGCGAGGCGGTGGGAGAGCCAGCTGGGCAGCGGCATGTACTCGGGGGTCTCGTCGGTCGCGAAGCCGAACATCAGGCCCTGGTCGCCCGCGCCCTGGCGATCGAAGGCGTCCTCCCCCGCCTCCAAAGAGCGGACCTCGAGCGCCGTGTCGACACCCGCCGCGATCTCGGGCGACTGCTGGCCGATCGAGACCGAGACGCCGCAGGAGCGGCCGTCGAAGCCCTTCTCGGAGGAGTCGTACCCGATCTGGACGATGGTGTCGCGCACGATCTTGGGGATCTCGACGTAACCGCTCGTGGATACCTCGCCCGCGACATGCACGAGGCCCGTCGTGACCAGCGTCTCGACGGCGACGCGGCTGTGCGGGTCTTCGCGGAGCAGCGCGTCGAGGATGTGGTCCGAGATCTGATCGCAGATCTTGTCCGGGTGGCCCTCGGTGACGGACTCGGAGGTGAACAGGCGGAGGGGACCGGAGGTCATGCTTCTCTTCTCGTCCCGGTGTCGCGGACCGGGGTCGTTCGTACCGGGAGTGGCCGGGCGGGCGGAGTGGCGGGGCGGGCAGGCGGTCGGCGCCCCCGCGGGCGACGCGGTGGGGCTAGCGCGCGACCGCGTCGAGGACGCGATCGGCCACCTCCGCCTTGCTACCCGAGGCCTCGCCTACTATATCGCCGGCCCGATCCAGGACCACGACGGCGTTGCGCTCGCTCTGGAAACCCTCGGCCCAGCCGACCCGGTTGAGCACGAGCAGATCGCACCCCTTGCGGGCGATTTTGGCGCGGCCGAGGGCGAGCATCGCCTCCCGGTCCGGCTCGGTCTCGGCGGCGAAGCCGACGACGATCTGCCCCTCGTGTCGCGCGGAAGCGATCTCGGCCAGGACGTCCGGGTTCTTGACCAGCTCGAGAACCAGCCGGTCGCCCTGCTGCTCCTTCGTGATCTTCGCGTCGGCGACCTCGGTCGGCCGATAGTCGGCGACGGCCGCGGCCATGATCACGATGTCCATTCCGGGAGCGGCGGCCAGGGCGACTTCGCGCAGCTCGAGAGCGGTGCCCACCTGGCGCACGGTGACGCCCTGCGGCTCCAGCACGTCGAGGTTGGCGGCGAGGAGGGTCACCTCGGCGCCGCGGGCAGCAGCGGCCAGCGCGAGCGCGACCCCCTGCCGACCGCTAGAGCGGTTGCCGACGAAGCGCACCGGATCGAGGGGCTCGCGGGTACCCCCCGCGGTCACCAGGATGCGGAGCCCCTCCAGATCGCGGCGGGCGCCGACGGCCCGGGCGTGCACGGCCAGGGCCTCGGCGACGATCGTCTCGGGCTCCTCCATGCGGCCGGGTCCGGAGTCGGCGCCGGTGAGACGCCCGACGGCGGGGCCGATGACGTGAACGCCGCGCGAGCGGAGGGTCGCCGTGTTGGCGACGGTCGCGGCGTTCGCCCACATCTCGGTGTGCATCGCCGGAGCGACGACCAGCGGGGCGGTGCTCGCGAGGACTGTGTTGCCGAGCAGGTCGTCGGCGAGCCCGGCGGCAAGTTTGGCGAGCGTGTGCGCGGTCGCGGGCGCGATCACGATGAGGTCCGCGGCCTGGCCGATGGCCACATGCCGCACCTCGGCGACACCCTCATATAGCTCGGTGTGCACGGCGTTGCGCGAGATGGCCTCGAGGGTCGGCTTCCCGACGAAGCGCAGCGCCGCCTCGGTCGCGACGACATGGACGTCGTGCCCCGCGAGGACAAGCGCGCGCACGACTCCGACGGCCTTGTACGCGGCGATGCCGCCGGTGATGCCAACGACGATGGTGAGTCGCCGACCGGCGTCGAGAGAGGACCCCACCCGGCGGGGACTACTCGGCGAGGGGCTGGGCGACCAGCTTGTCCTCGTTGATCTCGTGCAGCGCGACCGAGAGGGGCTTGTCGTCGATGGTCGAGTCGACCAGCGGGCCGACGTTGTCGAACAGGCTGCCCTCGTGGAGGTCGGCGTAGTAGTCGTTGATCTGGCGGGCGCGCTTGGAGGCGAAGATCACCAGCGCATATTTCGAGTCGACCTTCGAGAGGAGCTCGTCGATAGGCGGGTCAATGATGCCGAGGTTGTTGGCCATGAGTGTCTCCTTGCGGGGCGCATCAGCGCCGATCTGCTGCTCCGGAGCGCCACGGCGCCAGGGCTCCGGCGGGCGCGAGCCCGAGGAAACCCGGGACGTCGGCCCGGAGATGGTCGGTGGCCCGGTGTCAGCGACCCGGATCAGCGGGGGGATCGTCGGCACGAGGCACCATCAATTCTACGACCTCGCGGGCCGCTTCGGGCACGGTGCTGTTCACAACGGCGACATCGAACTCGTCCTGTGCGGCCAGCTCCACCTTCGCGGTGGTCAATCGCCGCTCCTGCTCCTCGGCGCTCTCGGTGCCGCGCCCGACCAGTCGACGCACCAGCTCATCCCAGCTGGGCGGCAGGAGGAAGACGAGGCGGGCGTCCGGCATCCGCTCGCGCACCTGACGCGCACCCTGGATGTCGATCTCGAGCATCACCTGCCGGCCCTGTTCCAGCGCAGCGTCGATCGGTCCGCGCGGCGTCCCGTAGCGGTGCGCGTTGTGCACGACCGCGTACTCGAGGAACTCCCCCGCCGCGATCATCCGGTCGAACTCGGCGTCGTCGACGAAGTAGTAGCTCACGCCGTCCACTTCGCCGGGCCGCGGAGCCCGCGTCGTCGCCGAGACCGAGAGCAGCACCTCGGGGTAGTTCTCGCGGATGTAGGTCGAGACGGTGCCCTTGCCGACCGCGGTGGGACCGGCGAGCACCAGCAGCCGGTTGCGGGAGGAGCGCCGGCGCGCCTCCCGCTCTTCCAGGAACGACGCTAGGCCCTCGACCTGACGACGGCCGAGCCCGCCGAGGCGCTTGGACTCGGCGATCCGCAGCTGCTCCATCACCCGCGGCGTCTTGACCACACCGAGGGCCGGCACGGAGCGCAGCAGCTCGCTGACGCGCATCCGCCCCTCGACCCCTAGCGGCTCGGCCTGTGCAGCGGCGAGCACGGCGGTCGCGGGGCGGCGACCGGAGGCGACCGCCTTCTTCACGACGGCGCGGGCACGGCGCGCCGCGATGGCGGCCTCGGAGGCGGCGCGGCGGTCGACCTCGGGCGGCGAGGGACGGCGCGCGGCCTCCGGGCGCGACACGGCGCCGGGGTCGGGGCTAACGGTTTCAGCGGACAAGGGTCTCCTGAATGTCGGTCGCACGTCGGGTGATCTCGGCGGCGATCCCGGAGGGGCCGGCGCTGAGCACGCTGCGCGACTCGCTGACGATGGTGGCAACGCTCAGCGCGCCGAACAACCGCTGCGCGTCCGCAACGGCGGCGCCCTGATGGCCGAAGCCGGGCGCAAGCACAGGGAGTGCGGGGTGCAGCGGCTCGTCAGTGCCGATGCCGAAGTCGCCCAGGGCGACCGTGGCGCCGAGCACCACACCGACCGAGCCGGTCGACGCGCGAGCGTGAGCGTCGTTCCAGGATGCCACGTCCGCCACGACCGCGGATGCCACCGTCGCGCCCGCGCGGTCGCCGTCCTGCACGAGCGCGCGCTGCACGCGCCGTGCCTCCGGGTTGGAAGTGGCGGCGAGCACGAACACGCCCTTGCCCGCCTCCTCCGCCAGCGTCAGCATCCCCTCAAGCGAGCCGAGGCCCTGGTAGGCGGCCGCGGTCATCGCGTCCGCCTCGAGCGGCGAGCCGGGCCGGAGCCACGCTTCGGCGTAGGCGGTCACGCTGGTGCCGATGTCGCCGCGCTTGGCATCGGCGATCACCAGAAGCCCGGCCGCCCGGGCGTCGGCGAGCACGCGCTCGAGCGCGCGGTATCCCGCAGAGCCGCGCCGCTCGAAGAAGGCGACCTGCGGCTTCACGATGCCGGTCCGCCCGGCCGCGGCCTCGACGACGGTGCGGCCGAAGCTCTCGAGCCCGTCCGCGTCATCGGCCAGCCCCCAGGCGTCGAGGAGGAAGGAGTGCGGGTCGATCCCCACGCAGAGCTGTCCGTGCGCGGCGAACGCCGCCTCGAGGCGTGAGCCGAAGGAGGCGGTGCCCACTGCGCCGGTGCTCACGCCGTCCGCTCCGCGCGGCGCCGCGCGTAGTCCTGCAGGCTGGTCACCTCGAACGGCTCGTTCGCCGCGTCGAGCGAGGCGACCGCGGCCGCGAGCTGGGCGATAGTGGTGAACAGCGGCTTGTCGGCGGCGACCGCGGCGGCGCGGATCTCGTAGCCGTCGGCGCGAGTCGCTCCTCCGCTGGGCGTGTTGATCACCACGTCGACCTCGTCCCGGCTGATCAGCTCGACGATCGAGGGGGCGTCGCCCTCGGCGCTCTCGCTGTACTTGCGCACCACGCGGGCCTGGATGCCATTGCGGTTCAGCACCTCGGCCGTGCCCTCGGTCGCGAGAAGCTCGAAGCCGAGCTGGCGCAGGCGCAGCGCCGGCAGCACGATCGAGCGCTTGTCACGGTCGGCGACCGAAATGAACACGGTGCCGCTGGCGGGCATGCCGCCGTACGCCGCGTCCTGACTCTTCGCGAACGCGCGCGGGAAGTCGCGGTCAATGCCCATCACCTCGCCCGTGGAGCGCATCTCGGGGCCGAGCAGCGAGTCGACGATCTGCCCCTCCTTCGTGCGGAAACGCTTGAACGGCAGGACCGCCTCCTTCACCGCGATCGGCGAGTCCATCGGCACATCGGAGCCGTCGCGCTCGGGCAGCAGGCCCTCGGCCTTCAGCGCCGCGATGCTCTCGCCGACCATCACCCGCGAAGCCGCCTTGGCGAGCGGGATGCCGAGCGCCTTCGAGACGAACGGCACCGTGCGGGAGGCCCGGGGGTTCGCCTCAAGCACGTAGAGCACGCCCTGGCCGATGGCGAACTGCACGTTGAGCAGGCCCCGGACGCCGACGCCCTGCGCGATAGCGAGGGTCGCCTCCCGCACCTGGTCGATCTGGCGGCGGCCGAGGGTGACCGGCGGCAGGGTGCAGGCCGAATCGCCGGAGTGGATGCCGGCCTCCTCGATGTGCTCCATCACTCCGCCGATATAGAGCTGCTCACCGTCGAAGAGGGCGTCGACGTCGATCTCGATCGCGTCGTCGAGGAAGCGGTCGACCAGGAGCGGGTGGCTCTCGTCGATGATCCCCTCGCCGGCCATCCGCTCGAAGTAGTCCTCGAGCTGCGGAGTGGCGTAGACGATCTCCATGCCCCGCCCGCCGAGCACGAACGAGGGCCGGACGAGGACCGGATAGCCGATCTCGACCGCGACCTCCCGGGCGCCGTCGAGGTCGGTCGCCGTGCCGTTGCGCGGAGCGAGCAGGCCCGCCTCGTCGAGGATACGCGAGAAGGCGCCGCGCTCCTCCGCGAGGTCAATGTTCGCGGGGGTGGTGCCGAGGATGGGCACGCCGGCCGCCTCGAGGCCCGCGGCGAGTCCGAGCGCGGTCTGGCCGCCCAGCTGCACGACGACGCCGACGAGCTCGCCGGACTGCGACTCCGCGTGGATCACCTCGAGCACGTCCTCGAGCGTCAGCGGCTCGAAGTAGAGGCGGTCGGAGGTGTCGTAGTCGGTCGAGACCGTCTCGGGGTTGCAGTTGATCATGATCGTCTCAAAGCCCGCGGCCGAGAGCGCGAACGAGGCGTGCACGCAGGAGTAGTCGAACTCGACCCCCTGCCCGATGCGGTTGGGGCCGGAGCCGAGGATAACGACCTTGCGGCGGTCGGCGGCGACGACCTCCGTCTCCTCGTCATAGGAGGAGTAGTGGTAGGGCGTGAGCGCCGGGAACTCGCCCGCGCAGGTGTCGACGGTCTTGTAGACCGGGCGCACGTCGAGCGCGTGGCGGACGCGGCGCACTTCCGCCTCGTCGAGCCCGCGCAGCTCGGCGATCTGCGCGTCCGAAAAACCGTGGTCCTTGGCCAGGCGGAGCAGCCCCGCGTCGAGCTCGTCGTGCTCGCGCACCAGCTCCGCGATCTCGTTGATGAGCACGATCTGGTCGAGGAACCAGGGGTCGATCTTCGTGGCCTCGAACGCCTGCTCGACGCTCGCGCCTCGGCGCAGCGCCTGCTGCACGGTGACGATGCGGCCGTCAGTCGGCGTCTTCACGATCTCGAGCAGCTCCTCGACCGAGCGCTCCTCGGCGCCCCAGTGGAACGACGATCCGCGCTTCTCGAGCGAGCGCAGCGCCTTCTGCAGGGCCTGCGCGTAGTTGCGGCCGATCGCCATCGCCTCGCCTACCGACTTCATGGTGGTGGTCAGCGTCTTGTCGGCGGCGGGGAACTTCTCGAAGGCGAACCGCGGAACCTTCACGACCACGTAGTCCAGCGTCGGCTCGAAGCTCGCCGGGGTCACCTTCGTGATGTCGTTCGGGATCTCGTCGAGGCGGTAGCCGATGGCGAGCTTCGCGGCGATCTTGGCAATGGGGAAGCCTGTGGCCTTCGAGGCGAGGGCGGAGGAGCGGGAGACGCGCGGGTTCATCTCGATCACAATGATCCGACCGTCGGCGGGATTGATCGCGAACTGGATGTTGCAGCCGCCGGTGTCCACGCCCACGTCGCGGATGATCCGAATGCCGATGTCGCGCAGCTTCTGGTACTCGCGATCGGTGAGGGTGAGCGCCGGTGCAACGGTGATCGAGTCGCCGGTGTGCACGCCGACCGGGTCGACGTTCTCGATCGAGCAGACGACGACCGTGTTGTCCGCCGTGTCGCGCATCAGCTCGAGCTCGTACTCCTTCCAGCCGAGGATCGACTCCTCCAGGAGCACTTCGGTGGTCGGGCTCTGGTGCAGGCCGTCGCCGACCATCCGCACCAGCTCCTCGCGGGTGTAGGCGAATCCGGAGCCCAGGCCGCCCATCGTGAACGACGGGCGGATGACCAGCGGATAACCGAGATCCTCGGCGTACTCGATCGCCTCCTCCACCGTGTGCGCGATGTACGACGTGGCGACGTCCGCGCCCGCGTCGAGCACCAGCTGCTTGAAGATCTGGCGGTCCTCGCCGCGGTTGATCGCCTCGAAGCTCGCGCCGATCAGCTCGACGCCGTACTTCTCAAGGATCCCGAGGTCGTGCAGCTGAATGGCCGCGTTGAGGGCCGTCTGCCCGCCGAGGGTCGGCAGGATCGCGTCCGGCTTCTCTTTGGCGATGATCGCCTCGATCGCCCGGGGCGTGATCGGCTCCACGTAGGTAGCGTCGGCGAAGTCGGGGTCGGTCATGATCGTCGCCGGGTTGGAGTTGACGAGGATCACGCGCACCCCCTCGGCGCGCAGCACGCGGCAGGCCTGGGTTCCGGAGTAGTCGAACTCGACGGCCTGTCCGATGACGATCGGGCCGGAGCCGATGACCAAGACGCTCTGGATGTCTTCCCTGCGCGGCATTACTTCTGCTCTCCCGTGGTGGTGGTGGTGGCGCCCTGCTCAGCCGTGCGCTGTACGACCATGTCGCGGAAGCGGTCGAAGAGGTGGTTGGAGTCGTGCGGGCCGGCCGCCGCCTCGGGGTGGTACTGCACCGAGAAGGCGGGAATATCGAGGCAGCGCAGACCCTCCACGACCGAGTCGTTGAGGGAGTAGTGGCTGACCTCGACGCGGCCGAAGCCCTCTGGCGAGTTCAGCTCGCCCTCGATCGGCGCGTCCACGGCGAATCCGTGGTTCTGCGAGGTGATCTCCACGCGGCCGGTGAGCTTGTCGAGCACGGGCTGATTGATCCCGCGGTGGCCGAACGGGAGCTTGTAGGTGCCGAAGCCGAGCGCGCGGCCGAGCAGCTGGTTGCCGAAGCAGATCCCGAAGAACGGGAGGTCGGCGCGCAGGGTGGTGCGCAGCAGCTCGACATGACGGTCCGAGGCCTCGGGGTCGCCGGGGCCGTTCGAGAAGAACAGCGCCGACGGATCCAACGCGAGCACCTGCTCCGCCGACACCGACTCGGGCAGCACCTGCACGTCGAAGCCGCGCTCCGAGAGGTAGTGGATCGTCGAGGTCTTCACGCCCAGGTCGATCACCGCGACCGAGCCGACGCGCTCACCGCGGGCGGGCACCGTGTACTGCTCGTTGGTCGAGACGGCGGAGGAGAGGTTGAGGCCCTGCATCTGCCGACCGCCGAGGACCAGCGCGAGCTGCTCCTCCTCCGGGAGTGCGAGGTCCTCGCCCGAGAACACGCCGGCCCGCATCGAACCGGCCGAGCGGATGTGGCGGGTGATTGCCCGGGTGTCGACGGCCGAAATGCCTACGATGCCGTCGGACTCGAGGTCGTCATCGAGCGAGCGCTGCGCGCGGAAGTTGGAGACCACGCGGGAGGGGTCACGGACGACGTAGCCGGCGACCCAGATGCGGCGCGACTCCCTGTCCTCGTCGTTGGTCCCGGTGTTGCCGATGTGCGGCGCGGTCTGCACGACGATCTGGCCGGCGTAGCTCGGGTCGGTCAGCGTCTCCTGGTAGCCGGTCATGCCGGTGGCGAAGACGATCTCACCCAGGGTGCGGCCTCGGGCGCCGTAGGCCTGTCCCAGGAATCGTCGTCCGTCCTCAAGGACGAGGACGGCGGTGGGTTGGGTGCTGAGGCGTGTCGTTGGCACGGACGAGGAGCCCTTCTGGGTCGTGTCGGGGCCGCGGTCGGCGGCTCCGGGGTGGGAGGGGGAGGAACGGGGGCCGGCCAGACGCTGCAGCTCGGCGATCAGGTGCGCGCGGAGGGCCGGCTCAGCAACGCGGAGGTAGCTGTCGACGATCGCGTCGCCGCGCGGCGACCACGAGATCACGAGCAGCCCACCCTCCTCGACGGCGCGGTCGATCACGTAGCTGCCCTGGCCCGCTCCGCGCAACAGCTCTGCCGGGATCACGGTCTCGCGCTCACCGATGGGGGCGATGACGACCCCGCGCTCGTGCAGACGCAGCACGGCGTTGCCGCGGAAGCCGAGCCCGGGCAGCACGACGCGCTCGAGCGGCTGCTCGAACCGAGTCGTGGCGACGTACGGCAGATCGACGCGCTCGACCTCGGCGCCCAGCGAGGAGGCGGGCACGGGCTCCGGAGCGAGGCCGGCCGAGCGGCGGCGGCGCGCGCGCCACGAGAGCAGCATCCCGACGAAGACGAGGACCACGACCGCGGCGATGACGATCGTGATCACGGCCCTATCCACGGGAGGCCTTCGCGGAGGCAGCGACGAGCGTCGCGTCGACGAGCTCGCCGTCGAGCACGGTCGGGAAGCCCCGGTGCAGCGTCGCAACGACCCGGCCCGGCAGCTCGCGGCCGAGGTATGGGGAGTTGCCGCTGCGGCCACGCAGGTCTCTCGCCGAGAACCGGCGGCGCGCCTGCGGGTCGTAGAGCACCACGTTCGCGGCGGCACCGACGACCAGACCGTTCTCGTATCCGCTCAGCCTGCCGATGCGGGCGGGTGCGGAGGAGAGCACCCGTGCGACGTCGCTCCAGCCGATCCGGCCGTCCTCGACGACGGCGGCGTGCACGACGCTCAGCGCGCTCTCGAGGCCCACCATGCCGAACGCCGCGGCGTCCCACTCGCAGTCCTTCGCCTCGACCGGGTGCGGCGCGTGGTCGGTGGCGACGATGTCGATGGTGC
Organism: Rathayibacter rathayi; assembly: GCF_004011095.1. GTDB lineage: Bacteria > Actinomycetota > Actinomycetes > Actinomycetales > Microbacteriaceae > Rathayibacter > Rathayibacter rathayi. The sequence continues at coordinate 1,091,243 of NZ_CP028129.1, read as the reverse complement.
CGTCGGCGAGGGCCTCGCGGAGGGCGAGCACGTCCTCGTCGCGGCGCAGCGGCGGGTTCACCTTGAAGCGGGCGTCGTAGCTCGGGCCGCCCTGGCCGGCGACGGCCTGCTCAGTGAGGAGGAGGTGGTGCGGCGTGACCTCGGCCGTCACGTCGATCCCGCGCGCCTTCGCCCAGCGGAGGACGTCCACCGAGCCCGCGGTCGAGACGTGGCAGACGTGCAGGCGCGAGCCGACATGCTCGGCGAGGAGAACATCGCGGGCGATGATCGCCTCCTCCGCGACGGCCGGCCACCCCTGGAGCCCGAGAGCGCTCGACACGGCTCCCTCATTCATCTGCGCGCCGACGGTGAGGCGCGGCTCCTGCGCGTGCTGGGCGACGACCCCGTCGAACGCCTTGACGTACTCGAGCGCGCGGCGCATCAGCAGCGCGTCCGAGACGCACTTCCCATCGTCCGAGAAGACGCGCACGGCCGCGCGGCTGCGGGCCATCGCGCCGAGCTCAGCGAGCGACTCCCCCGCCAGGCCCACGGTGACCGCGCCGATCGGCCGAACCGTCGCGTAGCCGGCGTCCTCGCCCAAACTCTGCACCTGCTCGACGACGCCGGCGGTGTCCTGCACCGGCGAGGTGTTCGCCATCGCGAAGACCGCGGTGAAGCCGCCGGCGGCCGCGGCACGGGTACCGGTCAGGATCGTCTCGCTCTGCTCGAAGCCGGGCTCACGGAGGTGAGTGTGCAGGTCGACCAGTCCGGGCAGCGCCAGGAGGCCGTCGGCGTCGATCACGCGCGCGCCACTCGAGTCGAGGTCGGCGCCGATCTCGACGATCACGCCCCCGTCGATCAGCAGGTCGGCGGTCGATTCGTCGGCGAGTGTCGCCCCGGAGATCAGGATGCGCTCCGTCGGGGCAGTGCTTCGTGCGGGGGCAGTGCTCATCGGTGGTCCTCCCGTTCGCCGGACAGCAGCAGGTAGAGCACGGCCATCCGGACGGACACGCCGTTCGTGACCTGTTCGAGCACCGTGGAGCGGCTCGAATCGGCGGCGGCCGAGGAGATCTCGACGCCCCTGTTCATGGGTCCGGGGTGCATCACGATGGTATCGGGACCCAGACGGGCGAGTCGTTCGTCGTCGAGCCCCCAGATCCGCGCGTACTCGCGTCCGGTGGGGAAGAACCCACTCGACATCCGCTCCAGCTGGATGCGCAGGAGCATCACCACGTCGGGTAGTCCTGTGTCGATTGCCTCGTCGAGGTCGAAGCGGATGGTCACGGGCCAGTCGCGGGTGTCCACCGGCACGAGCGTCGGCGGCGCGACCAGCGTCACCTCGGCGCCCAGGGCCCTCAGCAGCCAGACATTCGAGCGCGCCACCCGCGAGTGCACGATGTCACCGACGATCGTGACCGCGACGCCGTCCAGGCTCTTACCGCGCGACGCGGCCGCTCCGTGCAGGCGCCGCCGGATGGTGAAGGCGTCCAGGAGCGCCTGGGTCGGGTGCTCGTGCGTGCCGTCGCCGGCGTTCAGGATCGACGCGTCGATCCAGCCGCTCGCCGCCAGCACCGCAGGCGCGCCCGAGGCGCTGTGGCGGATGACGACACCGTCCGCGCCCATCGCCGCGAGGGTCTGCGCGGTGTCCTTCAGGCTCTCACCCTTCGAGACGCTGGAACCCTTCGCGCTGAAGTTGATCACATCGGCCGAGAGACGCTTCGCCGCCGCCTCGAACGAGATCCGGGTGCGAGTGGAGTCCTCGAAGAAGAGGTTGACGACGGTCTTTCCCCGCAGAGTCGGCAGCTTCTTGACCTCGCGGTTCTGCACGTCCGCCATGTCCTCGGCGATGTCGAGGAGGGCGATCGCGCTCGCGCGGTCGAGGTCGCGGGTCGAGAGCAGGTGCTTCACCGGGGGGCCTCCTCGTCGCTCGACTCGATGGCGACCAGGTCCTCGCCGTCCGTCTCGACCAAGCGCACGTTGATCCGCTCGCTCAGGCTGCTCGGCAGGTTCTTCCCCACGAAGTCGGCGCGGATGGGCAGCTCGCGGTGGCCGCGGTCGACCAGCGCCGCCAGCCGGACGGCGCGCGGGCGGCCGATGTCGCTGAGGGCGTCGAGGGCGGCGCGGATGGTACGGCCGGAGAAGAGGACGTCGTCCACGAGGACGACGGTGCGGCCGTCGATGCGGGCGGGGACCGCGGTCCGCGCCGGGGTGCGCACCGGGTGCCGGGAGAGATCGTCCCGGTACATCGTCACGTCGAGGGATCCGGCGAACACGGGGTCCGCGTCCGGCTCGATCCGGCCGATCGTCTCGGCGATGCGCTGCGCGAGGGCGACGCCGCGGGTGGGGATCCCGAGGATGACCAGCGACTCGGGGCCGCGGTTCGACTCGAGGATCTCGTGAGCGATGCGCGTGAGCGCACGCGTGATGTCAGCGCCGTTCAGCACGGTTCGTGCCGTCACACCGACCTCCTTCCCCGCCTCACAGGACGACTGTTAAAGGAAAAGCCGTGTTGAGTATAGGGGCCGCCGACCCGCACGCCCGTCCCACCTCGCGGAGGTAACCGAAGCGGAGCGGGCGAGCAGCGCTCACGCGGTCGCGCGCGACTCCGCGACCGAGGCGAGCAGGCCGTTGATGAAGCCGGCGGAGTCGTCCGTCGACAGCGACGTCGCCGCCTCGACCGCCTCCGCGATGGCGACACCGTCGGGCACCTCGTCGTTGTGCACGATCTCCCACACGCCGATTCGCAGGATCGCCCGGTCGACCAGCGGCATCCGCGACAGTGTCCAGCCCTGCGCGAGCTGCGCGATCAACGCGTCGATCTCGTCCGCATGGTCGATGACGCCGTCCACGATCTCGCGGGCGTAGAGCCACGAGGCCTCACGAGCCGGCTCGTTCGCCGCCCGCTCCGCCTCGGCGCGCAGCGACTGGGCGAAGCTGATCTGCCGAACGTCGGCGTTGTAGAGGATGTCAAGAGCGCGCTTGCGCGCCTTCGTGCGAGCACTCACGGCGGGCCCGGCTCAGCTGACGCGGCCGAGGTAGTCACCCGTGCGGGTGTCGACCTTGACCTTCGTGCCCTGCTCCAGGAAGAGCGGGACCTGGATCTGGTAGCCGGTCTCCACCGTCGCGGGCTTGGTGCCGCCGGTCGAGCGGTCGCCCTGCAGGCCCGGCTCCGTGTAGGTGATCTCGAGCACGACGGAGGCGGGGAGGTCGATGTACAGCGGGTCGCCGTCGTGCAGGGCCAGAGTCACGTTCTGGTTCTCGAGCATGAAGTTCGCCGCGTCGCCCACGACCGCCTCGGGGACGGTGATCTGGTCGTAGTCGCTGGTGTCCATGAAGACGAAGTCCGCGCCGTCGCGGTAGAGGTACTGGAAGTCGCGGCGGTCGACATTGGCCGTGTCGATCTTCGCGCCCGCGTTGAACGTCTTGTCGACGACCTTGCCGGTGAGGACGTTCTTCATCTTGGTGCGGACGAAGGCGCCGCCCTTGCCCGGCTTGACGTGCTGGAAGTCGATGACGTTCCAGAGCTGGCCGTCAATGCTGAGGACGGTGCCGTTCTTGATGTCGGTGGTAGAGGCCATGCGAAGGGGAATCCGTTTCGGTGGAAGTCTGCGCCGGCGAGCCCGAATGTGCAGGCTCGGCGATATCGGCCGGTCCGGCTGACCCGTCGAGTGTAGTCGACGAGCCCCTCCCGCGAGAGGGAGGGACGGCATCGCTCCCGACCGACGATCCACGCCAGAGGACGCGCCAGCCGCGGCCCCTGCCCGCTCCTGCGTGATTACCATACGCGAGCCTTCCTCGGTGTGTTTCTCGGCCGTCCGGGACCGCGATGTGCGGGCGGCAGGAGCGGGCGCCGGTGCGATGAGCGCCGGGTTCATCGCCGGGGCGAGAGGAGTCACTGTGGCAGATCTGGGCGCGATCGAGGAGAACGTCGTCTTCAGTCATGCGACGGCAGAACAGCTGACCGGCGCGGTCCGCTCCGCCGCTGCCTCGATCGAGGGCCAGTCGGGGTCGCGGGCCGCCCTCGTCACGGCGGCGAGCGCCGAGTTCCGCGGCTGGTTCGCCGAGCTGTTCGCAGAGAACGCGCGAGTGGCGTCGGCGGATGCGAGCGAGCTCGTCGGCCGCCTGCGCGAGGTGGGGGACGCGGTGCAGCAGCTCGCACGCGAGGCGCTCGCCGAGCAGAAGCGGCGCCTCGTCGCGCGAGAGTGGAAGCGCCAGCAGGACGCGCGGAACCTGCTCGAGCATCTGCACGACGGCCTGTTCGGCGAGGAGGAGCCGCCCGTGGGTCCGCCGGCGACACCCCCGTGCGTCAGTGTCGATCCACCACCGATCAGCGGCCGGCAGAATCCCCTCCCCGGCGGCGGCGGCGGAGCGGGCGGAGGCACCACCTCGGCCCGTCCGGAGGACCTCCGCTCGTTCGCCGATTCGTCGAGGACCGCGAACGAGGAGCTGCGGGGCGCGCTCGCGTCCGTCCGCGGCTGGCTCGCCGAGTTCACCGCCTCCTGCCGATGGGGTGCCCTCGCGGCCGACGCGGTGGCGACCGGCTTCGAGCAGTGGCTGAGCGCGAACGACCAGGACGCGACCTGGGCCGGCACGATCGCCGAGGCCTTCGCAGCGGCCGGCGGTGAGGGAAGCGTCATCGCGCTTCCGGACGCGGCGCTCGCGGTCGCCCTCACCTCGGCCGGCGTGTCACTCGTGCGTCAAGACCTCATCATCGCTCCGCCGCAAGCGTTCGGCGCTCCGCCGACGACCGGTTACGCCGACGATCCCGTCAATACGGCCACGGGTAACTTCCTCGAGACCGAGGTCGATCTCGGCTTCGCCGGCGGCAACGCTGCGTTGCGCTTCGCCCGCACCTACAACTCCTTGGACGACCGGGGCGGCGCATTCGGGCGCGGCTGGTCCTCTGAGGCCGAGGTGCGCCTGCGGCTGGCGGACGACGGCGCGACCCTCGTGCGTGCCGACGGTCGGGAGACGGTGTTCCCACGGCGGGACGACGGCTGGGATCGGGCCGACGGCGAGAACCTCTGGCTCGATCGGGTCGGTGAGCTCCTCGTCGTCTCCGACAACGCCGGGAGCCGCTGGGAGTTCTCGGCGGCCGGGGTCTGGCGCGCCTCGAGCACCGGGGCGGGAACGCGGGTGAGCGGCGAACGCGACGCCGAGGGCCGCCTCAGCGCCCTGCAGCACGAGCGGGGTCGACGCATCGACGTGGTCTGGGCCGAGGAGCGCATCGCCGCTCTTTGCGCGTCGGACGGGAGGCGGGTCGACTTCGAGTACGAGAGCGGGCTCCTGGTCTCCGCGACCGGCCCGGCCGGGACCCGCCGGTACGGCTGGAGCGAGGCCGGCCTGCTCGAGAGCGTGACCGACACGGCCGGCGTCGCTGAGGTCCGCAACCGCTACGACTCCCGTCGCCGGGTCGTCGCCCAGACCTCGCCGTTCGGCCGCACCACCCGATTCGCGTACCTTCCCGGGCGGATCACCGTCGCCTCCGACGAGGACGGCACGCGGGCGAACAGCTGGGTCGCCGACGCTCGTGGACGCCTGGTCGGAGTACTCGACCCGGCGGGTCGGCGGCAGTCGATGAGCTTCGACGGGCACGGGAACCTCGTCTCCGCGACCGAGCGCGACGGGGCGACGACGGTCCACGCCTACGATGCGCGCGGTCACCGCCTCCGCTCGAAGACCCCCTCCGGCGCGGACGTCACCGTCGGCTGGGACGAGCACGACCGCGTGATGACGGTCGTCGCGGAGTCCGGCGCCGTGACGCACTACGACTACGCGGACGACGCCGACCGGAACCCGAGCCTCGTCGTTGATCCCGAGGGCGGACGAACGGCACTGGAGTGGACCGACGGACTGCTCACCGAGATCGTCGATCCCGTCGGCGTGCGCCTCCGCTTCGGCTACGACCGGTTCGGCGACCTGATCGCCACCACGGACGCCGACGGCGGGACCGCCCGGCTGGAGCGGGACGAGGCGGGCCGGGTCGTCGCCGCGGTCACCCCCTCCGGAGCCGTGACCCGCTTCCGCTACGACCCGGCGGGTCGGCTCCTCTCGACGCGCGACGCCCTCGGCGCGACCTGGCGCTACGAGTACGACACCGGCGGGCGCCGCATCGCCGTCGTCGACCCGCTCGGCGCTCGCACCACCGTCGAGCACGGCGAGCACGGCGCACCCGTCACCACCGTCGATCCTCTGGGACGAGCGGTGTCCCGCGTCCTCGACGACGTCGGCCACGTCAGTGAGACGATCCTGCCGGACGGCTCCTCCTGGCATTTCGGCCACGACGCCCTCTCCCGACTGACCGAGACGGTCGACCCCAGCGGAGGCGTGTGGCGCCGCGAGCACAACGCGACCGGCGCCCTGACAGCCACCATCGACCCCACCGGCGTCCGGCGCGGCCTCCACCACGAACCGCAGTCGCTCCGGATCGACGACGGCGGCGCGCAGCAGCTCAGCCGCTTCGATGCGCTCGGCCGCGTCGTCCGCGTCGAGGAGCAGGACGAGACCGTCGCGCTCGCCTCCTACGACCTCTGCGGACGACCGGTCGAACTGGTCGACGGCGAAGGCTCCGTCACGGTTCTGCGCCGGGACGCGGCCGGGAGAGTCGTCGAGCGCGTCTCCCCCACCGGTGCCGTGACTGTCTTCGAGTACGACGACTGCGGTCGACCGTCCGCCGTCGTCGATCCGTTCGGCGCCCGCACCGAGATCGGATACGACCGCGACTCGCGCCGCGTGCGGACCGTGCTGCCCACGGGCGAGGTCGAGCGCATCGAGTACGACGCCGTCGGCCGCGTCGTCCGGCGCTCGCTCCCCGGCCTCGGGACGGCCCGGTTCAGCTACGACGCCCTCGGGCGGGTGGTCCGCGTCAGCGACCCGTGGACAGGCAGGCGACGGTTCCGCTACGACGCGGCGGGTCAGCTGATCGAGGCAGTCGACGGGCTCGGCGGGGTGACCCGCTTCGAATACGACGAGCGCGGCCGCAACACCGTCATCACCGACCCGATGGGGGGCGTGATCCGTCGGCGCTTCGATGCCTCCGATCGGGCAGTCGAGGTGATAGATCCGCTTGGCCGCTCGACAACCGCCGGCTATGACGCCGCGGGCCGTCAGATCTGGCAGCGGGATCGGGACGGGTCGCGCTGGGAGCGGCACTACGACTCCGATGGCCGCGAGAAGAGCTTCATGATCGACGGCCGCGTCGTCTCCGAGACGCTCCGCGACATCCGTGGCCGCGCCCTCCGCATCACCGACCACACCGCCCCCGAGGGGCCGGTCGAGCACGAGCTGAGATGGAACCGGCGCGGCCAGCTCATCGAGCGCCGCCGCGGTGGCCGCGGAGTCTCGTGGGAGTACGACGCCGACGGCTCGCGCAGCGCCGTCGTGCATCCCGACGGTCGCCGCACCGAATACGAGCGCGACGCCCGCGGGCTGGTCACCGCCGTCGCGCATCCGGGCCTGGGCCATGCGACCTTCGGCTACGACCGCTCCGGCCGCCTGGTGCGCTCTTCCGCGGGCGCCCTCGCTCAGGAGTGGGTCTTCCGCGACGGCGCGCTCGTCGAGCACCGCCACTACGGCGGCGGTCGCCCCGCCACCACGGTTCTGGAACGCGACGAGGACGGACGTCTCAGCGCAGTGAGCGGACCGGATGGCTCCATCGCTTACCGATACGACGACGCGCACCAGCTGATCGCAGCGATACCCGAATCGGGGGACGCCCGCGAGTGGAGCTACGACGCGGCCGGACGCCTCGTCCGAGAGCGGGTGGGCGGGATGGTGCACTCCCGACACTACGACGCGGGCGGCCAACTGACCGCGGCGGAGTCGAGCGACGGCTCCCGGGTGGAGTACGTGCACGACGGGCTCGGTCGTCGCCTCCGCGAGGTCTCCTCCGACGGTACGGAGCGCAGCTACGCGTGGTCTGCGATGGGCAGCCTGGCGTCGGTCTCGCACGCGCAGGCGGGCTCCGCGCCGCGCACCACCGCAGTCTGGGTGGACGTGCTCGGCGACCTCGCTTCCGTCGACGGCACCGACGTGTGGTGGGACGACGCGAGCGGCGCCCCCGACCTGCTCGCCGTCGGCGACTCGCCCGTCCTGCGCACCCCGGGCGGCGTCACCGGCATCGGCGACCACTGGAACGACCCAGGCTGGCGCCCCGAACGCTCCACCACCGCCCACGACCCGTGGAACCCCACCGCCGCCACCCCCATCGCCGACGGCGTCGGCCTCACCCCCGCCGGCGCCCTCACCTTCGCCGGACTCGAATGGATGGGGCACCGCGCCTACGACCCCACCACCCGCGGATTCCTCTCCACCGACCCCCTACCACCCACCTGGGGCGCGGCCTGGTCCGGGAACCCATACTCCTTCGCCGGCAACGACCCCGTCCACGCACTCGACCCCACAGGTCTAAGCCCCATCACCGACGCGCAATTGCAGGCCTACCGCGACGGAAACAACGGGGCCCTCGCCGCAACCGGCGACTGGTTCGCCCACAACTGGGAATACATCGCCGGCGCCGGGATGATCATCGCGGGCGGCCTCCTGATGTACACGGGAATCGGCGGCCCCATCGGCCTGGGCCTGATCGGCGCCGGAGCCGACACCATCATCCAAAAAGCCACCACCGGCTCCGTCAACTGGGCGCAAACCGCACTCACCGCCGTAGCGGGCGGAGTCGGCGGCGGCATCGCCGCCGCCCGCCTCGGCGCCCTCGGCATTGAAGGAGCCCAAGCCGCCATCGCCATCAGCGCCGCATCCGGCGCCTCCGGCGGCGGAGCAGGAAGCGCCTACACCTACGCCACCAGCCCCGGACCCCACACCACCGGGGACTTCATCGGAGCCACCGCAGCCGGCGCCTTCACCGGCGCCGCCCTCGGCGCCGCAGGCGGAACCATCGGCGGAGGACTCTCCAGCGCAACATCCAAGCTCGGCACCCGCTTGCCCACTAGTGCGGCGTCATTCGACATCACCGCACCCCCATTGCCCCGGATTATCGCCGATACCTTCGTCGGCTCCCGCTACACCTCATCGCAATTAACCGAGCCAACTATACTTTTCCGCGCCGGATCATTTGAAAAGGGACCATTTGGGCAGTATTGGACCGAAACTCCGCCTTTCAGCGTGCTTCAATCTCGAATCGATCGAGCCCTGCCGCCCGTCTGGTCGACAGGGGAATCGGCAGACCTAGATGCCGGATTTGCCGTCCGTTTTCCTGCTGGGACTACAATCCACTCAGGCGAAATAGCTAATCAAGGAGGAATCTACATGGGAGGCACGACGCAGCACGTCATCATAAAACCTTGGTTCATAGATGGCGTAGAAGTTCTCGGCTATTGGGGACTCAAATGAATGTTGAAGCATTGCGAGAAACGCTCGAGGCGTTGGAGCGAGTCTTCATTAGTGCGGAAAGTGCTTTCTGGACCAGGATCATGCATGCCTGGGTCGACGAATTGGCAAGTTCTCAGACCCCAGCAGACATCAGTCGTCTGGCGCGGGAGATTATCCACATGTACGGCGGGATGGGAACCTTCAACGACGTTCTGATCTACACAAATGGGACATACCCTCGAGACCTCAATGAGGAGCTTGACCTACTACGTGGCGAACTGTACGAGATAGCACTAACTCTTGCCTAGAAATTCCGACCGCTTCCGTCCGATGTTATTCAGACAATAGTCTCGCTCGGAACAACGATGGGCCTTGACCCCAGATCCTAGCAACTTCTGAGATCAGAATGAGCAAAATCCATCATAGAAGCCAGCAAAAACAAGCCAGTATTCGCGCTATCCGACCGCTCAAGGACCGAGAGACTTCAGTCGACCGACGAGACAACAACCTCTCTGCAGCTCGGCAGACCCCATTTGTACCGACATTCGCCTATGCAATGAATCGAAATTCGTCATATATGCGATCATCGACGGCAAAGAAGCGGTGCTTCATAAATACCTCACCCGACAAAGATCTTCGTATGGAATGAAAGTTCAGGCACATCGGAGCTAGTAATTAGACAAGAATACGAAGCAAGTTGTGCATTTCATGTATGAGAGTGACGAGTGATGATCAATATTGGACCAATTTGCGAGCCGATCAGCGGCACAGTGGCTTTCGTTAGAGACGGTTTCCACTTCGTGTTCGAGAATAGACAAGGGGGCCTGGACGCCGGGACAATGCTGAAGTTCTCCACTCTCGTCGTCGAGATCGACGGCGATGACGGGAAACTTCAATATCCCGAGGGATTTCTGTCGATGTACGAGTGGGTGCCACGATCTTTTACCAAGCCGGATCTGATCGACCGACGCCTGTATTCAGACATCATACCAATGACCGGTGCCGCCTACCCAGCGGAAAACTTTTCAGCAGGACACGGCGACTTCTTTCCAGAATACGACGCCGACAAAAATCTGCTCCGTCTAACGAGAGAAGGAGTCAAACCGTCTCAAACAGCCATCCAGTTCTGCGAAGGCGCTGCACTGGGTTTCCAGGAAAAGGCCGTCGCGGACCTTTGGATCATTGATCCTCTCTTCAGAGACACCTGGTGATGTGTAGCACGATGGCCCGGATGACAAAATGCCAGCGCTCACGGCCACGCCGTCCTCTACATGCTCTCGGTCGTTCCCCTCCCGATAATCGCCTAAATAACCTTCAGCGCTGATCCCTCTCACTTCGCGACGAACGACACGATCCTCTCCGTACCAACGGTTTAAGCCCGGTCACCGACGCACAATTGCAGGCCTACCGCGACGGAAACAACGGGGCCCTCGCCGCAGCCGGCGACTGGTTCGCCCACAATGCGGAGTACTTCGCCGGCGCCGGGATGATCATCGCGGGCGGCCTCCTGATGTACACGGGAATCGGCGGCCCCATCGGCCTGGGCCTGATCGGCGCCGGAGCCGACACCATCATCCAAAAAGCCACCACCGGCTCCGTCAACTGGGCACAAACCGCACTCACCGCCGTAGCGGGCGGAGTCGGCGGCGGCATCGCCGCCGCCCGCCTCGGCGCCCTCGGCATTGAAGGAGCCCAAGCCGCCATCGCCATCAGCGCCGCATCCGGCGCCTCCGGCGGCGGAGCAGGAAGCGCCTACACCTACGCCACCAGCCCCGGACCCCACACCACCGAAGAATTCATCGGAGCCACCGCAGCCGGCGCCTTCACCGGCGCAGCCCTCGGCGCCGCAGGCGGAACCATCAGCGGAGGACTCTCCAGAGCAACATCCCGCCTATTTCCCAAACTCAAAGATAAGCTACCGGCCAGCGCAGCATCGCCGGAGACAACTACTCCCCCCCAGGAACCACTCAGTGCGATTTCAACTGTCCCTGACAGTGAGATCAATCTCTACGAATACACGCTGCACCACGGTGTACTTAAGCACTCACGAGAATTACAGAATAATGGCGCCCTTGCTCGGCCGTACAACGAACTGAGACTAGTCATGCAACAGATTGTGGACGGGGGCACCGAAGTGGCCGACAGAAATCAATATCTAACAAAATTTGTTGTTTCTGGGGGCTGGAATGGAAGTTTAGGCATGTGGGAATTGGTGCTAGATAAAGAAAGTAAGGAAGTCGTTCACTACCTATATAGGAGCCTGCCCAAAAAATGATTACCATTGGACCGACTAGCAAGCCGATCAGCGGCTCGATCGCTTACATAAGGGACGGACACTACTTGGTCTTTGAGAATCGACAAGGACGGCTTGATGCAGGAAAAATGCTTGCTTTCTCCACGCTCGTTTTAGAATTAGACGGTGACAACGGAAAACTGCAATACCCTGAGGGGTTTTTGTCGATGGGAGGTTGGGTACCTCAATCTCTTCCGATGCCGGATTTATTTGACCGAAGTTTATATTCGGATATAATACCAATGGCCGGAGTCGCCTATCCAGCAGAGGACTTCTCGGCTGGGCACGGCGAGTTCTTCGCCGAATACGATGCGGACAAGAATCTCCTCCGTGTAGCACGAGAAGGAGTCGAACCTTCCCGAACCGCAATTCGGTTCTGCGAGGGTGCTGCCATCGGATTCCTGGGCAGTGCTGTCGCTGATCTGTGGATCATCGACCCACTTTTCCGAGACAGCTTTTGATGCTCGGCCGCCGGTCTGAAGTGGATCGGCCGACGCGCCTAGGACCAGGCGACCCGGCGCTTCCTCTGGACGGGGCCCATCCCACCGCTGTAGAGCGCGCACTGGTTCGGCAACCCCTTCTCCTTCGCGAGCAACGATTCCGAGCACGCGCTCGATATGACAGCGCACCTGGGCATCGCCGGGATCAGTGGCCTCAAAGCGGCGGTCGCCACCGAGGCCGCGTCGGGCGCCGCGTCCGGTTTTTCAAGCGGCGCTCCCGACCTGCTCGCCGTCGGCGACTCGCCCGTCCTGCGCACCCCGGGCGGCGTCACCGGCATCGGCGACCACTGGAGCGACCCCGGCTGGCGCCCCGAACGCTCCACCACCGCCCACGACCCCTGGAACCCCACCACCGCCACCCCCATCGCCGACGGCGTCGGCCTCACCCCCGCCGGTGCCCTCACCTTCGCCGGACTCGAATGGATGGGGCACCGCGCCTACGACCCCACCACCCGCGGATTCCTCTCCACCGACCCCCTGTCACCCACCTGGGGCGCGGCCTGGTCCGGGAACCCATACTCCTTCGCCGGCAACGACCCCGTCCACGCACTCGACCCCACAGGTCTAAGCCCCATCACCGACGCGCAATTGCAGGCCTACCGCGACGGGAACAACGGGGCCCTCGCCGCAACCGGCGACTGGTTCGCCCACAACTGGGAATACATCGCCGGCGGCGCTATGGCTCTCGCTGGCGGCGCCCTGATGTTCACCGGGGTCGGCGGCCCCCTCGGCGCCGCCCTGGTCGGCGCCGGAATCGACGTCATCATCCAAAAAGCCACCACCGGCTCCGTCAACTGGGCACAAACCGCACTCACCGCCGTCACCGGAGGCCTCGGCAGCAGCATGACGGCAGCCCGCCTGGGCGCCGCCGGAATCAACGGCCTCAAAGCCGCCGTCGCCTCCGAAGCAGCCTCCGGCGCCGCATCCGGCGCCGCAGGCGACGCCTACGCCTACGCCACCGCACCCGGACCCCACACCCTCGACGGCTTCCTCCAAGCCTCCGGCGGCGGCGCACTCACCGGCGCCGCCATGGGAGCCAGCGGACCACTCCTCGGACACGGACTCACCGGAGCCGGACGCGCCGCCGCAGGCGCCCTAGAAACGGACCTCACGCACGCCCGAGAGGCACTCGGCAAACTCGATCCGCGCCCCGGGTCCCCTCGATCCGATGTTCTCCATGGCCCGATACCCGAGAAACCAACGCAACTCCTGGACCGACTCGACACAACCGGTGAGAAATTCCCTAACATTAAGGGAGGACAGCGGTGGAATAACGATCCGAAACCTGGCCATACGCGTCTCCCGACGTCGACGGCCGACGGCACACCAATAGAATATAAGGAGTATGAGTTAGACCCGAAGATACCAGGGCAGAGACGACCAAGTCCCCGCGTAGTGACCGGCGATGACGGTAGCACTTACTACTCGCCAGATCACTACCACAACTTCTTCTTAATGAGAGAGTGACAGATGAGTTCTTCAATACCTTGGGCTTCAGAACCTAAGCCGGGACTCCAGGCCTACTTTATTAATGCCGACGCACGCTCCGCTCAGCAGTTGGCCGACTACCATAAAAAGGAAGGCTACTTTTCGAAAAGACTTCGAGGTGACAAGATGACGACCGAAGACTCCCTCTACAGTGAATTCGCTGCCGGAATGCAGTTTCCGTACTACTTCGGTTACAACCCATTCGCTTTTAACGAATGCATGAGCGATCTCGGGGATCGGGACGTCGGCAAAGGTGTTTGCGTTACGATTACAGACGCGCACGTACTACTGAAAGAGTCACCACCCGACGTCCTCGCCTTCTTGGCCAACAGCTTACGTTTCGCCGGCGAGGTATGGTCGACTCCAATAACAGGATCTCAAGAGTGGGATCGAAACGCCAAACCGTTCATCGTCACTCTTTTCTCTCCTCTCGAACAGTATGACGGAATAATACAAAAATGGTCAGACGAGCAAGTAGACCTCATTCAGGCACCAGTCCCAAACTTTAAGATGTGCGACCTGTAAATTACGCAAAAAGTCCGCGGCCGCAAATTGCGTCTGCCCGTCAAAGCAACGAACAAAGGACAATTTCGTGAATGTAGCGCAACAGAAGCAGATCGCTCGAGATCTCGAACTTGTCCTCGCCGCCACGGGGCACCGGATGCCGTTGGCGCGCGCTCGATCCGCCCGGGTTTCTCTGGACAATGACCAGTACAGGCTCTGCCTCGAGCAAATCGCCCTCGGATTGAACGACCTCGGCCAACCTGTCGATGCCCGGGCCCTTGCCCTCATCATCGACCTGACTCAAGCATTAAAACTCCCCGAGACAACCTGGAACCGCCTGACCGCCGACGCATCGACGCCGCTCACCCCGCTCGGGATGATCCAAGCACCTCCCGCACTCTCATGGGAGACTCCCGAGACACCCGGCCTTTCTCTCCGACTGGTCCGCGACACTCCTCACGCGGCAGACAATCTCGTTTTGCACTACGAGCTCCGCGGATTTACCAGCCGTCTTCTGCGCGGTCTAGCGATGCCCGACCTCCCGCATGTCTTCGACGAATTCGCTGCCGCCCTGCAATTCCCTTACTACTTCGATGGCAATGCGAAAGTCTTCGCTGAGTGCCTCAGCCATCTCGGCCATGAGGACGTCGGGTCAGGCATCTTCCTCGCCGTCATGGAGTCGGAGCATCTCCTACGCGATCGACCCGAGATCGAAACAGAGGTACTTGCCGGATCCGTTCAGTCCGCCGGGCGGATCTGGGGCGACCCAATCGCCGAAGGTCGATCGAGGGATCGCCCAGCGGTACCGTTGATCGTGACGTTCTTCTCCGAGTTCGACGACCTTGCTAGCGTCCAGGACAGATGGGGCCGACACGGCCTCGAACCGAAACTCTATGCGTCACCAGCTACGAGATAGAAGATATACGCCTGAGCGCAAAGCAACAGCAACAGATCACCCGCGAACTCGAGCTCCTCCTCACCGCGAGTCAGCACGCGGTTCCACTACGCCTCGCCGGAACAAAAGATCGTGTAGCGACGGCCGTTTCTCTGCGGGACGATCGGCCCGCAAAGTTAAGGCATCCGGGGGGAAAGAAAATAATGCCGCATCGAAGGCCGTAGAGACGGAATAGATATTCGTGTACTAGTCGATCCGGCGGGAGAGGGCATGATTACTAGCTTTCCGATCAATTGACAAAAAGGGAAAGCAGGAATGTATGAATGTATGAATGTATGAATGTATGAATGTATGAATGTATGAGTGAGGCTTATGCAAAATTGGTTTTTTGCCGAGTGAAAAAGATGAGTCCGCGGACGGCGTTGAAGGCATCTCGGAAGGTGCGCAGTGGCCGCCGGTAGTCGGTGTGGAATATCCGCCAGGTCTTGATGCTAGCAATTGTTCTCTCGATCACGTAGCGGTGGGTGTTCACGAAGCGATTGTGGTGTTTGGCGTAATTTGGCAGATGTTCTTCGCTTGGCCTCTTCTTTATTGGTATGACCATTCCGGTGCCTTGGTAGCCTTTGTCGGCCAGCGTGTTCGAGAGGTTAACGGTGTCGGCCAACCCGGTTTCTCGAAACGCGTGGGCATCGTGATGCTTGCCCGCGATCGGATCCGAAATGTGGATCAACCGACCGGAGAGATCGGCGAGGACCTGGCAGTTGTGCCCCGTGGTCATGTGTTTCCCGGAGTACAGCTCTGGCGCGTCCGACCAGGACCAGCACGGCAGGAGCGTGCCGTCGATGACGGCCGTTGTCCCGCGGAGCGCGGCCTCGACGTCCGGTTGCTCGTCGTCTATCACGACATTGAGCATCGCCTCAACCGACGCGATCGTTCGCGACACGGTCGACTGACTGACACCGACCACATCAGCGATCAACTGCTCGGTCACATTCTGGCGATAATAGAGAAGAGTGACCCGCAATGCTCCCTCGAGGGAAAGTCTGCGCGGACGTCCTCGCCGCCGACGCCACATGAACTCGTTCTCGATCCGTTCGGCGAGGATCGCGTAGTGCTCGGCCGTCATTCCCGTAGTAGACCGCGTGCGCACCGGCTGGTTCCTTTGCGAAGAGTTTCTGTTAGACGTTGCTCTTCAATCAAAGCGGATCAGCCGGTGTTATTCGTGACCGACACGCGCAAATCCATCTCGATCAATCGTATTTTGCATAAGCCCCAATGTATGAATACTATAGGCGAGAACTGCTGTGGTTAATAGAGGAGATAAAGACCTACCTAAAACCTCAGCAGGAAAAATACATTCGTGATTATGTGGCGCACAGAGAGTTCAAGGTCTGCCTTGAACACATAGCCTACGAACTGGATGAACTAGAGATACCACTGCCAGGACGGATAGTGGACAAGGTTGCGCTGCTAGGAGTGGCCCTGAAGGTCGACCCCAGAGAATGGCAAGACCTAGCACGCGAGTGAACGCCGCGTGTCCTCGGCAACCATTGGATCCGGTGCACGCTCGACCACTAAGAGCAGTCAAGGACGCGCATATCTGGAGGCTTGAATTCAATTGGAGACCATCCTGCCGAGAAATAGCCAACCAAGGAGGATTTTACATGGGAGGAACAACACAGCACGTCATCATTAAGCCATGGCTCATGGACGACGTGAAAATTCTCGGCTATTGGGGGCTGAAATGACCGTCGACATGTTGCGCGAAACACTTAAGGCCTTGGAAGAAGTCTTCATTAGTGGCAAAGATAATTTATGGGCCGCCGTGATGCACTCTCTGCTCGATGATTTGGATGCCTCACTCGATTCCACAGACATCAGCGACCTTTCGCGGAAGATCATTCACATGTGTGGCGGCATGGGAACTTTTGGCGATGCCGTTATCTACAACAATGGCAATTATCCTCGAGAACTCAACGATGATCTTAGCCTCTTGCGCACCCGACTATACAAGATAGCCAATCGACTTGCGTAAAGCATGACAGTCGGACTCGCGCTCGGAGCGCAGCTACGCGTGGTCTGCGATGGGCAGCCTGGCGTCGGTCTCGCACGCGCAGGCGGGCTCCGCGCCGCGCACCACCGCAGTCTGGGTGGACGTGCTCGGCGACCTCGCTTCCGTCGACGGCACCGACGTGTGGTGGGACGACGCGAGCGGCGCCCCCGACCTGCTCGCCGTCGGCGACTCGCCCGTCCTGCACACCCCGGGCGGCGTCACCGGCATCGGCGACCACTGGAGCGACCCCGGCTGGCGCCCCGAACGCTCCACCACCGCCCACGACCCCTGGAACCCCACCACCGCCACCCCCATCGCCGACGGCATCGGCCTCACCCCCGCCGGTGCCCTCACCTTCGCCGGACTCGAATGGATGGGGCACCGCGCCTACGACCCCACCACCCGCGGATTCCTCTCCACCGACCCCCTGTCACCCACCTGGGGCGCGGCCTGGTCCGGGAACCCATACTCCTTCGCCGGCAACGACCCCGTCCACGCACTCGACCCCACAGGTCTAAGCCCCATCACCGACGCGCAATTGCAGGCCTACCGCGACGGAAACAACGGGGCCCTCGCCGCAACCGGCGACTGGTTCGCCCACAACTGGGAATACATCGCCGGCGGCGCTATGGCTCTCGCTGGCGGCGCCCTGATGTTCACCGGGGTCGGCGGCCCCCTCGGCGCCGCCCTGGTCGGCGCCGGAATCGACGTCATCATCCAAAAAGCCACCACCGGCTCCGTCAACTGGGCACAAACCGCACTCACCGCCGTCACCGGAGGCCTCGGCAGCAGCATGACGGCAGCCCGCCTGGGCGCCGCCGGAATCAACGGCCTCAAAGCCGCCGTCGCCTCCGAAGCAGCCTCCGGCGCCGCATCCGGCGCCGCAGGCGACGCCTACGCCTACGCCACCGCACCCGGACCCCACACCCTCGACGGCTTCCTCCAAGCCTCCGGCGGCGGCGCACTCACCGGCGCCGCCATGGGAGCCAGCGGACCACTCCTCGGACACGGACTCACCGGAGCCGGACGCGCCGGCAAAAACCTCCTCGGCAAAGAAGCAGACGCCCTCACACCAGACATCACCACCCCGAGCGAACCGCTCAACGCCGTCAAACCAACAGCCAGACCGACTGACATCGACAGCTACAAGCTCAGCAAAACGGTTCAGAAACATACCCGGGAACTGCAAAACAATGGCGACTTCGCGCGACCTTACAACGAATCGCGACTCATGATGCAGCTGATCGCAGACACCGGCGAAGAAGTTCAGGACCGCGAAACTTGGCTTAGAAAATTCGTAGCGAATGGTACAATGAATGGCCACGAAGGCCGGTGGGAACTTGTCTTGGACGAAGAGGCAAATAATTTACCATTACTGGTTCGGAAAGTGAGGCTATTGTGATAAGACTTGGCGAGGTCGCAGGTCCAACCGCAGGAAGGCTCGTCTACCTAAGGACAGAGCACTCTTTTATTTTCCTCGATCGCGCTCCAGATGTATTCGGCGGGGGAATGCTAGCCTTTGAGATGCTTTCTATCGAGATTGATGTCTCCGACGGCCGGTTGCAGTACATAGACGGATTTGCGCCGGCCACGCGCTGGAAATCACGAGTTCTCACTCCGCCAGAATGGGTTGATCGAAGCCTGTACACGGACGATATTCCCCCCGGTGGGATGGCTTATCGCGCAGAGTCCATATCAGTCGGGTCGGGCGATTTTTGCATAGAATACGATTCCGTAAAGAATCTTGCTAGAGTTGCACAAGTAGATGTTGAGGAAAGCAGGACTGCGTACCGATTCTGCCAAGGAGGCGCTTGGGGGCTCCGTGGAAACAAGATAGTGGATCTTTGGATTATTGATCCATATCTGGACTCCGCAGAATACCACTGAGCACGACGGGCTTACTCGAAAGTTCCCGCCCTGCTCCTCGACCGGATCCACGAACTCGCGCGCCTCATGAGGATGTCGGGTCGGGGTCTGGATCGCCTCCTGTCGTTATGAGCGCAAGCGAGCCTACGACCCGATCTCCTGATACGCCGCGAACAGCAGCGACGTCTCCGGCCCCTGCAGAATGCTCGGCCGGGCAAGGCCGTCGAGCACCACGAAGCGGAGCATGCCCGCGCGGCTCTTCTTGTCGCGCTGCATGGCGGCGAGAAGCGTCTCCCATCGGCCGAGCGGATAGCTCGTCGGCAGCGTCAGCGACTCGAGGATGCTGCGCTGCCGGTCGACGACGGTATCGTTCAGCGATCCGGTCAGGCGGGAGAGCTCGGCGGCGAACATCATCCCGACGGAGACGGCCGCGCCGTGGCGCCACTGATAGCGCTCGGCGTGCTCGACCGCGTGCCCGAGAGTGTGCCCGTAATTCAGGATCTCGCGCAGACCCTTCTCCGTGAAGTCCTCGCCGACGACGCGCGCCTTGATCCCGATCGACAGTTCGACCAGGCTGCGGAACTCCTCCGACGTCGGATCGGTTGCCAGGTCGATATCCGACTCGATGATGTCGAGGATGCGCGGCTCCGCGATCATCCCGCACTTCACGATCTCGCCGAAGCCGGCCAGCACCTCATTGCGCGGAAGGCTGGTCAGCACGTCGAGGTCCGCGACGACGGCGCTCGGCGCGTGGAAGGCGCCGACCAGGTTCTTGCCCTCGGCCGTGTTGATGCCAGTCTTGCCGCCGACGGCGGCATCGACCATCCCGAGCACTGTGGTCGGCACCTGCACGACATCGACTCCGCGGAGCCAGGTCGCGGCGACGAAGCCCGCCAGGTCAGTGATCGCCCCGCCGCCGAAGCCGACGACCACGTCGGTACGGGTGAAGTCGGACTGGCCCATCACCTGCCAGCAGAACGCGGCGACCTCGACGCGCTTCGCAGCCTCGGCGTCCGGTACCTCGGCGAGGAGCACCTCGTAGCGCTCGAGCAGACTCTCACGGATCTCGGCGGCGAGGACCGCGAGGGTCGGCGGGTGCACGATGAGCACCTTCGCGGCCCGGGGGCCGATCGCGTCGGCCAGGCCGTCAAGGAGGCCGCGCCCGACGTGGATGTCGTAGCCGTTCTCGCCGGTGACGCTGAGGGCGGTGGTGCCGTCGTTCATGACTGTCTTCCGCTCGGGCGGCTGGAGGCCGCCGGTCTTGATGGTGCAGGGGTTCCGGAGGGATGCGATGCGCGCAGCCACTCCGCGATCTCGGCGGCGATCAGGGTGATCGGCCGCCGGGAGGAGTCGACCACACGGTCGGCGAGGGCCTCGTAGACCGGACGCCGCTCCTCGAAGATGCGGACCCAGTCGTCGACTCCCCCGCGCACCAGCGGGCGGGAGCCGGAGCCGAAGCGGTCGCGGACAGCCTCGGCCGTGGTGGTCAGGAGCACGACGGGCACCTCGGCGAGGTCCGCGCGCGTGTCGAGGTCGATCACCGCTCCCCCGCCCAGGCTCAGCACCACGTCGCGGCGGACGGCACGTTCGACGATCTTCCGCTCTTCGCGACGGAACGCGGCCTCGCCGTGGGAGTCGAAGTATTGGGTGATCGGACCGTGGCTGCGAACGAACTCCGCGTCGGAGTCGACGAATCCGGCGCTGAGCGCCGTAGCGACCCGCTTGCCGATCGTCGTCTTACCCGCGCCCATCGGGCCGATCAGGACGACGCGAGCTCGGGCCGCGCCCGTATCGTGACCCGCCATCAACGGACCACCAGGGGCCGGACCATCAGACGAGCCCGAGCGCCGGATCGCTGGAGGAGGCTGTGCGGAGCTGGTCGGGGATGGCGGCGAGGTAGCCCTGCAGATTGCGGCGGGTCTCGGTGACGCTGTCTCCGCCGAACTTCTCGAGCACCGCATTCGCGAGCACCAGGGCGATCATGGCCTCGGCGACCACGCCGGACGCCGGTACCGCGCAGACGTCGGAGCGCTGGTGGTGGGCTCCCGCGGACTCCCCGGTAGCGACGTCGACGGTGCGCAGGGCGTGCGGCACGGTCGAGATCGGCTTCATGCCGGCGCGGACCCGCAGCACGGTGCCGGTGCTCATCCCGCCCTCGGTGCCGCCTGCGCGATCGCTGGAGCGAGAGATGCCGTCGGCCGTCTGAAAGAGCTCGTCGTGCGCCTCGGATCCGCGGCGGGTGGCGGTCACGAAGCCGTCACCGACCTCCACACCCTTGATCGCCTGGATACCCATCACAGCCGCGGCGAGCTGCGCGTCGAGCCGACGGTCCCAGTGCACGTAGGAACCGAGGCCGGGCGGCAGGTCGTAGGCGAGCACCTCGACCACTCCGCCGAGGGTGTCCCCGTCTTCGTGCGCGCGATCCACCTCGGCCACCATGAGCGCGCTGGTCGCGGCGTCGTGACAGCGCAAGGGGTCGGCATCGAGAGCGTCGACGTCGGCCGGTGTCGGCAGGGGCGAGCCCTCGGGCACGCGGACCGGCCCGATGGCGAGGGTGTGGCTGACGAGGGTGATGCCCAGCTCGCCGAGGAAGCGGCGGGCGATGGCGCCGAGCGCGACGCGGGCCGCGGTCTCGCGAGCGGAGGCGCGCTCGAGGACATTGCGCGACTCCGATAAGGCGTACTTCTGCATACCCACCAGATCGGCGTGGCCGGGACGGGGGCGGGTGAGCGGGGCCCCGCGGCCCTTGGGCAGAGTCTCGGGGTCACGGGGCTCGGCCGACATCACGTCCTCCCAGCGCGGCCACTCGGTGTTGCCGATGCGCAGGGCGATGGGGCTGCCCATCGTCGCGCCGTGGCGAACACCGGAGGAGATCGTGAGCTCGTCCTGCTCAAAGCTCATCCGCGCGCCGCGGCCGTAGCCGAGCTTCCGGCGGGCCAGATCGGCGCGGATGTGGTCAAGGGTGACGGGGACACCCGTCGGCAGTCCTTCGAGGACGGCGACGAGTTCGGGACCGTGGGATTCCCCGGCCGTGAGCCAACGGAGCATCCTCCGATTCTCGCACATTCACTCAGGGCACCGGACCCGCCGAGACGGCCAGGCGGAGTGCTGCGAGCACCTCGTCCTCACGCTCGAGCGGCACAGCGGGATCACCGGCGACGAAGATGCGCACCTGCACGAGCGCCTGGTGCAGCAGCATTCCCAGGCCCGACACCACGGGCGAGCCGGCCGCGTCCCAGCGGCGGGCGAGCTCGCTGGGCCACGGGGAGTAGGCGACGTCGAAGAGCGTCGAGCCCGCGACCACCGTGTCGGGGACGTCGAGGCTGTCCGCGGCTCCGCCTGGCAGAGTCGAGATCACCAGCGGGGCATTCGCCGACCAGTCGTCGAAGGAGCGGACGACGAAGTCGACGCCGAGTTCACCGGCGATCCGAGCCAGCGTCGCAGCTTTGGCGGGTGTCCGCAGCACGACCTCGACGCGGTCCGCTCCCCGCTCCACCGCCGCGACCAGGGCGGAGGCGGCGGTCGCTCCACCGCCGAGGATCTGGACCCGCTCCGCCCGGGCCGCTCCGGCCTCGTCCAGGGCACGAACGATTCCCGTCACGTCGGTGTTGAAGCCGCGCAGGAGCGGCACGGGACCGCAGCGGTCGATGAGCACCGTGTTGACGGCACCGGTGGTCGTCGCGACCGCGTCCTCCTCCGTCAGCAGCGGTCGCACCGCATGCTTCAGCGGCATCGTCAGCGAGAGGCCGTGCCAGGAGCCGCCGGTGACGACATCGGCGAGCGTCGCCTCCGTCGTCTCGACGGCCGTGTAGCTCCAGTCGAGTCCGAGCACCCGGTAGGCGGCGGCATGCAGCGCCGGTGACCTCGAGTGCGCGATCGGCGAGCCGAGGACCGCCAGGCGGTACCCGGCGCGCGTCACTGATACTCCGGGTGGTCGCGCATCCAGGCCTGCCACTGGGCGACGGCCGCGGCGTGTTCGGCGTCGGTGGTGGAGTAGGCAGTCTCGCCCGTCTGGAGGTTGACCGTGACGAAGTACAGCCAGGTGCCGTCCGCCGGGTGCATCACCGCATTGATCGCGACATCGCCGGGGTTGGAGATCGGCGCCGGCGGCAGTCCGTCGCGCTGATAGGTGTTGTAGGCGTTGCCGACGTCGTTGCGCTCGGCGTCGGTCGTGGAGACGCGGTCGGTTGCACCCGTCCCGTAGGCGACGGTGGCGTCCGACTGCAGGCGCCACCCCTGATCGAGGCGGTTCTGGAACACCCGGGCGACCTTCGGGAAGTCCTCGGCCACGCGCGCCTCGCGCTGCACGAGTGAAGCGAACACCACGACGCGGTAGCGGTCGTCGACAGGCACGCCGGCCCGGTCGAGCGACTGGTACATCCGGTCGACGAGCGTCTTCAGGATGTCGTGGGCCGGCGTCGACGGATCAATGTCGTAGGTCGCGGGGAACAGGAAGCCCTCGAGGCTCGTCGCTCCCGCGGGGAGCCCGAACGAACCCCAGTTCGCGGCCGCTGCTTCGAGGTCGGTCAGGGCGACTCCCGTGCCGTCCGCGATCAGCGAAAGCGCCGCCTTCAGTGTCGTGCCCTCCGGGATGACGAAGGTGTTCGCCAGGCGCGTCGAGGCCGAGTCGAGCAGCGCCGACAGGGCGGCCTTGGCGCTCATCTCGGCCTTCAACGAATAGGCGCCGGGCTGGAAGAGCGGCTCCGGGCTCTGCGCGAGGAGCAGCCTGTAGAACGGGGCGTAGGACTTGATGACGCCGTCCGATACCAGGTTGTTCGCGATGTCGCTGCCGCCGTCGCCCTGATGGATCGTGAAGAGCACCTCGCTGGACCCGGTGCCGGTGTAGTCGGTGGCCTCGGCCTCGGCGAAGAGGCCGCGCACGGGCTCGAGGAAGATGGTGACGGCGATCGCGACGAGGGCCGCGAAGACGCCGAAGGCGAGCAGGCCACCGATGAGCCCGCGGCGGTTGCGACGCTTCCTCGCGCCGCCCGTCGCACGGGAGGAGCGGCGCCGCTTCGGGCGCGCGCTCGGATCGAACGTGGCGGCATCATCGCGGCCACGGGGCACGGACACATCGGGCCCGGTGAAGAGGCGGCCCAGCGGGTCGTGCGCCTCAGCCAGCGCGGCTCCCTGCTCCGGGGTCGAGGCGGGCGGAGTCGACTTCGCTGACTCGGCGGCGCGGGCGTCGCGGCGGCTCGGGGGAATGTCGGTCACGAGGAGGTCCTTCGTTCGGTTCGAGCGGGACTCCGGCCGGGGTGCCGGCCGAGCGCTCGGAATCGATGGCGTGCTGCAGGATCACCACGGCGGCGACCTGATCGATCACGGCACGGGAGCCGCGGGTAGTGCGTCCGGAGCGGTGCAGGGCGCTCTGGGCGGTCACGGTCGACAGCCGCTCGTCGATGAGGCGCACCGCCGCAGTCGGAACCGCTTCAGCGAGTCGTCGAGCGAATCCGCGGGCGTCCTCCGTCGAGGCCGTCTCGGCCCCCGACAGCGACAGCGGCAGTCCGACGATGATCGCCTGGGCATCGTACTCGGCGGCGAGACGGGCGATCCTGGCGACATCCGTGGATCCGCTGTCAACGCTAGACCGCGCGACCGTCTCCACCGGCACCGCGAGAAGCCCGTCAGCGTCGCAGCGCGCGACCCCGATGCGGGAACTGCCCACATCAATGCCGAGCCGGACGCCGAACCGCACCATTCAGCTGGTCGCTTCCTGCACGACGGCCTCGAGCGCCGCGGCGATCGCGGAGACGTCCGAGCCGCCGCCCTGCGCGAGGTCGTCCTTGCCGCCTCCGCCACCGCCGAGGATCCCGGCGGCACGCCTCGCGAGCGCACCCGCGCGGCGTCCCTGGTCGCGCGCGGCCTGGTTGGTGGCGACGATCATGGCGGGCTTACCCGAGACGTCGGCGGCCACTGCGACGACGGCCGGCTCCTGGCCGAGCCGCTCGCGGACGGAGGCGACCAGCGAGCGCAGCTCATCGGTCGATGCCGCGGTACCAATGTGCTCGGCGACGACGGTCATGCCGCCCACCGTGCGCCGGGTGGCCGCAAGGGCGGGGACCCGGTCGGCGAGAGCCTTGGCCTCGAAGGCGGCGATGCGCTTCTCGGCGGCCTTGAGGCTCGCCACCAGTTCGCCGATCCGCTCGGGCAGCTGCTCGCGCGGCGTCTTCAGCGACGAGGAGATCGTGCTGACAAGCGCCCGCTCGGCGGCGAGCTCCTGGAAGGCCTCCCGGCCCACCAGCGACTCCACGCGGCGGTTCGTCGACCCGACCGAGGACTCGCTGACCAGGCTGATCACGCCGACCTCGGAGGAGCGTCCGACGTGCGTACCCGCGCAGAGCTCGCGCGACCAGGGCCCGCCGATGTCGACGACCCGCACGACATCGCCGTACTTCTCGCCGAAGAGCGCCATCGCTCCGAGCGCCTTCGCCTCGTCGATCGGCAGCTCGCGCGTGACCACCTCGAGATTGTCCCGGATCGCCGTATTGGCGATCTCCTCGATCTCGCTGCGCGTCTCGAGCGAGAGCGCCTGGTTCCACGAAAAGTCCAGGCGCAGGTAGCCGGCCTTGTTGTACGAGCCGGACTGGTGCGCCTGCGGCCCGAGCACCTGGCGGAGCGCGGCATGGATGAGGTGCGTGCCGGAGTGGGCCTGCGTGGCTCCCCGACGCCAGTCGCGGTCGACGACGGAGGTGGCGGCGTCCCCCACTCCGACCTCGCCACTGGCGACCTGAACCTTATGGCTGATTAGGCCTTTCACCGGCTTTTGCACGTCGAGGACTTCGAGGTCGAAGCCGGAGCCGACGATCCGGCCCGCGTCGGCCTCCTGGCCGCCCGACTCCGCATAGAGGGACGTGGCCTCGAGGATCACCTCGGCGATGTCGCCGGCCACGGCCTTCGTCACGGAGTGCCCGCCGACGATGAGGCCGAGGATGCGCGACTCCGTGTCGAGCACGTCATAACCGGTGAAGAGCGTCTCGCCGTGAGCACGAAAGTCGGTGTAGACCGAGAGGTCGGCCAGCGCGGACTTCTTCGACTTCGCGTCGGCCTTCGCGCGGGAGCGCTGCGTACTCATCAGGGAGTCGAACGCCTCTCGGTCGACCGACAGGCCGGACTCCTCGGCGATCTCGAGGGTCAGGTCGATGGGGAAACCGAACGTGTCGTGCAGGAGGAACGCGGTGTCTCCCGGCAGGATCGGTGACTCAGCCTTCTTGGTCTTCAGCACCGCGAGGTCGAGGATCTCAGTGCCGGCGGCGAGGGTCCGCAGGAACGCCTCCTCCTCGCCGTACGCGCTGCTCGACAGGCGCTCGAACTCGGAGGAGACCTCGGGGTACGCCGCAGCCATCGCGTCGCGCGAGGCGGTGAAGAGCACGGGGAACGTCGCGGCGTCCACTCCGAGCAGGCGCATGGCGCGCACAGTGCGGCGCATCAGGCGCCGGAGGATGTAGCCGCGCCCCTCGTTCGAGGGCGTTACCCCGTCCGAGAGCAGCATGAGCGAGGAGCGCACATGGTCGGCGATGACGCGCATCCGCACGTCGTCCTCGTGGATCGCCCCGTAACGTCGGCCGGAAAGCTCCGCAGCGCGGTCGAGGACCGGGCGGACCTGGTCGATCTCGTACATGTTCTCGACGCCCTGCTTGAGGAACGCGACCCGCTCCAGGCCCATGCCGGTGTCGATGTTCTTGCGCGGCAGTTCGCCGAGGATGTCGAAGTCGACCTTGCTCGTGCCCTCGCCGCGGAGGTACTGCATGAAGACGAGGTTCCAGATCTCGACATAGCGGTCATCGTCCGTCACCGGACCGCCGTCGATGCCGTAGGCGGGTCCGCGGTCGAAGAAGATCTCGGAACAGGGTCCTGCCGGGCCGGGCTGACCGGTCGACCAGTAGTTGGTGTCCTTCTCCAGGCGCTGAATGCGCTCGTCGGGAAGACCTGCGATCGACTTCCACAGTGCGATCGCCTCGTCGTCGTCCTTATAGACGGTGACCCACAGGTCCTTCTCGTCGAAGCCGAGTCCCCCGTCGCTCTCGGCGCCGGTGAGCAACTCCCAGGCGTAGCCGATCGCGCCCTCCTTGAAGTAGTCGCCGAAGGAGAAGTTGCCGTTCATCTGGAAGAACGTGCCGTGGCGGGGGGTCTTGCCGACCTCCTCGATGTCGTTGGTGCGGATGCACTTCTGCACGCTGGTCGCGCGCGGATACGGCGCGGGGACCACTCCGGTGAGGTAGGGCACGAACGGCACCATGCCGGCGACGGTGAAGAGGAGGCTCGGATCCTCGCTCACGAGGGACGCGGAGGGGACCACGGTATGGCCGCGGCTCGCAAAGAAGTCGAGCCAGCGGTTGCGGATGTCTGCGGTCTGCATGGGTTCCGTTACGGTTCGGTCGGTGACGACGCGGATGTCGGGCGGCGGGGCGTCAGCCTTCGCCGATGGCGGCCTTGAGTTCGGCTTCGCGCTGGTGGTACCCCTCGGAGAGGGCCTCACCGAGCTCCTTCGCGGTGCGGTTGAGGTCGGCGAAGAGGCGAGATCCCGCGTCGGTGCGCGAGACCCGGTGAGCGACCGCGAATCCGAGGCCGATCCCGATGACGATCAGGAGGATGTTCTTCACGGGATGTCCTTCCACGGCGATGGGCGGGCGCGGCGACCCGTTCGATTTTGGCTCGTTCGATTGTGGGCCCGTTCGGTTCTGGCCCGTTCGATTCTAAGGCGCGGGAGCGGTTCTACTTCGAGCGCGCCCGCTTCGAACGCTTGGCGGCAGTGCGACCGGCCACCGCTTCGACCTTGTCCGCGGTCCGCCCGGCGACGAGCACCGCCCGGACTCCGGCGGTGAAGCCGGCGAGCTTGATCAGCGGACCGCCGACAGTCGCGGCGGTGAGAGCGACAAGTGCGTTCACATTGCCGGTGACCTCAGCGACGTCCTTGGTGATCGTGTCGACCCGGGCGAGCTGGTGGTTGGCCTCGCGCAGGGTGGACGCGGACTCGTCGAGGATAGGCGTCAGCCCGTCGCTCGCCTGCTTGATGGCGACGCTCGTGCTGTCGAAGACGCGTCCCAGCTTCCAGAGCGGGATCGCGGCGACCGCGACCAATATCGCGAACACCCCCGCGGCGATGAGCCCTGCGATGTCTCCACCGGTCACGGTGACCTCCGTTCGATGCCGCCCAGCGCGACACTCCAGCCTACCGACGGGCGCGGAGCGGACGGACGCGAGCCGAGCCGAGGGACGGCCCGCGCGGGCAATACGCAGCAGTGCTCGCGATTCGCAGAACTACGTGCGATCTGCAGGACCAGGTGCGATTCGCAGGACCCTGTGCGATTCGCAGGGGAATGTGTGATTCGCAGGGGAATGTGCGATTCGCAGGAGCCTGTGCGATCTGCCGGGCAACGCGGGCGGATCCCGCATTCCACCGCGAGCCGGAGGGCGGGACATCGAGATCCCCTGCAAATCGCACCCGCGCACCCAGGAGAACGAGAAAGGCCCCGGTGCGAGCACCGCGGCCTTTCTCTGCGGAGTTGGTTTCAGCGAGTCACGTAATAATCGATGCTGGGAGGCTTATGCAAAACTCCGATCCAGGAAACCGCATAATGAGGCATATGCAAAATTCGGCTAGAACTTCACAAAAGCCTTGGTCAGAGGCTTGTTCGCGGAACGCACCAGGGACTTGTACATAAGCCTCAATGCTTCCAACCAAGGCTTTTGTAGTTCACGCTAAGATTTTTGCCCAATCCTATGGGTTTCGCAAGAGGCGATGAACAGGGCGCCGATCTCGTCATCCGTGCTCAACGAGTCGCCTCCGAGAAGGGCATTATCCACGCCGGCGCGATTTTCCACACCCACCACGGAACCCACTACTGTTCCACACGATTCGCACGCTACTGCGCAGCGAACGAACTACGTCGCTCGATGGGCGCCCGAATGCAGTGCTGGGACAATGCGGCAGCAGAATTATTCTTTTCGAAGCTGAAGAGTGAACGCCTCGACTGGATTGACTTCCGCACCCGACGACAAGCGGCCGCCAACGTCACCGACTATATCAATCGAGGTCTTCGTCCGGAATCCCTGAGTCACATCAGCGAAAGAGAGCGCTCCCATCCACTGATCCCCCTGTAGATCGCACGGGGTCCTGCCGATTGCACGGAGTGGCGATGGCCGAGTTCGCGGGCTTGCCTGTCGGCGGAGGCGATGGCAAGCACCCTGCAGGCGAACCGAAGGAAGCGGGGCGTAGGAAGCGGGTGCAGACGGAGTCTGAGCCGGGCGGCGAACGGCCGCGCGGACCGGCGATGCGACGCGCGAGCTGCGTCGCTGCCCGCCGCGCTCGGCGCGACGAAGATAGTCGAGTACCCCTCGACGAAATGGTGGAGCTGACCCCTGACGTGACCCGAAGTCTGCCCGCGACGCGGTCAAGTCGCGACATCGTCATTCTCGTGCCTCCACGGAGGATCTTCTGTACCCGATGGTGAGGCAAGAAACTATCGACAAGTGTTGAAGAGTGCGAGAACACTCACGAGACGAGGATCGAGGGCGAGAAGGGATCGGGCTACAGTCATCGCGGCCGGAGATTCGCCCGGCCTGTCTCCGGATAGTCGATCGTATGCGGCCGAGCGCGATCCCGACTAGTGAGACGTCACCCACGATGACCGACGCCAGGCCTCTTTCTCGCTGAGGCGCAGCAGCGGTTCTTGTCCATGAAAGGTGAAGCAATGAAATCTCAACGCGCCGATCGCACGCGGAGGAAGGCTCTCTGCGTGCTGAGCATCTTTCTGGCTGCTGCCGCGCTCGTCGGCTCCGCGGCCCCTGCGAGCGCAGAGGATGCCCCGAGAGCCCGCTTCCCCATCGTCGCCGGAACCGCGATGACGATGCCCGATGGGAGCTACTGCACGGTCGGCGCAGTACTCTCGCGCAGAGGGCCGGGCTCTCTGGTCTCTCCGTATGTAGCTGCGACACGGTACGTCCTCTTAGCCAAGCACTGCGCTCCCGGCATCGATTCCAGTGTCGGCCTGAACTACAAGAAAGTAGGAAGCGTCGTGTGGCAGTCTGCGACCAACGACGTCGAACTCGCCGTGATTCCGCCCTACACGTCTCCGGCGCCGAGGACATGCTTCGGATCCATCCAATCGTGTTTCGCCGGGAGCGCGGTAGAGCCGCGAGCTGCGGGCATGCTCATCATGAGCACGAGAGGCGGAGAACGAGCAGTGCGCATGAGACCGCCGGGCACTCCGGCACCGGGGGAACGCTTCTGCACGAGTGGACAGGAGACCGGAATGAACTGCAACTGGGTGTCGGAGCCGAATCGGCCTGCGCCGTGGAAAGGCAATGAGGGAGTCATGGCCCGATCGACAAACGCTCAAGGGCTCGACCACGGTGATTCCGGGGGGCCCGTGATCAGCGAGGACGGACGGCTGTACGGCATCATCCAGCAGGCGGGCCTCTGGGACTACGCGAACCTCATGCAGTACCTCCCGATCGAGGAGGTCTTTGCTCAGCTCGGTTCCAATTACGTCATCGCACCGCCCCGATGACCGAGTCGCCGCGACATATTCCGCTGAGCCGACCTGCCGGTGGCTGATGGCTCCCTTCCGGAGTGAAAGCGACCGCTGTCACGCATCCTCGGCGCAGCCCGTCGTACGGGGACACTCGAGGTTCAATCCTTGAGGAATCAACCGTCGTGCCTACCGGTCGGAGCTGGAGGGTGGGGAATCGCCTGCAGATCGCACCGGCTCCTGCACATCGCACACGCGCATCCATGAGAACAGGAAAGGCCCCGGCGCGGACACCGGGGCCTTTCTCGCGCGGGGCTGGACTCAGCGGGCCGCGTAGTACTCGACGACGAGCTGCACTTCGCAGGTCACGGGGACCTCGGCGCGCTTCGGCCGACGCAGGAGCGTCGCCTGCAGCTTGTCGATCTCGACCTCGAGGTAGCCCGGGGTCTTGGGGAGAACGTCGACGTGTCCACCGGCGGCGGCGACCTGGAAGGGCTCGGTGCCCTCCGAGCGGGTCTTGACGTGGATGACCTGGCCCGGCTTCACGCGGAAGGAGGGGCGGTCGACCGTCTTGCCGTCCACCATGATGTGGCGGTGGGTGACGAACTGGCGGGCCTGCGCGGTGGTGCGAGCGAAGCCCGAGCGCAGGACGAGGGCGTCGAGACGCATCTCGAGGAGCTCGACCAGGTTCTCACCGGTCAGGCCCTGGGTGCGGCGCGCCTCCTGGAAGGCAATGCGGAGCTGCTTCTCGCGGATGCCGTACTGGGCACGCAGACGCTGCTTTTCTCGCAGGCGGACCGCGTAGTCGGAGTCGGCCTTGCGCTTCGAGCGGCCGTGCTCACCGGGAGCGTAGGGACGCTTCTCGAGGTAGCGGGCGGCCTTCGGGGTCAAAGGGATGCCAAGGGCGCGCGAGAGGCGCGTCTTCGAGCGGGTACGGGACGTGGTCGACACTGTGGTCCTTCCAAGGTCTGAGAGGTTCGGTCGCAGCTCTCGGCCGCCGACTCCGGAAGGAGGGCGGACGCCGCGGTCGTGTCCTCCGCGGGTGCGGAGGAAGGGTGACCGCGGTGGCGGGCTGCGCGATTCAGAGGGATGCGCTGCTCCGCTCGGCTACAGAGCGGTGGGCAACCTCGTAAGACTATCAGGCCGGGAGCATCTGCGCCGGTGCCGAAGCTCGGTCAGCCCCGGCCGCCGCGGATGATGCGCAGCAGCTTGGCCAATCGCGCCGAGACGTCCCGCTCGTTCCCGTGCTCGGTGGGCCGGTAGTAGCGTGCGCCTTGGAGCGCGTCCGGCAGGTACTGCTGCTCGAGCACGCCGAGGTCGGCATCGTGCGGATAACGGTAGCCCTTGCCGTGACCTAAGCGCTTGGCACCGGGGTAGTGCGCGTCGCGCAGATGCGCCGGCACGCGCCCCGCTTTGCCCGCACGGACGTCGGCGATGGCGGAGTCGATGGCGGAGTAGGCGGCGTTCGACTTCGGGGCCGTCGCCAGGTGCACCACTGCCTGCGCGAGCGGGATGCGCCCCTCGGGCATGCCGATGAACTGCACGGCGTCGGCCGCGGCGATCGCGACGACGAGGGCCTGCGGGTCGGCCATGCCGATGTCCTCGGAGGCGGAGACGATGATCCGGCGGGCGATGAAGCGCGGGTCCTCCCCCGCCTCGATCATCCGCGCCAGGTAGTGCAGCGCAGCGTCGACGTCCGAGCCGCGGATCGACTTGATGAAGGCGCTGATGACGTCGTAGTGCTCGTCGCCGTTGCGGTCGTAACGCAGGAGAGCACGGTCCACCGCACGCGCGACCACCTCCGTGGTGATGACGGGCAGCGCGGTCTCCTCTGCGGCGGTGGACGCGGCGGCGTCCTCGTCGTCCTCGTCGTCCTCCACGGCGGACGCCCGCGCGAGGCGGTCGGCCTCGCGCGCCTCCGAGCGGGCCGACGTGGCCGCGGCCTCGAGCGCCGTCAGCGCCCGCCGGGCGTCCCCCGAGGCGAGGCGCACGATGCTCGCACGGGCCTCCTCGTCGAGCACCACGGAGTCGCGCAGCCCGCGCTCGTCGTGCAGCGCGCGGTCGACAAGCACACCCAAGTCGTCATCGCTCAGCGGCTCGAGCGTCAGCAGGAGCGACCGCGAGAGCAGCGGTGCGATCACCGAGAACGATGGGTTCTCGGTCGTTGCCGCGATCAGGATCACCCAGCCGTTCTCGACCCCGGGCAGTAGCGCGTCCTGCTGCGCCTTGGTGAAACGATGGATCTCGTCGAGGAACAGCACGGTCGACGTGCCGTAGAGGTCGCGGGTGGAGAGCGCCTCTTCCATCACCTGCCGCACATCCTTGACACCGGCAGTGACGGCGGAGAGTTCGACGAAGCGCCGGCCGCTGGAGTGGGCCACCGCCTGCGCGAGAGTCGTCTTGCCTGTGCCGGGCGGCCCCCACAGGATCACGGAGACCGCTCCCCGCTCGCCGGTCGTGTCGGCGGCGAGGGCGACCAGGGGCGAGCCGGGCGTGAGGAGGTGGCGCTGCCCCGCGACCTCCTCGAGGCTGCGCGGCCGCATCCGCACGGCGAGCGGAGTCGCCCCGGAGCGGAGCCCGGCCTGCTGCGTGGTCATGCACTCAGCGTATCGACGGCCTCCGACAGAGGATCCGTCCGCCCCTCCATCGGACGGACCCCCAGACCACCGGACGGACCCCCAGACGGAGCCGCGTTTGTCGCGTCTCCGGCACTTCTCGTAGGCTCGACCCGGCCTGCGTGCGCGGGCCACCGCGCCGAAGCCGCGCGGGCGAGAATGTCGGAGGAACATGTGGCCCAGGGCAAGTCGAACGACCGCGAGGCGCGCACCCGGCTCCGGGGCTATCAGGCCCGTCAGAGTCTCCACCGCTCGAGGCAAAAACGGCGCGTGCGCGACAACGTGATCGCGGCGCTCGCCGCTGTCGTCGTGATCGGGCTCGCCGTCGTCGCCCAGCTCCTCTACTTCTCCAGCGGCCCCGGCGCGCCGGTCGCCGGGCCGACGCCCGCTTTGACGCCGACGCCCGCCGCCACGGGCGAGAACACCGGCGATGTCCCCTCCTCCGACATCGCGGAGGGCCGCGACTGGACCGGCACGCTCTCGATCAACGAGGATCCGCTCGGCATCACTCTCGCGGGCGCGGCGGCACCGCAGGCCGTCTCCTCCTTCATCTCCCTCACCCAGTCCGGCTTCTACGACGGTGTCTCCTGCCACCGCCTCACCACAGAAGGCCTCTACGTCCTCCAGTGCGGCGACCCGGACGGAGACGGGACCGGCGGCCCCGGCTACAGCTATGGGCCCGTAGAGAACGCCCCCGCGGACGGCGTCTACCCGGCCGGGACCATCGCGATGGCCCGTCAGGGTGGCAACGGCTATAGCCAGGGCAGCCAGTTTTTCGTCGTCTACCAGGACACGACCCTCCCCTCCGACGCCGCCGGCGGTTACACCGTCCTCGGGCAGGTGACCTCGGGCCTGGACGCGCTGGTGAGCGATGTCGTCGCGAAGGGCACGGTCGACGGCTCGGGCGACGGCGCTCCCGCCGAGCCGGTGATCATCAGCTCCGTCTCCGTCCAGTAACTGCACTCGCCAGGAGCGGCACCCGCGACACCGGCACGGTCCGCCCGCGCGGGGAGTGCAATAGGCTTGTCGTCACTGCTCGTTCGCGGCCGAGCGCGGTCTTCGGCCCTCCGGCCGTCGAGCCCCTTTGGCCGACGACGCGACGGGCACCGAGAAGCACGACATCGAACAGCAAGGTGAGGCTCCGAGCGATGAGTGACCAGCAGCCGTGGGGACGGGTCGGCGACGACGGGACGGTCTACGTCCGCGTCGGCGACGGGGAGCGCGAGGTCGGCCAGTACCCCGATGCGACTCCCGAGGAGGCGCTTGCCTACTACGAGCGCAAGTACACGGAGCTCGCCGGGCAGGTCTCCCTGCTCGAGCAGCGCGCCAAGCGGGGCGCCCCCGCCGGGGACGTCGCACGCACCGTACAGTCGCTGTCCGCGGCCGTCGCGCAGGCGAACGCCGTCGGCGACCTTGAGGCGTTGCAGGCCCGCGTGGACGCACTGAGCGGCTCGGTCGAGGACCTCACCGAGCAGCAGGCGGCGGAGTCGAAGGCCGCGCTGTCGGAGGCGCTCGCCTACCGCGAGTCCATCGTCGCCGAAGCGGAGGCGCTCGCGGCGGTCGATCCGGCGAAGACGCAGTGGAAGCAGGCCAGCGCAGCGATCGACGACCTCTTCGCCCGCTGGCAGAACCACCAGCAGCAGGGCCCGCGTCTGCCCAAGAACGATGCGAACGAGCTGTGGCGCCGCTTCCGTGGTGCACGCACCACGATCGAGCAGAACCGCAAGGCGTTCTTCGCCGATCTCGATTCGGCGCATCGTGAGGCCAAACAGGCCAAGCAGGCGCTGATCGACCAGGCCGAGGCACTGGTGCCCCAGGGCGCCGACGCCATCCCGGACTACCGAGCGCTCCTCGAGCGCTGGCGGGTCGCCGGGCGGGCCGGCAAGCGGTTCGACGACGCGCTCTGGGCGCGCTTTAAGGCGGCCGGCGATGCGATCTACGGCGCCAAGGCCGAGATCGTCGCGCAGGAGAGCGTCGAGTACACCGAGAACCTCGACCTCAAGCTCGCCCTGCTCGAGGAGGCCGAGCCGCTCCTGGAGGAGCAGGACCGTGAGAAGGCGAAGCGCGTCCTGCTCGTGATCCAGGAGCGCTGGGACGCGATCGGCCGGGTGCCGCGGGAGCAGGTGCGATCGGTCGAGGACCGGCTCCGCAAGGTCGAGGCGCATGTGCGCAAGCTCGACGAGGAGCACTGGAACCGCAGTAACCCTGAGCGCAAGGCACGCTCCGAGGGCCTCGCGTCGCAGCTGACCGCCGCGATCCAGAAGCTTCAGGACGAACTCGACGAGGCGAAGGCACGCGGCGACCGCGCCGCTATCGCCCAGGCGCAGGAGGCGCTAGACGCTCGTAGGGTCTGGCTCGACGCGATCGGCTGAACCTGCTCGGGCGATCCCTCCACAGATCCGCCCGTAACGCTCCGGAGGGCAGGCGCATCGGCCAGCATGGCTGCATGCGCCTCCCCTCCGTCCTGCTGCCCGGGCACCTCCCCCTGGCCGAACTCTGCGCCGCCCGGTTGGACGGCGAGCTGATCGCCCTCGACGAGGCGTTCCTCGTCGCCGATCTGCCGATCGGTGCCCCGGAGCGCGGTGCCGCTCTAGGATCGCTGCTTCCTCAGGGATCGGTCGCCGACCGTCTCTCCGCTGCGTGGGTGCACGGCGCGCTGCGCGACCCTCCTCGGGTGCACAGCGCCTCGATCGACCGGCGGAGACGCCTCCAGCCGCCGACGAGCGCCCGTCTGTGCTGCCACGAGGTGCTGCTCGACGAGACCGATGTAGTGCAGCTCGGCGGCACCCCCGTCACGTCCGCGGTCCGCACGATGATCGACCTGGCACGGACGGCGGGCGACGGACGGGTCCTCCAGGCACTGTCGCGAAGCACCCGCACCGGCCTCGGCCCGGTCCTCCAGCGGCTAGAGGACGGCCCCGGAGTCGCCGCGCGGCGGATCGTCGAACGACGTCTGCGGGCGGCGCTCGGCTCGACCCCGCCCGGGGATCAGCCCCCGTTCACCCGATACACGTCATAGACCGCATCAATCCGGCGCACGGCGTTGAGCACACGATCGAGGTGGGTCGTGTCGCCCATCTCGAACACGAAACGGCTGATCGCCAGGCGATCGCTCGAGGTCGAGACGGTGGCCGAAAGGATGTTGACGTGATACTCCGACAGCACTCGCGTGACGTCGCTCAGCAGTCCGGAGCGGTCCAGCGCCTCCACCTGGATCTGCACGAGGAAGATGCTCTTGGAGGACGGCGCCCATTCGACATCGACGATCCGCTCCGGCTCCTTCAAAAGTTCCTGCACGTTGTGGCAGTTCGCCTGGTGCACCGAGACGCCCGCGCCGCGGGTCACGAAGCCGACGATCTGGTCCCCCGGCACCGGGGTGCAACATTTCGCGAGCTTCACCAGGATGTCCGGCGCGCCCTTGACCAAAACGCCCGACTCGCTGCTCCGGCTGCGCGGACGGGGCGAGCGCGGGAGAGTGACCTCGTTCTCGTCCGACTCCGGATCGCCCTGGATGGAGGAGACGACCTTCTCGAGCACCGACTGAGTCGAGACATGGCCCTCGCCGACCGCCGCGTACATCGCCTCCACATCGTTGTAGCGCAGCTGACTGGCCACCTCGGTGAAGGTGTCCTGGCTCATCAACTTCTGCAGCGGCAGGTTCTGCTTACGCATCGCGCGGGCGATGGAGTCCTTGCCCTGCTCGATCGCCTCGTCGCGCCGCTCCTTCGTGAACCACTGGCGGATCTTGTTGCGAGCCCGCGGGCTCTGCACGAAGTTCAGCCAGTCCTGGCTCGGCCCGGAATCGGGGTTCTTCGAGGTGAAGACCTCGACCACGTCGCCCGTGGTCAGCGAGGACTCTAGAGGCACAAGGCGCCCGTTGACCTTCGCGCCCATCGTCCGGTGGCCGACCTCGGTGTGCACTGCGTAGGCGAAGTCGACGGGAGTCGCGCCCGTCGGGAGGCCGATCACTCGCCCCTTCGGGGTGAAGACATAGACCTCTTTCGCGCCGATCTCGAAGCGGAGGGAGTCAAGGAACTCGTTCGGGTCTGTCGTCTCGGACTGCCAGTCGGAGAGATGCGCGAGCCAGGCGAGGTCGGTGTCGTTCGATCCGGAGGTGGGCACCTTACCGGTGGCCATCTGCTCCTTGTACTTCCAGTGCGCCGCGATGCCGAACTCGGCGTGCTGGTGCATCTCATTCGTGCGGATCTGGATCTCGACCGCACGACCCTTCGGCCCCACCACGGTCGTGTGCAACGACTGATAGAGGTTGAACTTCGGCGTCGCGATGTAGTCCTTGAAGCGTCCCGGCATCGGCGTCCAGCGGGCATGGATCGAGCCCAGCACGGCATAGCAGTCGCGAACGGAGTTGACGAGCACACGAATGCCGACCAGGTCGTAGATCTCGTCGAACTCGCGACCGCGGATGACCATCTTCTGGTAGATCGAGTAGTACTGCTTCGGCCGCCCGACGACGCGCCCGCGGATCCGGCCCGCGCGCAGATCCTCGCTGATCAGGTCGATGACGTTCTGCACGAACTCCTCGCGCTGCGGAGTCCTCCGCTTCACCAGGCTCTCGATCTCGTTGTAGATCTTGGGATAGAGCACCGCAAAGGACAGGTCCTCGAGCTCCCACTTGATCGCCTGGATGCCGAGGCGGTGTGCGAGCGGCGCATAGATCTCGAGCGTCTCGGTCGCCTTGCGCGCTGCGGACGCGGCGGGGACGAAGCCCCAGGTACGCGCGTTGTGGAGGCGATCGGCGAGCTTGATGATCAGGACGCGGATGTCCTTTGACATCGCCACGATCATCTTGCGGACCGTCTCCGCCTGCGCACTGTCGCCGTACTTGACCTTGTCGAGCTTGGTGACGCCGTCGACCAGCATCGCGACCTCGTCGCCGAAGTCCGCGCGTAACTCGTCGAGCTGGTAGTCGGTGTCCTCGACCGTGTCGTGCAGGAGCGCCGCCGCAATGGTCTTCGAGCCGATGCCAAGATCGGCGAGGATTTGCGCGACGGCGAGCGGATGCGTGATGTACGGCTCGCCGCTGCGGCGCTTCTGGCTCGCGTGTGCCCGCTCCGCAACGGAGTACGCACGTTCGATCAGCGCGATATCGCTCTTCGGATGGTGCGTTCGGACGGTGCGGACGAGGGTGTCGACCGCACCGGAGGGCTGCGCGCGCGAGAAAATCCGGGGGACCAATCTGCGCAGGGCAGCGGTCGAGGACGTCGTCGTCGTTTCCGTCACGCGGGGATCTCCATCGCCCCATTATCGCCCGTGCGGAGGGTGCCGATGACCGCTGCGCCTCCGGCGAACACGCGCGACGTCAGCCGATACGGCCCGGGTTCCCCTCGCCGTCGACAACGGTGCCGCCCGCAGCGGCCCAGGCGGTCATCCCGGCGTCGATGTTCGCGACCTCGTAGCCGGCTCCGTCGAGCGCCTGGGTGACCATCGCGGAGCGGACTCCGGAATGGCAGACCACCAGAATCGCCGTATCGCCGGGTAGCTCGTCCTGGCGTGCGCCGATCTCTCCCATCGGAAAGTGGTGGGCGGCCGGAGCGTGCCCCGCCATCCACTCGTGCGCCTCCCGCACATCCAGCAGCCAGACCTCCTGGCGCTCGACGAGGCCGATCGCATCGGCGGCGGTGACCTGTGCGTACTCCGCCACGGTTCAGCCCTGCACGGCTGGCGCCGCCGGTGCGGTCGCCTTCGCGCGAGTCGACTCCACGCGCTTGTCGTGCTTCGCGATCTCGCCCTCGTGGCTGCGCAGCTGGGCGTAGAGCGGAGCCGCAACGAAGATCGTCGAGTAGGTGCCGACGATGATGCCGATCAGAAGGGCGAGGGAGATGTCGCGGAGGGTGCCCGCGCCGAGGACGAAAGCTCCGATCACGAGGATCGCGGCCACCGGGAGCGCGGCGACGATGGAGGTGTTGATGGAGCGCACGAGGGTCTGATTCTCGGCCAGATTCACCGTCTCGGAGAACGTGCGTGTCGTGCTGCTGAGCGCCTCAGCCGTATTTTCGCGGATCTTATCGAACACCACGACCGTGTCGTAGAGGGAGTAGCCAAGGATGGTGAGCAGACCGATCACCGCCGCCGGCGAGACCTCGGTGCCGGTGATGCCATAGACGCCGGCGACGATCACGAGGTCGTGCAGGAGCGCGACGATCGCCGCGAGCGACATCTTCCAGGTGCGGAAGTACGCCCACATAGCCAGGGCCGCCAGGACCACGAAGATGACCAGGCCGCGCAGGGCCTGCTGGGTGACGTCGTTGCCCCACGCCGCTCCGATGAAGGAGGAAGCGACCTGCTCGGTGGGTACCGCATAGGCGTCGGACAGCGCGTTGCGGACGGCGGTCGACTCGTCGGTCGAGAGCTGGCCGGTCTGCACGCGAATGGAGTCGTCGCCGACGATCGACACGCGCGGCACGGTCTCGGGGGCGACCGAGGTGACCGCGTCGGTGGCCGTCGCCTGGTCAAGGCTCGACGGCGAGGACACCGTGAACTGCGACCCCCCGGTGAACTCGATGCCGAAATTGAACCCGCCGCGCGCGAGTGTCCCGAGCAGCGTGATCAGAATCAGAGCGAGGGAGACTAAGTACCAGGTGCGGCGGCGGCCGACGAAGTCGATCGAGCGCGCACCGGTGTAGAGGTCGTTTCCGAACTGCGAGAAGCTGGCCATCACGCGTCCTTCCCGTTCGAATCGGTGGAGTTGCGCAGGCCGGCGGCCTCGGCGGCCTTGCGCTCGGCGATGGTCTGGCGCTTAGCGGCCTCCCGAGCAGCGGAGGAGCGCTTGCCGGCGACCACCTGGTCCTGCGGGCGGAACGCCGCCCGGCCGCGGTAGACCGCTCCGAGCGCCCGGGGATCCAGACCCGAGGCCCTGTGCCCCTCGGCGAAGAACGGCCGTGTGGCCATCAATTGCAGCATGGGGTGGGTGAAGAGGGCCACCACGACGAGGTCGATGATCGTCGTGATACCGAGGGTGAGCGCGAAGCCGCGCACGCTGCCGACGGCGAGGACGAAGAGGACCACCGCGGCGAGCAGGTTCACCATGTCGGACGCGAAGATCGTGCGCAGCGCCCGGCGCCAGCCGGCCTCGACGGCGGACTCGAGCCCGCGGCCGTCCCGCAACTCGTCGCGGATGCGCTCGAAGTACACGATGAAGGAGTCGGCCGTGATACCGATCGCGACGATCAGACCCGCGACTCCCGCGAGCGAGAGGCGCAGTCCCTCCCGCCAGGAGAGCAGTGTGACGACAAGGTAGGTGACGACCGCGGCGACCATCAGCGAGGCGATCGTCACGGCTCCGAGCACGCGGTACTGCGCAAGGGAGTAGAGGATCACCAGGATCAGGCCGATGAGGCCCGCCAGCAAGCCGCTGGCCAGCTGCGCCGAGCCGAGCGTCGCGGAGATGCTGTCGGAACTCTGCACTTGGAAGCCGATCGGCAGAGCGCCGTACTTGAGCTGGTCGGCGAGCGTCTTCGACGACGCCTGGGTGAAGGATCCCGAGATCTGCGCGTTGCCGTCGGTGATCGCTGCATTGGTCGACGGAGCCGAGATGACCCGGCCGTCCAGCACGATCGCGAACTGGTTCTGCGCTCCCTGCAGCGCGACGAGGCGCGAGGTCACGTCGCCGAAAGCCTGCGTCCCCTGGTCATCGAAGGAGAGGTTGACGGCCCAGGTGCCGGTGCTCGCTCCTGAGGAGGTGGTCATCAGGCCGTTCGATGCGTCCGAGATGTCTTCGCCGGTGATCTCGACGGGACCGAGCACGTACTTGACCGTGCCGCTGTCGTCGCAGGTGATGAGCGGCTGGTCGGCCGGCGCGAGGTTCGGGTCCTGGTTGTTCAGGAAGGCGCAGTCGAACGAGGTGTACTGGGCTTCGAGCGCCGGCGTGAGGTAGGTGAGGTCGCTCGCGCTGGTGGGCGAGGCGGTCGGCTCCGTCGCGAGGGACGGATCGACCGGGGTCGGTGTGGGCGAGGAGGTCGCGTCGCCGCCGACCGAGCTGTTGGTGGCCTGACTCGCGACGAGCACGGGCCGGAAGTCGAGCTTCGCCGAGGCCTCGATGCGCTGGAGCGTCTCGTCATCGGGAGTACCCGGGATCGAGACGACGATGTTGCTCGAGCCCTGGGTCGTGATCTCGGCCTCGGAGACGCCCGACGCGTCGATGCGCTGGCGGATGATCGAGACGGCCTGGGTGAGCTGCTCGGACGAGACGGTGTCGCCGTCGTTCAGCTGCGGCTGCAGCACGATCTGCGTGCCGCCCTCGAGGTCGAGGGCGAGCTTCGGCGTCCAGGAGCCGCCGCCCCACAGCACGGCCGCCGTGTTGAGTCCGACGAGAGCGAGAATCAGGACACCGAGCCAACTCAGGGAGCGGCGGGCCTTCCGGACGGGGGTTGATGCGGCCACCCAGGGCTCAGCTTTCTCTTCGGTCGACGGTGTTGCGCCCGGGGTCGCCCGGACGCGGAGAAAGGCAGGCAGGCGCCGGTGCGCCCAGCCCGCCCAGGAGACTACTGCGCGTCGGGACGGCGGTCGCGCTCGACCGGGTCCACCAGCGGGTCGCTGTGCGCGGAGTCGCGCTCGCCGAACTCGGGCGAACCGGTCGCGGCAAGGGGCTCGACCTCGTCCTCGTCCGACGTCTCGACGGCATTCTCGCTCGGGTCGATGAGCCGCGCGATCGCCTGACGGTGGATGGTCAGCAACGTGCCGGGGGTCGACTCGATGACGATCTTGTTCGCCTCGTCGTCGATCGACACGACCGTGCCGAAGAGGCCGGAGCCGGTCATCAGCTCCACTCCCGGCTGAAGGTTATTCTTCATGCTCTCTGCGTCGCGCTGGCGCTTCTTGTTGTTGCGGAACATGAAAATGATCATCACGACGAGCAGCAGGACGAGCAGGATGATCGTCGGATCCATGAGTGGGCCTTCCGGAGTGGATGGGCGATCCGCCGCACGGCCTCAGATCGAGGCGGAACGAATCGAGCGGCCCGTCGGGCCTAGAGAATCATAGATCATCGGGGAACAGGGGCGGCTGGGCCGCCGTTCCCCGGGGGTCGATCCCGAAGTGGCGGTAGGCGTCCGCAGTGGCCACGCGGCCCCGCGGTGTGCGGGTGAGCAGCCCGATCCGCACGAGGAACGGCTCGACGACCGCCTCGACCGTCTCCGCCTCCTCCCCCACCGAGACGGCGAGGGTGTTCAGGCCGACCGGCCCGCCATCGAAGCGGGTCAGCA
This sequence comes from Rathayibacter rathayi, assembly GCF_004011095.1. GTDB lineage: Bacteria > Actinomycetota > Actinomycetes > Actinomycetales > Microbacteriaceae > Rathayibacter > Rathayibacter rathayi. The sequence goes on along the minus strand of NZ_CP028129.1, from coordinate 1,049,031 downwards.
CGATCTCCATCACCGCCCGATCGAGCCGATCGAGCCCGAGCGCATCGACGTCGTACAGCTCCAGCGCCGCACGGACGGCGGTGACATCGGCCCGACCACCGTGCACCAGAGCGAAGTCACGCACGCGACGGAGCAGCCGGTTCGCGATGCGCGGAGTGCCCCGGCAGCGCCCGGCGATCTCGGCCACCGCGTCCGCACCGATGTCGAGCTCGAGCAGCCGAGCCGCCCGCGCGAGGACCTGACGCAACTCGTCCTCCGCATAGAACTCGAGGTGCGCGGTGAAACCGAAGCGGTCGCGCAACGGATTCGGCAGCAGACCCGAGCGCGTTGTCGCCCCGACGAGGGTGAACGGAGCGAGATCGAGCGGGACGGAGGTGGCTCCCGCACCCTTGCCGACCATGATGTCGATCCGAAAGTCCTCCATCGCGAGGTAGAGCATCTCCTCCGCGGAGCGCGCCATGCGGTGGATCTCGTCGATGAAGAGGATCTCGCCGGGCAGCAGCGAGGAGAGCACGGCGGCGAGGTCGCCCGCGTGCTGGATCGCCGGGCCGCTAGACAGGCGCAGCGGCGACGAGCTCTCCTCCGCCACGATCATCGCGAGGGTCGTCTTGCCAAGACCGGGCGGGCCAGCTAGCAGGATGTGGTCCGGCGTGCGCCCCTGCATCGCCGCGGCCTTGAGCAGCAGTTCGAGCTGGCCGCGCACCTTGCGCTGCCCGACGAACTCGCTCAGGTTCTTGGGCCGCAGGGCGCCCTCGAAGGCGACCTCCGCCTCCGAGGCGACCTCGGCGCCGAGCACGTCGTCGCTCACGAGCGTGCCGCCGGGCCGAGGCGGGCGAGGGCGAGGCGGAGCAGCGCCTGGACGTTCGCGGCGTCGGAAGCCTGCGCGTCGAGCAGGATCTCGTCGACCACCTCGGACGCGGTGCGCTCGGGCCAGCCGAGACCGATGAGGGCCGCGAGCACGTTCTGAGCGGCGGTGGCCGCCGGACCCGAGCCGCGCGCGGCGCGCGGCCGGACACTCACCTTGCCGGCGAGCGACAGGATGATGAGCTTCGCCGTCTTGGGACCGATGCCGCTCACCTTGCGGAACACCGCGTCATCCTCGTCGGCGACCGCCTGCGCGATCCGATCCGGCTCGACCGCACCGAGCACGCCGAGAGCCGACTTCGGGCCGACCCCCGTCACTCCGATCAGCAGCTCGAAGATCTCGAGCTGCTCCTCGTCGGGGAAGCCGTAGAGCGTCAACGAGTCCTCTCGGACGATGAGCACGGTGCTGAGCGTCGTCTCGTCGCCGACGCGCATCTCGAGCGCGTGCTGCGGCGTTACGTTCACCGCGTAGCCGACGCCGTGGACATCGAGAACGGCGAGACTCCCGCGGGCGGAGAGGACGGTGCCGCGGAGGGAGGAGATCACCGCGCCAGTCTAGATGCTCGAACAGGCGTTCGACTCGCGGCCTCGGCGGCGCGCCACGCCTGCTGGGCTGGGGTGCCGTCCTCGGCGGGACCCGGTGCGCCGGGAACCGCTGCGTGGGGAACCGCTGCGGGGGGAACCGCCGCCGCTGAGTCGGCTGATGCCCCGAGCGACGCCCGCCAGGCGTGGCAGACCGCGAGGGCGAGCGCATCGGCGGCGTCGGCCGGCGTCGGTGGAGCATCGAGCCGGAGGACGCGCTGGATCATGACAGTGACCTGCCGCTTGTCCGCCGCTCCGTAGCCGGTGACAGCGGCCTTCACCTCGCTCGGCGTGTGCATGCCGACAGGCAGCCCGCGTCGAGCGGCCGCGACCATCGCGACTCCGCTGATCTGCGCGACACTCATCACGGTCCTGACGTTGTCCTGCGCGAAGACCCGCTCGATCGCGACGGAGTCGGGGCGGTACTCATCCAGCAGCGCCTCGAGTCCGTCGCCCAGGGCAAGCAGGCGGCGCTCGAGGGCGTGCTCTGGCGGCGTGCGCAGGACCGTTACGTGAACGAGAGTCGCGCGGCGGTCGCGGCCGACGTCGACAATGCCGACACCGCAGCGGGTGAGCCCGGGGTCGATCCCGAAGACGCGCATCAGGCCGTCGTCCGGGGTCGGGCCGGGCTCACCGCGTCACTCCTCGTTCTCGAGCTCGGCGCGCACCTCGGGCGTGATGTCGAGGTTCGTGTAGACGTTCTGCACGTCATCCGAGTCCTCGAGCGCGTCGATGAGGCGGAAAACCTTGCGGGCCGTCTCGGCGTCGGCCTCGACCTGCAGCGAGGCGACGAACTCGACATCGGCGGAGTCGTAGTCGATACCGGCCTCCTGCAGCGCGGAGCGCGCCGGCACGAGCTCGCTCGGCTCGACCCGCACCTCGAAGCTCTCACCGTGGTCGAGCACGTCGTCCACGTCGAAGTCGAGGACCGCGCCGAGCACATCGTCCTCGGTGACGTTCCCGCCGTGCGGCACCGAGATCACGCCCTTCCTGGTGAAGTTGTAGGCGACGCTGCCCGGGTCGGCCATCGTGCCGCCGTTGCGCGTCATCGCCGTGCGCACGTCCGCCGCCGCGCGGTTCTTATTGTCCGTCAGGCACTCCACGAGTAGCGCGATACCGTTCGGGCCGTAGGCCTCGTACATGATGGTCGTGTAGTCGATGACCTCGCCGGTGAGTCCCGCACCGCGCTTGATCGCACGGTCGATATTGTCGTTGGGTACCGACGTCTTCTTCGCCTTTTGCACGGCATCGACGAGCGTCGGATTGCCGGAGAGATCGGCGCCGCCGATCTTGGCGGCCACCTCAATGTTCTTGATCAGCTTGGCGAAGGATTTCGCGCGACGCGAGTCCTTGATCGCCTTCTGGTGCTTGGTCGTGGCCCACTTGGAATGCCCGGACACGGTGCTCCCTCGGAAATCTCGTTGCGTGCGACCCCCGAGGGCGCCGCTGATGGCAGGGACCAGTCTATTCGAGAGCCGGTCCCCGCCCGGCGTCGGTGCCCGTTCGAGAGCCGGTCCCTGCCCGGCGTCGGTGCCCATTCGAGAGCCGGTCCCTGCCCGGCGTCGGTGCCCATTCGAGAGCCGGTCCCTGCCCGGCTCTCCGCAGTCGGCCATCCGAGGTGGGTGCGCAGCAGGAGCGAGGTTCGCGCGGTGTGCAGCAGATCGGATCGACGGGCGGCTGCACGGCGGGAAAACTCCTCCACAGGTGGTCGAAGGCGGTCAGTTCTCCCGTTGGGACGATCTCACCGGGCAGATGTCGGTGGTCCCTGGTTCAATATACATATGGGATGGACAGTGAGCGCGGAGGCGTCGGAGACGGCGCTCGAGGAGGTGCGGGCGCGGGCGGATCGCGCGTCCGCGCTCGTCCGCTCCGCCGCGCCCGTCTTGCTCGCGGCGGCAGACGAACTGTACGCGAGCTACACCGCCGCCCTCGCCCACCCTGAGTCGTTCGCCCGAGGTCGCAGCCTCTCGCGTAGCGAGGCGGGCGACCTCGTCGAGCGGTCGATCCGCGCCGAGTTGGCGGTCTCACTGGGAGTCTCCGAGCGTGTCGCGGCTCGAGAGCTCGAGCAGGCGCAGCTACTGGCGGAGGATCTGCCCCGCACCCGCGCAGCGCTTGCAGAAGCGCGGATCCGGTGGGAGGCCGGGCAAGTGATCTGCGGAGTCGCGCGGACCCTGCCTGCCGCTTCCCGGGCCGCGTTCGACCAGCGGGCGGCCGATGCGGCCGCCTCGCTGACGCCGACACGCCTGCGGAGTGCGGTCGCGCGGCTGCGGGACGAGGTGCACGAGGAGCCGCTTGCCGAACGGCACACTCGCGCCCGCGACGACCGGAGTGTCTGGGTCGGAGCAGACGTCGACGGGATGGCCACGCTGTGTGCCCGACTGCCGGCGCCCGTCGCGCTCGGAGCATTCGATCGGCTCGACCGCATCGCCCGGACCCTCCGCGAGAGCGGAAGCACCCCCGGGCAGGAGCGCGACGGGGAGGTGCGCACGTTGGCGCAGCTGCGTGCCGATGCCCTCACCGATCTGCTCTGCGACGGCGACGTCTCAGGGTCGACCCCCGGCGGCAACGAGCTCGACCGAACCTTCGTGCCCGGTGTGCGCGCCGAGGTCCGCTTGACCCTCCCCGCCCGGACCGCCGCCGGACTCGACGATGGCCCGGCACACCTCGACGGATACGGACTAATCCCCGCCGTGGTCGCTCGCGAGCTCGCGAGCGTCGCGACCTCCTTCACCCGCGTCCTGACGGATCCGGTTACCGGTGCGGTCCTCTCGGTCGGGCGCACCCTCCGCGTACCGCCCCCGCGCATGCGGCTCCATCTTCAACTGCGGGACGTGACCTGTCGCTTCCCCGGTTGCGCCCGGCCTGCGTCGACCACCGAGGCAGACCACGCGCTTGAGTGGCGCAATGGCGGCGAGACGGCCCTCCATAATCTCCTCAGCCTCTGCGTCGCCCACCATCACGTCCGTCACGGCGATCGCTGGACCTACGTACTCCACGCCGACGGCACAGCCGACTGGACCACCCCGACCGGCCGCCGCGTCACCACCAGGCCACCCGCTCTGCCCGGCGCTCCCCCGCGCGCCCGCCCTCACTTCGTCGACACCCCTCCCCCCTTCTGATTCGGCGCCCCTCGTGCACCGCCGCCCCCGCCCGCTATCGGAGCAGCCGCGACAGCACGCGGTCGGCGAGGACCTTGCCGCCGGTCTGGCAGGTGGGGCAGTACTGAAGCGTGGAGTCGTGGAAGATCACCTGGCGGACGGTGTCGCCGCAGACCGGGCAGGCTTCGCCGGTGCGGCCGTGGACCCGCATCCCGAGCTTCTTCTCCCGCTTGAGGTCGGCGGCGTGCAGGCCCTCCGCGCGAGCGAGCGCCTCCTCCAGGGTGTAGCGGAGCGCCGAGTAGAGACGGTCGAGCTCGTCGCCAGTGAGCGCGGCGGGCTTGAAAGGAGACATCCGAGCGACATGCAGAATCTCGTCGGAGTAGGCGTTGCCGATCCCGGCGATGCGCGACTGATCGCGGAGGACGCCCTTCAGCTGCGCCCGGCCCGCGGTGGCGAGGATCGCGCCGAAGATCTCCTTCGTGAAAGCCGGATCGAGCGGATCGGGGCCCAGGCGGGCGACGCCCGGCACATCGAGCGGGTCGGCGACGATCGAGAGCGCCAGACTCTTCTTCGTGCCTGCCTCCGTCACGTCGAAGCCGGACCCGTCAGCGAGGATCAGCCGCGCGGCGAGCGGGCCCCGACCGGGCTTCACCGGGGCCGTCGGCCGCTCCGGACGCCAGCGGACCCAGCCGGCGCGGGCCAGGTGCAGCAGGACGTGCGCGTCTCCGACGGCGAGGTCGAGGAATTTGCCGTGCCGCGTCACTGCGTGCACGACCTCGCCGGCCAGGGCCGAGGGCGAGATCGCCACCGTCTTCAACGCGGAGACCGCGAACACGTCGAGCCGTTCGAGCACACGTCCACCGAGACGCGCGTTCAGGTCGAGGGCGAGCGCCTGGACCTCGGGGAGTTCGGGCATGCGACCACCGTGCCGCGCAGCTCCGACACCGTCCACCCCGGCCGGACGACCCGCGGGGGTGTCAGGCGCCGAAGCGCGTCGCCGCGACCTTCCGCAGGAACAGCTCGTGGAAGCGGTAGTCGCCGGTGATCTCAGGATGGAAGGCCGTGCCGAGCACATTGCCCTGCTCGACCGCCACGACGCGACCGTCGGCGACGCTCGCGAGCGCGGTCGCCCGCTCCCCCAGCTCCTCGACGACCGGCGCACGAATGAAGACCGCGTGCACAGGAGGATCGCCGATCGCCGGCACATCCAGGTCGGTCTCGAAGGAGTCGAGCTGGTTGCCGAAGGCGTTCCGGCGGACCGACACGTCCAGGCCACCGAAGCTGCGCTGGCCGTCGATCCGGTCGAGCACCCGGTCCGCGAGCATGATCAGCCCTGCGCAGGTGCCGTAGACGGGCAGACCGGCCTCGATCGCGTCGGCCACCGGCTCCGCGAGTCCGAAGAGCCGCGAGAGCTTGTCCATCACCGTCGACTCGCCGCCCGGGATGATCAGGCCCGCGACGGACGCGAACTCCTCCGGACGGCGCACCAGCAGCACCTCGGCGCCGAGTTCGCGCAGGACGTGCGCGTGCTCGCGGACATCGCCTTGCAGTGCGAGGACACCGACGCGGAGCCCGTCGAGGGACTCCCGCGTCAGTCCTGCACCCGCGAGGGGCGCGTCGCCGCTACCAGCCACGCTCGGCGAGGCGGTGCGGCGCGGGCACATCGGCCACGTTGATGCCGACCATCGCCTCGCCCAGGCCGCGCGAGGCCTCCGCGACGACCTTCGCGTCGTCGAAGAAGGTGGTCGCCTTCACGATCGCGGCCGCACGCTTGGCGGGCTCACCCGACTTAAAGACGCCCGACCCGACGAACACGCCGTCCGCGCCCAGTTGCATCATCAGTGCCGCGTCGGCCGGAGTCGCGACCCCGCCAGCGGTGAAGAGGACGACGGGGAGCTTGCCGGTCCGCGCGATCTCGGCGACCAGGTCGTAGGGCGCCTGCAGTTCCTTGGCCGCGACGTAGAGCTCGTCCTTCGTCATCGCCTTGAGGCGGTTGACCTCGGCCGAGATGGTGCGGATGTGCTTGGTCGCCTCGGAGACGTCGCCCGTGCCGGCCTCACCCTTCGAGCGGATCATCGCCGCGCCCTCGGTGATGCGGCGCAGCGCCTCGCCCAGGTTGGTCGCGCCGCAGACGAAGGGGACGGTGAAGTTCCATTTGTCGATGTGGTTCACGTAGTCGGCGGGCGAGAGGACCTCGGACTCGTCGATGTAGTCGACGCCGAGTTCCTGCAGGATCTGCGCCTCGACGAAGTGGCCGATGCGCGCCTTCGCCATGACGGGGATCGAGACGGCCGAGACGATGCCGTCGATCAGGTCGGGGTCGCTCATCCGCGCGACTCCGCCCTGCGAGCGAATGTCGGCGGGGACGCGCTCGAGCGCCATCACGGCGACCGCGCCGGCTTCTTCCGCGATGCGGGCCTGCTCGGCGTTGACGACGTCCATGATGACGCCGCCCTTAAGCATCTCGGCGAGACCGCGCTTGACGCGGCTCGAACCGAACTGCTCCGAGGCGGACGAGGACGAAGTGGTGGTGTCGGTCATGTTCGCGAGTCCTGTTCTATGCGGCGTCCCAGTCTACCGGGGCGGCCGGGCCTACCGGGCCGGCCAGGCCGCTGCAAGGCTCGTGCGCACGTCGCCGAGCAACTGCGGGAGCGCCTTCGTGCGGGCGATGATCGGGAAGAAGTTGGCGTCGGTCGCCCACCGCGGAACGACGTGCTGATGCAGATGCGCGGCGATCCCGGCTCCGGCGACCGCGCCCTGGTTCATTCCGAGGTTGAAGCCGTCGTTGTTCGACACCGAGCGCACGACGCGCATCGCCGTCTGAGTGAGCGACCCGATGTCGGCCACTTCCTCCGCAGTGGCCTCGTCGTAGAGCGGGATGTGCCGGTACGGGCAGACCAGGAGGTGGCCGGAGTTGTAGGGGAACAGGTTGAGCAGCACGTAGGCGTGCTCCCCGCGAGCAACGATCAGGGCCTCCTCGTCACTCAGCGTGGGGGCCACGCAGAAGGGGCAGTCGTCGGCGCCGAGCTGTCCCTTCTGGCCGAGCTGTCCCTTCTGGCCTAGCTGTCCCTTCTGGCCTAGCTGTCCCTTCTGGATGTAGACCATGCGGTGCGGCGTCCACAGCCGCTGGAACTCATCCGGCACGCCCGCGAGGTGCGCGGAGCCCTCCGCGCCGTCGGGCACGAGGTCGGGCACGCTCAGACCTGCGCCTTCGTGGCGACGGCCTCACGGATGCGCGCGACAGCGTCGGCGACCGGGATCGCGTTCTCCTGCGTCCCGTCGCGGAATCGGAAGCTGACGGCCCCGGCGTCACGGTCCTTCTCACCCACGATCATCTGAAACGGCACCTTCTGCAGCGTGGCATTGCGGATCTTCTTCTGCATCCGGTCGCTGGAGTAGTCGATCTCGGCGCGGATCCCGGAGCGCTTGAGCTCACCGACGACGTCCTCGAGGTAGGGCAGGTACTCGTCGGCTATCGGGATGCCCACGACCTGCACCGGCGACAGCCAGACCGGGAATGCACCCGCGTAGTGCTCGGTGAGGATGGCGAAGAAGCGCTCGATCGAGCCGAAGAGCGCGCGGTGGATCATCACCGGGCGCTTCTTGGATCCGTCGGACGCCGTGTACTCGAGCTCGAAGCGCTCGGGCTGATTGAAGTCGAGCTGGATGGTCGACATCTGCCAGGTGCGGCCGATCGCGTCGCGCGCCTGCACCGAAATCTTCGGGCCGTAGAACGCGGCTCCGCCCGGGTCGGGCACCAGCTCGAGACCGGAGGCGACGGCGACCGCGCGCAGCGACTCGATCGCCTCCTCCCACTGCTCGGGCGCGCCGACGAACTTCGGGTTGCCCTCCTCGTTGGTGGAGAGCTCGAGGTAGAAGTCGTCGAGGCCGTAGTCGCGCAGCACCTGCAGCACGAATTCGAGGTTGCGGGTCAGCTCGGCCGACACGTCCTCCTGCGTGACGTAGATGTGGGCGTCATCCTGGGTGAGTCCGCGGACGCGGGTGAGGCCCTGCAGCGTGCCGCTCTTCTCGTAGCGGTAGACCGTACCGAACTCGGCCAGGCGCAGCGGGAGCTCGCGGTAGCTGCGGCCGCGCGAGCGGAAGATCAGATTGTGGAACGGGCAGTTCATGGGCTTGAGGTAGTAGTCCTGGCCCTGGCGGGTGACGTTGCCGTCCTCGTCCTGCAGCTCGTCGAGGTGCATCGGGGGGAACATCCCCTCGGAATACCACTGGAGGTGCCCGCTAGTCGTGAACAGGTCGCCCTTGGTGATGTGGGGCGTGTAGACCAGCTCGTAGTCGTGGGCGAGCAGCTGCTCGCGCATGTACTGCTCGATCTCGTAGCGGATGATCCCGCCCCTGGGGTGGAACACCGCCAGGCCGGAGCCGATCTCGTCCGGGAACGAGAACAGATCGAGCTCGTGGCCGAGCTTGCGGTGGTCGCGGCGGGCCGCCTCCTCGAGCCGGGCCTGGTACTCGCGCAGCTCGTCCTTCGTGGGCCAGGCGGTGCCGTACACGCGCTGAAGTTGCGGGTTCTTTTCGGAGCCGCGCCAATACGCCGCCGCATTGCGGGTCAGGGCGTAGCCGTTGCCGATCATGCGGGTGTTGGGCAGGTGCGGGCCGCGGCAGAGGTCCTTCCACACCGTCTCACCCGAGCGCGGGTCGACGTTGTCGTAGATGGTCAGCTCGGCGCCGCCCACCTCGACGCTCTCGTCCTCGGCTCCGCCACCTTTGATGCCGATCAGCTCGAGCTTGTAGGGCTCACCGGCGAGCTCGGCGCGCGCCTCCTCCTCGGTGACGACGCGGCGGACGAACCGCTGGCCCTGGCGCACGATCCGGTCCATCGCCTTCTCGAGCGCCTTCATCGCCTCGGGCGTGAAGGGCTCCTCGACATCGAAGTCGTAGTAGAAGCCGTCGGTGATGGGCGGGCCGATGCCCAGCCTCGCCTCCGGGTTGATCTGCTGCACGGCCTGCGCGAGCACATGAGCGGCGGAGTGCCGGAGGACGTTCAGACCATCGGGCGAGGAGATCAGCACCGGTTCGATGCGATCGCCGGGGACGACGTCGGCGGCCAGGTCCTTGAGCTCACCGTTGATGCGGATGGCGACCACGGCCCGGTCGGTGAAGTGCGTGAATCCCGTACCCGCCTCGGTGACGACCGCGTGGGACTCGTTCTCTGCGGGATTCAACGGTTCGTTCGACACGTACGGGCACTCCTCGGGCTCGGCTGACCCCTCGACTGTAGTCGGCGGCGGGCGAGTCGGCGGCGGGCTCTAGGCGAGCGCGTCGCAGACCCGGGCGCCGAGTGCTCGCAGGGCGCAGGCCAGCTCGTCGCTGTCGGCACCGGGAAGGACCAGTGAGCTGCGCTCCAGCTGGTGCAGGAGCACCTTCTCCTCCTGCATCTCCCCGGACGCCCTGCGGGCAGAGCCGGGTCCGCTCGGTGGGGCTCGTCTCGTCATCGGGGCGCAGTCGAGGCCATTCCGTCGCGCCTTCGGACGCAGGCAGGCTCCGGCGCCGCCCTAGAATCAGCGCATGCCCGACGACTCCGCTGTGCCCGCGCCCGGTCCCGCAGACGGCGTGCCCGAGGGCACCCCGGAGCAGGAGCTGTACGCCTACCCGTCGGCGCCGTCCTCCTCGGCCGGGCGCAACCCGATAGCGCTCACGAGCCTCGTGCTCGGGATCCTGAGCCTGCTGATCAATCCCCTGCTGATCCCGTCGATCCTGGCGATCGTGTTCTCGGTGCGCGGGCGGACGTCCGCGGCGACAGTGGGCGCCGGACGCGGACTCGCGACCGGCGGGCTGGTCACCGGCATTGTCGGTCTGGTCTCGGGGGTGTTCACCTTCGTGGGCAACCTTTCCGGCGGGCTTTCCGGCAACCTTTCCGGCGGACTCGTCGGCCTGGCCGGTTGACCGCCCGCCGGAGCGCGCCCTGGCTCGTCGTCGTCGCGGTCGCGCTCGCCGCCCTGGTCCTGCGCGGACCGATCGTCGCGGTCGCACCGGTGATCGACGCGGTACGGGAGGACCTTCAGCTCTCCTCCGGCCAAGCGGGGATCCTCACCAGCATCCCTGTGCTGTGCTTCGCCCTGGCGACCCCACTCGCGCTGCTGGTGATCCGCCGGGCCGGGCCGGACGCCGCCGTCACCGTCACGGTGCTCGGAGTCGCACTCGGCACGGTCGTGCGCTCGGTCGGCGACGTCGTGCCCGTCGTCGCGGGAACGATCCTGATCGGCGTGTCCATCACGATCGGCAATGTCGTCCTCCCCGTCGTGATCCGCCGCGACGTCCCACCCGCACGCATCGAGCTGACGACCGGCGTGTACACCGCGGCCCTCAACGTCGGGTCCACGATCACCTCCCTCGGGACCGCTCCGCTCGCCGTGGCCCTCGGCTGGCGTAGCGCCCTGCTCGTCTGGCTCGCGCTCAACGCGCTCGCGCTCGGGGGCTGGCTCCTCGCTGTCGGCCCCGGGCAGCCCTGCTGCCGGCGCCGCGCCCCGCCCGCGCCGCCCGGGGCCGGCCGCGCCCGCCCGCGCATCTTCCGCAGCGCCACCGTGCTCGCCCTCGCGCTCTGCTTCTCGAGCCAGGCGTTCTCGTACTACGGAGTGACCGCCTGGCTGCCCTCGCTGCTGGTCGACCGCAACGGCTTCTCGAGCGCGACGGCCGGAGCGAGCGCGTCCGTGTTCCAGCTCGCGGCGGTCGCCGGCGCCCTCGGCGTGCCGCTCCTGGTGCGCCGACTGAGGGCCCTGGGCAGCATCGTGCTGGTAGGCCTGCTCTGGTGCACGGTCCCGGCGGGGCTGCTGCTGGCACCGCAGCTCTGGGCCCTCTGGTGCTTTCTGGGCGGGGCAGCGCAGGGCGGCGGATTCACGGTGGTGTTCGTTCTCGTGGTGCGGCTCTCGCGTTCGGACGCGCACGCATCACGACTCTCGGCCACGGTGCAGGGCATCGGCTACGCGGTGGCGGCGACAGCGCCCACCGTCATCGGATTCGCGCACGACGCGAGCGGGGGCTGGGAGGCGCCGCTGGTGACGGTGCTCGCCGCCACCAGCTCCTTCCTCCTCTTCGGGACCCTCGCCGCGGCGCGCCAGCGCCGAGCGTGACCATCGACGCGACCGGTCGGAGAGCCAGACCCGTCGGAGAGCCAGACCCGTCGGAGACTCAGACCGGTCGGAGAGTCAGACCGGTCGGAGAGTCAAGGGGGCCGTGCGACATCTGTCGGACCCGTAGCGTGTCGGCATGGCCGAGCAGAGCACGACCCGCGAGAAGACTGCGCCCGATCCTGACGACTCCCGCAAGCCGGATGCCATCACCGACATCACCAAGCGCTCCTGGTTTTACGTCCTCAAGAAGACGGCGCGGGAGTTCGGCGCCGACCAGTGCACCGACCTCGCCGCCGCGCTCACCTACTACGCCGTGCTCGCGCTCTTCCCGGCCCTGCTGGCGATCGTGTCAGTGCTCGGACTCTTCGGCCAGGCGCAGGCCACGACCGACCTGGTCCTCGACCTGATCGGTAACCTCGCATCCGGCCAGGTCGTCGACCTGCTGCGCGACCCGATCCAGGCACTGACCAGCTCCTCCGCCGCGGGTCTTGCTTTCGTGACGGGTGTCGTCGGCGCGATCTGGTCCGCCTCCGGCTATGTGGGCGCTTTCGGCCGAGCGATGAACCGCATCTACCAGATCGACGAGGGCCGTCCGTTCTGGAAGCTCCGCCCGACGATGCTCGGTGTCACTGTCGTGACCGTCGTCCTGATCGTCGTCGCCGCGCTGATCCTGGTGCTCAGCGGGCCCGTCGCCTCGGCCGTCGGTGACGTGGTGGGCCTGGGCCCCGCCGCACTCACCGTGTGGAACATCGCCAAATGGCCGGTGCTGGTCATCATTGCCGTCGTGATCATCGCGATCCTTTACTACTGGGCGCCCAACATCCGCCAGCCGAAGTTTCGGTGGATCAGCGTCGGCTCGATCGTCGCGCTCGCGATCTGGCTGATCGCCTCGACCGGATTCGCGTTCTATGTGGCCAACTTCTCCAACTACAACACAACCTACGGCTCGCTCGGAGCGGTGATCGTGTTCCTGCTCTGGGTCTGGATCACCAACATCGCTCTGCTCTTCGGAGCCGAGTTCGACGCGGAACTCGAGCGCGGCCGTGAGCTCCAGGCCGGCATCGAGGCGGAGGAGACCGTCCAGCTCCCCCCGCGCGACACGGCGGCGAGTGACAAGAAGGCGGCGGCGCACGACAAGGACGTCCGCGACGGCCGCTGGCTGCGCTTGTCCAGCGAGAACCGCGGCGACGCCGACGACCACGGCGAGGACGCGGAGAAGGGTTGAGTCAGGACTCGGCTGGCCAGAAGGCTCGTCGTCGGGCGCGACCCGACCTCGGCGAGGATCCGCGGCACGATGACTCGGCCCTTCAGTCCGCGCAGATGTGCGATCTCGCGCCTAAGATTCACGCCCGTTGAGAGCGCATTCCAGCGCAGGGAGCCCTCGGCCACGCGGAAGGCTAGGCCGTCGAGTCGGTCGCGCCAGACGAGCCCGGATCGGTCCCGCCGTGCAAAATACGCGCCAGTTCAGGGATCCGGAAGCCCTCGAGTGAGGGTCGCCGTGTCAGATACGGTCCACCCATGCCCCCAGGGTGAGCGGCAGGACCGGGAAAACATCTGCAAGCCGCATCGCGCGCCAATTGGATCCTGCAAATAGCCCGCCCCTACCCTTTTGGGCGTGCTGGAGCAGCCGCTCCACGCGCCCGGTGACGAAGGAACCCCCTTGACGCAGAGCGACGACGACCTTGAGCCGGCGCAGCCCGACTTCTCCAGGGAGCAGGAGGGCTACCGGCCAGGCCTCAAGCCCCGACAGCTGCAAATGATCGCTATCGGCGGCGCGATCGGCACCGGTCTCTTCCTCGGCGCGGGTGGCCGTCTCGCCTCCGCGGGCCCCTCGCTCGTGGTGGTCTACGCGGTCTGCGGCATCTTTGCCTACCTCATCCTGCGCGCGCTCGGCGAACTCGTGCTGCACCGGCCAAGCTCAGGGTCCTTCATCTCCTATGCCCGCGAGTTCCTGGGCGAGAAGGCCGCCTTCGTGGCGGGCTGGATGTACTTCCTGAACTGGGCGATGACAGCGATCGCCGACGTCACCGCGGTGGCCCTCTACGTGAAGTACTGGTCGCTGTTCTCCTCCGTGCCCCAGTGGCTGCTCGCCCTGATCGCGCTGGTCGCGGTGCTCTCGCTCAACCTGGTCTCGGTGAAGGTCTTCGGCGAGCTGGAGTTCTGGTTCGCGCTCATCAAGGTGACCGCGCTGGTGGTCTTCCTCCTGATCGGAGTCGTCGTCCTCGCCGCGGGCTGGCCGTTGCAGACCGGTACCGTCACTGTCGATCCAGGGATCAGCCTGTGGCACAACAACGGCGGCGTCTTCCCGGGCGGTCTGATCGCGAGCGTGCTGGTCGTCCAGGGAGTCGTCTTCGCCTATTCGGGCGTCGAGCTGGTCGGCACGGCGGCGGGCGAGACCGCCGAGCCGGCGAAGGTGATCCCTCGGGCGATCAACTCGGTCATCCTGCGCATCGCCGTCTTCTACGTCGGCTCGGTGCTGCTGCTGACCTTGCTGCTGCCCTTTACGGCCTACTCGAAGGGCGAGAGCCCGTTCGTCACGTTCTTCAGCTCGCTCGGCGACGGCTCGTCGGGCGAGATCGCGGGATCGATCATGAACTTCGTCGTCCTGACGGCCGCGCTCTCGAGCATCAACGCCGGACTCTACTCGACGGGCCGGATCCTGCGCTCGATGGCCCTCAACGGCTCCGCTCCCGCTTTCACGGGGCGGATGAACAAGCAGGGAGTCCCCTACGGCGGCATCTTGCTCACCGCGAGCATCACCCTGGTCGGCATCGTGCTCAACCTCTTCGTGCCGGCGGAAGCGTTCGAGATCGTCCTCAATGTCTCGGCGCTGGGCATCGTCACCGGCTGGGCGATGATCGTCCTCTGTCAGATGCAGCTCCAGCGCTGGGCCGCCCAGGGCCGCCTTCAGCGCCCCTCCTTCCGTATGCCGGGTGCTCCCGTCAGCTCGTGGATCACCCTGGCCTTCCTGGTGATCGTCGTCGTCCTGATCGCCATCGACTTCCCGACGGGCACCTGGACCGTGGGGATCGTCGCCGTGATCGGTGTCCCGGCCCTCATCGTCGGCTGGAACGTGGCCAAGCCACGCATCCTGTCCATCACCGCCGCCCGCGACGGCTTTACGGGCGCTCACCCCGTGATTGCGGCGCGCCCCGCCTCCGAAGCCAAACGTGACGAGAACGAACGCCGCCGCGAGTAGAGCGGATCAGCGCCACCGCAGATCAGCGCTACCGCAGATCAGCGCCACCGCAGATAGCGCAGCAGCAGCGTGTCGCCGGCGCTGAGCACATGCGCCAGGTGCTGCGGGCGTGGTCCGGGGACGTCCCCGCTCACGAGTCGCCCAGAGTCCCCCGCCTCGAGCGTCGGGCTGACGGTGAGGCAGAGCTCATCGACGGCGTCCTCGGCGAGGAGGGCGCCCAGCAATGACGGGCCGCCCTCGCAGTGGATCCGGCCCAGTCCGCGCTCGGCGAGCTGCGCCCGCATCCGCCGCACGTCGAGCCGCTCCTCGCCGCAGATCAGCACGTCGCTCACCTCAGCGAGCTCTGCTCGGCGGCGCACCGGGGCGGATCCGATTGTCACCACCACGGGGCGCACCGGCGCCTCGGTGAAGATGCGCGAGCCGGGGTCGAGCTCGAGCGAACCCGAGACGATCGCGAAGACCGGGTGCGGCGCCAGCCCGGCGCTCCGCCGAGCGCGGACCGCTTCGTCGGCGAGGAGCATCGGCCCGTAACCCTCGATCCGCACCGTGCCCGCCGCGACGAGCACGACGTCGGCGAGCCGACGGAGGAGGTCGAAGACGCGCAGGTCCGCCTCGCCGCCGAGATCACCGGAGACTCCGCCGCGGGTGACCGCTCCATCGATACTCGCGACGAAATTGACCCGGAGCCACTCCGCGCCCGTCCCGTTCGCGTACAGGGCCAGCAGGGCCTCGTCCGAGAGGTCGCGACCCGTGGGCACGAGTCCGTCGATGCGTGTGCTCACGCGGCCGGCCCCATATTGTGGCGGAGGAAGGCGGGCGCACGCCAGCCCAGTACCGCCTCCGTCAGCCGCACCGCGTCCACCGCCTGGCGGACGTCGTGCATCCGGATGATCCGCGCGCCGTGGAGGATGCAGATCACCGCCGCAGCGAGCGAGCCCTCAAGCCGCTCCCCCTGCGGCCGGTCCAGCACCTCGCCGATGAAGTCCTTATTCGAGACCGCCGCGAGGACCGGCAAGCCCAGCGCGGCCACCTCGCCCAGCCGTCGAGTGAGTTCGAGGGTGTGCAGGGTGTTCTTGTTGAGGTCGTGGCCCGGGTCGACAATGATCCGCTCGGCCGGCACTCCACCGGCGAGTGCGAGCTCAACGCGGCTGCGCAGATAGTCGACGACCGTCGCCACCACATCGTTGTACTCGGGCCGCTCGGGCTCGCTGCGAGGGGCGCCCACGCTGTGGGTGATCACGAGCTGGGCGGAGGAGGACACGACGACATCGAGCATCCCCGGATCGTGCAACCCGCTCGTGTCGTTGACCACGCCGGCCCCCGCTGCGATGCTCGAGCGGGCGACCTCGGCGCGCGTGGTGTCGACCGAGACCACCACGTCGCTCCGCTCGGCGATACCCGCTACGACCGGGACGACCCGGTCGAGCTCCTCCTGCAGCGAGACGGCCGGGCCGCGGCCGAAGGGCACCCCACCGATGTCGACCCAGTCGGCGCCGGACTCCGCGGCGCGCACCGCCGCTTGGATCGCGCTGTCCAGGGCGAAAGTGGAGCCCTTGTCGTAAAAGGAGTCGGGGGTGCGGTTCACGACCGCCATGACGGCGACCTGCCGCTCGAAATCGAACTCTCGTCCGCCGATGTGCCGCACTATCACGGGCGCATCCCTCCCGGAGGCTCGATACCGGCGCTGTCGAAACGCCTCGGACGATGCTCTCCGCTGCCGCCCGGCCGACCGCCGAGGGTTCTGGCGGTGGGGGTCTCGTGGTGGGCGATACTGGGATCGAACCAGTGACCTCTTCCGTGTCAGGGAAGCGCGCTACCGCTGCGCCAATCGCCCGCTGCTCCGTGCAGAGCTCCTCGTTCGGTGAACGATCGAGGTGGATACGGGATTCGAACCCGTGTAGACGGCTTTGCAGGCCGCTGCCTCGCCTCTCGGCCAATCCACCGTGTACGGGATTCGGTGTCGGCGACCCGAAGGCCGACGTGGTGGGAGGCACCCGAGGGTGCTTTCCCGATGACAACGGCCCGGAGACCGATGTTCGAGCGGATGACGAGATTCGAACTCGCGACCCTCACCTTGGCAAGGTGATGCGCTACCGCTGCGCCACATCCGCATGTAGGTCGTGCTGGTGTTGCTGGTGCTAATACTCATCTCCCCGGCGCTTTCACTGCCCGGCTCGACCTAGAAGAATGTATACGACACGAGTGCTGGTTTCCAAATCGAGCGGGCACCGATCTCGTCACCGGACGTCGGTTCCGCGGCTTTCCGCGTGAAACCCGCTCGTCGCCGCCCGTTCTCCCGGGCGTGGCGGGTGAGCGTGGCGTATCCGGACCCCGCGGATCCGCTACGATCATCTTTCGGGTCGTCCAGCACGTCCCCCTGGGCGATTGGCGCAGTTGGTAGCGCGCTTCCTTCACACGGAAGAGGTCATCGGTTCGAGTCCGGTATCGCCCACCATCCGAACAGCCCTTCTGCCGCTTGGTAGAAGGGCTTTTCGCCGCCCTCATAGCCCCGCCTCGCTCTCATCGACGCGCACCCCCGGCGCACCCCCGCCGCTATTCAGCAGCGCCAGGCCAGCCATATCAGCTTGGGTGCCGAGGTAGTGCATGTACCGATCCGTGATCGACACCGACCCGTGTCCGAGCCACTTGGAGACCGTCGCTAGATCGACACCACGAGCCAGAGCCAGCGTGGCGAACGTGTGCCGTAGATCGTGAATTCGACGCCCGCCCGAGGCCTCCGTGAAGCCCGACGAACGCAGGAACTGCGACCGCCAAAGTTGCCCGCCGTGCTCACCCGTCAGCAACAAGTCATCCGGACGCTTCAAGCGCATGAGTTCGCGAACGATCGCCCAGGCTGGTTCGGCGAGCGGCACACGTCGAACTCGACGGCCCTTCGTGCTCTTGACCGGCTCGCCCTCTGACCGGCTCCGCGCGACCCGTAGCGACGGCGTGGGCTGCTCGCTGACGTCCTTCACTCTAAGCTCGCGGGCCTCCCCAAATCTTGCTCCGGTCCAGGCGAGAACCGTCACGAGGTCAGCGCAATGCTCGCAGCGTGCGCGCACCTTCTCCACTACATCGAACAAATCAGCCTCAGAGAGCGGACGCATCTCGGACGGCGGGCCGACTGGCGCGGGAAGCCGTGATGCGGTCACCGGATTCTGTGCCGTGCGACCCTCAGCGATGCACCACGCGAAGAACGCCGACAGCGACCCGCGATAGCGCTTCATCGACCCGTCCGACTGATGCTGATGCTGACGCAGGTAGACGTACCAACGTTCGACATCGACCGGTAGCACCGAGGCCACAGCACGCGCCCCCAGCGACGGCGACATGAGCCGAATCAACTGACCGTCCGTCGCCGCAGCCTGTGGCGTCACCGTCGCCCGACGATGCTCCAGCCATTCCGGCAGCAGATCGCGTATCAGCACCTTCCCAGCCCGCAGGTCGACACCGCCGACCGCTTGCGCCTCCGTACGTTCGGCCCACGCGATTGCGTCGCGGCGCAGATCGAAAGTGCGCGATCCCAGCACCACCCGACCTCGCTTGGCGATACCCCGCCAGCGGCCCGCATCCGTCTTACGAACGAATGCCATCACGCCACCCCCGCCAGCTTCTCAACTGCCGCGCGGGGGTACACGCGGCGATGCCCGACATAGACCGGCTGCACCGGGAGCTTGCCTTGCTGAGCAAGCCTCGTGAGGGTACTAGGGTGGCACCCCAAATGCGCCGCGAGATCGCGCTCAGAAATAAACAACCGGTCATCTGACGAGGCCGTGTGATCAGTCATCATCGCGCCCCTCTTCAAACTCGCGGTCAGCCGCAGCCTCAATTTCTGCGTGCCAGTCACACTCACGCTGAAGCTCCCACTCCTGCGCACGCTGACGCTCCCAAACACGGTCCCGAAGCTCGTAAAGCTCACCCAGCGTGTCGGCAGCCTCCGGACCCTGACCGCGCATCGCCGCAGCTATCGCACCGAGCTCCATGCGCCGAATGAAGGCGTTCAAGTCTTCCAGCGAGTAGTTCGTCAGATCGTCAGGTGCAGCGTTCATGATGCCGCCCCTTCCCGCAGGGCCGCGAACCGCTCCATGTCTGCCGAGGCCTCAGCAAGCACCTCATCCGACACCCAGAACGCCCGCACGCGCTGCACCGTCCCCGACTCCTCATCCATCGCGTACCCGACGCCAGGCGTGGACTGCGGGATCAACTCGCACTTGGCCCCCGCATCATACGCAGCCGGACCAATCGCCAGCTTCGTATCATCGGCAGTCCGGAACCGAAGGCCTACGACGTTCGTGAACAGCGGACGTGCCAGTAGTGAGTCAGCACGAGGATCCTGGCCGAACGCGAGCAAACAGACCCGGGCTGCTCGTCCGCGCGAGGTGATCGACTTGATATCAGCTTCAACCGCAGCCTTCTCCTTGCTACTCGGAGCGCTATAGACCAGCGAAGCGAACTCGTCGAAGATCATCAGCCGGGCGGGCTGTTCCGGCGTCGGCACATGCTTACGTGAACCGACTGACAACATGTGCTCGAGCCGCCGATCCACCTCGGCACGCAGCGCGGCGATCATCTCCGCTGCCTGCTCGAACGTGGTCGCCGTACGTGCGAACATCGGCAACGCGGCTGACAGCTCCACGCCGCCCTTCAAATCGGCTCCCCAGACTTCGACAGTCCCAGCCTTGATATGCGGCGTCAGCGCAAGGACGGTAGACCATAGCCACGAACCCTTTCCGGCACCGGACGCCCCAAGTACCAGAGTCTGACGGTCGAACACGTTGACCCGGTACTCAGCGCCGGCGTCCGTGCGCCCCACCAGCACTGGCGCAATCGGATCAGCCGACGCCGGCCCCACCTGGAACGGGATGCTCTCAGCAAGCTGATCGACCGGGGCAGCGCGACGCCATACGATCCGCACCACGGCATCGGTCTGTCGTTGCACCGTCACCCAATCAGCAGGCGCCGCCACCACCGGAGCATACGACTCAGCGCGCTTGACCAACTCATCCGTCGTCGCGGCCTGAGTCTGCGCCACCGTGAGCACGACCCAATCCGGCATCACACGGAAACGCGCCGAAGGCAGCCGCTTCACCGGCCTCCGCCTCGCCCACTCGTAGTCGTCATCCGACAGCGCCGGGATCAGTCGCATCCCCACGGCATGCCGGTAGCCCTGCACCGCTGCACGACGAGTAGCCCGCGCTCTAAGCCAGCGCCGCCAATCACCAACCCCTGGTGCGAACCTCGGAAACCAAATCAGGGCAGCCACACCCGCAGCCAGCAACACAATCGCGAGCAGCAGTGCCGCCACGCTCGTGCGCGCCTGCATGAGCGATGCGACGACGATGACAACATAGGCGGCGGTGTACCCGAACGCGAGAAGGGAGCGCCCGACGCCCTTCGTTAGCCACCAACCCCACGACCTCAGCAGGGCGCTCATCGTGCAGACCCCGAGGGAATCAACTTGCCGATCATGAACACCGAGCGAAGCTCCGGCTGGTAGCCGGTGCCGTCTGCCAGAGAGCGAACCTCCACCTCGTAGTGCACCGACGAATTCGCCGGAACATCGTTCAGTGAGAGCGTCACACCCTCTCGTAGATCGCCCTTCATCGCGACGGAGTATCCGCAGGCGTCACTACCATCAAGACGAATCTCGCCCCAGAACAGCACCGCTCCCTCACACAGAGTGCTTAGAAACGGTGAATTTCCTTCGACAGTCGAGACTCGGAACCAAACCCCGCCGCCCCCATACGATGGCAGCCACACCTCAGCCCTTGCCGTTCCCGGTTCGCTGCCTTCGACCACCTCACCGAGACGAATTCCGTACTCGTCCCCAGGAAGTGAGCGAATCTGCACCTCTGTGCCCTCCCGCGCCGGAGTATCCACCTCAACGGGCGCAGCCGCCGAACACGCCGCCAGCACCACAACCGCCGCAGCAGCAAACGCACAAACCGTCACGCGACGCCCGACCTGAACGAGCTTCGACATGATCACGCCTCCAACGCCACGAGAGCGGATGCCCGGAAGAACAGTCCAGCAGCCTGAATGCCGCCACCGTCGCCGGGGATCGCATAGTTGCCGACCTCCAGGCCCTCGAAGCCCGTCGCCAGCGGCAGAATCTCCGGCTCCGTACGGGACGTTATAGAGACCGTGATCAACTCCGGCTTCTCCAGTGGGTCATCGCTCATCTTCAGCGCAGTCACCGACCACACGGGCAGGTTGCTCACCCGGTCGATCTTCTGCTCACCCGTCTTGCGATCCGCGATCTTCGGCTGAAACGACAGCGCCCGGATGTCCTCAGACTCATCAATCTTGAACATGGTGTTCCTCTCGTCCTGGTGAACCAGTTTGGTTCACCACTGCAACGTACCACGTCGAACCGTGTTGGTTCAACGAATCTTGTTGATTGCTCGTCTTCGCAACGTTCTTGCACGTTCATCTGCACCAAACTGGCGCGCTCTGCTAGCGTTGCCTCATGAGCGCGAACGAGCTTCCTCCGACTTATCAACCAGCACGCAACTACGTCGCGCCCGGACTGGCCGACGATCCCAGCAATCTCGCGCCATACTTCGAGCGCATTATCGCGACGGCGAGGCAAGCGATGGGCGAAGTCGTGACTGCGAAGGGCCGCACCTCGCGCGAGCGCCTGGGTGACGCGTTGTCGAGCCTCGCCATCGTTAGACGTGATGCCGAGATTGCGCAGCGCCTCACAGTTGAGGTCGCGCTGTTGGGAGGCCACCTCTCACAACGCGAAGCTGCCCGTGCACTCAACGGCACGCTTGACGACCCGACGGCAACCCCCATCGGCACGGTCGGGCAAGCATCCATCGGTCGGTGGGCACACGACCCGCTGACACATGACGACATACCCGACTAATCGGCGCGTCCTCTGCCCCTGGCCTGTTCGCAGGTCAGGGGCTTTTCGTTGCCGGGATGCGGGCCTAACCGAGAGAACGCGGACGATACACTCAGTCTGAGCGGAAGAGGCCATACAGTGCGACATCCAAGCAAGACAGCCCTGCGAACCATCGTCACCGGCGCAGCCACGCTGACCTTCTCCGGCGGAATTGCCCTACTCATAGTCGGACTACTCTCGGACAACCCCGCCTTGATCGGGTTCGCGACCACCGCCGTACCCGCATCGCTAGCCTCAGCTGCGGCAGTGTTCGGCGTTCAAACTTGGTCGGACGTGCGCATCCAGGCAGTTGATGAGAAGTCCCGTGATGCTCTTGAAAGCTTCATCTCAAACGCGACCGCGGTAGTAATGCAAGGCCTAAATCTCCAAGATGTCGATCTCCCGATGCGCGCAAATATTGTGACGTGGGGATCGTCCGAGTTACTTGACAAGCTCGCGGACAGAACACTCCTAATCGACGCTATTGGCGCAGAATATCGAGACGAAATTGCTCGCCAGCGCGCAGCGCTCGGAGATGCCAACGCCACCGTCACGCTTGAACTCGGACCGCGCAAAGCGCAGCTGGCCATGCTTACTACCGAAGCAATCGCGCTAGCGCGTCGAGATATCGGACTCGACCCAGTAGACGCGAAGAAGGTCTACGGAGTCCTGTTCGGCACCGTCGACGGACTGACTTACGACGAAGTTGCCGGACTTCGGCAGTAGGCGCTCATTCCGATCGGGCCAGCGACCGGCGTCCCCATATCGGGGGGGGCGCTGACGCGTATCCGGCCTTGCCGGGAAAAGACGCCCCACACGAACAAGACGGGCGCTGACGCGCCCGTGCGGGTGAGCGTGTGCGCCTTGCGCGTGCGGCCTTCGGCCGTTCGCGGCGCACACGCACCCCGCCCGCAGGGTCACGCCGCCCTGTCTGGGGCCGCTTCCCCGTCAATTCCGACCGCATCAGTGCTGCCGCGCGCCGCAAGCGGCCCTTGCCCTCGACGACGACGCAAACCAAGCACGCCAAATAGGGCCGACAGCCGTAGCCGCCAACCCTCATGCCCGGTGCGCAGAGTTACGGTGCCCGCGCGTGCTGCTTCGCGCTCCAAGCCTCACGAGCACGCCGCGCCGCTTGCTCAGCCAGCCACTCCGCCAACCTCACATCACCGTCACTCAATCCGCCGCCGACGTCAGCAGGCCGATTCGCCTCCATCCAGGCCGCGCGTTCCTCCCTCAATCGCTTCCGCGTTAGGTGCGACAGGCTCCATCCCTCGCGCTGCTCAGTCGGACGCGAAACCGTCACGACGTGGCCGCCATATCCGAGGTTGTCATGCGCCCGTCGAGGGCAATCCGATGGCCCGCCAGGAGGGCAGTCCACGCAACGCACACCGATCCGCGCGGCCTGTCGCATCCGCTTGACGAACTCGACCCGCTCAGGCGTCGCCGTTTCGTCACGTTCCCCCGGCGTGATGTCCTTGGTCGAATACGCAAGGCACTTCGAAACGTACGAGACGATGCGTGCAGCAGCCCGCGACATGTCCGGCGTCACGTCATCCGACTCCGTGACTCGCGCCCGAATCTCTCGATCCTGCACACCCCGCTTGCCCCACTCGACAACCTCGCCCGTAACGGGATGCGTCGCTGTCGCCATACGCGCAGCGTGTCCCATCGTCTCGGCATCGACGGCTGCCCCCACAGGAACTCTCAAGACGATGTGGAGGTGCAGCGCCATGCGGTGTTGTAACTCTCGTACGGCGTAATACTCCGCATCCGGGCAGAGCCGCCGCATCGCCGCAGCCGCCGACTTCCACAGCCGCCCGAGCGCCCCGTGCCACCGCACCTGATCCTCATACCGGTACGAATCCGGATCAATCGGCAGCCCGCGTAGGTGCACGTCATCGTGCCCATGAGTCTGCCCGCACTTGCAACGCTTGCCCGCATCGCGCTCCCATTTCGGCACCAGATGCACCGAGCCGAACGATGGAGCGGACAGCGTGATGAAGAAGTACTTGTACAACGGGAGCGGGTGCCCGTCGGCGTCGTAGATGCCCGACCGTGCGATGCGCTGCCAATCGCCACGATATAGACCAGCGCACGACGGACACACCGCTGTACGGCGAGACTGACACCGAATGAACCGGCCAGGCTCGACCTCGTACGGACGAGCGCAGATGTGCGAGCGGATCGCGGCGAGGACATCATCGGACGGTAGGCCAGATGTGCCCGTGGAGGTCATATCGTGCGCACCCCCGGCGCACCCCCACCGTGCAAACGACGACCAATCCCCGCAGCAGATGCAACGAAATCACCGTATGGAACCCGCTGCGCAGCAGGTTCCGAGTCCTTCACACGGAAGAGGTCATCGGTTCGAGTCCGGTATCGCCCACCCTCTGGTGGGCCGCTCTCCTGCCGTCTCCGGCGCGCTCGGCCTCGACGGGTTGCCGCTCGACCTACGCTTGGTCGGCCTCGGAGTCGCCGCTGGCTGGGCCCTCGCACCCGATGCCCGTGCTGGACTCCGTCGGCTCGTGGCGCGAGACGATCCTGTTCTGGCTGATGCCCACGGTTCGCGCCTCGAACTCCCCTCCCCGCGCCTGCGGCCCCTCGGAGCGCCTCCGCCCGCCTACTCTCACCAGCGACCCGGAGCGACGGTCGGGTAGACCCGACCGCCGACACCGGCGCGGGAAAGTGGAGCAATGCGATGAAGATCTTCGCCGCGATGACGGTCAAAGACGAAGCAGACATCGTCGAGGACGTGATCCGTGCCGCGCTGTCCTGGGCGGATCTGGTCCTGGTGATGGACAACGGCAGCACCGACGGGACGTGGGAGACGCTGGAGCGGCTCGCCGCCTCCGAGGAGCGCGTGGTGCTCTGGGGCCGCTTCCTCGGGCGGTTCCGAGACTCGCTCCGCCAGCAGATCTTCGCCGACTTCCGGCACCTCTCGGCACCGGGCGACTGGTGGTGCCGTCTCGACGCCGACGAGTTCTACCTCGACGACCCGAGGCGGTTCCTCGAGGGCCTGCCCTCCCGCGTCGACCACGTCTTCAGCGCATCGTTCCAGTTCTTTCTCACCGAGGAGGATCTCGCCCGCGAGCGGGAGAGCGGACCGGACCACTCCGCGATGTCCTGGTACCTCTGCAACCACTCCGAGATTCGCTTCGTGCAGCACCGCCCACGCACGCTCTGGCCGCAGCACACCGTGTGGCCGCTCGGACTCGCGCATCCCGCGACCACGCGGATCCGGCTGCGGCACTACCAATACCGGACGGCTCAGCAGGTCGAAGGGCGTCTGGCAGTGCGGGCGGCGAGCGGCCCCGACGCCGTGCTCTTCGGGCACGAGAAGGGCTCGGCCGAGCAGTGGTACCGGCGGCGCGGCCTCACCCCGCCGGCCGACCCGGAGCTCCAGGCCGCCCGGATAGTCCGTTCCTCCGAGCTGCAGAACTCCCCCGTCTTCGACCCGACGGCCACCTATCCCGATCCGCCCCGACGCCGATCACGGCAGCGGGCACTGGCCGAGAACGTGATTACGGTGGCCGAGGCGGTCTCGGCCCCGTTCCTGCGCCGCCTGGGCGACTGATCCGAGCCCGTCAGAGCACCTTCCCCGGATTCATGATCCCCAGCGGGTCGAACACCTCCTTGATGCCTCGCTGGAGAGCCATCGAGTCCTCGCCCAGCTCCTGCGCCAGCCAACGCCGCTTGAGCAGACCCACGCCGTGCTCGCCCGTGAGCGTCCCGCCCAGGGACAGGGCGGTGCGGAAGAGTTCCGCCGCCGCCGCCCACACCTCCTCGCTCACCGGGTCGTTGCCCGCGGGCAGCACGAAGTTCGGGTGCAGGTTCCCGTCTCCCGCGTGCGCGACCGTGGGGATGTCGAGCCCCGTGCGCTGTTCGATGCCTCGGATCGCCGCGAACATCGCCGATAGCGCGGAGCGGGGGACGCAGACGTCCTCGATCACCACCCGGCCCTCGGCCTCGAGCGCCGGGTGGAAGGCTCGGCGGACGGCCAGCAGCGCCTCGCCCTCGGCCGGATCCTCGGTCGCCTCAGCGACGCCTCCGGACGCGGTGATGATCTCGAGGATCCGCTGCGACTCCTCCGCCGCTGCGCCGCCGTCCGCCTGCACGAGCAGGTAGGCCGCCCCGCGGTTCAGCGCTGCACCTGTGTAGCGCGCGATCGCAGCGAGCGCCGCCTCGTCCATCAGCTCCATCACCGCGGGTCGGAGCCGTGCGGCAGTGATCGCGGCGGAGGCGGCGGCTGCGGCGACCACGCTCGGGAAGTACGCGCCGACGGTCACCATGCCGCCGCTCGGGATCGGCCGCAGCCTCACTGTCGCCTCCACGATCACGCCCAGGGTCCCCTCCGAGCCCGTCAGCAGCGCGGTGAGGTCGTAACCGGTGACACCCTTCACGCTGCGTCGGCCGGTGCGGAGGAGGCGGCCGTCGGCGAGCACGACGGCCAGGCCGAGCACCGCCTCCCGGGTCACGCCGTACTTGGCGCACAGCAGTCCGCCCGCGTTGGTCGCGATGTTGCCGCCGATACTCGAGATCGCCTTGCTCGCGGGATCGGGCGAGAACACCAGTCCGTGCGGCGCCACGACGTCCGAGAGCGCCTGGTTGATCACGCCGGGCTCGACGACCGCCAGCTCGTCCTCGAGCGACACTTCGAGGATCCGGTCCATCGCGGCGGTCGAGAGCACGAGGGCCCCCTCGCTCGCGACTCCCCCGGCAGCCAGCCCCGTCCCCGCCCCACGCGGCACTACCGGGATCCGGTACTGCGTCGCGAAGCGCAGGGCCGCCTGGACATCGGCGATGCTGCGTGCCGTGACGAGCGCAAGCGCGCGCCCCTGTGCGGCGTAGCCCGATTTGTCGGTGTGCACTCCGTCGAACTCCGGCCCCTCGGTCACCACCATGTCCCCGAGCGCGACTCGCAACAGCCGGAGGATCTCGAGATCGTGCATGCTTCACTCCGTGCGGTCGCGGGCGGGTCCTGCCGATCCTTTCACGGCCGCGCGGTGCGCCCTCCGTCCGCCGTCGCGTACACGCGCAGGCCGAGCGGGACGATCCGCACCACGGCCTCGTCGAAGCCGTCTCGGGACCCGTCGAAGCACTCCGTCTCGCCGTCGTGCGCCCACTCCGGGTCGTCCCCCGCGGGCCTGCGCGCCCCGACAGCGATCTCCGGCGTAGAGAACGACTCCACCACCGGCGACCGCCAGCCGGGCACGCGCCCGAGCACTGGAGTGGCCGTGCGGCCGAGCAGGAGCGAGAACGCGCCGCGAGTACGCGGAGTCCGTCCCGCGTGCAGGATGCGCACATCGAGGTGGCCGTCGTCGAGCCGTCGCCGTGCCAACGGAGCAGCCGTGCGAGGGTGCTCCTGGTTCACGCCGACGAAGTATGACCAGACCAGCTGCGTGCGTCCATCGCGCCGAAGCTCGAACGGGTCGGTACGTCGGACGACGGAGAAGGCCGCGATCACTGCGGCGAGCGATTTGCCGATCCGCTTCTCGCGCGTCTCCCTGGCCGCGACGAACTCGGGGTAGACACCGATCGAGACGGTGTTCAACACCGTCACCGGGTCTCCCCCGTCGGCGACGACCTCGGCCACATCGACGTCCCGGCGCTCGCCGATCGTCGCCGCGTCCAGAGCGTCCTGAACAGTGAGCAGCCCCAGCGCCTTCGCGAAGTGGTTCATCGTTCCGCCCGGCAGCACGAGCAGAGTCATCCCTTCGGCACGGGCGAGCGCTGCGCCGACCGACACGGTGCCGTCTCCGCCGTAGATCCCGAGCACCGTCGGCGGAGCCTGTGTGGCGCGGGCCGCGTGCACCACCTCGGCGAGATCCTCGCCATCGGCGAGCCGGTGCACTCGCGCCTTCGGAAAACGTCCGCGGATCAGCGGCTCAGGGTCGGACCGGTGCGAGTCGCGTCCCGCGCTGGGGTTGAGCACCACGAGCAGCGTCGCGCCGTCGCCGAGTGGGCTGCGGTCCACCGGAGGCCGCAGCGAGCGCTCCGAGACCGGGACATGGCGCGGCTCGGCGGGCAGGACGAGCCTGCCGAGGACCGCGACCGCAGCGCCGAGCACCGCGCCGCCGAGCACGTCCGAGAGCCAGTGGACTCCCACATGCAGGCGCGAGAACGCAACCCCGGCGGCGAGCGGAGCGACGATCGCACCCACCCGCGGCGACTCGAGCGCCACTCCCGCGGCGAAGGCGGCGGCGCTCGCCGCATGACCCGAGGGGAAGGACGCCGAGGTCGGCACCGTCGCCAGACGCCGACCGACCGGGACGTCGACGAGGAGGGGTCGATCGCCACCAAAGAGCCGCTTGCCGACCGCGTTCGCGAGAGCACTGGCAGCGGCCAGCGACGCGGTCCCGCGCAGAGCCTCGCGCGGGCGACCGGCCAGCAGGAGCAGCACACCCACGCCGACCCAGAGCAGGCCGTGGTCGGCGGAGCGGGAGAGCCCGACGAGGGCACCGTCGATCAGGGGCGAGGAGCGCCGCGCGTTCAGACGGCGAGCCGCGCGTGCATCCGCCCGGCGCACGACGCGCGGAACCGTGACGAGCCGGCGGAGCAGGACGGATGGGGGTCGGGTTCCACGCAGGGCCATCTGCTAAACCTCGCCGAAGCCAGACTCGACCAGGTCGCCGAGCCGACCCACTGCCTCCTGGGCCTCGGGCCCGGTCGCCGAGAGCACGACCTCGTCGCCACGGTCCAGCCCCAGCGACATCACGCCGAGCAGGCTCGTGGCGTCCTTGCCGTTCACGTCGATGCGGGCGTCGAAGCGCGCGGCGAGGGGCACGAAGTCGGCGGCCGGCCGGGCGTGCAGTCCGTTCGGGTTGATCAGCCGGACACGGCGCTGCACCCGCTCGTCGGAGGGCTCGCTCTCGGCGGTAGCGGGCACATCACCCCCGGCAGACTCCGCGGCGGCGAGCACCTCGTCCAGTGGCGCTCCCGTTCCCGCTGCGACGGCGGCAGCGACGGCGCCCTCGACCAGCGGAGCGTCGGCGATCCGCACCCGGGAGCGCATCTCGTCATCGAGGAACTCCATCGCCGTCTCGGCCGTCATGATCGCCGAGCCCAGGTCGCAGAGCACGACGACTCCCTCGCCGGAGTCGGCTTCGCCGAGCGCCGCCGTAATACGCTCAAAGCTGGTGCCGATCCCGCCCTCATCCGTCCCGCCGGCCGGCACCAGCGCGACCGTCGCCGCCATCTGCCGCGCGAGCTCGACCAGCCCCTCGGCCAGGCGGGCGCTGTGCGAGACCAGGACCAGGCCGACGCTCACTCCGCTGCCTCGGCCGCCGCGCGCAGCAGCAGCACCGTCGACACGCTGCCCGGATCGCGGTGTCCGACAGCGCGCTCGCCGAGGTAGCTGGCGCGCCCCTTCCGGGCGACCAGCGGATCCGTGGACTCGGCTCCGCTTTGCGCCGCCTCGGCCGCTGCGGCGAGGACCGCTGCGGGGGAGGCGCCTGCGTCGGCCGATGCTGTGGCGGCGTCCACCGCCGGCGTCCAGGCGTCGATCATCGTCTTATCGCCCACCTCAGCCTTGCCGCGGAGGACGATGCCGTCCCGTGCCGCTGCCAGCAGGGCCGCGACGTCCGCACCCTCGAGGACGTCCCGACCCGCGACCGCGCCGGAGGCCTTGAGGAACGCCGTACCGAACAACGGACCGGACGCACCGCCGACGGTCGAGATGAGGGTCGTCGCCACCAGCTTCAGCACGTCCGACGGTGCTGCCGGTTCGGGTGCGCCCGCGAGTTTTGCGACGACGGCCTGGAAGCCACGGTCCATGTTCTCGCCGTGGTCGCCGTCGCCGATTGCCCGATCCAGCGTGATCAGCTCGACCCGGTGCTCCGCGATCGCCTGGGCGGCGAGGCGGATCCACGCCGTCGCCCACGCCCCTTCGAGCCCGGCGTCCTGTGACTCCTGTGACTCCTGTGACTCCTGCATCGTCGTCTCCTCCTCGTGCGCCGCCTGCGCGGCTCTGGTCCCGATCATGGTGTGCGCGTCGCCCCTCAGCGTCCCCAGCGCAGCGCCGCCGTCTGCACCGGGGAGTCCCACAGCGCGGTGAGCGCGTCGTCGAGCTTCAGCACCGTCAGGGAGAAGCCCTGCATCTCGAGCGAGGTCGTGTAGTTGCCGACGAGGCTGCGGGTAACCGTGATTCCCTTCTCTGCCAGCGCCTCGGCAGCCCGACGGTAGGCGAGGTAGAGCTCGATCTGCGGAGTGCCGCCCATCCCGTTCACCAGAAGCAGCACGTCGTCGCCGGAGGAGAAGGGCAGGTCCTCGAGGATCGGGCCGAGGATGCGGTCGACGATGCGATCGGCGGCTTCCAGCGCGATCTTCTCGCGGCCCGGCTCCCCGTGGATCCCGATGCCGATCTCGATCTCGTCTTCGCCCAGCTCGAAGCTCGGCTCGCCGGCGTGCGGGACGACGCACGGAGTGAGGGCGACGCCCATCGAACGCACGTTCGCGATCACCGTCTCGGCGATCGTCGCGACCTCCTCGAGGGAGTCGCCCCGCTCGGCCGCTGCACCCGCGATCCGCTCGACGAGGACGGAGCCCGCCACACCGCGTCGGCCGGCGGTGTACAGGGAATCCTTGACCGCGACGTCGTCGTCCACGATCACGCTGCGGACCTCGATCCCCTCGGCGCCGGCGAGGTCGGCGGCGGTCTCAAAGTTCAAGACGTCGCCGGTGTAGTTCTTCACGATGTGCAGCACGCCCGCGCCGCCGTCCACGGCCTGCGTCGCCGCGACGATCGGATCGGGAGTGGGCGAGGTGAAGACGGGGCCGGGAACGGCGGCGTCGAGCATCCCGAATCCGACGAAGCCCGCGTGCAGCGGTTCGTGCCCGCTGCCGCCCCCGCTGAGGATGCCGACCTTGCCCGGCCGGGGAGCGTCCGCTCGCATCACGACCAGCGGATCGGACACCACCCGGACCAGGTCGGCGTGCGCGAGTCCGAAGCCGGCCACCGACTCCGTGACGACGTTCTTTGGGTCGTTGATCAGCTTCTTCATCGAGGTCTCCTCCAGCGTCGCCGCCCGCATCGTCGCGAACAGCATGCCCACGGTACGCCCTGTCGCGCGGGCCTATGACAGCGGCAGGACGGTGTGCTGCGTCTCGCGCACCCACTCCTCGAGCTTGGCCGTGGCGGCACCGGAGTCGACGACCTCGGCCGCCCGCTCCATCGACGTGCGCAGGCGCTCCACGATGGGCGTGCGCACCAGATCTGGATCGCGCGCTAGGTCGAACGCGGCGAGACCGGCCGCGGCGTTCAGCAGCACGATGTCGCGCACCGGGCCGCCGGCGCCGGCGAGTACCGAGCGCACCACGCTCGCGTTGTAGGCGGCGTCACGGCCGCGCAACTCCTCGATCCGCGCGCGGCGCAGCCCGAGGTCGCGCGGGTCCAGGTCGTGCTCGACGACGGATCCGCGCGAGACCTCCCAAATGTGGCTGTGGCCCGTGGTGGTGAGCTCATCGAGGCCGTCGTCGCCCCGGAACACCAGAGCCGTCGCCCCACGGGTCTGGAACACCCCCACGACCAGCGGTACGCGGTCGAGGTGCGCGACCCCGACCGCGGACGCCTCCGGCCGCGCCGGATTGCAGAGCGGTCCGAGGAAGTTGAAGACGGTCGGCACGCCCAGCTCCGCGCGGACCGGTCCGGCGTGCCGGAAGCCCGGGTGAAAGAGCGAGGCGAAGACGAACGCCATCCCCGTGCGACGGAACACCTCGGCGACCCGCTCCGGCGAGAGGGACAGATCGACGCCGAGCGCAGCGAGCACTTCGGAGGAACCGGACGAGGAGGACGCGGCCTTGTTCCCGTGCTTCACCACGGGTGTCCCCGCTGCCGCCGCGATGATCGACGCGGTAGAGGAGATGTTGACCGTCCCGAAGCGGTCACCGCCCGTGCCGACGATGTCCAGTGCCATCGGATCCACATCCAGCGGCACCGCGTGATCGAGGATGGCGTCGCGGAAGCCCACGATCTCATCGACCGTCTCGCCCTTCGCGCGCAGCGCCACCAGCAGACCCGCGAGCTGCGCCGGCGTGGCCGAACCCTCCATCACCTGCTCCATCGCCCACGTCGCCTCGGAGACGCTCAGATCGGAGGACTCAAGGAGTGCGCTGAGAACGTGCGGCCAGGACAGGGTTTCCGACATGGCTCCCAGATTATGCGACGAGGATCGCCTCCCGGCTAGTGCGAGTTCGGCGCCGGGCATCGGCCATAATGGTCTGTGTGACGAGCACCTCTCTCTCCCCCACGGCCACCGCGCCCGTAGTGAACCGACCCAACCCGGTCGCGGTCGGAACGATCGTCTGGCTGGGCAGTGAGGTCATGTTCTTCGCGGGCCTCTTCGCGATCTACTTCACCCTGCGCAGCACGTCGCCCGAGCTGTGGGGCGCCGAGACTCAGATCCTCAACGTGCCCTACGCGGGCGTGAACACCGTGATCCTCGTCGCCTCGTCCTTTAGCTGCCAGTTCGGTGTGTTCGCCGCCGAACGTCTCCAGCCGCGCGCGACGGGCCTCAGCCCGTTCAAGTGGGGCATGGTCGAGTGGTTCTTCCTCACCTACGCACTCGGCGCCGTCTTCGTCTCGGGCCAGGTCCTCGAGTACGCGACCCTCGTATCCGAAGGCGTCACCCTCTCCAGCAGCGCCTACGGCTCCGCCTTTTACCTGACGACCGGCTTCCACGCCCTGCACGTCACCGGTGGCCTCCTCGCGTTCCTCCTCGTCATCGGCCGCGGCTTCGCGGTCAAGAACTTTGGCCACAAAGAGGCGACGAGCGCCATCGTCGTCTCGTATTACTGGCACTTCGTCGACGTCGTCTGGGTCGGCCTGTTCGCCGTCATCTACTTCCTGAAGTGACGCGCCCGCCGATGCCCCACTCCACTCCCGACCCCCGCAGGAAGGACGCCTCGATGGCTTCCCCGAAGACGAAGAGCCGAGCCAAGAAGGGTCGCCGGCACCCGCTCGCCA
Source organism: Rathayibacter rathayi (assembly GCF_004011095.1). Classification (GTDB taxonomy): domain Bacteria; phylum Actinomycetota; class Actinomycetes; order Actinomycetales; family Microbacteriaceae; genus Rathayibacter; species Rathayibacter rathayi. Next base: position 1,016,348 of record NZ_CP028129.1, on the reverse strand, counting down.
CCCTGGCCCTGATCGCCATCGGTCTCGGGATCACCGGCGGAACCTACGCAGCGGTCGGCGTCGCTACGTCGGCGTCGGCCGAGACCTCCTCCACCAGCCAGCAGACGATCGACGAGGGCTCCAAGCTCTTCTCGGCGAACTGCGCCAGCTGCCACGGTCTCGACGCCGCGGGCACCGACAACGCCCCCTCGCTGATCGGCGTGGGCGCCGCCTCCGTCGACTTCCAGGTCGGTACGGGTCGCATGCCGATGCAGATGCACGGCCCGCAGGCTCTCGAGAAGCCGGTCCAGTTCACCGACGAGCAGGTCGGCGAGCTCGCCGCCTACGTCGCGTCGCTGGCGCCCGGCCCCGCGATCCCCGAGGGTGAGGTTCTCGACGGACAGGGTGACTCCGCCAACGGCGCCGAGGTGTTCCGCATCAACTGCGCGATGTGCCACAACGTCGCCGGAGCCGGTGGCGCGCTCACCGAGGGCAAGTTCGCTCCCCCGCTGGGCGGCGTGACCGAGGCACACATCTACGAGGCGATGGTCACCGGCCCGCAGAACATGCCGGTCTTCAACGACCTGAACATTTCGCCCGAGGACAAGCGCGACATCATCTCGTACCTCAAGTACATCGAGGCCAACCCGTCGCCGGGTGGGTTTGCGCTCGGCTCCCTCGGGCCGGTCGCGGAGGGCCTGTTCCTCTGGATCTTCGGCCTCGGTGCGATCGTGGCCCTGACGGTGTGGATCACCGCACGATCCAACTAGACGACTACAGCGCCCTAACGGGCGCGACTGACCCACGGCACCGGCTGGTGCCGATACGGCGTGAAAAGGAGAATCATGGCAGAGCACGATGAGGGTGGCACAGACCTCGCCACCTCGTCGGCCACCGGGCACGGGACGGCACCGGCCGGCACCGCGGTCGTGACGCGGGGACGCATCCAAGACCCGGGACTCCCGCCGCACCGTCCCCGGATGACCGACCTCGACCCCAGGGTCGAGAAGCGTGCCGAGCGCACGGTATACACGCTCTTCTACCTCTCCTTCGCGGGCTCCATCTTTGCGGTCGCCGCGTACATGGCGTTCCCGATCACGGAGGACGTCGCGTCGGTCCGCCTGAACACGCTGTTCATCGGCCTGGGCATGTCCCTCGCCCTGCTGGGCATCGGCATCGCCGCCGTCCACTGGGGCAAGCAGCTGATGTCGGACCACGAGGGCATCGACATCCGCCACCCCGTTCGCAGCGCGGAGCCCACCCGCGCCCGTGCGCTCGAGATCTTCGACCAGTCCGACAAGGAGTCCGGCTTCGGTCGCCGCTCGCTCGTTCGGAACAGCCTGATCGCGTCCCTCGTCGTGTTCCCCCTGCCCGCCGTGATCCTGTTCCGGGGCCTCGGCCCGCAGGACCAGAACCCCGTCGACCTCCTCAAGACCACGCTGTGGCGAGAGGGCACGAGGCTCACCCTGGACCCGTCGGGAGCGCCGATCCTCGCGTCGGACGTCACCCTCGGATCCGCCTTCCATGTGATCCCCGAGGGCCTCGACGATGCCGAGGGCAAGCTGGAGGAGAAGGCTAAGGCCGCCGTCCTCCTGATGCGCCTGAAGCCGGAGGACCTCATCGTCAGTGAGGGTCGCGAGACCTGGAACTACGACGGAATCGTCGCCTACTCCAAGATCTGCACGCACGTCGGCTGCCCCGTGGCACTGTACGAGCAGCAGACCCACCACCTGCTGTGCCCGTGCCACCAGTCGCAATTCGACATCACGCGCGAGGCCGCCGTCATTTTCGGCCCGGCGAAGCGTCCGCTTCCGCAGCTCCCCATCACCGTCGACGCCGAGGGTTACCTGGTCGCCAGAAGCGACTTCACGGAGCCCGTCGGACCGTCCTTCTGGGAGCGATGACTGACATGTCCACCACCACCCCCTCACGCCCCTCGAGTTCCCCCGCGGAGCCCGAGGACGGCGTCATCCTCGGATCCGGCACGTTCCAGAAGGGCTACGTAGGAGCGGCGTCGAACTACATCGACGAGCGCACCAGTATCTCCGCGGTGGTCAAGGAGTTCGGTCGCAAGATCTTCCCCGACCACTGGTCCTTCCTCCTCGGTGAGGTCGCGCTCTACAGCTTCGTCATCATCCTGCTGTCGGGCACCTTCCTCACCTTCTTCTTCCAGGCCTCGATGGTCGAGACGCACTACGAGGGCAGCTATCTGCCCCTCAAGGGCATCGAGATGTCGGCGGCCATGTCCTCCTCGTTGGACATCTCGTTCGATATCCGCGGCGGCCTGCTGATGCGGCAGATCCATCACTGGGCGGCGCTGCTGTTCGTGGCCTCGATCGGCCTGCACATGCTGCGCATCTTCTTTACCGGTGCGTTCCGCAAGCCGCGCGAGCTCAACTGGGTGATCGGCTTCGTCCTCTTCATCCTTGCGATGGCCGAGGGCTTCACGGGCTACTCCCTCCCCGACGATCTGCTCTCGGGCAACGGCCTGCGCATCATCGACGGCATGGTCAAGGGCATCCCGATCGTCGGCACCTGGATCTCGTTCCTCCTCTTCGGCGGCGAGTTTCCGGGCACCGATATCGTCGGCCGCCTCTATACCCTGCACATCCTGCTGCTGCCGGCGCTGGTGCTCGCGTTCATCGCGCTGCACCTCGTGTTCGTGGTCGTCCACAAGCACACCCAGTTCCCCGGTGCGGGCAAGACGGAGCAGAACGTCGTCGGCTACCCGGTGCTGCCGGTCTACGCCGCTAAGGCGGGTGGATTCTTCTTCATCGTCTTCGGCGTCGTCGTCCTCATCGCCTCGCTGTTCACGATCAACCCGATCTGGAACTACGGCCCCTACGACCCCTCCCCTGTCTCCGCGGGAACCCAGCCCGACTGGTACATCGGCTTCGCCGACGGCGCACTGCGTCTGGTCCCGCCGGGACTGGAGTGGGCGATCCCCGGCATCGGCACCCTGTCGTTCAACATCCTCATACCGCTGGTCGGCCTCGGACTGTTCATCGCCGTGGTCATGCTGTACCCGTTCCTCGAGGCGTGGATCACCGGCGACAAGCGTGAGCACCATCTGCTCGACCGCCCGCGCAATGCCGCGACTCGCACCGCTATCGGTGCCGCTGGAGTCAGCTTCTACGCCGTCCTCTGGGCCGCTGCGTCGTCTGACCTCATCGCGACCCACTTCCACCTCACGATGGAGGGAGTGATCCACGGCCTGCAGTTCCTGCTGATCGCGGGACCGTTCATCGCGTACTTCATCACCAAGCGCATCTGCCTCGCACTGCAGAAGAAGGACCGCGAGATCGCCCTGCACGGCTTCGAGTCGGGCCGCATCGTCCGCCTCCCCGGCGGCGAGTTCATCGAGGTCCACCAGCAGCTCGACGAGTACGAGCGCTGGAAGCTGGTCGGTCAGGACGAGTACGAGCCGCTGATGATCCGCCCGGATTCGCGCGGTCGTATCACCGCCCCGCAGCGCGTGCGTGCTGGCCTGTCTCGCTGGTTCTTCGAGGACCGGATTACCCCTGTCACCCAGAGGGAACTCGAGAGCTCGCACAGCGAGCACTGAGCCTCTTCCCTCTCCTCGAAAGGGCCCGGACGTTCATTCGTCCGGGCCCTTTCGTCGCCCCTGAAGACCTGCGGCGTTGTGGGACGCGGGCTATCCCGACACTCGGTGCCGGGCCTTTCCTCTCCACGTCAATCAGCGTGCCCCGGACGCTGCGGATCGTCCACCGACCCGTCACGCGGTACACGAAAAGGCCGGGTGCCCGGGCCCGAAGCCTCGTGCACCCGGCCCCAGGCCGAGATGTGCGCTTAGCGCGCGAAGTACCCGCGGTAGTACTCGTACACCCAGCCCGCGATGGCGACCAGGAACAGGCCGACCGCGATATAGGTGATCCAGAAGCCGACAGCCAGGCCGAGGAACCCCAGAGCCGCGGAGCCGCCGAGGATCAGCGGCCACCAGCTCCACGGGCTGAAGAAGCCCAGCTCAGGGTCTCCGTCGTCGATGTCGGCGTCGAGGCGATCCTCGGGCAGCTCAGCTCCCTGCGCCTTGTGCACACGGCCGACGTAGAACGCGATGAACGCGCCCAGGACGGCCGAGAGGCCGATCGCCATTGCGCCGACCCATTCCACCCGGCCGGTGTCCAGCAGGGACCAGACGATGTAGGTGACGTCGGCGAGGAGGAAGAAGCCCGCGAGGAGCCAGAACAGATTGACGTTGGCGCGCATGGCCCTACTTCACCGTGCCTTCGGACTTGTCGTACGTGGGGGCGTCCGGAGCATCCTTCGCCGGGCCGATGCCGACGGGGATGCCGGCCTCGGGGTGGTTGAGGTCGAATGCCGGGGCCTCGCTGCGGATGCGCGGAATCGAAGTGAAGTTGTGACGCGGTGGGGGGCACGAAGTCGCCCATTCGAGCGAGCGCGAGAAGCCCCACGGGTCGTTCACCGTCACCTTGGGCGCCCTGCGGGCCGTGATGTAGACGTTCAGGAAGAACGGGATCAGCGAGACCGCAAGGATCATCGCTCCGACCGTCGACACCTGGTTCATCCAGGTAAAGCCGTCCTCGGGTAGATAGCTGGCGTAGCGGCGGGGCATGCCCACGACGCCGAGCCAGTGCTGAATGAGGAAGGTGGTGTGGAAACCGATGAACAGGAGCCAGAAGTGCCATTTGCCCAGCGTCTCGTTGAGCATCTTGCCGGTCCACTTGGGCCACCAGAAGTAGAAGCCCGAGAACATCGCGAAGACCACAGTGCCGAAGACGACGTAGTGGAAGTGCGCCACGACGAAGTAGGAATCGGACACATGAAAGTCCAGCGGAGGCGAGGCGAGGATGACACCGGTGAGGCCGCCGAAGGTGAAGGTGATCAGGAAGCCGATCGCCCAGATCATCGGCGTCTCGAAGGTCACTGAACCGCGCCACATCGTACCGACCCAATTGAAGATCTTCACACCGGTCGGGACAGCGATCAGCATCGTCATCAGCGAGAAGAATGGCAGCAGCACGGAGCCGGTGACGTACATGTGGTGGGCCCACACCGTCACGGACAGGGCGGCGATAGAGATCGTCGCATAGATCAGCGTCTTGTAGCCAAAGATCGGCTTGCGGCTGAATACCGGGAAGACCTCGGAGACGATCCCGAAGAACGGCAGCGCAATGATGTACACCTCGGGGTGCCCGAAGAACCAGAACAGGTGCTGCCAGAGAAGGACGCCGCCATTGGCCGCGTCGTAGATGTGGGCGTCGAAGACGCGGTCGGCGCCGAGGGCGAACATCGCGGCCGCGAGCACCGGGAAAGCCAGCAGAACCAGGATCGACGTCACCAGAATGTTCCAGGTGAAGATCGGCATCCGGAACATGGTCATGCCCGGAGCGCGCATCGTAATGATCGTGGTGATGAAGTTCACCGCTCCAAGGATGGTGCCAAAGCCGGAGAGGGCTAGGCCGAACACCCAGAGATTGCCGCCCAACCCCGGCGAGAACGTCGTGCTCGACAATGGCGCGTAGGCGAACCATCCGAATGACGCCGCACCCTGCGGGGTGACGAAGCCGGCGACCGCGATAAGCGAGCCGAAGCTATAGAGCCAGTACGCGAACGCATTCAGGCGGGGGAACGCGACGTCCGGGGCGCCGATCTGCAACGGCATCAGGAAGTTGGCGAATCCGGCGAAGAGCGGCGTCGCGAACATCAGCAGCATGATCGTGCCATGCATCGTGAAGAGCTGGTTGTACTGCTCGCGCGTCTCGACCACGTTCAGGCCGGGCTCGAACAGCTGGGCGCGAATGACCAAAGCCATCACGCCCCCAAGGCAGAAGTAAATGAACGACGTGATCAGGTACATGTACCCGATGACCTTATGGTCGGTCGACGTCATCCAGCGGACGAGGATGTTCGCCTTGCGCTGGACCGGCGGAATGCCGGTGGTGCGCGTCGGGCGGGGTGCCGTGGCGGTGCTCATGCTCCCTTACTCCTCGTTCTCGCGGGCCGGCGCACCGGTTCCCGGAAGGTTCAAATTGCGGTTGTACTCCGCGCCGAGCTGACCGGTATGGCCCGCGTCGCGCAGTGATTGGATGTAGTCGTCGTACTCGCCCTGCGAGACGACCTTGACAGTGAAGAGCATCGCGGAGTGGTATTGGCCGCAGAGTTCGGCGCACTTGCCGGCGTAGGTCCCCTCCTTGAGCGGCGTGACGTACATGTAGTTCGTCTTGCCGGGGATCATGTCCTTCTTGTACAGGAAATCGACGACCCAGAAGGAGTGGATCACATCACGCGCGTCGAGCTGGATCTTGATCTTCTGACCGACGGGCAGGTACAGGGTGGGCACCTCGGACTCGACGAGCGAACCGGCGTCGTCGCCACCCTCCTGGTACTGGCCCTGGATACCCGCGGAGTAGACGTCCTCGTCGACGTAATTGAAGTCCCAGGCCCACTGCTTGCCGTAGACCTGAATGGTCTCGTCCGGGTCGTCGTAGGGCTGCTCGATGGCGGCCTGGTCGCGCGCGGTGAAAGCGAAGAAGCCGATTACGAGGATCAGCGGCACGATCGTGTAGAAAATCTCGATCGGCATGTTGTAGCGCAGCTGGACCGGCAGGCCGGTTTGGCCCTTACGACGGCGGTAGACGACCACCGCCCAGATGGTGAGACCCCACGTAATGACACCGACGGCGAGCAGGACGATCCAGGAGGTGACCCAGAGTCCGATTACCCGGTCGACGTGGTTCGTCGTGCCGGGTTCGGTGGGGAGCCAGCCCTGAAGCTGCTCCTGCGTGCAGCCCGCGAGAACGAGGGCGAGGGCTCCTGCGACGGGTGCAGCGACCCATCTGCGGATTCGGCGATTAAAGCGCACCGGTGACCTTTCGGAAGACTGGGGACCAGTTCACACGAAACTGTATTAGACCGGCTCAAGCCTACCCTTCCGCTTCGGCACCCCGGTGCACTCCGCCCCGCTCTTGACGTCGTGCCCGAGTGGTGCAGTCACGACGAGCGGCCCGGCGCAGGGCCGCTCGGAGTCAGTGGAAGCTATCGCCGCAGGCGCAGCTGCCGCCCGCGTTGGGGTTGTCGATGGTGAAACCCTGCTTCTGGATGGTGTCCTCGAAGTCGATCGAGGCGCCGTCGAGGTAGGGCACGCTCATCTTGTCGACGACGAGGCCGACACCCTCGAACTCCACCGCGGCATCACCGTCGAGAGTGCGCTCGTCGAAGTAGAGCTGGTAGATCAGGCCGGAGCAGCCGCCGGGCTGCACCGCGACCCGCAGGCGGAGGTCGTCGCGGCCCTCCTGCTCGAGCAGGCTCCTGACCTTCGCGGCGGCGGTCGGAGTCATCGAGACGCCGTGGGCCGTGCTGGGCTGGGTGGCGACGGGGGTCGCCGTCTGGTCGGTCAGTGAGTCTGACATGTCTCTCCTCAGGGGACGGGCGGAACGGTCGTCGTGCCTTCCGGAATTCTACGGCTGCAACCCGGCTGCGCACCGGGGTATTCCCTCGCCGGCGGTCAGTCGCGATGGGCGGCCGCACGCAGGAGGAACAGCGCCTCGGTCTGCGCGGCCCGCGTGAAGACGCCCAGGTGCAGCGACTCGTTCGGGCTGTGCGCGCGCGAGTCGGGGTCCTCGACTCCGGTGACCAGGATCTGCGCCTCGGGGAACTCGCGCACCAGATCGGGGATGAAGGGGATGCTTCCGCCAATTCCTGTCTCCAGCGGCCCGCGGCCCCAGGCGTCCGCCATCGCGCGCTTGATCAGGTCGACCGCCCATCCGGTCGCGTCAACGAGGAAGGGATTTCCGGTGCTGACGTCGTCGATCGCGAGGTGCGCGCCGAACGGGGCGTTGGCGTGCAGGTGGCGCTCGATCGCGGCGTACGCCTGCGCCGCGTCCTGGCCCGGGGCAATCCGCGCGCTGATCTTCACCCGCACCGACGGCACGAGAGTGTTGGAGGCGTCGACGACGGCGGGGGCGTCGATCCCGGTGACGGTGACCGCCGGCTTCGACCACAGGCGCGAGAGGATCGCGCCGGATCCGATCGGCGAGACGCCGTCGAGCAGCCCGGAGTCGCGGCGCAGGTCCTCCTCTGTCGTCTCGGGGACAGCACCGTCGTGTTCGGTGAGGCCGGCGATCGCGACCGAGCCGTCCTCGTTCCAGAGCGTCGAGAGCAGGCGGACCGCCGCGAGCATCGCGTCCGGGACAGCTCCGCCGAGCATGCCCGAGTGCGAGGCGTGGGCGAGGGTGCTGATCGTGAGGGTGAACGTGACATTGCCGCGCAGGCCCACCGTCAGCGCGGGGGTGTCGACGTCCCAATTGTCGCTGTCGGCAACGATGATCGCGTCGGCCCGGAGGGCGCTGTGGTGCTTGCGAAGGAAGGTGGGGAAGGAGCGAGAGCCAAACTCCTCCTCTCCCTCGATGAAGAGGACGAGCCCGAGCTCGAGGTCCTCGCCCGCGACCTCGCGCAGCGCACGGACCGCGGCGAGGTGCGAGACGACACCGGCCTTGTCGTCGGCGGCACCGCGCCCGTAGAGGCGGTCGCCGCGCACGGTCGGCTCGAACGGAGGGGTCTCCCACGCCGACTCTGCACCCTGGGGCTGCACGTCGTGGTGAGCGTAGAGCAGGACCGTCGGCGCCCCGTTGCGGGCGGCGCGGGTCGCGAGCACCGCGGGCTGGCCGAGCACGTCGGTGCCGTCGATCGTGGCGCTGTGGATCGCGACGTCGTCGAAGACGCCGGTCTCTCGCGCGAGCTCGGCGACGGCCTCGGCGCTGGCGGCCACCCGGGTGGCGTCGAAGCCGTCCCACGAGACGGACGGGATCCGCACCAGCTGCCCGAGTTGAGCGAGCGAGCGCGGAAGGTCATCGCGGACGGCGGCGAGGACGGCCTCCTCGTCGGAGGAGAGTACGGACGGAGTCGGAGCGTCGTGAGCCATGCAGGTAATCTTAAGAGACCCCCGAATCCAAGGACGTTCCCCGTGGCCAAGCACCCGATCGCAACCGACACGCCCGACGACGCCGGCTCCCCCGGCGCCGGCAAGGGGCGGCCGACGCCGACCCGGCGCGAGCAGGAGCTGGCCCGCAAGCGTCCGCTCGTCGTCACCGACCGCAAGCAGGCCGCCCGCGACGCCCGCGAGAAGGCCGCGGTCTCTCGCGAGCAGGCTCGCCTCGGACTCGCCGCCGGCGACCAGCGTTACCTGCCGCTGCGTGACAAGGGCCCCCAGCGCAGGTTCGTCCGCGACTGGGTGGACGCACGCTTCAGCCTGGGTGAGTTCCTCATCCCGGTGATGGTCGTGGTCCTCCTGCTGAGCTTCTTCCCGCAGCCTGAGCTGCAGGATGTGACGCTCGTCATCCTCTGGGTGTTCTTCCTCGTCGCGGTGATCGACTGCATCCTCCTCGGCATCCGGATGCGACGGAAGTTGGCGGAGCGCTACGGCGCCGACAAGGTCGAGAAGGGCATTCGCTGGTACGCCGCGATGCGCGCCCTGCAGTTGCGGGTGATGCGCCTGCCCAAGCCCCAGGTCAAGCGCGGCGCCTTCCCCGAGTAACCGGGCGGGAAGACCGAGGGACGATCATCGGGCGGCTCAGGAGGCGCGGGCCAGTCCCCGATTGATGGTCCGGGCCCACAGGGGTCCGCGGTAGATGAAGGCGGTATAGCCCTGCACGAGGGTGGCGCCGGCGTCGAGGCGCTGCTGCACGTCAGCGGCCGTCTCGACTCCACCGACCGAGATCACGCAGAACGCCGCGGGGACGGTGGCTCGGATCACGCGCAGCACCTCAAGCGACCGGGTGGCCAGCGGAGCGCCGGAGAGGCCCCCGGCTCCGGCCGCCTCGATGGCGGACCGGTCGGTGGCGAGGCCCTCGCGCGAGAGCGTGGTATTCGTCGCGATGATGCCGTCCAGGCCCAGCCGGACGGCGAGTTCGGCGACGCGGCCGACCTCGTCATCGGAGAGGTCGGGGGCGATCTTGACGAGCAGGGGCGTTGCGTCGGCGGCGTCCTTGACGGCGGCGAGGAGGGGCTCGAGTCGGTCGATCTCCTGCAGACCGCGCAGCCCCGGGGTGTTCGGCGAACTCACGTTCACGACGAGGTAGTCGGCAAGCGGCGCGAGGAGCCGCGTGCTGATCAGGTAGTCCTCGATCGCATCGTCCACCTCGACCACGCGGCTCTTGCCGATATTCACACCGATCACGGGTCGGTGGCGCACGCTGCGAAGGCGGACGAGGCGCTTCGCCGCGGCCTGCGCTCCGTGATTGTTGAAGCCCATCCGGTTGATGACGGCGCGATCGGCGATCACACGAAACAGGCGCGGCCGGTCGTTGCCCGGCTGGGCGCGAGCGGTCAGCGTCCCCACCTCGACGTGACCGAATCCCAGTGCGCCGAAGCCCAGGACCGCGGTGGCGTCCTTATCGAAACCGGCGGCGACCCCGAAGGGCGTCTCGAAGCGGAGTCCGAGCGCCTCGACCGACGGGGTGCCGCGCGGAACGGTCAGGCGCCGCAGCGCCGGGGCGACGGCTCCGAGAGCCCTGATCACCGGGAAGCTGAGGTGGTGCGCCTGCTCGGGGTCGAGGCGACGCAGGAGGGTGCGGAACAGCAGCGAGTACACCGGGCCTCAGATCTCGTCGGCGCGGTTCAGCATGGAGCTGCGTTCGACGCGGAGCTGCATGATTGCTGACTCGAAGTCGTCGAGCGAGTCGAACGCCTGGTAGACGCTCGCGAAGCGGAGGTAAGCGACTTCGTCGAGCTCGCGCAGCGGCGGCAGGGTGGCGAGGCCGATGTCGTTCGCGTCGATCTGGGAGGCACCGGTCGAGCGGATGCTCTCCTCCACCCGCTGCGCGAGCACCGCCAGATCGGAGTCGGTGACGGGACGTCCCTGGCACGCCTTCCGGACACCGCTGACGATCTTCTCGCGACTGAACGGCTCCACGACTCCGCTGCGCTTGATGACGACGAGGCTCGCGGTCTCGGTGGTTGAGAAGCGGCGGCCGCAGGACGGGCACTGGCGGCGGCGGCGGATCGAGAGACCGTCGTCACTCGTGCGGGAGTCGATCACGCGGGAGTCGGGGTGCCGGCAGAAGGGGCAAAACATCGAGGGCCTCTCGGTCTCAGGCGAAGCGGGCGTCGACGGCGTCGCCGTGGGCGGGCAGAGCCTCGGCGTCGCTGAGAGCGCGGATGTGCGGGGCAACCCGCTCGAGCGCCGCGCGGTCATACGAGATCAGCTGCTGCGGGCGGAGGAACGTATAGGCGCCGAGCCCCGAGGAGAAGCGCGCCTGTCCGAGCGTCGGCAGCACATGGTTGGAGCCGGCGAGGTAGTCGCCCAGGCTCACCGGGGTGGTGGGGCCGAGGAAGATCGCGCCGGCGTCGTGGATCCGCTCGGCCGTCGCGGCGGGGTCGACCGTGTGCAGCTCGAGGTGTTCGGGGCCATAGGCGTCGCTGAACGCGCAGGCGAGGTCGAGGTCGTCAACGATCACGAGAGCGGACTGCGGGCCGTCGAGCGCGATCGCGACCCGCTCGGCGTGATGCGTGCTCGCGGCCTGCTCGGCGACCTCGCGCTGCACGGCCGCGGCGAGATCGGCGCTGTCCGTGACCAGGACGGCCGACGCAGCCTCGTCGTGCTCGGCCTGGCTGACCAGGTCGGCGGCAACCAGGCGCGGGTCGGCGGAGTCGTCGGCGATGACGAGGATCTCGGTCGGACCGGCCTCGGAGTCGATGCCGACCTGGCCGAGCACCTGGCGCTTCGCAGTAGTGACCCAGATGTTGCCCGGGCCCGTGATGATGCTGACGGGATCGAGGCCGATCGAGTCGACGCCGTAGGCGAGCGCGGCAACCGCGCCGGCGCCTCCGAGCGCGTAGACCTCGTCGATGCCGAGCAGGGAGGCAGCCGCGAGGATCGTGGGGTGCACGGAGCCGCCGAACGTCTTCTGCGGCGGCGAGACCAGGGCGATGGAGGCAACTCCGGCGGCCTGCGCGGGCACCGCGTTCATCACGACGCTGGAGGGATAGACCGCTTTGCCACCGGGGACATAGAGGCCGGCGCGGGCGACGGGCTGCCAGCGCTGGGTGACGGTGGCGCCGTCGTCGATTTCGGTCGTGCGAGGCGGCGGGATCTGCGCGGCGCTGGCGCGGCGGACGCGGGCGATCGCCTCCTCGAGGGCGCGGCGGATGGCGGGGTCGAGGCGGTCCAGAGCCTCCGCGATCTGCTCGGCGGGAACGCGGAGATGCGGAGGGCGCACGCCGTCCAACCGCTCCGACTGATCCAGCAGCGCCTCGGCACCGCGTGCGCGGACATCGGCGATCAGCTCGGCGACGACGGGCCCGACGGCAGCGGAGGTGCCTGGATTGCGGGGCACGAGGTCGAGGAGCTCGGCGGCGGAGGGACGACGGCCGCGGAGGTCGAGAGTCTGAATCATGGCCGCCCCAGTCTACGCGCCGCCCTCCTCGGGCCTTCGCCCTCGGTCGCCCCTCCACCCCTTCGCCGCACCCCCGAGGCGAACCGCCGATCCGCGTCCCAGCGGATCGCCGTAGCCGAACGCACGACGCTCTACGTAACCCGGCCACCCACCCCAGCCAACCGCGCCGAGCCGGGCAGGGACCGGCTCGGAAATCATGACAACTCGGAAATCAATACAAACAGTTTGGCCCCAGCAGGCTCTTCAGCTCCCCGAACAGGTCCGGTGTGATCCGCACCGGGAACGGGACCTCGAAGACGCGCGCCGTGTCGCCCTTGATGAGCTTCAGGCGTACCTCGGTCTGCCCCGAGTGGCGGATGAGCACGTCGCTGAGCTGCGAGATCGTATCGGTGGTCGCGCGCGGCTCCGGCATCGAGACGGTGAGCGGTCCGGAGTCGCCGTCCTGACTCATTTCGGGGGCGAAGAGGCTGAACGCGTGCAGGTTCATCCCGTCGTCGCGCATGCTGACCCGGCCGCGGACGACCACGATGGAATCGTTCGTCAGGGCGGGGGCGAACTCCTGGTAGGCCTTGCCCATGAACATGCACGTAATCTCGCCGCCGAAGTCCTCGACCTGGATCATCCCGTACTGGTTGCCGGAGGCCTTGGCCATCCGGTGCTGGACGCTCGTGACGAGGCCGGCGACGACCACCGTCTCTCCGTCGGCGATCGTCTCCGAGATCAGCAGGTCGGCGATGGTCGTGCTGTAGTGCTTGGCGAGTTCGGTCTCGAGGCCGGCGAGGGGATGGTCGGACACGTAGAGCCCGAGCATGTCGCGCTCGAAGGCGAGCTTGTCCCGTTTGGCCCACTCCGGACGCTCGGGGACCTGGATCGCGGCCTGCGGCTCGTCCCAGAGGCTGTCGAAGTCGAAGCCGACCTGGCCATTGGCCTCGTTGCGCTTCTCCCCGACGGCAGCCTCGACGGCGTCCTCGTGCACCTCGACGAGGGCGCGGCGGGTCGAGCCGAGCGAGTCGAAGGCGCCGGCTTTGACCAGCGACTCAATCGTGCGCTTGTTCGTCACCTGTAACGGCACCTTGCGGAGGAAGTCGTGGAAGGTCTCGAAGCGACCCTTCTCCTCACGCGCGGCGCGGATCCCCTCGACCACGTTCGTCCCCACGTTGCGGACGGCGCCGAGACCGAAACGGATGTCGGTGCCGACCGCGGTGAAGAAGCCGATCGACTCGTTGACGTCGGGCGGGAGCACCTTGATGCCCATCCGCCGACACTCGTTGAGGTAGGCCGCCATCTTGTCCTTCGAGTCGCCGACGCTGGTGAGCAGCGCGGCCATGTACTCCGCGGGGTAGTGCGCCTTGAGGTAAGCGGTCCAGTAGGACACCACTCCGTACGCCGCCGAATGCGCCTTGTTGAAGGCGTAGTCGGAGAAGGGCAGCAAGATGTCCCAGAGGGTCTTGACCGCCTCCATCGAGTAGCCGTTGGCGATCATGCCGCCGGAGAATCCCTCGAACTGTTTGTCGAGTTCGGACTTCTTCTTCTTGCCCATCGCGCGCCGCAGCAGGTCGGCTTGCGCCAGCGTGAAGCCGGCAAGCTTTTGCGCGATCGACATGACCTGCTCCTGGTACACGATCAGGCCGTACGTTCCGCCGAGCACCTCCGCGAGCGGCTCCTCGAGTTCGGGATGGATCGGGGTGATCTGCTGCACGCCGTTCTTGCGCAGCGCGTAGTTGGTGTGGGAGTCGGCACCCATCGGGCCCGGCCGGTAGAGCGCGAGGACCGCGGAAATGTCCTCGAAGTTGTCCGGCTTCATCAGGCGGAGCAGGCCGCGCATCGGTCCGCCGTCGAGCTGGAACACGCCGAGGGTGTCTCCGCGAGCCAGCAACTCGTAGGCCGCCGGGTCGTCGAGTTCGAGGTCCTCGAGTACGAGGTCCTGGCCGCGGTTCGCCCGAATGTTGTCGAGGGCGTCGTCGATGATCGTGAGGTTCCGCAGCCCCAGGAAGTCCATCTTGATCAGGCCGAGGGACTCGCACGCGGGGTAGTCGAACTGCGTGACGATCTGGCCGTCCTGCTCCCGCTTCATGATCGGAATGATGTCGAGCAGCGGGTCGCTGGACATGATAACGCCGGCCGCGTGCACGCCCCACTGGCGTTTGAGGTTCTCGAGTCCGAGCGCGGTGTCGAAGACGAGCTTGGCCTGCGGATCCTCAGCGATCACGTTCCGAACGTCGAGCGCTTCCTTGTAGCGAGCGTGAGCCGGGTCGTTGATGCCGCTGAGCGGGATGTCCTTCCCCATGATCGCGGGCGGCATCGCCTTGGTCAGCTTCTCGCCCATCCCGAACGGGAAGCCGAGGACACGGGAGGCGTCCTTGAGCGCCTGCTTCGCCTTGATGGTGCCGTAGGTGACGATCTGGGCGACGCGCTCGTCACCGTACTTCTCGGTCACGTAGCGGATGACCTCACCGCGGCGACGGTCGTCGAAGTCGACGTCGAAGTCGGGCATCGAGACCCGGTCCGGGTTGAGGAACCGCTCGAAGATCAGGCCGTGGCGCAGCGGATCGAGGTCGGTGATTTTCATCGCGTAGGCGGCCATCGAGCCTGCGCCTGAACCGCGGCCCGGGCCGACGCGGATCCCGTTGCGCTTGGACCAGTTGATGAAATCGGCGACGACGAGGAAGTAGCCGGGGAAGCCCATCTGCAGGATGACCTGCGTCTCGTAGTCGGCGCGAGCACGCACCTCCTCCGAGATGCCGTCCGGGTAGCGCTCGTGCAGTCCGGCCTCGATCTCCTTGACGAACCAGGTGTCCTCGGTCTCACCCTCGGGGACGGGGAAACGGGGCATGTAGTTGGCGGACGTGTCGAACTGCACGTCGCAGCGCTCGGCGATGAGGAGCGTGTTATCGCAGGCCTCGGGGTGGTCGCGAAAGACCTGGCGCATCTCGCGCGGCGACTTGAGGTAGAACTCATCGGCGTCTAACTTGAAGCGCTTGGGATCATCGAGCGTCGTACCGGACTGCACGCAGAGCAGCGCGGCGTGCGAGGTCGCGTCGTGCGCGTGGGTGTAGTGCAGGTCGTTGGTGGCCACGAGCGGGAGGTCCAGGTCCTTGGCGAGCCGGATGACGTCGCCGATGACCCGCCGCTCGATGTCGAGACCGTGGTCCATGATCTCGGCGAAGAAGTTCTCTTTGCCGAAGATGTCGCGGTAGTCGGCGGCCGCTTGGCACGCCTCCCGGTACTGGCCCAGGCGCAGGCGGGTCTGCACCTCACCGCTCGGGCAGCCGGTCGTGCCGATCAGGCCCTCGGAATACTGGGAGAGGATCTCGCGATCCATCCGTGGCTTGAAGTAGTAGCCCTCGATCGACGCGCGCGAGGAGAGGCGAAAGAGGTTGTGCATGCCCGTCGTGGTCGAGCTGAGCAGCGTCATGTGCGTGTAGGAGCCGGAGCCGGACACGTCGTCGCCGCCACCGTCGCCCCAGCGGATCCGCGTCTTGTCGGAGCGGTGTGTACCCGGAGTGAGGTAGGCCTCGGTGCCGATGATCGGCTTGATCCCCGCCGCCGTCGCGGTGCGCCAGAAGTCGAAGGCCCCGAACACGTTCCCGTGGTCGGTCACCGCGATCGCCGGCATGCCCTCCTCGACCGCCGCGTCGATCAGCGGCGTGACCCGCGCGGCACCGTCGAGCATCGAGTACTCGCTGTGCACATGCAGGTGGACGAAGGAATCGTTACTCGGCAAGGATGCGCCTCCGGCGGACTGCGGGCAGGAGAGGGACGGTCGGCGACCAGGGAGGGCCCGTGGGCACGACGGGAAGAAGTCTAACCGCGCCGGGTGCGGCTCTCGCCGGGAGGGCGCAGATCACTCCCCCCGAAGCATCTCGAGGGCGTCCGCGAGGTCGTCAGGGTAGGCGGCCTCGAACTGCACCCACTCCCCCGTGCCCGGATGCGTGAATCCGAGCCGGACCGCGTCGAGCCACTGGCGGGTGAGGCCGAGGCGCTTCGAGAGGGTCGGATCGGCGCCGTACATCGCGTCGCCGACGCACGGGTGGCGCTGGGCAGCCATGTGCACGCGGATCTGGTGGGTGCGGCCGGTTTCGAGGTGGATCTCGAGCAGGGAGGCGAAGGGGAAGGCCTCGATCGTCTCGTAGTGCGTCACCGAAGGCTTTCCGTCGGCGCGGACCGCGAACTTCCAGTCCGAGGACGGATGGCGGCCGAGCGGAGCGTCGATCGTGCCCGCGAGCGGATCCGGATGGCCCTGCACGACGGCGTGGTACACCTTCTCGACCGTGCGGTCGTGGAACGCGCGCTTGAGGTGGGTGTACGCCCGCTCCGACTTCGCGACGACCATGAGGCCGCTCGTTCCGGCGTCGAGGCGATGGACGATGCCGGCCCGCTCGGCCGCTCCGGAGGTCGAGATCCGGAAACCAGCGGCGGCGAGGGCGCCCAGCACCGTCGGGCCCTCCCAGCCCACCGCGGGGTGGGCGGCGACTCCGACCGGCTTGTCGATCACCACGATGTCGTCGTCGTCGTGCACGATGACCAGGTCCGGAACCGCAATCGGCACGATCCGCGGCTCCTCGCGCGGGGTCCACTCGACACTCAGCCAGGCGCCGGAGCGCACCCGATCGCTCTTGTCCAGGACGCGGCCGTCGGCGCTCACTCCGCCGGCCTCGGCGACCTCGGCCGCGAACGTGCGCGAGAAGCCAAGCAACCTGGCGACCGCCGCATCCACGCGCAGGCCGTCGAGCCCGTCCGGGACCGGCAGCTCTCGGAACTGCACCATCAGCGTCCGCCAGAGTGGTCGGCGTCGTGGGCCGCCTCGTCGGCGCCCTCCGTCCGCCCGACGGGGTTTTCGCGGTCGTGGCTGCCGTCGAGACCGATGCCGCGCAGGCTCAGCAGGACGAACAGGGCCATCGCCGTGCAGATCGCGATGTCGGCGACGTTGTAAATCGCCGGGAGCAGCCACGGCGTGAAGAGGAAGTCGACAACGTGTCCGAGCCCGAAGGAGGGCTCCCGGAACAGCCGGTCGAAGAGGTTGCCGAGCGTACCACCGAGCAGCAGCCCGAAGAAGACGGCCCACGCCAGCGATCGGATGCGGCGAGAGAACCAGACGACAGCGACGACGACGCAGGCGGCGATGATCGAGAAGATCCACGTCGATCCGCTCGCCAGAGAGAAGGCCGCACCCGGATTCTTTATGTAGTGCAGGATCAGCACGTCGCCGAGGACGTGGACGTCCTCACCGAGCGTCAGGTTCGTCGTGACCAGGAACTTCGCGGTCTGGTCAATCGCGAAGACCGCGAGCGCAACGAGGCCGAGGGTGACGAGCACCCTCGGCCTGACGTCCGCTGCGGCGGAACTACGCCCCAAAACCCGACAGCGAGGCCTCCGCCGGCTGAGAGTCGAGGTCGCGGAGCTGACCCTCGATGTAGCTCTTGAGCTTCTGGCGGTACTCGCGCTCGAAGGTGCGCAGCTCGTCGATCCGGTGTTCGACGCCCGCCCGCTCCTCCTCGAGCTTCGCGATCTGCTGGCGCTGCTTGGCCTCGGCCTCGGCGACCAGACGCGCGGCCGTCGCACGGCCCTCGGCGACCAGGGCGTCGCGCTTCTCGGCACCCTCACGTACGTGCTCCTCGTGCAGGCGGCGAGCCAACTGGAGCAACCCGCTGGAGCTCTCGGCCTCATCGACCGGGCTCGACTGCTGCGCGCCGACCGGAGCAGTGACCGACGCGGGAGCCGGGGTGGGCTCGGGCTCGAGCTGCGGCTCGGGCGCCTCGTCGACGACCGGGGCGGGAGCCGGAGTGCTCTCGCGCGGGGCGTCGGAGACGCGCGCATCCGACGGGCGGCTGTCGCCGGAGGAGAGGCGCTGACGCAGTTCCTCGTTCTCCTGGTTCAGGCGGCGGAGTTCCACGACGACCTCGTCGAGGAAGTCGTCGACCTCGTCCTGGTCGTATCCCTCGCGGAACTTGGTCGGCTGGAACCGCTTATTGACAACGTCTTCGGGAGTGAGCGCCATGGCTTTCCACCTTCGATTTCAAGTAGGTACACGTTTAACAACGCGCGACTAAAGCTAGCAACTTCAGGCGCACGGCGCAGTGTTGACACCGCGGGGAACGTCCGGACGTGCCAACGATACGACATGCCGACGAGAGGACAGACCAACGATACGGGACGTTCAGGCGCGCTGGAGCCACGTCGCGATGTACATGCCCACGATGACGCAGAGCATGGTCAGACTCCAGCCGAAGTCGAGGGCGACCGGGCCGATCGAGACCGGCTTGATCACCCGGCGGAAGAAGCGAATTGGCGGGTCCGTGACCGTGTAGACGCCTTCCGCGGCGACGAGGCCGGCACCGCGGGGGCGCCAATCGCGACGAATGACGCGGACGAGGTCGAGCACGAATCGCGCCCACATCGCGAAGAAGTAGAGCAGAAGCACGAAGTAGAGGACGCTCCCGAGGAGCGAGATGACGGAGTTCACCGGGGGCCAGGGCTCCCCAGGATCAGGACTTCGCGAAGAACGACGCGTCGGCGTCGCTCTCGGCGGAGGCTGAGTCACCGGCGACGGTGATGTGCGACGGGGACAGCAGGAAGACCTTGCTCGTCACCCGCTCGATCCGCCCGTAGAGGCCCTGCGAGAGTCCGCTCGCGAAGTCGATGAGGCGGCGGGCGTCCGCATCGCTCATCTGGGACAGGTTGATGATCACGGGGATGCCGTCGCGGAAGTTCTCCGCGATGACCTGGGCGTCACGGTACTGCTTCGGGTGGACGGTGAGGATCTCGTTCATCTCGGCGTGTGCCGTCGCCTTCGGGGTCGGGGGGGTGGGCTTACGGAGCGGGGTGACCGTCGCGCGCGGCTGCTGCATCGGCTCGACGGGCGAGACGGGCTGGACCGGGGAGACCGGTGCGCGGTGGGCCGTCGCCGGCGCCGCCTCGACGGGCTCTGCGCGCTCGTACTCGACCTCTTCATCGGCGAGTCCGAGGTAGACCATCGTCTTCTTGAGCGGGTTGGCCATGATGTCCTCCGTGTCGTGTGTGCTCCCACAGGTGGGTCATCATGAGGTTAGGCGCGAGCGGGGCGTTCTCCGGTGATTGCCGTCCCGATTCGCAGGTGTGTCGCACCCTCGGCGATAGCCTCGGTAAAATCGTGTGACATCCCCGCCGAGATCGCTGTCGCAGCTGGGTCTATCGAGAGCAGCCGCTCCGAGATCGCGCGCAGCCGGGCGAAGGCGGGACGCGGCTCCTCTCCCAGCGGAGCGACCGCCATCACTCCGCGCAGCGTCAGCCCGGAAGCCTCCGCGAGGGCCTCGGCGAGCGGCTCGATCTCGGCCGGGGCCGCTCCCCCGCGCTCCGGGTCCTCGGTGAGGTTGACCTGGAGGAAGACATCGAGCGGTTCCTCGCCCGCGTCCAGCAGCGGGACGAGTGCGAGCCGGTCGACGGAGTGGACCGCGCTCGCGTAGCGGCGGACCTGCCGGGCTTTCTTACTCTGCAACTGGCCGATGTAGTGCCAGCGCGCAGATGTGTCCGCGAGTTCGACCGACTTCTCTTGCGCCTCCTGATGCCTGTTCTCGCCGAAGTCGACGACACCCAGCTCGAGGAGGTCGCGCAGCAGCGACACCGGATGGAACTTGGTGACGACCACGGTCGTGACGGAGGCGGCCTCGCGACCGGCCGAGCGGGTCGCGTCGGCGACCCGCTCGGAGACCTCGGCCCAGCGCGCGGCCAGCTCCGGATCGGCCACGGCTACTTGAGGAAGTCGGGGATGTCCAGGTCGCTGTCGTCCTCGTCGAAGGACGGGTCGGCGACAGGGGCCGGAGCGGCGACGGGGGTGCTCGACCAGATCGAGCCGGTAGCGGCCGGCTCGGCGGGAGCCGTCACCGGAATCGGCTCGGCGGCCGCCTCGGACGCGGAGCTCTGCTGCTGGCGCGGCTGAGCGATTGCGGCCGGGGCGGTTCCGCCCGGCTCGCCGCCGTCGAAGCCCGCGGCGATGACGGTCACGCGCACCTCGTCGCCGAGCGTGTCATCAATCACCGCGCCGAAGATGATGTTCGCCTCGGCGTGCACCGCCTCCTGCACGAGGCGGGCCGCATCGTTGATCTCGAAGATGCCGAGGTTCGAGCCGCCCTGGATCGAGAGCAGCACGCCGTGCGCGCCGTCGATACTGGCCTCCAGCAACGGAGAGGCGACGGCCAGCTCGGCCGCCTTGATCGCCCGATCGGCGCCGCGCGAGGAGCCGATACCCATCAGGGCCGAACCGGCGCCCTGCATGACCGACTTCACGTCGGCGAAGTCAAGGTTGATGAGGCCAGGGGTCGTGATGAGGTCGGTGATGCCCTGGACACCGGCGAGGAGCACCTGATCGGCCGTCGCGAAGGCCTCGAGCATCGAGATGCCGCGGTCGCTGATCTCGAGCAGACGGTCGTTCGGGACGACGATGAGGGTGTCGACCTCGTTCTTCAGAGTCGCGACGCCGGCCTCGGCCTGCGTCTGGCGGCGGCGGCCCTCAAACCCGAAGGGCTTGGTCACGACGCCGATGGTCAGCGCACCGATCGACTTCGCGATGCGCGCGACAACGGGCGCGCCTCCGGTGCCGGTGCCGCCGCCCTCGCCCGCGGTGACGAAGACCATGTCGGCTCCGGCGAGGACCTCCTCGATCTCCTCGGCGTGGTCCTCGGCGGCACGGCGGCCGACCTCGGGGTCGGCACCTGCGCCGAGACCGCGGGTCAGCTCGCGTCCGACGTCGAGCTTGACGTCGGCGTCGCTGAGCAGGAGCGCCTGGGCGTCCGTGTTGATCGCGATGAATTCGACACCGCGCAGGCCGAGCTCGATCATGCGATTGACGGCGTTGACGCCGCCGCCGCCGATGCCGACGACCTTAATCACGGCGAGGTAGTTCTGGTTTGAAGTCACGTCTCCGGCCTCCGGGCTGAACTCTAAACCTGTAGTTGAGGCTTAAAGTTATGCTGAGTATGCATTTGGGGTTCGGCTCTGACGGTAGGCGGAGTCCGGTCGCGCTCCCAGCAGACACGCCCGCAACTCTTGAAAGAACGCGCCGATCCGCGGGTCATCTCGGCCGGGGTGCAACGACGGCGGCCTCCGGCGAGGACACGTCGTAGCTGCCGACGGTGGCCGAATCGGTCGCGGCCATCAATTTCTCGAGCACGACGGCCTTCAGCGCAGACTCATCGGAGCCGCCCCACACCACGGACGCACCGTTCTGCAGGGTGAGCGCGACATCGTCGCCGGTCGTGGCGGTGGCGGCCGTGACCTGCGGCGCGAGCGAGGCGGGCAGGGCGTGCAGCACGCGCGCGGTGGCGCGGAAGCCGGCTCCGGATTCGTCGCCCGAGGCGGTGGTCAGGACCGGATAGCCCGGCTGCGGCGCGTCCGCCGACTCGATGACCACTCCGGCCGCATCGACCAACTCGAACCGGCCGCCCTTCGCAATCACGCCGAGCGGGCTGCGCTCGACGATCGAGACGACGAGGGTACTCGGCGGCCGGGTCTGTACCGAGTAGCTCTGGATGAGGGGGGAGGCCCCCAGCACCCGGCCGACCTCGTCCCGATCGACGAGGGTGAGCGGCACGCCGAGCTGGTCGCCGAGCGCGCTCTGCACAGCGGCAGCATCGACGCGCTGGGTGCCCACGATCTCGATCGTGCGCACCGCCATCAGCGGCGAGTACGCGGAGACACCGACGATCACCGCGAGGGCGACCAACGACCCGGCGACGACAAGGGCGATCAGGCGTCGCCGACGAGCGCGCCTGGTGAAGCGGCGGACCTCACCGCGCTCGTATCGTCTGCGCGCCCGCGCGGCCCGGGAGACGGCGCGGCGCTCAGCGCCCGGCAGCCGGAGGCCGGTGAGGGCACGGCGGACGCCGTCGCCGGCCCGGTCCAGGCGGCCGGGCGCGGGTGCATGGCTGCCGTCGGGCCGCTTCACAGCCGCTCCCCCGCGGTGGGCGTGCGGACTGCGGTCATCGAACGACCGGCGCGGCCTCGCTCGCACCGAGCGATTCGAGCACCTGCGGGATGATCCGGTAGACGTCGCCGCAGCCGAGCGTGATGACGAAGTCGCCCTCGCGCGCGATCTCGGCAGTGCGGCGGGCAGCCTCCGCCCAGTCCGGTACGAACGAGACGCGGGACGGGTCGGCGAACTTCTCGCTGACCAGCGCGCCGGTGACTCCGGGCTCCGGGTCCTCGCGCGCACCGTACACGTCGAGGACGACCGTCTCGTCGGCGTAGCGCTCCAGCGTCTCGGCGAACTCGCGGGCAAAGAGGCGGGTGCGGCTGTAGAGGTGCGGCTGATGCAGGGCGATGATGCGACCCTCGCCGACCACGGTGCGCGCGGCAGAGAGCGCGGCGGCCACCTCGGTGGGGTGGTGGGCGTAGTCGTCGTACACGCTGACACCGCGGACCGCTCCGTGCAGCTCGAAGCGACGCTCCGTTCCTCCAAAGGCCGACACGGCCTCGAGCGACGCCGCCGGGTCGAAACCCAGGCCCACCAGCACCGCGAAGGCACCGGCCGCATTGATCGCGTTGTGCCGCCCAGGGATGCGCAGGCGCGCGGAGTAGCGGCGACCCTGGTACTCGAGCGAGAAGCCGACCGGGCCCACCAGCTCGAGATCGACGACGCGGACATCCGCTCCCGCGTCCTCGCCGAAGGTCAGCACCCGGCGGTCGACGAGCCGCTCGGCGACGCGGACGGCACCCGGATCGTCGGAGGAGATGACGACCAGCTCGCTCGCGGAGGAGGCAAACGTGACGAACGCCTCTTCGAAGGCCTCGAGCGAGCCGTAGTGGTCGAGGTGGTCCGGGTCGACGTTCGTGATGAGCGCGACGGCGGAGTTGTAGAGGAGGAAGCTGCCGTCGGACTCGTCCGCCTCGACCACGAAGACCTCGCCCGCTCCGGCAGCGGAGGACGTGCCGAGGCTCTCGATGATCCCGCCGTTGACGAAGCTGGGGTCGGCGTCGACGCCGAGCAGGCCCGTCACGATCATCCCGGTCGACGTGGTCTTGCCGTGCGCACCAGCGACCGCGACCAGGCGCTTGCCGCGCACCAGCCAGGCGAGCGCCTGCGAGCGGTGCAGCACGGGCAGGCCGCGGTCTTTCGCGAGCAGGTACTCGGGGTTGTCCGGCCAGAGCGCGGAGGTGACCACGACCGCTTCGGCATCGCCCAGGTGCGCCGCGTCGTGCCCGATCGCGACGGGAATGCCGAGCTCACGCAGCTGCTCGATCGGGTGCGACTCGCGCACGTCCGAGCCGGTCACCCGGTGGCCGGCGTGCTGGAACAGGCGTGCGATCCCGCTCATCCCGGAGCCGCCGATGCCGATGAAGTGGACAGAGCCGATCTCGTCGGGGACGGTGATGCCGAGGTCGGGCTTGATCACGGTGCTCTCGCTTTCGGGTGGGACGGGGCGGACGGACGGGGGCCTTGCTCGGTGCGCCGGATCAGTGTAGGCGGTGGGCGGGAGTGCGCTCCCGAGCCGCGCTGAGCGAACTCATCGCGGCGCGGTAAGACTCGACTCGATCAGGTCCACGAGCCTCCCGGAGCCGTCGCGGACGCCGATGCGAGCGGCCCTGCGCGCCATCTCGTCGCGGCGCGCGGCGTCGCCCAGCAGCGGGACGAGCTCGCGCTCGACCCAGCCGGGGAGAAAAGCCGCGTCCTCGACGAGGACGGCTCCCCGAGCATCGACCACGCCGCGCGCGTTGAAGCGCTGCTCGCCATTGCCGACCGGGTACGGGACGTAGACCGCGGGCAGGCCCAGCGCGGTCAGCTCACTGACCGTCGCCGCGCCGGCACGGGAGACGGCGACGTCCGCGGCCGAGAGCGCGAGGTCCATCCGGTCGCAGTAGGAGAGGAGGTGGTAGCCGGCGAGACCCGGATCAGTGATTTCCGCGCGGCCGCCGGTGATGTGCAGGATCTGGAAGCCGGTGGCGAGCAGGGCGGGGGCAGCGGCATACACGGTCGCGTTGATTCGTCGGGCGCCGAGGGAGCCGCCGGTGACCAGGAGGGTCGGCCGCGTTGGATCCAGACCCAGCGCGGCCATCGCCTCGTCACGACGGGCGGCGCGGTCCAGCTGCGCGATCTCGCGGCGCAACGGCATCCCGACCAGCTGCGCGTGCGGCAGCGAGGTGCCCTCGAAGGCGACCCCGACGGAGCGCGTCGCGCGGGCGCCGAGGCGGTTGGCCAGCCCGGGGCGTGCGTTCGCCTCGTGCACAGTGAAGGGGACGCCGGCGCGACGGGCGGCGAGGTAAGCGGGAGCTGCGGCATACCCACCGAAACCGACGACCGCGTCGATCCGCCGTTCCCGGATCGTCCGGACGATCCCGGCGACGGTGGCGCGGAAGGCGCCCGGAAAGCGCAGCGCCGCTGCGTTCGGCCGCCGCGGGAACGGCAGGCGCGGGATCACCGAAAGCTCGTAGCCGCGCAGCGGGACCAGGCGCGCCTCCAGTCCCTCGGCGGTGCCCAGCACCACCACCTCGTCATTCGGGTTCCGCGAGCGGATCTCGTCGGCGGTCGCGAGCAGCGGATTCACATGGCCGGCTGTGCCGCCGCCGGCGAGCAGGTAGCGCGTCATTCCGCCGCCGCCTTTGTGCGGCGCAGGACTCCGGCGCCGGGCAGCGGCGCGGTCTGCGTGCGAGCGAAGGAGAGGACGACGCCGATGGCGAGGAGCGAGCTGAGCAGGGCGGTGCCTCCGGAAGAGATCAGCGGCAGAGGGACCCCCAGCACGGGGAGCACCCCGAGCACCACGCCGATGTTGACGAAGGCCTGGCCGATCAGCCAGACCATGATCGCGCCAGTGCTAATGCGAACGAACGGGTCGGTGGAGGCGTGAATGACGCGGAAGAACGCAACCGCAAGCACGACGAACAGGGCCAGAACGACGATCGCGCCGATCAGACCGAGTTCTTCGCCGATGATCGCGAAGATGTAGTCGTTGTCGGCGGCGGGCAGCCACGACCACTTGGCTTTGGAGTTGCCCAGGCCCACGCCGAAGATCCCGCCGGAGGCCATCGCCCAGGTGCCGTGTACGGGCTGCCAGCACGAGTTCTGGTACTCCTCGACATTCGAGCAGTCGCCGAGGAAGGACATGATCCGGGTAACCCGGTTGGCGCTCGACACGGCGAACAGCACCGCTCCGATCGCCCCCACCACAACGATCGGCACGAGCACCCGCATCTGCACATTCGCGTAGAAGAGGGCGGCGAGGACAATGCCCGCCATGATGACGACCGTCCCGAGGTCGCCGCCGACCAGGACCAGGCCGATCGCGAAGCCTCCGACGATGAGGACCGGGACGAGCGCGTCCTTCCAGTCCTTCGCCGAGCGGTAGCGGCGCGCGAGCAGAAGGCCCAGCCAGAGCGCGAGGGCGAGCTTAATGATCTCGGACGGCTGCACGCTGAACGCGCCGAGCCGGATCCAGTTGCGGTTGCCGCCGACGGATTCGCCGAGCGGCGTGAACAGCACGAGACCCTGCAGGATGCAGCCGGTAACGAGCAGGGCAGGCGTGATCCGCTTCCAGACGGCAATGGGCAGTCGCGAGACCACCAGCATCATCGGGATGCCCAGCAGGGCGAAGCCGCCCTGGCGCAGGAACCCGCCGAACGAGTCATCGCTCGACACGTAGGAGGTGACCGACGAGGAGGAGAGCACCATCGTCAGCCCGAACAGCACCAGGAAGAGCGTGGTGCCGAAGAGCAGGTAGAAGTTCGGTGAGTGGGAGGCGAACACCTTCGAGAGGACGATTCGCGCGGAGCGGGCTCCGCCCCGGTCCTTCCCACGCGACTCAGCGCGCGATCGGCCCGCGAGGCGGCTCGTCGTCGGAGCGGTCATCGGTTCCCCCTCCCAGGTGTGTCGCCACGGCGACCGCGAAGGAGCGGCCCCGAGCCGCATAGTCGCGGAACTGGTCCATCGAGGCTGCGGCGGGTGCGAGCAGGACGACATCGCCCGAGCGGGCGAGCGCCGCGGCGGCCTCGACGGCCGCCTGCATCACGGCACCAGTGTCGTCCGGGACGACCTCGCGCACCGGGAGGGTGGGCGCGTGTCGCCCGAACGCGCCGAGCAATGCCGAGCGATCGGCACCGATCACCACGGCACCCCGCAGCCGATCGACGTGCGCGGCGACCAGGGCGTCCACGTCGACGCCCTTGAGCAGCCCACCGACGACCCAGACGACCGAGGGGTAGGCGCGGAGCGAGGCGTCGGCGGCGTGCGGATTCGTGGCCTTGGAGTCGTTCACCCAGGTCACTCCCGAACCCTGGGCGACCACCTGAATGCGGTGCTCGTCGAGCTCGAAGCTCGCCAGCGCCCGGCGGATCGCAGTGACCTCGATCCCGCAGGCCCGCGCGAGCGCGGCCGCCGCCAGCACGTTCTGCACGATGTGCGGAGCGGCGAGGTGGCGCTCGGCGAGCTCGTCGATGGTGGCGATCTCGAGCGCGCTGGTGCGCCGGTCCTCGAGGAAGGCGCGGTCGCAGAGGATGCCGTCGACGATGCCGAAGTCGCTGAGCCCGGGCACGCCCAGGCCGAAGCCGATCGCGCGGGCGCCCTCGATCACGTCGGCGTCGAGCACCATCTGCTCGGTCGCCGCATCCGCCCGGTTGTAGACGCAGGCGACGCGGGTACCGGCGTAGACCTTGCCCTTGGCGGCGCGATACGCCTCGAAGCAACCGTGCCAGTCCAGATGGTCCTCGGCGATGTTGAGGCAGGTACTCGCGATCGGCTCGATCGCGCCCAGGTAGTGCAGCTGGTAGCTCGAGAGCTCGACGACGAGGACGTCGAAGCCCTGCGGATCGCGAACGGCGTCGAGCACGGGGACGCCAATGTTGCCGCACGGTGCGGCGCGGAGCCCGCCGGCCACGAGCATCGTTGCGGTGAGCTGGACCGTCGTGGTCTTGCCGTTGGTCCCGGTGACGACCACCCAGTCCGCCGGAGTGCCGTCGGCTCTGACGATCTTGTCGCGCACCCGCCAGGCCAGTTCGACGTCGCCCCAGACGATGATCCCGGACTCCCGCGCCCACTCCAGGATCGGGTGCGTCGGCCGGAAGCCGGGCGAGACCACGACCAGCTCCGGCGCGAACGAGCGCAGCTCCTGGGGGACCGAGTCGAGGCTGTCCGCCCGGTGCAGGCGCGCGCCGATCACCTCGAGCAAGCGCTCGCGCTCCTCGTCGGCGCGGTCGGCGAGCACCAGCACCTCGGAGCCGAGTTCGGTCAGCGTGTCGGCGACTGAGAACCCGGTGACGCCCAGGCCCAGCACAGCGACCCGCAGGCCCCGCCAGTTCGAGTGCCAGCTGCGGAGGGAGTCGGGACGGGCGGAATCGGTCATGCCAGCGAGAGCCATTCCAGGTAGAAGAGCCCGACACCGGCGGCGACGAAGATGCCGGCGATGATCCAGAAGCGGACCACGACGGTGATCTCGGCCCAGCCCTTGAGCTCGAAGTGGTGGTGGAGCGGGCTCATCAGGAAGATGCGCTTGCCCCGGGTCACCTTGAAGTAGATCCGCTGGAGGATGACCGAACCGGTCACGATGACGAACAGGCCGCCGATGAGGATGACGAGCAGCTCGGTGCGGGTGAGGATCGCGAGGGCCGCGAGCGCGCCGCCCAGGCCGAGGGATCCGGTGTCGCCCATGAAGATTTGCGCAGGCGAGGTGTTCCACCAGAGAAAGCCCACCAGGGCCCCGGAGACCGCGGCCGCGATGATCGCCAGATCGAACGGATCGCTCACCTGGTAGCACTTGTCGACGACTTCGGAAGTGACGTGCTGGTCGAAGCACCACTGGTTCGACTGCCAGAAGCCGATGATGACGTAGGAGCCGATCGCGAGGATCGAGGACCCGGTCGCGAGCCCGTCGAGGCCGTCGGCGACGTTCACTCCGTTCGAGGTGCTGGTGACGATGATGCAGATCCACAGCACGAACAGCCCGATACCGATCCACCCGAGGGAGGCGAAGTCGAACGGCAGGTCGCGGATGAACGAGATCGAGGTGGACGCGGGCGTGAGCCCGTTGGAGTCGCGGACCATGATGGCGATCACGGCGAAGCCCGCCGCGACGATCACCTGACCGGCGATCTTCGCCCAGCCGCCCAGTCCGAGGCTGCGCTGATTGCGCGTTTTGAGGAAGTCGTCGACGAAGCCGACGAGCCCGAGTCCGACCATCATGAACAGCACGAGCAGGGCGGAGGGGGCGATCGCCCGGTTGCCGAACAGCATTCCGAGGAAGTAGCCGACCACGGTGCCGATGATGATGACGATGCCACCCATCGTCGCCGTGCCGTGCTTGACGTGGTGCGATTTCGGTCCGTCCTCGCGGATGAACTGGCCCCACTGCAGGCGGTGGAAGAGTCGGATGAACAGGGGCGTCATCAGGAGCGTGAACGCTCCGGAGAGCGCACCGGCCAGCAGGAGTGCCCTCATCGGTGACGCTCCCCGAGACGCTCGGCGAGAAAGCGCAGCCCCGCGGAGTTGGAGGACTTGACCAGCACCGTGTCGCCCGGACGCAGGTACTCCTCCAGGAACGCGAATGCCTCGTCCGGGGTCTCGGCGAAGACGGACTCGCCGCTCCAGGACCCCTCACGCTCGGCCGCGACGTGGATGCGCCGGGCGCCGCGACCCACCACCACGATCTGGGCGATGTTCAGGCGCACCGCCAGCAGGCCGACGCGGTCGTGCTCCTCGTCGGCCCACTCGCCGAGCTCGCTCATCTCGCCCAGGACCGCGACCGTGCGCCCCTGGGGCTTCGCGATCTGGGCGAGCGTGCGCAGGGCGGCGGCGGTGGAGTCGGGGCTGGCGTTGTAGGCGTCGTTGATGACGCGGACGTCCTCGCCGCCGAGGACCTCCATCCGGCCGCGCTCGGCGAGAGTGACGGTGGCGAGCGCGTCCACGATCGCGGGCAGTGCCACTCCGACGCAGAGCGCCGCGGCCGTCGCCGCAAGGGCGTTCATCACATGGTGCTCCCCGAGGACGCGCAGCAGCAGCTCGGCACGGGCGGCCTCCCGGCCCTCCCCCGCAGCAACCTCGATCGTGAAGCGGGTGCCGTCCTCGGTCGCCTCGATGTCGACGGCGCGGACGTCGGCGCTCTCACCGCGACCGAACCAGAGGACGCGAGCGGCAGTGCGGGACGCCATCGAGGCGACGCGGCCGTCGTCGGCGTTGAGCACGGCAATGTCGTCGGCGGTGAGGTCGGCGACCATCTCGGTCTTGGCCTCGAGCGTGCGCTCGATCCCGCCGAACCCGCCCGCGTGAGCGAGGCCCACCGCGAGGACGACGCCGACGTCCGGCTTCGCCATGTGGACGAGGCGGCGGATCTCGCCGATCGCGCTCGCCCCCATCTCGGCGACGAGGAAGCGCGTCGAGTCCGAGACCCGGAGCATCGTGATCGGCGCGCCGACCTCGTTGTTGAAGGAGCCGCGCGGCGCGACCGTCTCGCCGACGCGCTCGAGGATCGTGCGCAGGAGGTTCTTGGTCGTCGTCTTGCCGTTCGAGCCGGTGACGCCGATAACGGTGAGCCCGCCTTTCGCGTGGACACGTCGGATGACCTCGGTCGCGAGGGCGCCGAGCGCCTCGACCGAGTCGTCGACGAGGACCTGCGGCACGTTGAGGTCGAGCGGCCGCTCGACGATCAGCAGCGCAGCCCCGCGCTCGAGCGCGGCAGGCGCGAAGAGGTGGCCGTCGGTGTGCTCGCCGCGCTTGGCGACGAAGATTCCGCCGGGCGCGATCTCGCGGGAGTCGGTCTCGGTCGCTCCGTCCACGACGGTGGCGGCCGTAGCGGACGAGCCGGCCAGGTGGAGGCGGCCGGAGACGGCCGCGGCGATCTCGGTGAGGGTGAGGGCAATCATCTACAGCCAGCCCGCCTCGCGCAGCGCGTCACGGACGTCGTCTCTCGCCGAATACGGCATGTGCACTCCTGCGATCTCCTGGTGGTCCTCGTGGCCGGGCCCGGCGTAGAGGATCGAGTCCCCTTCGCGCGAGAGGGCGACCGCGGTGCGCACGGCCGCGCGCGGGTCGGCGATCTCGTGGATCTCCCGGTCGGGCGCGGCGGCCCGGGCGCCGCGGAGGAGCGCGGCGCGGATGGCGACCGGATCCTCCCAGCGCGGGTGGAAGTCGGTGACGATCACGACATCGGCCAGGCGCGCGGCGATGGCCCCCATCTCACTGCGCTTGGTGGTGTCGCGGTCGCCGTCGGCACCGAACACCATGAACAGGCGGCCGGGCGTGATGGTCCGCAGCGCCTCAAGCGCGTTCTGGAACGCATCCGGAGTGTGCCCGTAGTCGACGTAGACGCGCGGCCCGCGCACGCCCGAGATCAGCTCGGCGCGGCCGGGGATGTAGACGTCGAGCCGGCTGTCCTCCAGCGCGTGCGCGATGGCGTCTAGGTCGAAGCCCGACTCCACCAGCATGACGATCGCGAGGGCCGCGTTCGCCGCCATGTACCAGCCAATCAGCGAGACGGTGACGACGACGGAGCGGTTCTCGGGCCCGTCGAGGCGGAACGTGGTGCTGTCGGCAGTCGCCTCGACGACGGTCATCGCCCAGTCGGCGGGGGTGGTGGGGGCGACTCCGACGACCGGCGAGCTGGCAAGGGTTGCGACGGGGATGCGACTGCGCTCTGCGAGCTCGCGACCCCACGCGCTGTCCACGGTGACGACACCGCGTCGCGCCCGCTCCGGCTCGAACAGGTCGGCCTTGGCCTCGAAGTACTCGCGCATGTCGGAGTAGTCGTCGAGGTGGTCGTGGCTGAGGTTGGTGAAGCCGACAACGTCGAAGACGAGGCCGTCGATCCGATGCCGACTGAGCGCCTGCGCCGAGACCTCGATCGAGACCGCTCGGACAGCGGACTCGCGCATCCTGGCCAGCAGGCCGTGCAACTCGCTCGCCTCGGGAGTGGTCAGCGAGCTGACGACCGCGACGTCGCCGATGCGGCGCTCGGCCGTGGAGCTGAGCCCCGAGACGACGCCGAGCCGACGCAGCAGGGCGTCGAGGAGGTAAACGGCGCTCGTCTTGCCGTTCGTGCCCGTCACGGCAAAGAGCGTCGGTACGTCCTCGCGAGTGCGGTGGATCCACGCGGCAACATCGCCCAGCGCCGCGCGCGGATCGGGGGTCACCAGGACGGGCAGGCCGCTGTCGGCGGCGAGCTCCGCGCCTGCGGGATCGGTGAGTACGGCCACGGCGCCGGACGCGGCGGCCGCCGACGCGAAGGCCGCGCCATGTGCATGCCGTCCCGCGACACCGACATAGAGATCACCGGATTCGACCTGATTCGAGTCGAGAGTGACCCCGCTCACTTCGACTCCCTCCGCGCCGCGGACAGGCCCGAGCGAGAACTCGGTGACGAGCTGGGAGAGGCTGCGGGGCACGGGGTGTTCGGGGCGGAGGGAGGACTGCGGGCGAGGGTCGTGCACTGCCCGCTCTTTCTCTCGTTCTGCTGCGTAAATCGCGGTCCCGGCGGGGCTCACCACGTCGTCGGGTACTCGACGGGAGGAACTGTGGACGGTTCCACCCGGTTGGTCTTGAGCACCTGCGTCATGACCTGCTGGAATACCGGAGCCGTCGCTTGGGACGTATTCATCTTAACCGGATTGGCGATGGTGACCGTCACGACGTACTCCGGGTCCTCCGCCGGAGCGAGTCCGGCGAGCGAGACGGTGTAGCTCTTGGAGTAGCCGCCCTTGCCGTCCGGCTGCTGAGCGGTGCCGGTCTTGGTGGCGATGTTGTAGCCGTCGATGTGGATGTCCTTCGCCAGCCAGCCCTCGTTGTAATGGGTCTGCAGCATGTCCACGACCTGCTTGGCCGCCGAACTCGAGACCACCTGGGTCCCCGTCGCGTCGGGCACGTCCACCACGGAGCCCTCGGCCGTGGTGCAACCGCCGATCAACTGCGACGGGAGCCGGACTCCGCCGTTGCCGAGCGTCTGGTAGATGCTCGCGACCTGCACGGCGGTCGCGGAGACGCCCTGGCCGAACATCGTGGTGTAGTTCGTCTGGTTGTCCCAGTCCTGGTAATCGGCGAGCAGGCCACCCTCCTCGCCGGGGAAGCCGCTGGTGGTGGGTGCACCCAGGCCGAACTTCTGCAGGTAGTCGTACCGCGTCTGGGCCGACAGGCGGGAGCCGAGCATGGAGATGCCGACGTTGGAGGAGTCCTTGAGGATGCCCGTCAGCGTGTAGTTCGTCGGCGTGTGCGAGAAGTCATCGCTGAACGACGCGCCGTCCTTCTCGAAGGCATCCGGGACGACGACGTGCGTCGTCGGGCCCGCCTGGTCCTGGTCGATGAGCATCGCGGCCGTCATCGGCTTGAACGTGGAGCCCGGCTCGAACGGCGCTCGGAAGGCGCGCGAGCTGCGGTCGGCCGAGGCGCTCGCCTCGACGTTGTTCGGGTCGACGGTCGGGGTCTCGGCGACGGTGAGCAGCTTGCCGGTCTTCACCTCCTGCACCACGACGATTCCGTAACTCCCGCCGACCTCGGCGACCCGCTGCGAGAGGACCTGCTGTGAGTAGTACTGGAGATCCGAATCGATGGTGAGTGTCAGCGTCCCGCCGTCCACGGCCGGGGTCTCCGAGACGGTGCTGCCGGGAATCCGGACGTAGTCGGCACTGCGCTCGTAGCTCTCGGAGCCGTTCTGCCCGGCAAGGCAGGTGTTCTCGGCGTACTCCATGCCCTCCTGGGCGGCTCCGTCCGCTCCGACATAGCCGACGAGGTTGCCGGCCACCGCGCCATTGGGGTAGTTGCGGCCCTGCTGCGTCTCGAAGTAGGTCCACGGGATGTCGAGCGCGACGAGCTTCTGGTACGCCTCCAGATCGAGCCCCTCGGCGAGGACCAGATAGTTGGCCTTCGCGTCCTTCGCGAGTGCCGCGTCGACCGCTCCGGTGATCTGCTCGATGGGCTGGCCGATGACGGCGCCGATCTCAGAGGCGGCCTGCTGGACGCTGACCATGACCTTCTGGTCGCCCCCCAGCTCGCGCGGGAACTCGGCGACGTTCTTCGGCGAGGTTGTCAGTCGGTAGCGCGTCGTGGTGTCGGCGAGCACTGTTCCTGAGCGGTCCACGATCGGACCGCGCTGACCGTAGGTGACGACGCTGTTCGACTGATTTTGGGCCGCCGCCTCGGTGAGCTCGTTGGCCCGCACGACTTGGATGTCCACCAGCTTGCCGATAAAGAGTCCGACGACGGCGACGATGATGACGAACGTGACGGCCGTGCGGCGTCTGCTCGAGCGGGGGTGTCTCACTGCGGCGGTGTCCTTCTGTGCGTCAGGGCGGGTCTGCGTCAGGGCGGGTCTGCGTCAGCGCGGGTCTGCGTCAGCGCGGGCAGCGTCAGTGGGTGATGGGGGCGGGCAGCTCGCCCTGCAACGGTACGGCCGCGCCGTCGACAGCCGGGGAGGACGCGCTCACGCCCGGCTGACGAGCCGGGACGAGAGCGTTGGGCACCAGCGGCGTCGCGGCGGTCCCCGCGACCTCGCTCGAGGCGGCCGAGGACGGATCGCCCAACACGGCGCCGTCGGAGAGGCGAAGGTAGACGGGCGCGGTGTTCGCGACCATGCCCAGGCCCTGCGCCGCTGTGGCGAGGTTCTGCGGCGAACTCAGCGTGTCAACCGCGTCCTGCTTCTCGGCGTTGCTGCGAGTGAGCGACTTCTGCTCGGTCTGCAGCGCCGAGATCTGGTAGGCCCCCTGTGAGAGTCCGACGCTCACCAGGAGCTGCACCACGATGATCGCGAACAGACCGGCGACGGCGACGATCCCGTAGACGAGCTTGGGACGCGACTGCGTCCGGCTCGACGGGACGGCTTCGATCCGCGGGGTTCGCGTCCGCTCCTCGGGGCGTGCCCGACGAGCGGTGTCGATGACGACGGGGTCGATGACGGCGGTAGCGCTCATGCGGTGCTCCTGATCCTCTCGGCCGCGCGCAGACGCACGGGTGTCGCTCGGGGGTTCTTGGCCTTCTCGTCGTCGGAGGCGAGCTCGGCCCCGCGGATGACGAGTCGGAACTCGGGTCGGTGCTCCGGCAGCTCCATCGGGAGGCCGGCCGGCGCGGTGGAGGAGGACGCGGCCTGAAGCGCGCGCTTGACGATGCGGTCCTCGAGCGACTGGTACGCCTCGACGACGATCCGCCCGCCCACGACGATCCGACCCAGCGCCGAGGGGATCGCCCGCGCGAGGACGGACAACTCCTGATTGACCTCGATCCGCAGCGCCTGAAAGACGCGCTTGGCGGGGTGTCCGTTGCGCTGAATCGCGACCGGGGTCGCCGCCTGAATAATCTCGACGAGCCGGCCCGAGCGCTCCAGCGGAGCCAGACGGCGGGCCTCGACAATCTTCTTCGCGTAGCGAGCAGCAAGCCGCTCCTCGCCGTACTCGTGGAAGATGCGGCGCAGGGCGCTCTCGTCGTACTCGGCGAGGATGGTCGCCGCCGTGAGCGAGGCGGTCGAGTCCATCCGCATGTCCAGCGGCGCGTCCTTCGAGTAGGAGAAGCCGCGCTCGGTCTCGTCGAGCTGTAGCGAGGAGACGCCGAGGTCGAAGAGCGCGCCATCAATCGTGTCGATGCCCAGCTCATCGAGCACATCCGGCAGCTCGTCGTAGACGGCGTGCACGAGGTCGATCCGGGAGGCGTGCGCCGAAAGCCTCTCCCCCGCGAGTTCTAGGGCCTCGGGGTCGCGATCCAGGCCGACGAGGTGCAGCCCAGGGAAGCGCTCGAGCAGCGCGAGCGCATGCCCGCCCAGGCCGAGCGTCGCGTCCACGACGACCGCACCGTCGCGCTCCAGCGCCGGCGCCAGGAGTGTGACGCAGCGCTCGAGCAGCACAGGGAGGTGCCGCTGCTCGGTGGGGCGCGGATCGTTCTGGGGAGTGTTCTCTGTCATGGCGGTCCCGCCTGTCCCGATCCTGTCGTCCGATCCCCATCCACCTCGCGTCCGGACACCGGGGAAGGTGCGTCCGGGCGCCGAGTGGCTGGGAGTCGCGCGACAGGAGCTAGAACAGGCCGGGGATCACCTCCTCCTGGGTGTCGGAGAACACGGACTCCTGCTCGTGCAGGTAGCTCTCCCAGGCGCCCTGCGCCCAGATCTCTGCGCGGTTACCCGCTCCGATGACGGTGAGGTCGCGGTCGAGTCCGGCGTAGGCCCGCAGTGGAGCCGGCAGTGTCACGCGGTTTTGCTTGTCCGGTGTCTCGGCGCTCGCCCCCGAGAGGAACACCCGGAGGAAGTCGCGCGCCTGCTTGCTGGTCACCGGCGCCTGCCGGATCTTCTCGTGCATCACCTCGAACTCGGCCTGACTGAACACGTAGAGGCACCGCTCCTGGCCGCGGGTGACAACGACTCCGGAGGAGAGCTCGTCGCGGAACTTGGCGGGGAGGATCACGCGGCCCTTCTCATCGAGTTTGGGGGAATGGGTGCCGAGGAACACGGACTGCCCCCCACTTCTTCCGGCCACGGATGGTGTGTCCTCCACAGTACTCCACTTCCCCCCACTAACAACCCCGGCGCAGGCCGTGGCGCGCCGAAGAGACCCCGGTCATCCGCGTATTTCCAGGGATCCAAGCCGGTGGGGCGAAGTGGAGGAAAAATGCGGCCGAGGGGAGCGAAGAGGCACGAAAAAAGGGCCGATCCGTGAGGATCGACCCTGGGGTGGAGCGGAGGAGGGGAGGCTAGCCGCGCCCGTCGCCGCGGTTGTCCCACCTGTCGTTCAGACGGTCCATGAAGCCGGAGCTCTGACGGTTGCCCGTGCGGGGCTTGCTCTGCCGACCGACGTCGGGAAGCCCGGGCGCGGAGGAACCGCCGGCGGCCGGACGCATCGCGACGATCACGCCGCCGAGCATGAGGGCGAAGCCGAGGATGCCGACGAGGGGCTGACGGACGACCACGCCCGCCACGAGGACGGCGAGACCGAGGATGCCGAGCAGGATGCCGAGCACCAGGGCCCGGTAATTGGTGCCGCCACGCGCCTTGCCGACCGCCGCCACGAAGTCGGCGTCGTTGTGATAGAGGTTGCGCTCCATCTCGTCGAGGAGCCGTTGCTCGTGTTCCGAAAGCGGCATCATGACCCCTTCAGGGTGTGGCGTCGATAGGGCATTGCGTCGATCCTTCCGCGGAACGACACCGGAATAGCGGAGTCTGGGCTCGAGCGATCAGGCGGCGCTTCAGTGTAGACCGAGCCCGACGCAGGCACCAGACACCTTCGGTGCATAGGCTGGCCGGGTGAACCGCAGCTCTCGACTCACCGATCGCGTCCAGCTCCGAATCGATGAATTCCTCACCGGGCACACCCCAATTCTGCGCTCCATAGGAGAGGACGTTTCCGCCCTCGGCGACCTTTCGCGGGACTTTCTCAGCGGGGGCAAGCGGTTCCGCGCGCGCTTCTGCGAGGCGGGCTGGAACGCCGTCTCGAGCACCCCGAGCCAGGCGCACCCGAGCGGCTCCGATCCGATCGCTCGGGTCGGGGCGAGCCTGGAACTGTTCCATGCTGCGGCGCTCGTCCACGACGACGTGATCGACAACTCCGACACCCGACGTGGCGCCCCCGCGGCGCACCGGCGCTTCTCCTTCCTCCACGCCGACGGCAGCTGGAGCGGAGACCGCGACGAGTTCGGCCGATCCTCCGCGATCCTCCTCGGCGACCTGCTCCTGGTGTGGTCCGACGAGATCTTCGCCGACGCGGAGTGGTCGCTCGGCGACCGCGCCGCCGCGGCGCGCGCACGAGCCGAGTTCAATCTGATGCGCACCGAGGTGACCCTGGGGCAGTACCTGGACATCCTTGAGGAGAGCGCGTGGGTGGGTCACCCCGAGCACGAGCACCTTGAGCGGGCCCAGCGGGTGATCGTCTACAAGAGCGCCAAGTACAGCATCGAGGCGCCGCTCGCGATCGGTGGCTCACTGGCCGGCGGCGAGGACGCTCAGCTCGACGCGCTGCGCCGCTTCGGACTCCCGGTCGGGATCGCGTTCCAGCTGCGTGACGACGTGCTCGGCGTCTTCGGTGACCCGGCCGTGACGGGCAAACCCGCCGGCGACGACCTGCGCGAGGGCAAGCGCACCGTGCTCCTGGGGCTGGCCCGCCGCGCCTGCTCGCCGAGCCAGCGAGCCGAACTCGACGCCGTCGTCGGTCACAGCGACGCCGCCGCGGCCGCGATCGCGCGCGCGCAGGAGATCATCGCGGGTAGCGGCGCCCTTGAGCAGCTGGAGGATCGAATCGCCCACGAGGTCCAGTCCGCGGCGGCGGTCCTCCCCGACGCGCCGCTGCGTGCCGAGGGCATTGCCGAGCTGCACGAGCTGGCAGCGCAGGTCACGGTCCGCACCTCCTAGGAGCGGACCGGCGGCGTCAGGCCAGGGCCTGGGCCACCCGACGGACCTCGGCCTTGCGGCCGGCGCGGAGGGCGAGGATCGGGCTGGTGCCCAGGCTCTCCTCGACGGCCAGCAGCCAGTCGACGGCCTCGTCATCGGTGAAACCGGAGTCGGCGAGCAGGATCGCCGTGCCGCGGATCTCCGTCAGCGGCTCGCCCTCGCGGAGGAAGAGGGCAGGCACCTTCAGGACGCCGTCCCGGCGGGTGCCGAGGAGGTGGCGCTCCTCGAGGAGCCGGCGGACCCGGCCGGCGCCGAGCCCGGTCACCTCCACGAGGTCGGGAACGGTCAGCCAGTCGAGCTCGGAGTCGGTCGAGGTGGCGGGGGCAGCGGACGAGTCGGTCACTCGTCAAGACTGCCACGAGCTTGCGGGGCCGCCAACCGAGTCCTGCGCCAACCGAGTCCTGCGCCAACCGAGTCCTGCGCCGCCCGGGCGTCGCTCACCTGTTCCGCGGGGGGCCTTGCCTAGACTCTTCGCGTGACCACCAGCCAGCTCGACCCTCTCCTCGGCCGTCTCGTCGACGGCCGATACGAGGTGCGCTCGCGAATCGCGCGAGGTGGCATGGCCACGGTCTACCTCGCGCACGATCAGCGCCTCGAGCGCCGCGTCGCGATGAAGGTCATGCACGGTCACCTCTCCGACGACGTGACGTTCAAGAACCGCTTTATTCAGGAGGCGCGCTCGGCCGCCCGCCTCGCCCATCCGAACGTCGTGAGTGTCTTCGACCAGGGCCAGGACTCGGACATGGCCTACCTGGTCATGGAGTACCTCCCCGGCATCACCCTGCGCGACCTCCTGAAGGAGCGCGGCCGACTGACCGCCCAGCAGGTGGTCGACATTATGCACTCGGTGCTCTCCGGCCTCGCCGCCGCGCACCGCGCCGGCATCCTGCACCGCGACCTCAAGCCCGAGAACGTCCTTCTCGCCGACGACGGCCGGATCAAGATCGGCGACTTCGGCCTCGCCCGCGCCGCCTCGGCCAATACCGCCTCCGGTCAGGCGCTCCTGGGCACGATCGCCTACCTCTCCCCCGAGCTAGTCACCCGCGGCACCGCCGACACCCGCAGCGACATCTACGCCATCGGGATCATGATCTACGAGATGCTCACCGGCCAGCAGCCCTTTACGGGTGAGCAGCCGATGCAGATCGCGTACCAGCACGCGAACGATTCCGTGCCCTACCCGAGCGCGACGGTCGCCTCCGTGCCCACGTCTCTCGACGAGCTCGTGCTGTGGGCGACCGAGCGCGACCCGGACATGCGCCCACGCGACGCCGGAGTCATGCTCGCGCAGCTGCTCGAGGCCGAGCGTCTGATGGGCATTACCCCGAGCGACCGGCGCGGCGACACCCAGACGGTCACTCCACTCCCGGCACCCTTTCCCGAACCGGCGACGATGCTATTCGCCCCGGCGGAGCCCGGCCGGACCTCGGTCGTCGAGCCCTCGCCCGCACCCGGGGCCGTCCTGGTGGTGGACGAGGACGATGACACCGTCGCCCGTCTCGCCGCGAAGCGCCGCATCCGACGACGCCGTGGAGTCCTACTCACGGTGGTCGTGCTCCTTCTCGCCCTGATCGGCGGAGGGACGGCCTGGTGGTTCGGCGAGGGACCGGGGGCGATCGTGTCGATCCCGGACGTCGTCAGCCAGTCGCAGCAGGACGCGACGGCGCAGCTGCAGGCGCGGGGGTTCGAGGTGGAGCCGCAAGCGGCATCGGACCTCACCGTTCCCGCCGGCACGGTGATGAGTTCCGATCCGCCCGGAGGGCAAGGAGTGCACAAGGGCTCCGTCATTACCCTGACCGTCTCTAGCGGACCGCGCCAGCTTCCGGTCCCCGACCTCACCGGCCTGTCAGAGGCCGACGCGACCGCGAAGGTCACCGCAGGCTCCTTCACCGTCGGAGACGTGTCGAGGAGGTTCGACGCCGATGTCGACGCGGGAGTGGTGATCTCCGCCTCCCTCCCCGACGGCTCCGCACTGCCCGCGATCATGTCCGAGACCAGCAGCATCGCGATGGTGGTGAGCCTCGGACCGATCCCCAACGTCGTCGGTCTCTCGATCGACGACGCGACGGCGAAGGCGGAGGCCGCCGGCCTCGCACTCGATCGCAGCGGCGAGGACTGGAGCGACACGGCCGCCGTCGGCGTGGTCCTCACCCAGGCCAACCCGAAGGCGCCGGCGGTGACGGGAGACGCTATCTCGGTCGTCACGTCGAAGGGTCCCAAGCCAGTGGCCGTGCCGAACGTGGTAGGGATGAGCCGCGACCAAGCGAAGGCGGCCCTCGAGGCGGCGAACCTCGCCTGGAGCTACTCGCTGACCACCCTCGGCCCGCTGATCGACGCGGCGCCGAACGAGTTGACGAAGGTCACCAACCAGTCCAACAAGCCCGGCGACCTCGTGCAGCGCGGAACGACCATCCAACTGTCCCTCACGATCACGACCTGACCCGCCGGCGAGACGGGGTCAGACCGCGCGGCCGCGCAGCTCCTCCGCCACGAGGAACGCGAGTTCGAGCGACTGCAGGTGATTGAGGCGCGGGTCGCAGACCGACTCGTAGCGGGTGGCCAGCGTCGCCTCGTCGATGTGCTCCGAGCCGCCGAGGCACTCGGTGACGTCGTCGCCCGTGAGTTCTACGTGGATGCCGCCCGGGTGCGTCCCCGCCGCTCGGTGCGCCTCGAAGAAGCCCTTTACCTCGTCGACCACGTCGTCGAAACGCCGGGTCTTGTAGCCGGTCGGGGTCGTCAGCCCGTTGCCGTGCATCGGGTCGGTGACCCACAGCGGCAGTGCGTCGCTCCGCGTGACCGCCTCGAGCAGCGGCGGCAGGGCGTCGCGGATCTTTCCGGCTCCCATCCGCGTGATGAAGGTGAGACGGCCGGGTTCGCGCTTCGGGTCGAGCTTGTCGATCAGCTCGAGCATGGTCTCCGGCGTCGTCGAGGGGCCGAGCTTCACGCCGATCGGGTTGCGCACGCGCGACAGGAAGTCGACGTGAGCGCCATCGAGATCGCGCGTGCGCTCGCCGATCCAGATGAAGTGGCTCGACGTGTTGTACGGCGTGCCGGTGCGCGAGTCGATCCGCGTCATCGGGCGCTCGTAGTCCATCAGCAGGCCTTCGTGGCCCGTGTAGAACTCAGTGCGCTTCATGCCCTCAAAATCGGCCCCGCAGGCGACCATGAACTTGACCGCGCGATCAATCTCGCGGGCCAGCTGCTCGTAGCGCTGATTCTGCGGGTTCTCGGTGAAGCCCTTGTTCCAGTAGTGGACGAGGCGCAGGTCGGCGAACCCGCCCTGAGTGAAGGCGCGGATGAGGTTCAGGGTCGAGGCTGCCGTGTGGTATCCCTGCACGATGCGGCGTGGGTCCGCGGCACGCGACTCCGGAGTGAAGTCGTAGCCGTTCACGATGTCTCCGCGGTAGGCGGGCAGCGTCACATCACCGCGGGTCTCGAAGTCGCTCGAGCGCGGCTTGGCGAACTGGCCGGCCATGCGACCCATCTTGATGACCGGCATGCTCGCGCCGTAGGTGAGCACGACGGCCATCTGCAGCACCGTCTTGACCCGGTTGCGGATCTGATCCGCGGTCGCTCCCGCGAAGGTCTCGGCGCAATCGCCGCCCTGCAGGAGGAAGGCCTCGCCGCGGGCTGCGGCGCCGAGGCGCTCGCGCAGCTGGTCCACCTCGCCGGCGAACACCAACGGCGGCAGCGCGGCGACCTCGGCGGACGCCTTCTTCACGGCCTCGACGTCGGGCCAGTGCGGCTGCTGCTTGATCTCGAGTTCCCGCCACGAATCCAGGCCGGCAACCACGGAGGGGGCGGCGAGGACGTACGGTTCGTTCGGATCGATGACCACGAGGGAATTCCCAGTTCTGACGGGCGCCAGCGGGGCGCGGAGGGCCTCCGCCCAAACGGACGGCAGCGGTTGACGAGCTTATCGCCTGGACGACGGCGCCGAGCGGGCGCTCAGCGCGTGAGCGCGGCGCGCTTCTCCTTGACCGAGGTCGCATAGACGTCGAGGTACTCCTGACCGCTCAGGGCGAGAAGCTCGTACATGATCTCGTCCGTGATGGAGCGGAGGATGAAGCGGTCGCCTTCCATGCCCTCGAAGCGGCTGAAGTCGAGCGGCTCGCCGAAGACAATGCCGATCCGACCAAGCTTGGGCAGTCGCTTACCGATCGGCATGATTCTGGCGGTGTCGATCATGGCGACGGGGATGACGGGCACGCGCCCCTCGAGGACCATACGGGCGACTCCGGTGCGGCCGCGGTACATCCGCCCGTCGGGGCTGCGTGTGCCCTCGGGATAGATGCCCAGCGCATGGCCGCCGGCGAGGACGCGGAGCCCCGTGTTGAGCGAGGCCTCCGACGCCTTGCCACCGGAGCGGTCGATCGGCAGCATCCCGGTCGCGGTGAAGAACCTCTTCGTCGCCCAGCCTTTCAGGCCCTTGCCGGTGAAGTAGTCGCTCTTGGCCAGGAACACCATGTTGCGCTCGATCACCAGCGGGAGGATGACGGAGTCGATGAACGAGAGGTGGTTGCTCGCGAGGATCACACCCCCGCTGGGCGGGATGCGGTCGGCGCCGACCACCCACGGGCGGAAGATCGTCTTCAGGAGCGGGCCCGCGACGATGTGCTTCATGAACCAGTAGAACATCGGGCTCCTCTGCGGTGCGGTGGATCGGCTGCGGCGGGTGCTGTCAGAGGGAACTCGCGTGCACGCGCGCCAGGTCGGCGGCCCCGACCACTCCGGCGTCGTTGACGAGCTCGGCAATACGGAATTCGGGCTCCGGATGGAACCCTCGGGCGGGCAGATTGTCGACGTAGGCCT
Organism: Rathayibacter rathayi; assembly: GCF_004011095.1. Classification (GTDB taxonomy): domain Bacteria; phylum Actinomycetota; class Actinomycetes; order Actinomycetales; family Microbacteriaceae; genus Rathayibacter; species Rathayibacter rathayi. The sequence goes on along the minus strand of NZ_CP028129.1, from coordinate 973,885 downwards.
GGCGGATCGGGTCCAGCAGGAGATCGCCGGCCTGCGCCACTCCCCCGCCGATGACGAACATCTGCGGATCGAGGACGGCACTGAGGCTCGCGGCCGCCTCGCCCAGCCAGTGGCCGAGCTGGCGCAGCGCGGCGAGGGCGCCAAGGTCGCCGGCGGTGATCAGCTCGGAGATGACGTGGCCGTTCAATTCGCCCCCGTTGCGGGTGCGGGCGTCGGCGATTCCCTGGCCGATACCGCCCGCGTCGGCGAGTTCCCCGGCGAAGCGCTGGAGCGCACGCCCCGAACCGTACTGCTCGATGCAGCCGCGGGCGCCGCAGCCGCAGGGCAGACCGCCGGGGACGACACGCATGTGCCCGATCTCGGCCGCGGCGCCGAAGCCACCGCGCAGGAGCCGGTCGTTGATCACGATCGCGCCGCCCACTCCGGTGCCGATGGTGAGCATCAGCATGTCGCTGACAAGGCGGCCGGAGCCGTAGCGGAACTCGGCCCAGCCCGCGGCGTTCGCGTCGTTCTCGATGATGATCGGCAGGTCGATGCGCGCGGAGAGCTTCTCGCGGAAGGGCTCGTTGCGCCAATTGATGTTGGGGGCGTAGTAGACGATCGACTGGGACGCGTCGATGAAACCGGCTGCGGCGACTCCGACCGCGGCGACGTCTCCCGGGAGCAGGCCCGAGCGCAGGTGCTCAACCATCTCGACCACGACGTCCACTATCAGCTCGGGGTGCCCGGCGGGAGTGGGCCGGCGGTCCTCGCGGAGGATCCCGCCGAACTCATCGACCAAGGCTCCGGCGATCTTCGTGCCGCCGATGTCGATCCCGATCGCGTGCACGCGAACCGCCTTCCCGTCGTCACCGGCGCGGGAGCGACGGCGGGCCGACCTGAGCGGTGGCCAGGACGAGTGTAGTGACCGAGAGGGGCCCGGTGCGGCTCGGCGATGAGACCCGGCGGGGTGTGTCGGCTCTGCGTGCGATTATCAGCATGAAAGGATCTACAGCTTCCGCGACGCCGCTAAGGTGGAGACGACGTTGATTCAGGTACCGAAGGAGTTGCCGTGGACCAGTTCGATTCCCCTCTGGTGGTGGCGGCCGATCCGCAGGCCAACGCGACCGCACTCCTCCTCGACCGCGTGCGCGAGACGCCCGAAAGGCCGCTCTTCGCGCTGCCCGACGGTGGCGGCTGGCGCGACATCACGGCGCGGGAGTTCCTCGATCAGGTCACCGCGCTCGCCAAGGGGTTCGTCGCCGTCGGTCTTGAGCCGGGCGAGAAGGTCGGGCTGATCTGCAAGACCCGTTACGAGTGGACGCTGATCGACTTCGCCGTCTGGTTCGCCGGCGGCGTCCTCGTTCCCGTGTACGAGACCTCCTCCCCCGCCCAGGTGCAGTGGAACCTCGCCGACTCCGGCGCACACGCCGTGATCGTCGAGACCGCCGAGCACTTCGCCCGCTTCGATGAAGTCCGCGCCGACCTGCCGGAGGTGCGCCTCGCCTGGCAAATCGGACTCGGCGACCTCGACAAGCTCGTCGCGCGCGGCGTCGATGTCCCGGATGCCGAGATCGAGCGCCGCCGCTCGCTGGCCATCGGTGCCGACATCGCGACGATCATCTACACCTCCGGCTCCACCGGGCGGCCCAGGGGCTGCATCATCCGGCACTCGAACTTCGTCGAGCTCAGCCGCAACTCGGCCGTGGCGTTGACGGAACTGATCCATCAGCCCGGCGCGTCGACGCTGCTGTTCATCACCACCGCGCATGTGTTCGCGCGCTTCATCGCGATCCTCTGCGTGCACGGCGGGGTGAAAGTCGGGCACCAGGCCGACACCAAGCAGCTGCTCCCCTCGCTCGCCTCGTTCAAGCCGACCTTCCTCCTGGCTGTCCCTCGCGTGTTCGAGAAGGTGTACAACTCCGCCGAGCAGAAGGCCGAGGCCGCGGGACGGGGGAAGATCTTCCGCCGCGCCGCCGATGTCGCGGTCGCTCATTCGATGGCGGTCGAGGCGGGCTCGGTGCCGTTTGCGCTGAGGCTGCAGTTCCTGCTGTTCGACCGACTCGTCTACTCGAAGCTGCGGGCCGCGATGGGCGGCAGTGTGCGCTTCGCCGTGTCCGGTTCCGCGCCGCTGGGCGACCGGCTCGGGCACTTCTTCCACAGCCTCGGCATCAAGATCCTCGAGGGCTACGGCCTCACCGAGACGACGGCGCCCGCCACGGTGAACCGCACGGAGCGGTTCAAGATCGGCTCGGTCGGTCCGGCGATGCCGGGCGTCTCGGTGCGCATTGCGGACGATGGGGAGATCCAGGTGCGCGGGATCGACGTCTTCGGCGGCTACTGGAACAACGAAGCGGCCACGGCGGAGTCGTTCGACGGCGAGTGGTTCCGGACGGGCGATCTCGGAGCGCTCGATGAGGACGGCTACCTGCGGGTCACGGGTCGGAAGAAAGAGATCATCGTGACGGCGGGCGGCAAGAATGTGGCGCCGGCTGCGCTCGAGGATCCGATTCGGGCGAATCCGCTGGTCGGGCAGGTCGTTGTCGTGGGTGATCAGCGTCCGTTCATCGCCGCGCTGGTCACGCTCGACTCCGAGATGCTGCCCACCTGGCTGGCGAATAACGGGCAGGATGCAGGTCTGTCGCTCGACGCTGCGGCCGTGAATCCTGCTGTGCTGGCTGAGGTGCAGCGGGCCGTTGATGCGGCGAACGAGCGGGTGTCCCGTGCGGAGTCGGTCCGGAAATTCGTGATCCTGCCGACCGAGTTCACCGAGGCCAGCGGTCACCTGACTCCGAAGATGAGCATCAAGCGAAACGTCATCCTCGCCGATTTCGCCGGCACCATCGCCGCCGTCTACTCCGCCGCTCCCGCCACCGAGGGCATCTCCCTCCGCTGACGCCCGCCCGCCCGCCCCCGCTCTACCCTCCTCAACACCCGCTTCTCGCCGTATCCGGGCAAGCGCGTCCCAGCGCTTTCCCGTCGGCGAAACGCACCCCGCTCCACAAAACGCGCCCATCTTGGACAGCCAACCGCGCCGAGCCGGGCAGGGACCGGCTCGACATCACACACAGCCGTATCCGGCAAAGCGCGTCCCAGCGCTTTCCCGTCGGCGAAACGCACCCCGCCCCACCCAACGCCCCCATCTTGGAAAGCCAACCGCGCCGAGCCGGGCAGGGACCGGCTCGACATCACACACAGCCGTATCCGGCAAAGCGCGTCCCAGCGCTTTCCCGTCGGCGAAACGCACCCCGCCCCACCCAACGCCCCCATCTTGGAAAGCCAACCGCGCCGAGCCGGGCAGGGACCGGCTCGACATCACACACAGCCGTATCCGGCAAAGCGCGTCCCAGCGCTTTCCCGTCGGCGAAACGCACCCCGCCCCACCCAACGCCCCCATCTTGGAAAGCCAACCGCGCCGAGCCGGGCAGGGACCGGCTCGACATCACACACAGCCGTATCCGGCAAAGCGCGTCCCAGCGCTTTCCCGTCGGCGAAACGCACCCCGCTCCACCCAACGCGCCCATCTTGAAAAGCCAACCGCGCCGAGCCGGGCAGGGACCGGCTCGAAATCGAACTCAGAACCAGTGCGATTCGCGGACGGCTTTCATGGCGGCGCGGCGGTCGTCCTTCGAGAGGCGGTCGAGGTAGAGCCGTCCGTCGAGGTGGTCGCATTCGTGTTGGAGGGCCTGGGCCATCAGACCGTCGCCTTCGAGGACGATGTCGTTACCGTCGAGGTCGGTGCCGCGAACCTTCGCGTGCGGGTAGCGGATCGCCGGGTACCAGAGGTTCGGGACCGAGAGGCAGCCTTCGTCCACGGGCTGCGGTTCTCCGCCGAGCTCGATGATCTCAGGGTTGAGGATGTAGCCGATGACGCCGTCGACGTTGTAGCTGAAGGCGCGGAGGTTGACGCCGATCTGGGGGGCCGCGACGCCGGCTCGTCCGGGCGGGCGGACGCTGTCGAGGAGGTCCTCGACGAGGCCGCGAACTCCGGCGTCGACCGTGTTGATGGTCAAGGAAGGGGTTTTCAGCACCGGGTCCCCGAAGATCCGGATCTGGCGTTCGGTCATGTGCTGCGCTCCCTCAGGGCCTCCTCCGCGCTCAGGAGGGCGTTTTCGACGACTTCGCTCGCTGCGGGGTGCGGCCAGTACTGGCTGCGGGCGAGTCCGCGGATGCCGATGCCGGCGCTGGCGGCGTGGATGAGCGGCTGAATGAGGATACTGGCCTGCGGCCCGATGATGTGCGCGCCGAGGAGGGCGCCGTCGAGTCCAACGACCAGGAGGCAGGCGCTCGAGTCGTCTTCGAGCGCCCAGCCGAACGCAGTGGAGCCGTACTCCTGGGTGACGGTGATCACGTCGAGCCCCTGCTCCTGAGCGTGGGCCGCGGTGAGGCCGAAGTGGGCGATCTGTGGGTGGGCGAAGATCGCTCCCGGCACCGGCGAGAGGGTGTTGGACAGCAGTTCCTGCGGGTGCAGGAGGTTGTGGGCGACGAGTCGCGCCTCGTGGTTGGCGACGTGTTTGAGCTGCCAGCGCGACGAGACGTCTCCGAGCGCGAAGAGCCCGGGCACGGGGCGGCCGCCGGAGAGCACGCGCTGTTCGGAGTCGACGCTGATCCGGCCGTCCTCGTGCAGGTCGACACCGACGGCAGCGGCGGCGACAGTATCGCTGTTGGGTTGGCGACCGTGAGCGACCAGGAGCAGATCGGTCCCGACCGACGTGCCATCGTCGAGGGCGACGTGCAGACCGTCCTCGCGGGCATCGACGCTGTCGACGCTCACGCCGGTCAGCACGGTATAGCGCTCTGCGGCGATCGCGGTGAAGCGGCGGGCGACGTCCTCGTCGAGGGCGCGAAGGAGGCGGTCGCTGCGGACGGCGACGGTGACCGCGGTGCCGAAGGAGGAGAAGACGTGCGCGAATTCGACGGCCACCGCGCCTCCACCCAGGATCAGCATCCGATCGGGGAGCTCGTCCAGCCGCATCACAGAGGAGGAGTCGTGGATGCGCGGGTCGGGCTCGTAGGCCGCGAGGAGGGGTCGCGGTCGGGAGCCGGCGGCAAGGACGACCTGCGGGGCGCTGATGCGTGCTCCGCTCGCGCTGACGAGGACGTGGGGTCGGGCGCCGTCGCCGAGGGACTCGAAGCCGAAGCTCTCGCGCAGCACAGTCACATTCGGGGAGCGCTGGTCGCGGTACTCGAAGCCGCCGTCGCTGATTGCGTCGATCCGACCGAAGACCCGGTCGCGGACCTCGGCCCACTCGGGGCGCCGGAGCCGGGAGCGGACGCCAATCCGCTCGCCCTGGTCGACGTCGGTGACGACATCGGCGACGTGGACGAACATCTTCGTGGGGATACAGCCCGCGTTGAGGCAGGTGCCGCCGAACCACTCGCCGTCGTCGAGGATCGCGACCCGCAGGTCGTCGAACTCGGGTCCGACGATCGAGTTGCCGGAGCCCGCACCGATCACGATCAGGTCGAAGGCGTCGTCCCGAGTGGCGTCGCCGAGATCAGACACGGCGGACCGGCATGCCTTCGACGACGAGCGCGGCGAGCAGACGCGCAGCCTCCTTCGTGCCCTCGCGCAGCTGCTCCCACTTCACGACAGACCCGGCAGCGAGCACCGGGTCGTACGGGATGCGGACGATATCGCGAACGCGGGAGCGGAAGTGCGACTCGATCTCCTCCAGCTTGACCAGACTCGTGCCCTGCGTCGCCGTGTTGAGCGCGACGACCGCGTTGCGCACCAGTGCACCGTAGCCGTTCGCGTCGAGCCAGGTGAGGGTCTCGGAGGCGAGGCGCGCCTCGTCGACGCTGCCGCCCGAGACGATCACGACGGTGTCGGCTCGCTGCAGCGTCGGCCGCATCACCGAGTGCACGATTCCCGTGCCGCAGTCAGTGAGCATGATCGAGTAGAAGCGCTCGACCAGGTCGGCGACCACGTTGTAGTCGTCCTCGTCGAACGCCTCGGAGAGCTGCGGATCGGTATCGGAGGCAAGCACGTCGAGGCGGGTCTCGTCGCGCGAGACCATCGTCGAGAACTCGGTGAAGCCGATCACCCCTGCGGCACGGTTCACGACGTCGCGAACCGTCGCCCGCGTCTGCTTCGGCACGCGCTCGGCGAGCGTGCCGCGGTCGGGGTTGGCGTCCACGGCGATGATGCGGTCCTCGCGGGCATCGGCGAGGGCCATGCCGAGGAGCGTCGTGACCGTGGTCTTACCGACGCCGCCCTTACGGGTCATCACCGGGACGAAGCGGGTGCCGCCCTCGAACTGCCGGCCGATCCGCTCGTCCATCGCCTTCCAGGCCTTGACCTTGGCCGAGTCGCCGAGATTGACCGTGTGGAAGCTGACGCCGTAGAGAAAGCGATGCCAGCCTCCGGTGGGGGCGGGCCGCGTCTTGCGGTTGACCTCGAGCAACCGGTCGGGTGTGAGCATCGACGCCGACTCGGGCGCCGCTGCGCTGGGCACGCTCGGAGTGGGAGATCCACTCGAGGACTCGGCGCGCAGGCGGTCCCGGCGGGTGAGTCCGGCGGCGTGCTCGCCGGCCGGCTCGTCGAGCGGCGACAGCGGGGCCCGGGTCGGGATGCCCGCTGTGACGGGTCCGTGCGCCACCGGAGCGGGCGAATCGGGAGCGGGCGAATCGGGAGCGGGCGCCGAAGGAGAAGCGGGCTCCGGGGGCAGGAGGGCGTGCGAGCGGCTGGGCGGCAGGCCGAGTCGACCGACGTCGATCGCCTCCTCGTCCTCGACCGGCGCGGGAGCGGTCGAGCGGCGCCGCGGGCCGGGCGGAGTGATCAGCACTCCGTCGGGCAGGAGGGTCGGTGCGGTGTCGCTCGCCCGAGGAGAGTTCGGCCGCGGAGAGTCCGGCCGAGGGGAGTTCGGCCGCGGAGAGTACTGACCCGACTCCCGAGCCGCGTCCATAGCGGTCCGCGGCGTGGGACCAGTGTCGGGCTGTTCGTCGTTGCGCTCATCCATGCGAACGAGCCTCCTTCCGCTTGCGATGAGTGTACCGGCGGGCTCGGATCGCGCCGGGCGGCTTGGTCGGAGCCCGCCGCTGCTGCTAGTGGGACGCGCCTGCGCAGGCGCTGTGGACGACGTGCGCGGAGAACGGTTAGGTTCTGCCGCCCGGGGGAACGTAAAGTAGTCAGCCATGCATGTACTCAGCGTGAGCTCCCTCAAGGGCGGCGTCGGCAAGACCACGGTGACCCTCGGCCTTGCATCCGCGGCGTTCTCGAAGGGCCTGCGAACGCTGGTCGTCGACCTCGATCCCCAGTCCGACGTGTCGACCGGAATGGACATCAACGTCGCCGGTCACCTCAACATCGCCGATGTCCTGACGTCGCCGAAGGAGAAGATCGTCCGTTCGGCGATTGCCCCCTCCGGCTGGACCAAGGAGCACCACGGCACGATCGACGTGCTGATCGGCAGCCCCTCCGCGATCAACTTCGATGGACCGCACCCCAGCATCCGCGACATCTGGAAGCTCGAGGAGGCCCTCGCCAGCGTCGAGGCCGACTACGACCTCGTCCTGATCGACTGCGCTCCCTCGCTCAACGCGCTCACCCGCACCGCCTGGGCGGCGAGTGACCGCGTGGCCGTCGTCACTGAGCCCGGCCTGTTCTCGGTGGCCGCCGCCGATCGTGCCCTGCGTGCGATCGAGGAGATCCGCCGTGGCCTGAGCCCGCGCTTGCAGCCGCTCGGCATCATCGTCAACCGTGCTCGCGTGCAGTCGCTCGAGCACCAGTTCCGCATCAAGGAGCTGCGCGACATGTTCGGGCCGCTCGTGCTCAGCCCGCAGCTGCCCGAGCGGACCTCGCTTCAGCAGGCGCAGGGCGCAGCGAAGCCCGTCCACGTCTGGCCCGGCGAGAGCGCGCAGGAGATGGCGCACAACTTCGACCTGCTGCTCGACCGCGTCATCCGCACCGGCCGTATCGGTGAGCAGGTCCCGGCCGCGAAGTAAGAGGCGGGGAGACCGGCCGTTCCCGGTGGCGGGGCGTCCGGTGGGGGATCTCGAGACCCGGTCTGCGCCCGCTACGGGATCAGCACGAACTCGAACGGCGCGCGGTCGCTGCACAAGGGCAGGGCGTACCGAGACTGCGGAGAGACCGAGCCCCCTCAGCCGGCGCGGCGGGAGGCGCGGCGCTGAGCCAGTTCGTCGGTGGGATCGACCGACTGGTGGTCGAGTTCGACCAGACTCGACTCGACCTCACGGAGCACCTTGCCGACGGCGATACCGAAGACGCCCTGACCACGGCTGAGCAGGTCGATGACCTCGTCGTCCGACGTGCAGAGGTAGACGCTCGCGCCGTCGCTCATCAGCGTCGTCTGCGCGAGGTCGTCGACCCCGGACTCGCGGAGCTGAGTGACGGCCGTGCGAATCTGCTGAAGCGAGATGCCGGTGTCGAGGAGGCGCTTGACGAGCTTGAGCACGAGGATGTCGCGGAAGCCGTAGAGGCGTTGGGTACCGGAGCCCGAGGCACCGCGCACGGTGGGCTCGACGAGTCCGGTGCGGGCCCAGTAGTCGAGCTGGCGGTAGGTGATGCCGGCAGCGCGAGCCGCAACGGCCCCCCGGTAGCCGGCGTCGGCGTCGAGTTCGGGCAGTCCGTCCGTGAACAGGAGGAGGTCGCGCTGGCCGCTGACGTCGCGGCTGACTTCTCTCATCCCTGTGCCTCTCGGATCCGGACGCCGGATCCTCCGAACGCGCTCCCTACCGTACCCACCGGGGCCGACCGAGTAAACGACATCGGCCCCGGGGCCGCGGCGTGTCGCGCGGGGCCCTCCGCCGCGGGCGGAGCGACGCTCACGAGCGGGCAATCCGCGAGAGGGCGCTGCGCACCATCGCCCCCCGGATCGTGCCCAGCTGGGTGGCCAGGCTCACCGCGTTCTCGGCGGCGCCGGCCGACCCGGAGGCCTCGCCGCGGCGCGCACTGGAGGCGACGACGCTCTCGATGAGGGACATCTCGCGTTCGACGGCGACCCGGAGCGGACGAAGGTGGCGCGGCTCGATACCCGAGCGGCTAAGGTCGACGAGCGCCTTGAGCGTGGTCACGGCCTCGTCACCGAACACGTCGCCGCCCCGCACGAGGCCCGCAGCGACCGCCTCCTGAACGAGGGCGGGTGTGGCGCCGGACTCGGCCACCAGTCCCTCCCGGGTCAGCCGGGTGGCCGGACCAAGGAGCGAGGCACCCGGACCCCCGACGCCCGCGGGCAGGGCGGGCTCGCGCCCGGCGTCGATGTCGTCGAGGTAGCCGCGGATCACCTTCAGCGGCAAGTAGTGGTCGCGCTGCAGCGCGAGGATCATCCGGAGTCTTTCGACGTCGGACGGGGAGAACTTGCGGTAGCCGGAGTCGGTACGGGCCGGCGAGACAAGCCCCTGCTCCTCCAGGAAACGCAGCTTGGACGGGGTGACATCCGGGAACTCGGTGGTCAGCCGGGCCAGCACCTGCCCGATACTCAGCAGAACGGCGGAACCGGCGGGGAGGGCGCGCGCCGAGGAGCGGCCCACGGCTTACGCGTCCGGAGCGGCGACGAGGTCGGCGCGGGACGCGTAGAAGGTGAGGCGGAACTTGCCGACCTGCACCTCGGATCCATCGGTGAGGATCGCGGACTCGATCCGCACCGCGTCGAAGTAGGTGCCGTTCAGTGAGCCGAGGTCGTGGACCTCGAACGACGTGCCCCGGCGGACGAACTCCGCGTGCCGGCGCGAGACCGTCACGTCGTCGAGGAAGATGCCGGCGTCGGGGTGACGGCCGACCGTCGTCGAGTCAGTGTCGAGGAGGAATCGGGCACCGGTGTTGGGCCCGCGGCGCACGACGAGCAGCGCGGAGCCGGAGGGGAGGGCACCGACGGCCTCGGCCTCCTCGCGGGACGCGCGGTTGTCGAGAGCGGCGAGCTGGGCACCGATGTCGTCGGTGAACGTTAGAGTCGTCTCCGTCGACGGCTCATCGGGAACGGATTTGTGCTGGGCGGATGATGCTCCACCGACGTGCTCGACCAAGACGTACCTCCTATCCGCTCAGCGTATCCGAATCGTGACCCTCGCCGGACCCCTGAGCACCTGAGTGCACCCCGAGGACGACGTCCCGAGTCTGCACCGCGTAGACGATCCCGGCCCACCAGTAAAGGAACGCACCCCAGAGCGCGAACGCCCAGGCAAGGGGGAGAGAGGCGGGCGCGAGCGCCGGAAACGCCTGCCCCAGCATGATCAGCGGGAGAGCGTAGAAAAGGCAGAAGGTCGCGAATTTACCCAGGTGGTGCACGGGAAGCGGGCCGTAGCCGTGACTGGCCAGGACGACCGCCAGCACGACGAGCATCAGGTCACGGGCCAGCAGTACCGTCACGAGCCACCAGGGCACCAGTCCTCGGGCGGCGAGCCCCACAACGGTGGCGAAGATGTAGAGCCGGTCGGCGGCGGGATCGAGGACACGGCCCAGGCGCGTCATCTGGTCGAAGCGGCGCGCGATCCAGCCGTCGAGGTAGTCGGTGAGGCTCGAAACGACGAGAGCGAGGAGCGCGAGGGCGTCCTCACCGGAGACGACCAGCACGAGGAAGACGGGCACGAGCGCCAGGCGCACCAGGCTGAGGACGTTCGGGACCGTCCAGATCCGGTCCTCACCGGTGCGTGCCATGCGCCCAGCCTAGGCGGGGCTTACCGCGGCGAGGTCAGCGCTTGTCGCGCCAGACGCGCTCGAAGGGCAGGCGCCATGCGTGCGGGGCGATCAGCTGGTGGATCGCGTTGGGTCCCCAGGAGCCGGGCGCGTAGAGGCGGACGGGCGGCTGGTCCTGCAGGAGGGGCGCCGACACTTCCCACAGCCGTTCGATGCCCTCGGCGGTCGTGAACAGAGTGTGATCTCCGCGCATCGCGTCGAGGATCAGGCGCTCGTAGGCCTCGAGCGCGTCGCCGGCGCGATCGGTCTCCTGCAGCGCGAACTGCATGCTCAGCTTGTCCAACCGCATGCCGGGACCCGGCCGCTTGCCGTAGAAGGAAAGCGAGACCTTCGAGGCGTCGGCGAGGTCGAAGGTGAGGTGGTCGGGGCCGTGCGCGCCGACTCCGGAGCCCTGGGGGAACATGCTTTTCGGCGGCTCGCGGAACGCGATCGAGATGATGCGCTGGCCCTCGGCCATCCGCTTACCGGTGCGGAGGTAGAACGGCACGCCCGCCCAGCGCCAGTTGTCGATCTCGCACTTCAGTGCGACGAAAGTGTCCGTCTCCGAGTCGGCGGCGACGCCGGGCTCGTCGCGGTAGCCAATGTACTGACCGCGCACGACGTTCTCGGGGTTCAACGGGCGCATCGAGCGGAAGACCTTGTTCTTCTCCTCGCTGATCGCCTGCGGCTCGAGCGCGGTCGGCGGCTCCATCGCCATGAAGGCGAGCACCTGGAAGAGGTGGGTGACCACCATGTCCTTGTAGGCGCCGGTCGACTCGTAGAACTCGGCGCGGCGATCGAGCGTGAGGCGCTCGGGGATGTCGATCTGGACGTGATCAATGAAGTTGCGGTTCCAGATGGGCTCGAACAGGCCGTTGGCGAAGCGGAAGGCGAGGATGTTCTGCGCCGGTTCCTTGCCGAGGAAGTGATCAATCCGGAAGATCTGCTCCTCGCCGAAGGTCTCGTGCAGCTCGGCGTTGAGGACGACGGCGCTTTCGAGGTCGACGCCGAAGGGCTTTTCCATGATGATCCGCGACCGCTCGACCAGGCCGGCCTCGGCGAGCATCCGCACGACCGAGAGGGCCGCCCTGGGCGGGACGCTGAGGTAGTGCAGGCGGCTGACGTCCGGGCCCAGGACCGCCTCGGCGTCGGTCACGGCGGCCGCCAGTGCGGCGGGGCCGGCGGACTGCGGGACGTAGCGGAGCTTGGAGGCGAACTCGTCCCACTGCGCCGGCGTGAGGGAGCGGCTGCCGAACTCGTCGTAGGCGAGCTTCGCGAAAGCACGGAACGAGTCGTCGTCGTGCTCTTCGAGCGAGGTGCCGACAATCTGCAGATCCGGAGCGAGGGAGGAGAGCGCGAGGTGGGCCATCCCGGGGATGAGCTTGCGCCGGGCCAGATCGCCGACCGCGCCGAACAGAACGACGACGTGGGGTGCCGCCTGCTCGGTCTGGACGGCGGGGACGGAGGGTGCGGTTGTCACGGTCACTCCTCGATCATTCCAGTTCGGATCGTGACCCAGGCATCGTGTGCTGGATACGCGCCGCCGCTAAGGTCTCTCCCGTGCCTTCGTTCTCCGACGCGTCCGCCGCGACCGCAGCACCCGCCTCCGCAGCAGCCCTGTCCTCCGCAGCCCTGTCCCCCGCAGACGGGACGACCGCGCCCGTGCTCGAGGAGAGGATCCGCGCCGACGTCCATGTGCTGGGTGAACTGCTCGGCCAGGTCCTGCGTGAATCGGGCGCGCCCGCGCTCTACGAGGACGTGGAGCGCCTCCGGGCGCTGACGATCAGCGCGTACGACAGCGGCGACGCGGCGGAGACGGCCGAGGCGGAGGAGTTCGTCGCCTCGCTCTCGCTCGAGCGCGCCGAGGAAGTGGCCCGGGCCTTCACCTGCTACTTCCATCTCGTCAATGTGGCGGAGGAGTTCCACCGGGTGCGGGTGCTGCGCCGCCGCGAGGCCGATGCGGGTGCGCAGTCGCCGGAGGATTCGATCCTCGCCTCGATGCGGCGCCTCACCCGCGAGCTCGGTGAGGCCGAGGCCTTCGCACGCCTCTCCCGCCTAGAGTTCCGCCCCGTTCTGACGGCGCATCCGACCGAGGCCCGCCGTCGTGCGGTCGCCTCGACCATCCGCCGCATCAGCGACCTGCTCGAGCAGCGCGACGATCCGCGCATGGGCGGGGTCGTGCTGGTCGAGATCCGTCGCCGCCTGCTGGCCGAGGTCGACACCCTGTGGCGCACGGCGCCGCTGCGCGAGTCAAAGCCGACTCCGCTGGACGAGGTGCGCACGGCGATGAACGTGTTCGACGAGTCGCTGTTCTCGGTGCTCCCCCGGGTCTATCGACGCCTCGACGACGCCCTGCTCGGTGAGGGCTCGGGGACGCGGGCGCCGGTCGCGCCGGCCTTCGTCCGCCTGGGCACCTGGATCGGCGGTGATCGCGACGGCAATCCGTTCGTCACGGCCGAGACGACCCTCGCGGCGGTGGACATTGCGTCCGAACACGTTCTGATGGGCCTCGAGCGCGTCGCCCGTCGCGTGGGCCGCGCGCTGACGCTCGACGCCTCGACCACTCCGCCGTCCGCCGCCGTCGAGATGCTGTGGGCCTCCTGCGTCGAGCGTGCTCCCGAGCGGGCCGCCGAGATCGCCGAGCGCTCCCCCAACGAGGCGCACCGCCGCGTGCTGCTCTTCGCGGCCGAGCGCCTGGCCGCGACGCGCACCGAAGGGCCGCTGGCCTACTCCGCCGCCGCCGAGCTGGTCGGCGAGCTACGCACACTGCAGGAGTCCCTGGTCGAGGCCGACGACGTGCGCGCGGCCTACGGCGACCTGCAGGACTTCGTCTGGCAACTCGAGACCTTCGGCTTCCACCTGGCCGAGATCGAGGTGCGCCAGCACTCGAAGGTCCACCGCGAGACAATCGCCGCGATCCGCGCGGGCGAGGAGCTGGATGATCGCGGCCACGAGGTCCTGGCGGTGTTCCGCGCGATCGCGAAGATCCAGGAGCGCTTCGGCACCGCCGCCGCGCGGCGCTACATCGTCTCGTTCACCCAGTCGGCCGACGACCTCCGCACGGTCTTCGAGCTGGCCGAGGCGGCGACCGACGGCAAGCCGCCGATCATCGACGCGGTCCCGCTCTTCGAGACCTTCGCCGACCTCGACGCGGCGACCGACATCCTCGCCGAGATGATCCGCCTGCCTCAGGTGCAGGCGCGCCTCGCCGCGACGGGCAACCGCCTTGAGGTGATGCTGGGCTACTCCGACTCGTCCAAGGACGTCGGACCGGTCTCGGCGACGCTCGCGCTCTACGACGCGCAGGCACGCATCGCGCGGTGGGCCGCCGACGAGGGGATCGTGCTCACGCTGTTCCACGGCCGCGGCGGTGCTCTTGGGCGCGGCGGCGGTCCGGCCAACCGCGCCGTGCTCGCGCAGCCACCCGGGTCGGTGGACGGTCGCTTCAAGCTGACGGAGCAGGGCGAGGTCATCTTCGCCCGTTACGGCAACCCGGACATCGCGACCCGGCACATCGAGCAGGTGGCGGGAGCGACGCTGCTCGCCTCCTCCCCCGCGGTCGGCGAGCGCAACGCCGGAGCCGCCGAGCGCTTCGCCGAGGTCGCCGCGACGATGGACCGCGAGTCGCGCCGCCGCTTCTTCGAGCTGGTGAAGGCCGACGGCTTCGCGCCGTGGTTCGCGCGGGTGACCCCGCAGGAGGAGGTGGGCCTGCTCGCGCTCGGCTCGCGGCCCGCCCGCCGCGGCCTCTCCGTGGAATCGCTCGAGGACCTGCGCGCGATCCCGTGGGTCTTTGCCTGGACGCAGACCCGCGTGAATCTGACGGGATGGTTCGGCCTGGGCAGCGCGCTCGAGGCGGTCGGCGACCTCGACCTGCTGCGCGAGGCTTACGCCTCCTGGCCGCTGTTCACGACGATGGTCGACAACGTCGAGATGTCGCTCGCGAAGACCGACGAGGGCATCGCCCGCCGCTACCTCGCCCTCGACTCCCGCGACGATCTCGCCGGGCTCGTGCTCGAGGAGATGGCGCTCACCCGCCGCTGGGTGCTCTCGATCACCGGCGAGGAGAGCCTGCTCACCGGCCACCGCGTGCTCGGCCGCGCGGTGCGGCTGCGCACGCCCTACGTCAATGCGCTCTCACTCCTGCAACTGCGGGCGCTCCGGGCGCTCCGGACCGACCCCGGCGGCTCGGGGACCGAGCAGAACCAGCGGTTGCTCCTGCTCGCGGTCAACGGCGTCGCGGCGGGGTTGCAGAACACGGGCTGATCAGGCCTGCTGGGCGGCCTTCGCCTCGTCGTACTGACGACGCACCTCGAGCATGTCCAGGCCGCGGACCTGCTCGATCAGGGTGTCGAGAGCGGGGGCGGGCAGCGCGCCGGGCTGAGCCATCAGCGGGATGCCGTCGCGATACACGACGAGGGTGGGGATGGAGGAGATGCCGTAGCTCGCGGCGAGCTGCTGCTGGTCCTCCGTGTCGACCTTGGCGAAGGTGATGTCGGCGTTCTTCTCGCTCGTGGCTTCGAAGACCGGAGCGAACTGCTTGCACGGGCCGCACCAGTCGGCCCAGAAATCAATGAGGACGATGCCGTCGGTGATCGTCTGGTCGTGGGAGTCGAGGGTCATCGCAGTCGTAGCCATGCGGGATGCAACCGGGGTCCCCCGCAGCCTATTCCCGGGCGGAGTCGAGGAGCTCGAGCAGCGTGCGCGGCCCGACGGCGGCCGCCCCGAGGGCCTCGATACGTGCGACGAGACCGCGGTCGGCCGTGACGACAACCGCCGAGTCCTGCCCGCCGACGAGGTCGACGATCGCGTCGTCACCCGAACCCTCGGCCGTATGTACCGCCAGTCGCCGCTCCGCCGCGACGACCGCCGTGCGTGCGGTGCGCGCCGCTCCCTCAAGCACCACAGCGATGCGCGGCCAGACCGTCTCGGCCTCGACTCCGAGAAGACGCCCGGGAACGCCGACTGCCGCGAGACGGGCGAGGGCGGCGAGGAGGCGTTCAGCGGCCCCGGCGCGGTCCCGCCACCAGCCGTCGGGGCGCGAGCCGACCACATTGGCCGCGTCCACGACGAGCATCGGGATCGAGGAGCCGAGCGCGCACAGACCCGGCCAGGCCGCCGCGAAACCGGGATGCAGTGGAAGCGAGTCGACGTCCTCCGGCGCGACCCAGCGCAGCTCTGTGCTCTCGGCGTCGCTGATGCGCGGCGTGAAGTGCTCACGGGCCTCGGCCAGGACGGTCGAGTAACTCCACGGGCCGATCACGACCACGCTGGAGAGCACCGGCAGGATCAGCTCGGCGGGCACGCCCGCCTCCTCCTCCGACTCGCGGAGGGCGGCCTCGAACGCCGTCTCCTCCGGATGCCGGGCCCCGCCGGGCAGACCCCAGGTATCGCCGAAGTGACTCCAGCTGACGCGGTGCTGGAGCAACACGCGGCCGGACGGATCGCGCAGGAGCAGGCCTGCGGCGCCGAACCGGCCCCAGAACCGGCGCCCGTCGCCGATCTCGACCCAACCGTCGCCGAGGGACGCGTCGAAGGGGTGGCGCGGGAACTCGGCGTCGGCGCCGGGGTCCTCGCTAGTCATGCACTCAGCCTCCCACACCGCGCCCGCCGTCTCCGACGCGAACGGCCTGGCACAATCGGACGATGCGCCGCTCGATCTTCCTCCGCCTCGCGACGCTCGCCTGGCTCGCGCTGATCGGGCTGATGACCCTAACGCCCGCGCCGTATCCGGCCGGGGAGACGACTGCGCTGGTCCTCGGGATCATCACGTTCCTCGCCTCGACTCCGCTCACCAGCTGGTTCAACTTCGAGGTGGCGGAGTTCACCGCGAACGTGCTGCTCTTCATGCCGCTCGGGGCGCTGATCGCGGCGCAGCTGCCGGCGAGGCGACGCCTCCTGGCCGCGCTGATCGGGCTCGGCGTCTCGGTGGTCATCGAGACGGCGCAGCTGCTCTGGCTGCCGACCCGCGTCGCCGACGTCCGGGACCTGATCTCGAACGGCAGCGGCTCCCTGATCGGTGCCCTGGTGGCGATCGTGCTGCTGCGCCTCTCCCCCCGCCGCTACTTCCGCTCCAGCTCCCGCCTAAACTCCCGCTCCGTCTCCCGGAAGGATCGCACCGCCCGTGCCCGCTGACACCCTCGTCGTCCTCGACCGCCCCTCCCTCGACGCCGACCCGCATTCGCCGGGCGGACCCGCTCACCGTCTCGACCCGGGCGGGCGCGGCGATCTCGACGTCACCGACCTTGGCTTCACGCGCGGCGACGGAATATTCGAGACGATCAATCTCGTCGACGGGCGGCTGCAGGCGCTCGACGCGCACCTGGACCGCTTCGCGCGCTCGGCCCGCATGCTCGATCTGCCTCGGCCCGACCGGGCAGCCTGGGTCGACGCGATCGCCACGGCGGTCGCCGCGCATCCCCGCGTCGCCGAGGCGATGCTGAAGACGATCCTGACGCGAGGTGTCGAGGGCGGCGGGCGGCCGACCGGCGTCGTCGTCGTGCAGACCAGTCCCGACTTCGGACCGGCCCGCCGCGACGGTGTCCGAGTGGTGCTGCTCGATCGGGGTCTGCGCTCGGACGTCCAGGCGACCTCGCCCTGGCTGCTCGCGGGAGCGAAGACGCTTTCGTACGCGGTGAACCGGGCGGCCTCGCGCGAGGCGGCCCGCCGCGGAGCGGACGACGCAGTGTTCGTCTCGAGCGACGGTTACCTGCTTGAGGGGCCGTCCGCGAACCTCGTCCTGCTGGCGGGCGGCGAGCTGGTGACGCCCCCGCCGAGCCTCGGGCTGCTACCCGGCACGACGCAGGCCGACCTGTTCGCGCTTGCTCCCGGCTGGGGCCTCGGTACGGCGGTCCGTCCGCTGCGCGCGGGCGATCTGGAGGCGGCGGAGGCGGCATGGCTGGTCTCCAGCGCGCGCAACGCCGCACCGATCCGCGCCGTCGACGGGGTCGATCGCCGCGTTGATCCGGACCTCTCGGCCCGGATCAACGCCGCGCTCCTCGCCCGCTGAGGGCCGCTCGGGCGGCCGCTCGCGGACGGTGGGTCAGGAAAGACCGTCAACGTCCGCGGGGCCGCGGCTGATCACTCCGCCGCGCACATGCTCGACAGTGGGGTCGAGCTGGACGGGCTCGCGTTCGTCGGCCGCCTCGTCGTTGATGACGGCCGAGACGATGCCGCGCCAGTCGGTGCCCTCGGCCACGGCGTCCTCGGAGCCGACGCGGCGCGTGACGAACACGGCCTCCGACTCCTCGCCCGCGTGCGAGATGACGGCGAGCACGCCGACGGTGCGGCCGCCCGGGTGCTCGATCCGCCACTCCTCGTGCCCGGACGGGACCAGCGAGAACTCGAGGCCGGCGTGCGGGAAGCCGGTGGGACGCAATTCAGACGGCGAGCCGCTCTGCGAAGGCGCACCGCGGGTGGGTACACCGGTGCCCTCGCCGCTCGTGGTGCTCATGCCAACGTCGCCGCGGGTACCGCCGGCCCCGGAGCTGTCGTTCGCCGCGACCATGCGGTCCTCACCGCTCTGCACAGCGTCGTCCGCTCCGGTGTAGATGCTGTCGTCTCGGTTCATGGGAACCTCCTTGTCGGCGGCCAGTGTAGGACTGGCTCGGTGGATGGTAGGAGTGGCTCGGTGGGTGTAGGACGCGGGATGGGTGGCGGGCGGGCGCCGTTTCGTAGACTGGGCGGATGCAGATCCCGGTGACCGGTACCGTGCGGGTGGACGCGTGGCTCTGGGCGGTGCGCGTCTACAAGACCCGCTCCGCCGCGACGACCGCAGCCCGAGCCGGCCACATCCGCGTGAACGGCGAGCGAGCGAAGGCGGCGCAGACCGTGCGCGTCGGCGACGAGGTCCGCGCCCGCATCGGCGGGTTCGACCGGGAGCTGGTCGTCCGCGGACTCGTGGTGAAGCGAGTCGCAGCTCCGGTCGCCGCCGAGTGCAGGGAGGATCGGACGCCGCCGCCTCCGCCACGGGAAGCGACCCCGGGTGTGCTCGTCCGCGACCGCGGGGCGGGCCGCCCGACCAAGCGTGACCGGCGCGACATCGAGCGGCTCCGCGGATTCTGAGGTCTCGGCCGCTCAGGGAGCGAGGGCGCGCAGGCGCTCGAGCAGCCCCTCCGCCGCCTCGTCGAGGAAGCGCTGCTGCAGCTCGTCGCCGACCTGCACGAGGGCGATGTCGGTGAAGCCCGCCTCGATGTAGGGCACGAAGCTTTGGGCGAGCTCGTCGAGATCGGGGCCGCAGGCGATCTGCTCGGCGACGTCCTCCGGCCGGACGAACTGGCTCGCCCCGGCGAAACCCGCGGGTGTGGGCAGGTCGGAGTTAACCGCCCAGCCGCCCGCGAACCAGCGGAACTGCTCGTGAGCCAGCGTCACGCCCTGCTCCTTGTCGGGCGCCCAGCAGATCGGGATCTGCCCGATCGTGCGCGAGGGGGCGGCATCCGCGCCACGGACCGAGGTCCACTGTGAGATCAGCTCGGCGTCGGGCTCGGTCGTGATCAGGTGGTCGCCAATCGGTGCGAAGCGCGCGATCGACTTCTCGCCAGAGACGGCGAGGCCGATCTCGACCGGCGTGTCCGGCAGGTCCCAGATGCGGGCCGAGTCGACGCGGAAGTACTCGCCCTCCCAGGTCACCAGCTCGCCGGTGTGTAGCTCGCGGATGAGGTGCACGGCCTCCTCGAGCATGTCCTGGCGCACGGCGATCGAGGGCCACCCTTCGCCGACGACGTGCTCGTTGAGGTTTTCGCCCGAGCCCAGGCCCAGGGTGAAGCGGTCGTCCGAGAGGATCGCGAGCGTCGCCGCCTTCTGCGCGACGACGGCGGGGTGGTAGCGGATGGTCGGCGCCGTGACGTAGGTCGTGAGGTCAATGGTCGAGGTCGCCTGCGCGACGGCACCGAGCAGGGTCCAGGCATATGAGGCGTGCCCCTGCTCGGTCAGCCAGGGCGAGTAGTGGTCGCTCGAGACCGCGAACTCGAAGCCGAGCCGCTCGGCGTCGACCGCGTAGCCCACCAGCTGCTTGGGTCCGCTCTGCTCGGTCATCAGGGTGTAGCCGAATCTCACCATCGCTCGTCCTCGTTCCGCTCGTCGTGTGATGCCCGGGGGCACGTCCCATGCTGGGCGGACGGCGGGATGCGCGTTAACCCCTTGCCCGAGTCGCGAGCGGAGGCTAGCGCGGGGTCAGACGAAGCGGATGCGGTTCTGCACGCGGGTGCGCACCTCGAACGACTCCCCGTAGCCGCCCAGGCGCGGATCGTCGGTGCCGGAGCGCAACAGCTGCGGCAGCAGCGAGCGGCGGATGACGACGGCGCCCTGATGCCGGCCGCGTTCGACCTGCTCGAACGGCTGCTCCAGCGCATCGTCCGGGACGACCACGACGCTCGCCGAAAAGCGGACGCCCAACTCGCGGCCGAGTCGCCGCGCAGCCTTGGCGAGCGACGCGATCGGCTTCTCATCCTCGGCAATCCCGGGGCCCTCGAGTTCGCCCTTGCGCAGCCGCACCGGGTCGCCCCAGTCCGCGGAGGTGAGGGCGAGCAGACCGGCCGGGCCGAGCACGAGGTGGTCGATCTTGAGGCCGCCGTCGCCCACCGCGACGTCGTTCCAGATCGTGTAGGCGATGCCGAGGGCACCGACCAGCGCGGCCGTCGCCTCCTCGGCCTGCGCCTTGGCGAGCCAGGAGCGGACCTCGCGCGGGGCGGAGCGGACGATCGCCGGGTCGAAGGGGTCGTCGGTCTCGACTCCGCGTCCCAGCCACTCGCGGACCAGGCGCAGGTAGTACTCGCGCGCCGCACCTCCAGGGTGACCGTACGAGCGCGCCCGCACTGCCGAGGCGGTCGGCGGGCGGGGCGAGCCCGTGTAGGGCGAGTGCGGGGAGGACGCTCCGGGAGCGGGAGCGCCGCGGTCGTAGTCGCTTCGAGCCGAGGCGCTGCCGATCCGCTCCCACGCGAGCTGCACGGCATGGAAGGACGCGGCGTCGCCCCCGGTGTCCGGATGGGTCTCCCGCAGCCGCAGGCGGTAGGCACGGCGGAGGTCGTCGTCGGACGCGGTGGCGGCGACGCCCAGCACCTCGTAGGGGGTGCGGGCGGCGTGGCTGTCGGGCATGTGCTTCCGGGAGGGTCGGGGCGGCGAGGTTCCGAGTGTATCGACGTCGGCCGGGTGATCAGCGGGCGAGCAGCTCGCGGACCCGCGGGATCACCTGGGTGCCGTAGAGCTCGATGGCGTGCATGATCGCCGGGTGCGGGAGCGTTCCTGCGCTGTACTTGAGGTCGAAGCGGTCGATGCCCAGCGCGGTCACCGTTCGCGCGATCTTCTGCGCGACCGTCTCGGGCGAACCGAGGTGGATGGCTCCGTCGGGCCCGGCCTCCTCCTCGAAGCGCTCACGGGTCATCGGAGACCAGCCGCGCTCGCGGCCGATGGCGTCCATCATCGCCTTGTGATGGGGGAAGTAGAGCTCGCGCGCCTCCTCGTCGGTGTCGGCGACGAAGCCGGGCGAGTGCACGGCGACGGGCAAGCGGGGCTGCTCGAGCTGGTCGAGCGCACGGCCGAAGAGGTCGACGTAGGGGCGGAAACGGGCGGGTGAGCCGCCGATGATCGCCAGGACGAGCGGGAAGCCGTAGCGGGCGGCGCGCACGACGGACTCCGGACTGCCGCCGACGCCGATCCAGGTGCGGAGCGTGCCGCTGTCCGGCGTCGGGTAGACGCTCTGCTCGGTGAGCGTGGGGCGGGTCCTACCCTGCCAGGTCACCGGACCGCCCTGCAGCAGGGCGTGGAAGAGGTCAAGCTTTTCCTCGAAGAGCACCTCGTACTGCGCCAGGTCGTAGCCGAAGAGCGGAAACGACTCGGTGAAGGAGCCGCGGCCGAGGATCACCTCGGCGCGACCGCCGGAGAGGCCGTCGAGGGTGGCGAAACGCTGATAGACCCGCACCGGGTCGTCGGAGGAGAGCACCGTCACCGCGGAGCCGAGGTGGATCCGCTCGGTGCGGGCGGCGATGGCGGCGAGCACGACGTCCGGTGCACTCACGGCGAAGTCGGCGCGGTGGTGCTCGCCGATGCCGAAGAAGTCGACGCCGACCCGGTCCGCGAGGACCCCCTCCTCGACCACGTCTCGCAGGACCTGGCCGTACGGCAGCGGAGCGCCGTCGGGGTCGGCGGTGACGTCGCCGAACGTGTCGACGCCGAACTTAACTTCATGCATACTCATGGAGTTCTGCAACCTCCGGCGATTAAGGTCTATTCCCTCGGATCGAGTCGGTCGGAGCCGCCGGCCGGTGCCAGCATGGGGAGATGACGAACGCATCCCAGGACCACCCGATCCAGCACGGCAGCGAGGACGCGCAGCTCGACGAGAAGCTGCGCGGCGTGCTGCTGCAGGTCGCCGGCGACGCCGAGTTGCGACCGGAGGAGAACGTCGAGACACTGCTGCGCCAGCGCCTGCGCGACACCAGAATCTCGATCTCGGAGGAGGCGATCCCGGGGCTCGCGAAGCGCATTCCGGGCCTGACCCAGCGCGGTGGCGGAGACGTGAACCCCGGCGCGCACTGACCGGGACTACTCCGGAACCGCCGGTCCCTTGAGGTGGTGATCGAAGACCAGGCTCGTCCGCGTCGAGGCAACCGCCGGGTGCGCCGAGAGGTTCGAGACCACGAAGTCCCGCACATCGTTCGAGTCGCGTACGGCGACGTGGATGATGAAGTCTTCCGAGCCGCCGAGGAAGAACAGCTGCACCACCTCGGGCAGGGCGCGGATCTCTTCGGCGAACCGGGTGATCGCCTGCCGCTGACCGACGCGGATGCTGACGCTGATCAACGCCTGCAGGGTGAGTCCGAGCGCGGCCGGGTCGAGGTCGACCGTGAATCCGGTGATCACGCCGCGCTCGACCAGGCCACGCACCCGCGCGACGCAGGTCGATGGAGCTATCCCGGCGCGCTCGGCGAGTCGGCTGTTGGGGATGCGCGCGTCGGCCCGGAGCAGGCGCACCAGTGTGCGGTCGATCGGATCGAGGTCGTCGAGGTCGTGCAGATCCTTCGGTGCCATGTGCCCGCTCCCCCGCTCCGCCGCTGAACCTTCGGCTGATACCGCGACTTCTGATTGATCCTGCGGAATTCCTCCGCCTCGGGCACGATCTTCGCACGATGGGGGCAGAGCCGGCGCAGGATCGGCGCCCACCGCCCGCCCCGCGGGCCGCAACGAAGGAGCCGCCGTGCGCGTCGGAATCCCCACCGAGATCAAG
The DNA here is from genome assembly GCF_004011095.1 of Rathayibacter rathayi. Taxonomy (GTDB): domain Bacteria; phylum Actinomycetota; class Actinomycetes; order Actinomycetales; family Microbacteriaceae; genus Rathayibacter; species Rathayibacter rathayi. The sequence continues at coordinate 951,056 of NZ_CP028129.1, read as the reverse complement.
AACAACGAGAACCGGGTCGCCGTCACTCCGGCCGGCGTGCACGAGTTGGTGCGCCGCGGCCACGACGTGCTGGTCGAGGCCGGAGCGGGCGTCGGCTCGCGCGTCTCGGACGACGACTTCCGCGACGCGGGTGCCCGGCTCGTCGACGGCGCGGACGAGGTCTGGAGCGAGTCCGAGCTGATCCTGAAGGTCAAGGAACCGATCGAGGCCGAGTACCCGCGGATGCGCCGCGACCAGGTGCTCTTCACCTACCTCCACCTCGCCGCCTCCCGGCCCTGCACCGACGCGCTACTCGCCGCCGGGACGACCGCCATCGCCTACGAGACCGTGCAGCTCGACGACCGTCGGCTGCCGCTGCTCTCGCCGATGAGCGAGGTGGCCGGTCGCCTCTCGATCACCGTTGGTGCCTACCACCTGATGAGCGCCGTCGGCGGGCGCGGCACACTGCTCGGCGGCGTCCCCGGCACCCCGAAGGCGAAGGTCGTGGTGATCGGCGGCGGCACGGCCGGCGAGCACGCGGCGGCAAACGCCCTCGGAATGGGCGCCGACGTCACCATCGTCGACCTCTCGCTCCCCCGCCTGGCCCAGCTGGAGAACCGGTTCCACGGCGCGATCCAGACCCGCGCCTCCTCCGCCTACGAGATCGCGGCGCAACTCGCCGACGCCGACCTCGTGATCGGCTCAGTCCTCATCCCCGGCGCGAAGGCGCCCAAGCTGGTGACGGACGAGATGGTCGCCTCGATGAAGCCCGGCTCGGTGCTGGTTGACATCGCGATAGATCAGGGCGGCTGCTTCGAGGGCTCACGTCCAACCACGCACGACGACCCGGTGTTCCCCGTGCACCACAGCGTTTACTACTGCGTGGCGAACATGCCCGGTGCCGTGCCCGAGACCTCGACGCGCGCGCTGACCAATGCGACGCTCCCCTACGCGATAGCGCTCGCCGACCGCGGCTGGCGGGCCGCCCTGGCCGCCGATCCCGCGCTCGCCCGGGGTCTGAGCACGCACGACGCTCAGGTGACGAACGCGGCCGTCGCGGCGGCCTTCGACCTGCCGGCGACGCCCACGGCGACACTGCTCGGCTAAGCGCCCGCGAGAGCGAGCCGCTCGAGGATCGCGGCGACCTCCTCCTCTGGAGCGCCGCCCACATCGACCGTGACGTGGAACTCGTCGTCGCCGAGGGGTTCCAGCGCCTCGAATTGCGAGTCGAGCAGGGTGGTGGGCATGAAGTGGCCGACGCGGGAGGCGAGGCGTGCGGCGATCCGGTCGCGCGAACCGGCGAGGTGCGCGAAGACAAGATCGTTGCGGCGCAGGACGTCGCGGTAGCGCCGGCGCAGGGCGGAACAGGTCACGACGACCGAGGCCCCCGCCGCGATCCGCTGCTCGAGGACGCGCGCGATCTCGGCCAGCCACGGTGCACGGTCCTCGTCGGTGAGCGGGATCCCCGCGTGCATCTTGTCGACGTTGGCCTGCGGGTGCAGGTCGTCGCCCTCGAGGAACTCCCAGCCCAGGCGGGCGGACAGCAGCGACGCGACGGTCGACTTGCCGCTGCCGGAGACGCCCATCACGACGACGGCGCGGACGGGGACGGTGGGCAGAGCGGTCATCAGATACCTCCTACGAAGAGACCGATCAGGAGGACCCCGGCGAGCCCGGTCACGGAGACCAGGCACTCCATCACGGTCCAGGTCTTCAGCGTCTGGCCGATGCTGAGCCCGAGGTACTCCTTCACCAGCCAGAACCCGGCGTCGTTGACGTGCGACAGGAACACCGAGCCCGCGCCGATCGCGAGCACCATGAGGGCCACCATCGGCCCGTCCATGCTCTCGGTCAGCGGCTGGAGGATCCCCGCGGCGGTCACGGTTGCGACGGTCGCCGAGCCGGTGGCTACGCGGATCACGACGGCGACGAGCCAGGCAAGCAGCAGAGCCGAGGCGCCGCTGCCCTCGGCGAGCTGGGCGACGACTCCGCCGATCCCCGTATCGACGAGGACCTGCTTGAACCCGCCGCCCGCGCCGACGATCAGCAGGATGCCGGCGATCGGCGGCAGCGAGCTCGAGAGCGAGGCCTGCAGCTCGGTGCGGTCCATTCGGCCGCCGCGGCCGAGGAGGACGAGGCCGGCCAGGAGGGCGATCCCCAGCGCGATGGTCGGCGTGCCGAGGAAGTCGAGGGCACCCTTCCAGGCGACGGTGGAGCCGGGGGCGGCGATGTCGGCGATCGCCTTGCCGAGCATCAGAATGACCGGCAGCAGGATGCTCGCGACGGCCGCCGCGAAGCCCGGACGGTGCTCGCGCGTCTCGCCGGCGCCCTCGCCGAACAGCGGCGGCGTCTCGACCGGCGCCCAGCGTGCCGCGAGACGGCCGAAGAGCGGTCCCGCGACGACGACGGTGGGGATCGCGACCAGGACGCCGAATGCGAGGGTCACGCCGAGGTTCGCGCCGAGCGCGTCGATCGCGACGAGGGGGCCGGGGTGCGGCGGGACGAGCCCGTGCATGACCGAGAGGCCGGCGAGCGTGGGAATGGCGACCGTCATCAGCGACAGTCCGCTGCGGCGCGCGACCAGGATCACCACGGGGATCAACAGCACGAGGCCGACCTCGAAGAACATCGGCAGGCCGATCAGTGCTCCGACAAAGCCCATCATCCAGGGCAGTGCCCGGGTGCTCGAGCGGGAGATCAGCGTGTCCACGATGCGGTCCGCACCGCCCGAATCGGCGAGCAGCTTGCCGTACATCGCGCCGAGGCCGATCAGAATGCCGACCCCGCCCATTGTGGTGCCGAAGCCGAGCGCGAAGCCGGCCACCGTGTCCGCCGCGGCGAGACCGGCGATCAGACCCGTGGTCAGGGCGCCGACCAGGAGCGAGACGAACGGGTGCAGCTTCAGCCAGGTGATCAGCACGACGATCACGGCGATGCCGATCACGGCGGCGAGGATCAACTGCCCCTGCCCGGCGGTGGTGGCGGATCCGTCCTCGGCGGCGGCGCGGAGAGCGGTGAGGAGGGTCGGTGTCATGAGCGTCCTTGATCGAGCCGATGGCCAGCGGTCGGCTTTTGTCCGACATAACCTGCGTTGATCCCGATCATGCCCGAAGATCGGCCGGGGCGCGACCTCCGTGATGGCAGGATGACCGCATGCCCGAGCCGACACCCTCGCTGCACCAGGTCATGCTCGATGAGCTCGGTGCGCAGATCGTGCACGGCGAACTCGCCCCCGGCACCACCTTCAGCGCCGACGAGCGGGCCGAGCGTCGTGGAGTCTCGCGCTCGGTCATGCGCGAGGCCGTGCGCGTGCTCGAGACCCTGGGGCTGGTGACCTCCCGCCGCCGCACCGGCACGCGCGTGCAGCCTCCGGAGTGCTGGAACGCCCTCGACACCCGGGTCGTCGCCTGGGGCCTGGACGGGCCGGATCGACGTCGCCAGCTGCACCAGCTCAGCGAGCTGCGGCTCGGGGTGGAGCCGCTCGCCGCACGGCTCGCAGCGGCAAACGCGACCCCCCAGCAGCGGAGGGCGCTGACGGAGGCGGGTGACTCGCTCTCGACGCACTCCCGCGCGGCCGACCAGTCCGCCTACCTCGCCGCCGACACCACCTTCCACCGCTCCCTTCTGGCCGCCTCCGGCAACCGCATGCTGGCGCAGCTAGGCGATCTGGTCGCCGAGGTACTGGCCGGCCGCACGCGGAACGCGCTGATGCCGCGCGAGGCCGATTCCACGGCGGTGCGGCTGCACCGGGCGGTCGCGGCGGCGGTCGCCTCGGGGACGCGGACACGGCGGAGGCGGCGATGCGGGCCATCGTCGAGGAGTCTGACCGCGCGGTGCAGCAGAGCTGACACGGTTGCAGTTGCGCGGCTCCGCGCGCACAGTAAGACGCATGGTCGAGGGATACACATCCGCACAGGTACGAGCCGCAGAGGCGCCGCACCTGGCCCGACGCGAGCCACTGATGCAGCGCGCCGCGGACGGACTCGCTCGCGAGCTGCGGATCGTGCTCGCCGGGCGCCGCGACCGCTCCCGGCCCGGCTCCGTGCTTGTCCTGGTAGGACCGGGCGACAACGGCGGAGACGCGCTCTACGCGGCCGCCGAGCTCTCCTCCTCCGGGATCGACGTCATCCTCGTGCTCGCCGCCGAGCGAGTGCACCGGCGCGGGCTCGCCGTCGCGCTCGACGAGGGCTGCGGGCAGGTCGCGGACGAGGACTCCCGAGCCCTCGCCGCGGCGGTGGCGCGTGCAGACGTCCTGGTGGACGGGATCCTCGGCATCGGCGCCACCGAGCCCGGGCTGCGGGGCCGCTCCCGCGCGGTCGTCGAGGCCGTGCTCGCGGCTCTGCAGGGGCGGCCCGAGCGCCCGATGATCGTCGCGGTCGATCTGCCCAGCGGCATCCATCCAGACGACGGGTCCGTCCCCGATCCGACCGTGCTGCGCGCGGACATGACGGTGACCTTCGGTGCGGTCAAGGCCGGGCTACTGCTGCCTCCTGGCGACTCCTACGCCGGCCGCCTGCGCCTGGTCGACATCGGCCTGGGTCCGGATCTCGCCGGAGTGGAGCCCGCCGTTCGCGTGTGAGCGGGGCGAGGCAGGCGGGGCGGATCAGGCGGGAGCGAGCAGGTGCACCTTCTCGGGATGCTGCTCGAACCACTGGCCGACGTACCAGCACATCGGCACGACGCTTCTGCCGCCTGCCGCCTCGATGTCATCGACAGCGAAGGCGACCAACTCTCCCGCGAGCCCCCGGCCGCGGAAGGGCGGAGTGGTGAAGGAGCGGACGAGAGCGACGCTGCCCGGCGCCTCGCGATAGTCGAGCACGCCCACCAGAGCGCCGTCGAGGTGCAGCTCGTAGCGCGACACATCCTCCGCCCGGCGGAAGTCCTTGACCATGCCTCCAGAGTAGGACGGCTCGGGCGGATCAGGCCTCGCCGCCGAGCATCTCGCCATCGACGTAGAGCCAGCGACCGTCCTCGCGCAGGAAGCGGCTGCGCTCGTGCACGAGGCCGGGGCCAGCGGGCGAGCGATAGGAGGCGCGGAACTCGACCAGGCCCTCCTCGTCGCTCTCTCGGCCGAACGAGGTGTCGACGATCTGGAGCCGGCGCCAGCGGACGTCGGGATCGAGGTCGATGCGGCGGGGCCGGGTTGTGGGGTGCCAGCTCGCGAGCAGGTAGGGGGCGCTGCCGAGGACGTTCGCGCTGTAGCGGCTGCGCATCAGGCGCTCCGCCGTCGGCGAGGGCTCCTCGCCGAGGTGGGCAGGGCGACAGCAGTCGGCGTAGTGGCGGCGGCTTCCGCAGGGGCAGGAGTCGGCTGGGTGCATCCGGCCAGTGTGGCAGGGAGTGCCCTGGGCCTGCCCGGGCCGCCCAGGTGTGCATCCCCTCCACATCCGCTGCGGCGCCTTGAGGGTCTCGCCGCATCTCGGCAACGTTGCCCCCTCATCGACCACGAACGGAAGGAACGACCCGATGCTCACGCTCACCGACAATGCCAGCACCGTCGTCACGACCATCACCAGCCAGACCCAGAGCCCCGTCGAAGGCGGACTGCGCATCAGCGGCACCGACCTCGACGCCAGCAACTTCGCGGTAGCGGTCGCCGCGGCCCCCGAGCCGACGGACGCTGTCGTCGAGCAGGACGGAGCCCGTATCTTCCTCGACGCCGCCGCCTCCGTCGCGCTCGGCGACAAGGTGCTCGACGCGCAGGTGGATGAGGGTGGCTCCGTCCGCTTCGGGATCACTCCACAGGGCTGACCTGCACGCGGCTGACCCGCACGGCGACGCAGGCCGCCCCTCCGCAGCGCGGGAGGGCGGCCTCAGTCAGTGCCGAGGGTCACGTCGTTGCCGAGGGTCAGGACGTTGCCGAGGGTCGCGTCGTTGCCGAGGGTCAGGACAGGACGTCGCGGGTGGTGAAGCGCCCGACGGCGAGCGAGCCGAAGACGGCGACGTAAGCCAGCTGAAGCAGCGCGTTCTCGCCGAAGGAGCCCCAGGCGATCGGGTCGCGCAGTAGGTCGGCGAAATCGAACCAGTGGTCCGTCAGCAGGAACGGGTGCAGGACCCGGAGCTGCGAGAGCGACCCGACGATCTGCGCCGCGATCGAGATGACGACCGTGGCCGCCATCGCGCCGACCGGCATGTCGGTGAGCGTGGAGATGAAGAGGCCGACCGCCGCGAGCCCGACCAGCGAGAGCGCCGCGTACACCGCGATTGCCAGGGCTCGCCCGATCGCATCGGTGAGCGGGACGGTCGTGCCCGAGAGCAGGGTCACCGGTCCGACCGGGAAGAGCGCCAGGCCGATCAGCACACCCACCACCATCACCGTCAGCGCAGCTGCCAGGCAGAAAGCAACACAGGCGATGAACTTGACCGCGAGCAGCCGCACGCGGCCGGCGGGGCTGACCAGGAGGTAGCGCAGGGTGCCCAGCGATGCCTCCCCCGCGATCGCATCGCCGGCGACGACTCCGACGGTGAGCGGAAGAAAGAGCGGGACGGCGACCGTGATCGCCGCGAGCCCGGTGAAGAGTCCGTTGCCACCGATCGCGCCGACGAAGGACGGGCCGTCGGTGTCTTCGCCCGAGAGCCGCACCGCGACGGCGAGCAGGATCGGGAGGGCAGCCAGGGCCGCGAGCAGCGCCCAGGTGCGGCGACGACGAAAGAGCAGGGCCAGCTCAGAGGCGAGGAGCGAGCCGATCCCGCCGCGGCGGACAGCGGTGTCAGTGCTCGACATCGAAGCCCTCCCCAGTCAGTTCGACGAAGCGCTCCTCGAGCGAGGGCCGACGGACCGCGAAGCCGCGGACCCGGACGTCGGCCTGCACCAGGTCGGCGACGAGAGTCTCGCCCGCGAGCCCCGGCGGCAGAGCGGCGACCACGAGCGGCGGATCGGCCGGGTGCGGCCCCGGTGCGGTGCGCGGCTCCAGCCCGCGGGCGCGAAGGGTGACCAGGGCGCGTTCGCGATCGGGAGTCAGGAGTTCGACGGCGGCGGCATCGCCCCGCAGCTCGTCGAGGCCGCCCTGCGCTACCAGGCGTCCGGTGCGCATGACGGCGGCGTGGGTGCAGAGCTGCTCGATCTCGGCGAGCAGATGACTCGAGACGAGGACCGTCGTGCCGTCCTGGTTGAGCCCGCGCACCAGGGCGCGAACCTCACGGGTCCCCTGCGGGTCGAGTCCGTTCGTGGGTTCGTCGAGCACGATCAGGTCGCGGGGCGAGAGCAGAGCGACGGCGATGCCAAGCCGCTGCTTCATTCCGAGTGAGTAGGAACCGACCTTCTTGCGTGCAGCGGCCGAGAGGCCCACGCGGGCCAGGGCCTCCTGGGCTCGGGCGTTGCGGGTACGGGGCGACGTGCCCGCCTCCGCGGCATCGAAACGGCGCAGATTCGCGGCTCCGGAGAGGAACGGGTAAAAGGCCGGGCCCTCGACCAGCGCACCCACTCGGGGCAGCACGTCGCTGGCCCGCCGGGGCATCGCCGAACCGAGGAGGGTGATGCTGCCCTCTGTCGGCGCGGCCAGGGCGAGCAGCATCCGGATGGTCGTCGTCTTGCCCGAGCCGTTGGGGCCGAGGAAGCCGAACACGGCGCCGCGGGGCACGGCGAGGTCGAGTTGCGAGACCGCCTCCTGACGCCCGAATCGCTTGGTGAGGCCCCGCGTCTCGACCGCGAGTTCGCCCGTCGTCACCGAGCGGCAGCCGCGTCGCGCACCGTCTCGACCGGTACGGCGCCCGCGAGCACGCGACCGTCATCGGTGATCAGGACGCTCAGCAGGGCGGAGGAGAGGACTCGGCCACCATCGACCGGAGTGGTGATCGCATCGAGAGAAGCGAGCCCGTCGGTGCCGCCCGCCGGCAGCTCGACGACGGTGCCCCAGCCGGAGCCGGTGGTCGTGACGTCGGAGTCGGTCGCGGCGTCGAGGGCGCCTGGCGTCGGGGTGTCGGCAGCGGGGGTGTCGGCAGCGGGGCCGTCGGCAGCGTCGTCGGCCGACGCGGCATTCTCGGTCACCCGAGCGCCCGCCGGGGGCGTGAACGTGAAGAGGGAGGCGTCGGGCGTCGAGAAGTCGATGCTTGTGTAGGCGAGGCTAAAGGCGGGGGCGGTACCGCCGCTGGCCGTCACGGTCACGCCGAGCGGGAGACCGGTCTGGCCGTCCACGGAAACACTGACGGAGCCGACCAGTGTGCCGCTGTCGCGCGGAGTGAGCACAAGTTCGTAGGCGTCGCGACCGGCGACCCGGACGTCGGATCCGACGGCCACCGCGGTCGTCGGGTCGATCGCGGCGAGCAACTGCTCGGCGACCGAGGACGGGGTGACGACCTGGCCACCCGGAGAGCCCGCGTGGACCGCTCCGCCGGGCGGGGAGTGGTGCGTCGCGGTGTTCGCACTCGAGTCGTAGACCCAGACGCCGTCCGTCTTCGAGGCGATGACGTCGCGCTCGGCCAGTCGATCCAGCACCTGCAGGCGCGCACCCCGCTCGGAGTCGACGTAGACCCGCGCCTGATGCGATCCGGTCGCCAGCTCGACGAGGGCGCCGATCGGGTCGGCCGAACCCGACGTCGCACCGACCGAGCCGCCGAGGGCGGAGAGGTCGGGCAGCCCGAGGTTGGAACTCTGCTGGACCTCGCCGGAGAAAGCGGTGGTATCGCTCTCGGCGACGAAGGCGAGGAGGTCGGCGGCCGACTTCTCGGGGAGATCTCCCGCGGCACTCGCGGAGAGGGGGAGGGCGACGGCCGCGGCGACGACGACCGCGGGGACCACGACGACAGGCGTCCAGCGCTTCCAGTCAATGCTCATGCCCAAGACGCTACGCCTCGAACCGCTGAGGCGGCTGCGAATGGACCCGCGCACAGCCTCCCGGAAGGGGGGTGCGCGACGCGACGCGGGCCGGGATGATCGGGGCATGGCCCTGCCCTTCGCGCTCCCGATCGCTCCGATGCTCGCCCAGGCGGTGCCGCAGGTGCCCGCGCAGGACGCGGTCGAGGGCGGGTACTCCTACGAGCCCAAGTGGGACGGCTTCCGTGCGATCGTCTCGGTCTCGGGCGGGGAGTGCGAGATCGGCAGCCGCGGCTCCAAGCCGCTAACGCGGTATTTCCCCGAGCTGGTCGAGGCGTTCCTCCGGCTCCTCCCCGACGATTGCGTCCTCGACGGCGAGATCGTGCTGGCGACCGGAGCGCCAGGGGCGCAGCGGCTCGATTGGGACCTGCTCTCCCAGCGCATCCACCCCGCCGTCAGCCGCGTGAGGATGCTGGCGGAGGCGACTCCGGCGATGCTCGTCGCCTTCGACCTGCTCGCGGCGGACGGGCGCAGCCTGCTCGAGGAGCCGTACTCGGTGCGGCGGAAGGCGCTCGCGGCGCTGCTGGCCGAGATCCCGCATCCGCTGCACCTGGGCCGCACCACGGCCGACGAGGACCTGGCGCGGGACTGGCTGAAGCGCTTCGAGGGCGCGGGACTGGACGGCGTGGTGGCCAAACCCCTCGCCGCGCCCTACGCCCCGGGCAAGCGCACGATGCTGAAGGTCAAGCACCACCGCACGGCCGATGTGATCGCGATCGGCTACCGCGAGCACACCTCGAAGCCAGGAGTGGGCTCGATCCTGCTCGGGCTGCGCGGCGACGACGGCGAGGTGCGTCAGGTTGGCGGCGCCTCCGCGTTCAGCGACGAGCGGCGGGTGCACCTGCTCGACGAGCTCGCGCCCGCGGTAGAGCGCGACGCGGAGGGCGAGCCGGTGCGCGGCGACGGCGAGCGGAGCCGGTTCTCCAGCGGACGCGATACCTCCTTCGTGCGCCTGCGGCCCGAGCTGGTGCTCGAGGTGCGCTACGACCAGCGCGAGGGTGACCGCTTTCGGCACACTGTGCAGTTCGAACGCTGGCGGCCCGAGCGCGATGCGTCGTCCTGCACGATGGAGCAGCTGGAGCAGCCGACCGCGTACGACCTCGGCGACGTGCTCGCTTAGGCCTTCTTCGCGCGGCTGGGCTGCACGCGCGGTGGCTCCCCCGGCATCTTGGGGAAGTCCGGCGGGAACGGCAGTTCGCCCAGGCCCGCGGCGACGTCCCGCTCCCACCAGCCGAGCAGGGCGTCGAGCCGGCCGGTCGCCTCGTGCATCCGCTCCCAAGGGTCGCCGCGCTCGGCCACTCGCGCCGGGACCGTGCGGATCGTGAAGGCGCGCGGATCGACACCGTCCAGCTCCTCCCAGTCGAGCGGAGTCGAGACGGGCGCGTGCGGGAGCGGGCGGGGGCTGTAGGCCCCGGCAATCGTGCGGTCGCGATTAGCCTGGTTGAAGTCGACAAAGATGCGCTCGCCGCGCTCCTCCTTCCACCACGCCGTCGTGACCCGCTCGGGCATCCGCCGCTCAAGCTCGCGCGCGGCGGCGATGACACCATGCCGCACGTCGAGGAACTCGCGCTCGGCGACGATCGGCGCGAACACATGCAGGCCGCGGTTGCCGGACGTCTTCACGAACGCTTCGAGGCCGGCCTCGCGCAGGACCCCGCGCAGCGCATGCGCGGCAACGACCGCGTCGGCGACGTCGGTGCCGGGCTGCGGGTCGAGGTCGATCCGCAGCTGATCGGGGAGGTCGGGGGTGTCGGCCGGGGAGGCCCAGGGGTGGAAGACGACGGTGTTCATCTGGGCAGCCCACACGGCGGCGGCGGGCTCATCAATCACGAGCTGCGGGTGCACACGTCCGCTCGGATAGGTCACCGGGACGGAGCGCACGTACTCCGGTGCGCCCTTGGGCGGGTTCTTCGAGAAGAACTGCTCGCCCTCGATCCCGGAGGAGAAGCGCTGCAGTGAGACGGGGCGGCTCCCATTGGCGGCGACAAATGCGTCGCCCACCGCGATGAGGTACTCCGCGAGCTCGCGCTTGGTGATGCCCGGCTCGGGGAAGAGCACGCGCCCGGGGCTCGAGATCCGCACCTCCCGATCGCCGTCGGGTCCGGGGACGGTGAGGACGACGGCGTCGCTGCTGGGCATCTGCTGAGGCTAGCCCGCGGCGCCGTCGGGCGACAGGGGGCCGCCCGGGCGCCTCCGCAGCCGGATGGGACCTTTGGCGCGCGACGGATCGACCGGCTGGCCGCTCTGCACGATCTCGATCTCGCCCCGGTCGACGAGGCGGCGCGCGGCCCGGCGAACCGGCTCCATCAGTGGTCGCCACTGTTCTCCGCCGACGCGGCGCGCGACTTCCGACGGACACGCCGTCGAGGACGGAGCCCGCGCGAGCAGGACGGTACGGATCTCGTCCTCGAGTCGCGCCTCCTCCGGGCCGACCCCGCGTCGGCGGCAGGCGTCGGAGCAGTAGCGCACCTCCTCCCAGTCGCGCGCCCACTTCGCGCGCCACTCGATCTCGCGGCCACAGGAGACGCAGGTCTTGCTCTCGGGGTGCTGGCTGGAGGTGCGCTGACGGTGTGCCATGTTCTCGAGTCTGCGCGCGGGGAGGAGCGGGGGCGACGGGTTGCGCTGAGGGCGAGCGCGGGGTGCGCGATGTGCAGGAGGACGTGCGATTCGCAGGAGGGTATTCCATCTGCAGGGGACCGTTCCATTTGCAGGGGATCCGTACGTCGTCCACTCGACATCGCGGCGGAGATCGATCTCTGGGAAGCATGTCCTGCGAATCGGACTTACCCCTGCACATCGGACGTACCCCTGCGAATCGGACGTACCCCTGCACATCGGACGTACCCCTGCACATCGCACGTACCCCTGCACGGTGGACGGCCCCTGCACATCGCGCGGTTCCCACAGCGGAGGGCGGCGGGACGGGGCGGGACGGAGGACGCGGAGGACGCCGCGTCATACTCCGCAATGGGAGGCGTCCTCCCCGGCCGGTACGTCAGGCTGGAGGGGCCGTACCGCGGCGCGACGGCGGGCCACGTCCCGTGCCGCACCCTCGATCGATCAGGAGTCTCTGATGAGCCGTGAGAATCTGGCCGCCACTCCGGCCGGCGAACCGGAGCACCACACCTTCGCCGGGCTCTCGCCGGAAGAGTTCAAACTGGCGTTTCGCAACCACGCCGCCGGTGTCGCGCTGATCACCGCCGACCCCGGAACAGGCCCCGTCGCCCTGACCGCGACCTCCGTGTTCTCGGTCAGCGCTGAGCCGCCGCTGTTTGTCTTCTCGCTCTCCTCCGCCTCGTCCAGCTCGCCCGCGATCCAGGCGTCCGAGACGCTGGTCGTGCACCTGCTCGGAGCGGAACAGCTCGACTTGGCCCGCCTGGGCTCCACCAGCGGGATCGACCGCTTCGCCGACACCTCGCTCTGGTCGCGGCTGCCCACGGGCGAACCCTTCTTCCCGGGCGCGGCCGCGTGGATCCGCGGCACGGTGATCAACCGCATGGAGGCCGGCTCGTCGACGATTGTCGCCGTGCACGCCCTCGAGGCGCAGGTGCCCGAGAACTCCGAGTCGACGGCTCCGCTCGTCTACCACAACCGCACCTGGCACCACCTCGGCGAGCACTCCCGCCTGAGCTGATCCGGGCCGCGAGACGCAGCGGCGGTGCTACGCGTTCGGTCCGGTGGCCACGGGCCGACCCGGTGTGTTCGCCCACTGCGACCAGGAGCCGGGGTAGAGCGCAGGAGCGAAGCCTGCGAGAGTCAGGGCGTCGGCCGAGACTCCGCTGCCGCAGTACACGCCGACCGGTGCGTCCTCGCTGACGCCCAGCGCCTCGAAACGCGCTCGCAGCTCGGCGCGCGAGCGACCGTCGCTCGAGGTGAGCTGCTGCTCCGACCGCAGCGCCTGCCCGCCGACGAGAATGTCCTGCACTGCCGGACGGGTGTCGCGCGAGCTCCACGCGATGCTCGAGTCGGTTCGGTAGACCACAGGCCGGCCGTCGCCGTCGAGCAGGAGCGTGGCTCCGGGGCTGCCGTGGGTCCCCGTGCTCCAGACCGGGGCGCCCGAGTCAGCGGAGAGGACAACGTTGCCGTCGTCCTGCATCTCGAACGTAAAGGCGCCGTTCGAGGAGGCGAGGCTCTCGCCGGGGAGCAGGTACTCACCGGGGAGCAGGGCGTTGTAGTAGGTCTGCGCACCGCTCAGAGTCGAGCTGTCCGACGCAGCAGCGGGTCGGGAGGACGAGCCCGGCTCGAACGCCGAGGACGCCGTGGCGGCGGGCAGCGCTGTCGCGAGAGGCGCGACGACCGTCGCTTCCCCGGAGGCGAGGAGGCAGGTGAGAGTGATCGCCGCAAGGCGGCGGGAGGGCGGCAGCGGCACAGGTAGCCCTTTCGAGGCGGGGAGTGAGCGTCGAGGCGGGGAGTGAGCGGCTCCGACGGCGGGCGAGCATCCGTCGGAGGATCGCACGCCCTCGACAGGCCCTCCATCCCCGGTGGGCGGAACTACTCACCGGCGCCCCGGCACGGAGAGCTGCTCGGAACCTCCTAAAATCGGAGCCATGTCGAAAGTGTTGAGCAGTCTGCCCGTGGGCGAGCGTGTCGGAATCGCATTCTCGGGAGGCCTCGACACATCCGTCGCTGTCGCCTGGATGCGCGAGAAGGGCGCGGTGCCCTGCACGTACACGGCCGACATCGGCCAGTACGACGAGCCCGACATCGAGAGCGTCCCCTCGCGCGCGGCGCAGTACGGCGCCGAGATCTCGCGCCTCGTCGACGCGAAGAGTGCCCTGGTGGAGGAGGGACTCACTGCGGTGCAGTGCGGCGCTTTCCACATCCGCTCGGGCGGGAAGACCTACTTCAACACCACTCCCCTGGGCCGTGCCGTCACGGGCACCCTCCTGGTCCGCGCGATGCGCGAGGACGGCGTCGACATCTGGGGCGACGGCTCCACCTACAAGGGCAATGACATCGAGCGGTTCTACCGCTACGGCCTGCTCGCCAATCCCCGCCTGCGCATCTACAAGCCGTGGCTGGACGTGCAGTTCGTCAACGAGCTCGGCGGCCGCACCGAGATGTCGGAGTGGCTGGTCGCCCGCGGCTTCCCGTACCGCGACGCCACCGAGAAGGCGTACTCGACCGACGCGAACATCTGGGGCGCCACCCACGAGGCCAAGCGCCTCGAGGAGCTTTCCAGCGGCCTCGAGCTGGTCGAGCCGATCATGGGAGTCGCGTTCTGGCGGGATGAGGTCGAGATCGCCTCCGAGGTCGTCTCGGTGCGATTCGAGGCCGGCCGCCCGGTGGCACTGAACGGCGTCGAGTTCTCGGACGCGGTCGCGCTGGTTCTGGAGGCGAACGCGATCGGCGGGCGCCACGGCCTGGGCGTTTCGGACCAGATCGAGAACCGCATCATCGAGGCCAAGAGCCGCGGCATCTACGAGGCTCCGGGCATGGCACTGCTCCACATCGCCTACGAGCGTCTGCTCAACGCGATCCACAACGAGGACACGGTGGCCCAGTACCACTCCGAGGGCCGTCGCCTGGGTCGCCTCATGTACGAGGGGCGCTGGCTCGACCCGCAGTCGCTGATGTTGCGCGAGTCGATCCAGCGCTGGGTCGGCTCGGCCGTGTCCGGCGAGGTCACTCTGCGACTGCGCCGCGGCGACGACTACACGATCCTCGACACCACCGGAGCGACGCTGAGCTACCACCCCGACAAGCTCTCGATGGAGCGCGTCGGCGACGCCGCCTTCGGCCCGGAGGACCGCATCGGCCAGCTCACGATGCGCAACCTCGACATCGCCGACTCCCGCTCTCGGCTCGAGCAGTACGCGGCAGCCGGCCTGGTCGGCGGCGCGACCGCCGAGCTGGTCGGCGAGCTCGAGATCGGCGAGGCCGACGCGATCACCGCGGGCGGCGGCTCGACGGCCGCCGACGCGCTCGGGCGCGCGACCGATCTGGCGTCGGAGGGTGCGGCGTTCGACGCCGGCACCGACTGAGCCCGCGGCTCAGGAGGCGGCGGGACCCTGGCCCGACGACCGCACCAGAGCGAGCGCGGCGTCAACGGTTGCGAGGGACTGCACCGGATCCACGCGGGCTAGAACGAGCGCGGCGACCAGCAGCGAGACCAGGACCTCGGCCTGCCCGGCGGCCCGCTGCGGGCTGCCGGGCCAGCGCGCCAGCGCTCCCGCCCGCAGCGCTTCGACCAGCTCGGCGCGGTAGTCCGCGATCACCTCCCGCACGGCGTCGTCGCGGGCGATCGGCGCACCCGCGGCGTTAAGCAGGAGGCAGCCGCTGCGGGCCGAGGGTGTCCGAGGGTCGGCGAGCGCCGCGCGAAGCCCGGCGAAGTAGTCCGCGAGCGCCGTGGGTGACGCTCCGCCGGGATCGACGAGGGAAGCCAGCCGCGGCCGGACGACCTCGTCGAGGTAGCTTTGCACCGCTGCATCGAAGAGCCCGCGCTTGCTGCCGAAGGCGTGGTAGAGGCTGGAGCGGCGCAGTCCGGTCGCGGACTCCAGATCGGGGAGCGACGCCTGCTCGAAGCCGCTCTCCCAGAAGACGGCGCGGGCGGCGCGGACGACCTGCTCGGTGTCGAAGCCCTGCGTGCGACCCACGGCGCCCCTCCTGACCGGTGACGGATGCGGTACCGCACTGGCGCGGGCCACTCGCTCCAGTATATTGTGGACTGGTTGATACACAATCGGTGCGAGCCCGTCGCGCCGCAGATGTCTCCCGGAGGCCCACCGTGATCGTTCTCGGACTGGTGCTCGCCGCTCTCGCTGCGGCGCTGCACGTCTCCATCTTCGTGCTCGAGTCGGTCCTCTGGACCAGTCCCCGAGCGCGCTCGACCTTCGGCACGACCGCGAGCGAGGCGGAGGCGACGAAGGAAATGGCCTACAACCAGGGCTTTTACAACCTCTTCCTCGCGATCGTCACCGTGGTAGGCATCGTCGCCGCCGCGACCGGGGCTGTCGCCGTCGGCGCCGCGCTCGTGTTCGCGGGCACCGGGTCGATGGTCGCCGCCGCGCTCGTCCTGCTTCTCTCCGCGCCGACCAAGCGCCGTGCCGCTCTGACCCAGATGACTCCGGGTCTGCTCGCAGTGATCGCGCTCGCCGTCGGCCTCGCTCTCTGACCTGCTCCGCTCCACCACCATGAAAGGCGCCATGTCCTCCGCCATCAGCACCCAGATCCAGCTCGTCCGCCGCCCCGACGGGTGGCCCGTCGCCGAGGACTTCCGCACCGCGAGCGTCGAGTACGGCGACCCGGCCGCCGGCGAGATCCGCGTCGAGAACGCTTTCCTCTCGGTCGACCCCTACATGCGCGGCCGGATGAACGACGTGAAGAGCTACACCCCGCCCTTCGCCCTGGGCGAGACGATGACCGGCGGCGCCGTCGGCCGGGTCACCGTCTCCGACGATCCGGACTTCCCCGTCGGTAGTGCCGTCCTGCATCAGCTCGGCTGGCGCGACATTGTGCAGGCGGAGTCGTCGCAGTTCCGCGTCGTCCCCGGGGTCCCGCTCTCCCTACGCCTGGGCATCCTTGGCATGACCGGGCTCACCGCCTATGTCGGGCTGACCGCGATCGCGCACATGAAGGAGGGCGATACCGTCTTCGTCTCGGGAGCCGCGGGCGCGGTGGGCTCGGCCGCTGGTCAGATCGCTCGGCTGCTCGGCGCGACGAGCGTCGTCGGATCCGCGGGGTCGGCCGAGAAGGTCGCGCTGCTGACGGAGAAGTACGGCTACGACTCCGCGTTCGACTACCACTCCGGCCCCGTGCGCGAGCAGCTGGCCGAGGCCGCGCCCGACGGGATCGACGTCTACTTCGACAACGTCGGCGGCGACCACCTCGAGGCGGCGCTCGACGCCTTCCGCGACGGCGGGCGGGCGGCGCTCTGCGGAGCGATCGCCGGCTACAACAGCACCGAGAAGACCGCCGGACCCGACAACATGGCGAACGTCATCACCCGCGGTCTCACCCTGCGCGGCTTCACCCTCTCGGGCTACCTCGACCACGCGCCGGAGTTCAATCGACTGATGTCCGGCTGGTTCGCCGAGGGCGAGATCGCCTACGACGAGACCATCGTCGAGGGCATCGACCACGCGGTCGACGCATTTCTCTCGATGATGCGCGGCGGCAACACCGGCAAGATGATCGTCCGCCTCTAGCCGGGCGCGGTGGGCGGGCATCCCCCTCTGGGTCGCCCGCTCACCGCCGTGCTCTCGAAGCGAGATCGAGGACCCCGTGTCCACTTGCTCCGGACGGTGCCAGACTGCCGAGATGGGCACGTTCTCGCAGCGCCTCGCCTCCCCGGGGTCGACGGCAGCAGCACTCGTCCTGCTGCTCAACGGCTGCGCGGACAGCAGCGGGCCGTCCGCGGTGCAGACGCCGCTCCCGACGCCGACCGTCACGAACACCGTCGCCGCGGCTCCCCAGGCTGCGGTGACCCCGACTCCCGAGCCCTCCCCCACACCCTCGACGTCTCGCTGCACGGGCTCCGACCTGGCGATGGAGTACCGGCCGGATCCCGGCGCGTCCGGCGCCGGCAGCAGCGCCTTCGACCTGGTGCTCACCAACACTTCGCCGAGCACCTGCACCCTGGCCGGCATCCCGGGCGTGTACGCGACCGACGCGGGCGGCACCCGGATCAGCGCGGTCGCCGACGCCTCCGGCCCGAACCCGCCGGGTCTGATCGAGGTCGCGCCGGGCGCCCGGGCGGACGTACGGGTCGCCTGGCACTCGCCCGGCGCGTACGGCTGCACCGTCGGCACCTCCGCCGCCCTCGTCGCCGAGGTCCTCGACGCCGAGGACGGCGAGGTTCGCGCTCCCGCCGAACTCCAGGTCTGCACCGATGGGACCGTGATGATGGACGCCTTCGCCTACACGGTGCTCTGAGCGCGACCCCTTGACCGGGACCTGTCGACCCGCGAACCTCGCACTACAGGTCCCCACCCCTCCCGGAGGTCACCATGAAGGTCGGCTCACTCATTCTCCGTCTCGCCGTCGGCGGGCTCTTCGTCGGACACGGTCTGCAGAAGTTGCGGGGCTCGTTCGACGGCCCGGGCCTGGACGGCACCGAGCAGATGATGTCGAGCCTGGAGCTGCACCCGGCTCGGCGGAACGCGGTCGCCGCGGCCGTGACCGAAACGGCGGGCGGAGCGGCGCTGGCGCTCGGTGCCGCAACTCCGCTCGCCGCTGCCGGCCTGATCGCGACGATGGTGACCGCGGTGCGGAAGGTGCACTGGAGTAACGGCCTGTGGAACACGAGCGGCGGCTGGGAGTACAACGGCGTCCTGGTGGCGGCGACGGCCGCAATCGTCGCGGACGGACCGGGCGCGCTCTCCTTCGATGCTCTGATCGGCAAGAAGAAGTGGGGCGCCGGTTGGTCACTGTTCGCGCTCGTCGGCGGTGCCGCGGCGTCGACCGCGCTGATCGAAGCCGGTCGTCGCGCCGCTCCCGTCGCGGCCTCGGCGTCCTCCGAGTCCAAGGACGGATCCGGAGCGAGCGCCGCTGAGCCGGGCCACGCGCCCGCGGTACAGTCGGAGGCGTGACCGAGATCAGCACCTCAGACTCCGGCCGCTCTGATCCCGCCGCGCTCGCTCTCTGGCAGGCGGCCGTCTACCGCCTCGACTCGCAGGCGGATCCGGACGTCGTCGTCGAGCGGATGCGCGTCCTCGCCGCTCGCTACCCGGGGAACGACGGGGTCGCCGCATTCGAGCTGGGCGGCGCTCTCGACAGCGCTGGGCACCAGGCGGAGGCGGCGATCGAGTACGAGCGCGCGCTGTCCGCGGGCCTGGACGACGAGCGACGGGCGCGGCTGAGCATCCAGTACGCCTCCACGCTCCGAAACCTCGGCCGTCTCGACGAGGCGATTGCCCTTCTGGTGGACGCCGCGCCGCATCCCGCGGTCGGCGCCGCTCGGGAGGTCTTCCTCGCGCTCGCCCTGCACAGCGCAGGGCGGGCGGACGAGGCCCTACGAGTCGCGCTGGAGGTGCTGGCCCCGACCCTCCCCCGCTACCAGCGCTCCGTCCGGGCCTACGCTGCCGACCTCACCGAGGCCGAGCAGTAGTCGCAGCCGTCAGCCCTCGAGCAGGATCGCGTCGATCTGGCTCATCGCCTGGCGGAGCCCCTCCTCCATGCCCATCTGGATCATCTGCTCGAGCTGCTCGACCGACTCGAAGCGGCTGCTGAGGACCATCCGCGTGCGCCCCGGCGCGACCTCGTCGAGGACGACGGTGGCGCGGGTCACGCCCATCGCGTCGACCGGGTCGCCCTGCTCGTCGGCGAAGCCGTCCTCGAACTCGAACCGGCTCGGCTCCTCGACCCGGGTCACGCGCCACCAGCCGCGCGCCTGCTCGCCGTCCGGGCCCGTCATCACGTAAGCGCTGCGCCCGCCCTCGACGGGCTCGTGCCGCTCGAACACCGCGGGCCAGGTCGGCGGCCCCCACCAGCGCTCAAGCCGGCGCGGGTCGGTCCAGAGGAGCCAGACGCGCTCACTACCCGCGTCGAACTCGGCAATGATGGTCAGGGTCAGTTTCTCGATGTCCTTGATGGACTGCAGCACGGTCATGTGCGTCTCCTTCCAGCACGTCCCGCGAGCCGGTCGGCTCCCGGGTGGTCACTCCTCGTTGAGAAAATCTGACCTGCGGTCGACCCTCCCCCTCCACAGTTGCTCATAAGCGTCGAGTAGGCGCGACACCCGCTGCACCGCGGCGACCTCACCCCGCACCAGCTGCTCCCGACCACTGCGGCGCTTGCGCACGAGCGTCGCCCGCTCAAGGACGGCCACATGCTTCTGCACCGCCGCGAACGACATGTCGTAACGGGTCGCCAGCGCCGAGACGGACTGCTCGCCGACCAGCACCCGGGCGACGATGTCGCGCCGCGTGCCGTCTGCCAGCGCCCGGAAGAGCCGGTCGACATCAGGGTCCGCTTGTACAACCATATGGTTGAACGATAGGAGAGAGCACCGCGCCTGGCAAGAGCGCCTTCTCGCGTAGCCGGTCGTGTGCCGATCAGCGCGTGTGCCGATCAGCGCGGTGCCGATCAGTTGAGGCGCTCGCCGCGGCAGGTGCTCGCCGCGTCGAGTGCCTCGGCGGCGCCGTCCAGAACCCAGTCTGGAAGGGCGCGCGTCGCGAACAGGGAGGCGTAGAGCTGGGCCATCGAATTGTCGGGGTCGAGCCGCAGGGCCTCGGCGAGGTGGAGAGCAGCGAGGCTCGACACTCCGCGCGCCCACCAGCACCACGCGAGCACCGTGAGCACCGGCGACCGCGCGCCCTCCGGGGCGAGTGCCGCCGCACGCGCCAGGAGTCGAGTCGCCTGCGCCAGCCGTTCGCGCTCCGGAGCACGACCGCTCCCGAGGAGCAGCACCGACATCTCGTGGTCGTGGTCATCGCCCGATCCGGCCAGGAACTCGCGTTCGGCGAGCAAGGACACGCTCTCCCCGGTCTGCGCGCTCAATCTCTCGAGCCGGTCTTGGCTACGCGCCTGCATCGCGCCCATCTCGGCGGTGCTGGCGATCTGCACTGTGACCCCGTCCCGCAATGGCGGGCACTGCAGCATCCGGACGATCAGCCCCTCGCGGCGCACGTCAGGCGGCCCGGTGAGCCAGCGCTCGACGATCGCGACCGTGTCACCGAGCAGCGGCGCTCTCTCGAGCACCTGCGCAACGAGCACGCGATCGGCCTCATCGACGGCGGGGAGCGCGGAGAGCGCACCAAGATCCAGCGGCTCGTCGACGACCGCCCGAGCGAGGACCCCCGTCTCGCTCCGCTGGATCTCGAGGAGCGGCCGCGGCTGCCGACACTCCTCCGGCTCGGTGTAGCGCCCCCAGCCGTCTCCCGCGACGCAGGCCACCGCGACGATGCCGAGCCGCGTGCGCTCGAGTCGACGCAGAATAGCCCGCCCGAGTTGGAGCTGCGGGATTCCCCGCTCCTCGGCGTACCCCGCGGAGGTGTACACCACCACCAGCACTGCGGTCGCGCGCGGCATCGTCTCCATCAGGCGCGCACAGCCGCGCGCCAGAGCTTCGACCTCGGCCCGGCGCACTCGCTCCGGGAGGGGGAGGCGGAAGCCGCCGCCGGCGCGCGTCCCGAGGAAAGGCACCACGACCACGGACTCCTCCGGCCGGATGCCGATGATGGAGGGGACGGCGGCGAGGAGATCCTGGATCTCGCTCGCCCGAACGATGTCGGGCTCGCGGCGGCGGGAGCGAGGAGTGGGGGTGCGCTGAGTTGATGTCATGACCGACACCTTGCTCGCCTCGCCTCGAGCGCAGGGGCGGCACAGCCGGATCCGTGGAGAGCCGCGGCGAAGCGGTACCTGTGGAGGAAGGCCCGAGCTCGCCGCCGCTCTCAGACCGCCGCGGGAGCTGCTCGCAACACCTTCGCCATCGGCCGCCCCCGCGCGATCTCGTCGATCAGCTTGTCGAGGTACCGGATCCGCTGCATCAGTGGGTCCTCGATCGTCTCGACCCGCACTCCGCAGACCACGCCCGTGATCGCCGGCGCGTGCGGATGCAGGCGCGCCGCCGCGAAGAACTCCTCGACCGTCGTCCTGGCCTCGAGGTGCTGCCGAAGCTGCGCGTCCGTGAAGCCCGTGAGCCAGCGCACCGCCTCGTCGACCTCTTCCCGGGTCCGACCCTTGCGTTGCGCTTTCGCGACGTAAAGGGGGTGCACGTCCGCGAACGCCACCGAGAAGATCCTGCTCATGGCCAGGAAGCGTACTCGCCCGCTGCCCGGAGCGGCAGAGGCGCCCGCCCCGCTATCCTCCCCAGTGGCCCTCGCGCCTCCTCGCCACTCCGCCGCCGACAGAGAGAACCACCGTGAGCCTCCTGCGTACCAAGTCCGTCGAGCAGTCGATCGCCGACACCGATGAGCCCGAGTACCGGCTCAAGAAGTCGCTGACCGCGCTCGACCTCACGGTCTTCGGCGTCGGAGTCGTCATCGGCGCGGGCATCTTCACGCTCACCGGCCGCGCGGCCCACAACATCGCCGGCCCTGCGATCGTCCTCAGCTTCGTCGTCGCCGCGTTCGCCTGCGCCCTCGCGGCCATGTGCTACGCCGAGTTCGCTTCCACCGTGCCCGTGTCGGGGTCGGCGTACACGTTTTCCTACGCCTCGCTCGGCGAGCTCTTCGCCTGGATCATCGGTTGGGATCTGATCCTGGAGCTGTTCCTCGGGGCGAGCGTGGTCGCGCAGGGGTGGAGCGCCTACCTCGGGGCCCTTCTGCAGCAGCTGGGCGTCGCCCTGCCCCCCGCGCTCGCTTACGGCGGAGTGGTCGATGTGCCCGCGATCCTCCTGGTGCTGGTGCTCGGCGCGCTGATGACTCTCGGCATCAAGGAGTCGCTGCGCGTCAACCTGGTGCTCGTGGCGATCAAGCTCTTCATCGTCCTGTTCGTCATCGTCGCGGGCCTGCAGTTCGTGAACATGGACAATTACTCGCCGTTCATCCCCGCGGCCGAGCCCTCGCAGGCCGCCTCCGGCCTCACCCAGCCCCTCCTCCAGTTCCTCTCGGGCATCGAGCCCGCGACCTTCGGAGTCGGCGGCGTCATCGCGGGCGCCTCCCTCGTCTTCTTCGCCTACATCGGCTTCGACGTCGTCGCGACCACGGCGGAGGAAACCCGCCGCCCGCAGCGCGACCTGCCCATCGGTATCATCGCGTCGCTCATCATCTGCACCGTGCTCTACTGCGCCGTCGCCCTCGTGGTGACCGGGATGGTGCCCTATCGCGAGCTGGACCCCTCCGCTGCGCTCGCCAATGCCTTCGCCTACCACGGGCAGGCCTGGATGGCGACGGTCATCTCGGCCGGTGCCGTCGCCGGCCTGACCACTGTGGTGCTGACGCTGCTGATCGGTGCGACCCGCATCATCTTCGCGATGGCCCGCGACGGACTGCTCCCTCAGCGTCTCGCCGCGGTCCACCCGCGCCTGCGCACGCCGTGGTTCACCTCCGTGGTGGTGACCGTCGTGGTCGCCCTGCTCGCCGGGCTGACCCCGATCGGCGTGCTCGAGGAGATGGTCAACATCGGCACGCTCTCGGCGTTCGTGCTGGTCTCGGTCGGTGTCGTGGTCCTCCGCCGCAAGCGCCCCGACCTGAAGCGGGGCTTCCGGGTCCCGCTGAATCCGTGGCTCCCGCTACTGTCGGCGCTGATCTGCACCTACCTGATGCTTAACCTCTCGATCGAGACCTGGCTGCGCTTCCTGATCTGGCTGGCCGTCGGCTTCGGGATCTACGTCGCGTATTCGCGCAGCCACGCGAAGATCGGGCGGTAGCGCCTACTCGGCCAGGCCCACCTTGGGCCTGGCCCAGGAACGCCCATGGGTGTCCTTGAGGATGTCGTACTCGACATCGACGTGCGGCTCGATCGCGCTGTACTTATCATTCGGGGCGCCGATGACGAGCTGGAAGCCGAGCCCGCGCCACGCGCCGATCGCGCGCTTGGTGAAGTGGGCGTCCGCCTTGATCAGCGCCTCGTCCATGAAGACCGGGGCGTAGCGGGGGCGGTCGGCGCCCGCGTCGCCGAGCTGGTAGCGCAGCGCCGCTCCGACGATGAACGCGATCAGCTCCTGCGACTCGCCGCCGGACTTCTCGCCAATGTGGTCGTAGAGCGCTACGTGTGCGCGGGTGACGGCGTCGACGCGCTCAGCGCTGACGCGGACGTGGTTGCGCACGTCGACGAGGTCGCCGAAGTCGGGCGCGGTGCGTCGCAGCCGCTGGATGAGCCGCGACATGCGTCGGTAGACCTGCTCGCGCTCCTCCTCCGTCGCTACCACCTGGATCTGCGCACGCACCTCGCGGAGCTCGCGGCGGAAGCGTCGGCGCACCTCCGACTGGTTCTCGCGCGTGGTGATTTGAAGACGGTGGCCGTCGTCGTAGAACGGCAGATCCTGCATGATCACGTTGATCGGCTCGATCCGCTCGCGGATCTCGCGGAGCGAGCGGCCGAGCGTGGAGTCGAAGCTGGTCAGGTCGTTGCCGGAGAGGGTGAGGAGGCTGTCGCGCCACTCGGACTCAAGCCGGTGCAGACCGCTGGTCTCGAGGGCATCGAGCAGGCGCTCGAAGTCGCCCGCGGACGCCTCGGGATCGACGAGCAGAGTGGGGTTGGGCCAGCGGTCGAGGAAGCCGGCCATGATCCGGCCGGCGCTCTCGCGCTGCTGCTCGTGCGCCTGCGCGGCGGAGCGGCGGTCCTCCTCCAGCCGCTGCGCCGCCGAGGCAAGCGCGGCGTCGAAGCGGACCAGCACGTCCGAGGCGCTGCCGGACGCGGCGGCCTCGGTCAGTGTGAAGCGGGCGTCGAGGAAAGCGCGCTCGTCGTCGTGCAGCTCGCGTTCGGCCCGCTCCGCCGTGTCGAGGGTCGCCTGACTTGCGTCGACGTCGTCGACCACCACGGCCCACTCCGCCTCGATCCGCTCCCGCTCGACGCTCGCCCGGGCGATCTCCTGGCGCAGCCGCTCCGACCGCTCCCGGAGTTCGGCGATCTGCTCCCGCAGTCGCGCCAGCTCGGGGTTCGCCTCCGCCACCTCCCCGAGAACCGCGGTCCAGCGCTCCTGCTCCGCGACCAGCGCATCCACGTCGACCTGATCCCACGAGACGCGGGCGATGCGGGCGAAGCGGGTGAGACGGTCGTCGATCGCGTCGAGTGCCTCCTCCGCGACTCGGGACGCGGTTGTCGCCGCTGTGCTGCGAGCCCGGGCCGTCTCGACGAGTGCGCTCAGCTCGCGCAGCCTCCGCGCGTTCGAGAAGCCCAGGACGCTTGCCGCGCCGTGGCCACCGTGCGCTCCGCGCTGGCCCTGCGAGAGCTGACCGGAGAGAGTGAGCGCCAACCGGTGCCGCCCCAGCTCGTCCGCGTGCTCGACGCAGACGACACCGAAGCGGTCCTCGAGGCGGTCCTGCAGCCAGCCGGTGAAGGGCGTGGAGCGGTAGTCGAGACGACCGGGCAGCGTCGATGGGTCGAGGCTGCGCACCTGTTCGAGGCCGGTCTGCACGCCCTCGTAGCGGAGGCGGACCGGGAGCCGCACGGCGTCGATCGCGGCGCGGAAGCGATCGAGGTGGGCGACGTCGAGCAGGAGCGTCGTCGCGAAGCCGCCGAGGGCGAGGCTGAACGCCTCCCGCCACGGCTCGAACTCGCTCCGAACCTCGACGAGCTCTCCCACGTAGGGCAGGTCGTCCCGCGAAAGGCCCGCCGCGCGGGCGATCACCTCGCGCGCCTCGTGCAACGGCCTCGGAATGCTGTCGTGATGCTGCGAGGCCGCGCGCGCCTCCGCCTCGAGCTCGGCGAGATCGCGAGCGGCCGCCGTGCGCTCCGTCATCGCGTCCGAGTATGTCGCGCGGGCGTCGCGCTTGGCCTCGGCCGCGCCCGTGGCGTCGGAGGCGCGCGCGAGGACACCCTCGAAGCCCTCACGGGTGGTCTCCTCCATACCCAGCGCACGCAGATCCTCGTCGAGCCGAATCCTGCTGTCGCGCACCGTCTCGAGCCGCCGCCGCGCCTCGCGGAGCTCGCGCTGCGCCGTGTCGAGGCGATCGCCGCCGGAGGCCCGCAGCACCTCGGCGAGAGCGTCCCGCTCCGACTCCGCCGCCCCGGCGAGCGCCCTTTTCTCCCGCAGCACGGCGTCGACGGAGCGGGTGCGCTCCCGCAGCTCGGACTCGACGTCGCGCAGGAGGCCGAGGCGCTGCTCCGCCCGCCAGAGGGCCGCCGGAGAGACCGGAGCGTCGAACTCGCCGAGCGCGTCGATCAACCGCACGCGCTCGGCCGAAGCGGCGATGCGCAGGCGCAGACCCCTCAACGGCTCGAGCGCGGCGACCTGCTGGCGCGCGGTGAGCATCCGCTGTCGTGTGCTCTCGAGCTCGTCGAAGTGGGCGACGACCGCGTCGGCCGAGGCGAGGGTTTCGGGCTCCTCGAGCACGAGCTTCTTGTAGAGGTCGTCGACCGTGGTGATCTGCTGACCGGCCTGGATGCGCGCGAGCAGGCTCATCGCCTTCGATCCGGCGCCGGCGGCTCCGATGCCGAGTACCGCGTGCAGGCGCGCCGAGAACTCGCGGTCGGTGGCGAGCGGGTCCAGACCCGCCGCTCGCAGCGACGTGTCGGAGAAGCGGTGCGCCGCGGCGCCGTCGAGAGTGGCGAGGTTGATCGGGCCCTCGGCGCTCGCGCGGACGCGCACGGTCTCCTCGAGCACGCGCGCACCGGCCGGGACATACCAGGCGCGGACCGCGCTGAAGCGCGAACCGTCGTGGTCGACCCAGGTCATCGCGACCGCGGTCCAGGTGTCGGTGCCGTCCCCGCGCAGGACGCGCATCCTCGTGCCCTCCTCCGTCCGCGACTCATCGAGCTTGCCGCGGGCGTAGGAGAGGATGTTGCGCTGGTCCTCGCCGCGCGGCCGCCCGGTCACTCCGCCGTTGGAGGCACCGTTGAAGGGCGTGGTGTGCGGCATCATCAGCGCGATGTAGGCGTCCATCAGAGTCGACTTGCCGGAGCCGGAGCCGCCGCAGAGCAGGGTGGCGCCCGGCGAGAAGCGGACTCGGTGGGCACCGTCGTAGCCGCCCCAGTTGACCAGCTGCAAATCCTCGGCGAGCCACTGTTGTCCGCGGGAGGCGGCGGGGATGAGGCCGAAGAGGGTGTCGAGCATGGTCATCGGGGGTCGTCCTCCGGATCGGGGCTGTCGTCGGGGAGGGTGTCGTCGGGGAGGGCGTCGTCGGCAGAGGCGTCATCGGCAGCCGCCTCGTCGCTGCCGCGCCCGCGCAGCCAGTCGCTCAGCTCCCGCAGCTTCGGCGCACTCAGCACGATCTCCACAATCGGGCTGATCCGGTACCGCCCCGCCGATTCCTCCTCGACGATGCCGTCCCGGCCCAGCCGCTCTAGCGCCTTGCGAACCATCCGCTGCCGACGCGCGGTGTCCCGCTCCGCGTCCGCGAAGTAGCTGAGCACCGTCTGCTCGACCTCTTCGACGTCCACGCGCGCCGACGACTCGCCGGCCGCCGATTCCCGCTGATGCACGGTGCGCAGGTGCACGAGCACCAGCGTCTCGGCGCGGTTGTATGGAAGGTCGCGGAGCAGCACCGGCATCTCGACGTTGTCGGAGCGCACCTGCTGCTTGTAGGCGACTCCGCGCTCATGGTCGACGATCAGCCGCACGAACAGGTCGTTCAGCCGCGACTCGATCAGCTGCCGGTGCTCCACGAGAACGGCCCACTGCTCCCGGTGCCGGTCGGCGAGGAGGAAGCGCCGCTGCAGCACATGCACGAGCACACGGCGGACCTCTGTGTCGAGGACGCCGCGATCGCCGGGGAAGAGTTCGTCGGGGTCCTCCTCCATCGCCACCCGCTCGAGGAAGGGATCGACGGACGGATCGACGAAGGGGTCGATGGACGGATCGACGCCGGCCCCGTCGGTCACCGGGGTGTCACTCATCGTCGGTCTCCTTCTCGGTGTGTGCGGTCACGGAGCCGAAGGCGAACCGGCGCGTGGTCCCGTCGGGTCGGCGGGCGCGGACGACCGAGTAGCCCTCCCCGTCGACCAGGCCCGTGCGGTGCGCGATCTCGAGCAGGCCGAGCAGGTCGACCGGACGCCGCGTCTGCTCCGGCGCCGCGCTGAACGCGTCGGCCAGATCGAACTCGTCGCCAAGCTGTGCGACGTAGGCCTCCAGCTCGGCGTAGCGCGGACCACCCCAGGCGCGGCTGTCGTCGCCGACGAACTCCGCTGCGTCGTCCTCGGCCAGCGGAGCTGGTCCCCCGGCCGGTCGCACGTCCCCCAGCGTCTGCCGCAGGTGACCGATCCCGGCGACCGGCAGGTGCAGCAGCGGTGCGACCGGCGCGTCCGGGGAGACTCCGCCCGTCCACTCCTGCAGCCCCGCCATCACCTCGCGCAGCAACTCGTCCACCTGGCGATCGCGGGCCGGATCGTGGGTGCTGACCTGGCCTGTGATGACATGGGAGGCGCGGCGCTGCGCGGTCAGCACCTCCTGCACGCCCAGCTCGACCCGGCGACCGATCGTGCTGAGTTCTGCCCGCTGGGTCGGGTCCATCAGGCGGGAGAACGGCTGCACGAGCACGGTGTGCAGCTGATCGGCGAGCGCGTCGATCCGCTCGGGGTCCCCGAGGAGCCGAAGCGCTCCAGCGAACGCTCGGCCCTCGCTGGTGGCCTGCATCACCTGCTGACCGCGCTCCAGATACTCCCGCAGCACCTCCCCGGTGGGTCGGACGTCGCGTCGCAGGTCCGCGACCACGTCGCGCTGCATCGCCTTGATCGACTCGGCTACCCGCGCGAAGTCAGCCGGTAGCTCGCGCGCGAGGTGGACCACATTCTCGGCTTCCTCGAGCAGCTGCTCGTCATCGGTCGGCTCAAGACCGGCGCCCCCCTCCAGAGCCGCGATCTCGGTGTCTAGGCGTGCCCGCTCCTCGCGCAGCCGCGCCAGCCGGGCCTGCGGGTCGGGCTCGACGTCCGCGGCCAGGCGCTCGACCGCCTCCAGCAGCGTGCGTACGCGCGAGTTCGAGACCCGCGTGCGGCCTCCGCCGGTGCGCCCGGTGATCTCGAGCGCGCTGACGGCGTGGGCGCTCAGCCGGTACACCTCGGACTCGCCCTCGATCTGCGGGACGAGCCAGCCGACGCGCACCCAGTAGCGGCAGACGTCGCGGCCTGTGCCGCTCGGCAGCGCCCGCTCGCCCTCGTCGTAACCGGCCGAGCGCAGCTCCTCCAGCAGCTCGCCGACCTCGGCGTGCGCGTCCGCCACGGCCACGACCTGCCGGTCGACCGTGAACACGAGCGAGAGGGCCGCGACGACGAACGGCGCGTACCGGCCGTGCAGGAGATCCAGCGTCGGCGCTCGGAAGGCGCGGAGGGAGCGCTGGTAAGCGGCCTCAGCGCGGGAGTTCGACATCGCCCACCAGGATAAGCGGCGGGCCGAAGGTGTGCGGACGATCGCGGCGGACGCGCCTCCGCGTCGAGGTCGGCCGCGAGCGCGAGATGCCCGGCCAGCCAGGTCTTCTCGGCCTCCTTCGGCTCGGAGAACCGCGGCTCGGTCTGACTGAACGCGAGGGGCGACGTGGACGCGGGCCGCTGGAAGAACTTCGTCACGGCGAGGATCCTCCGCAGCAGAGATCGCCGCGCACGCCGGTGGCGCGAACTCATCGCGACCGCCACCTCACGGCGTCGCGTCCTGCGCCGCCCGCAGGCTGCGGGGCCGCAGGTCGGTCCAGTTCGCCTCGACGAACGCCAGGCACTCTGCGCGATCCGCGCCGTGCTGCCCGCCGTAGGCGATGCTCCAGCCGCCAGGGACGGGGGCGAAGATCGGCCAGAGCGAATGCTGGTCCTCGGCGTTGATCAGCACGAGGAAGCGGCCGCTCTCGTCATCGAACGGGTTGTCAGACATGGGTGTCTCCTGTCTCTTTTGGTGGCGTGTCGGGTGCTCGGTGGGTGCGTCGTCGTCCGACGGGCACGACGAGGGGACGACCCGAGACCGGATCGGGGACGACGCGGGCCGTCAGGCCGAAGACAGCCTCGAGCAGGCGCTCCGTGATCACCTGGTCGGGCGAGCCCTGCGCGGCGATGCGGCCTTCGTGCAGGACGACGAGATCGTCCGCGTAGCGGATCGCGAGGTTCAGATCGTGGATGACCATCACGACCGTCCGGCCGAGGTCGACGCAGAGGTGGTCGATGAGATCGAGCACCTCGACGGAGTGGGCGATGTCGAGGTAGGTGGTCGGCTCGTCCAGGAGCAGGATGTCGGTGTCCTGGGCGAGGCTCAGAGCAATCCAGGCCCGCTGGCGCTGCCCGCCCGAAAGGGTCTGCACGTCGCGATCGGCGAGGTCCCAGAGGGCCGTGAGCTGCACTGCGGCGTCGACCTCGGCGGCATCGTGAGCGCTCCACTGCCGCAGCAGCGACTGGTGGGGGTGGCGGCCGCGCGCGACGAGTTCGCGGACCGTCATCCCCTCGGGAGCGATGGGTGCCTGGGGCAGGAAGGCCATCGTCTTCGCGATATCGCGCGTCCGCATCCCGGAGAGTGGCCGGCCGCCGACGGCGACGGACCCCGCGTCCGGAACGAGCAGTCGGCTCAGCGTTCGCAGCAGTGTCGACTTGCCGCTGCCGTTGGGCCCGATGATCGCGGTGACCGAGCCCGCGCGGAGCGCCAGATCGACGTCGCTCACGATCTCGCGGCCTCCATAACCGACCCGGAGCCCGGATGCGGTCAGCGCGTGTGTCGTGCGTTCGATCATGCCGGGCTCCTCAGTCGTCGCAGCATCAGAGAGATCAGGATCGGGCCGCCGACGATCGCGGTGAGCAGACCCACCGAGACGGTTCCCGAGAACAGGGTGCGCGCCACCAGGTCGGCGGAGAGCACGAGGATCGCCCCGCACATCGCCGTGCAGCCGAGTGGAGCGCGGGACTCGCGCGTCAAGAACCGCGCGATCTGCGGCGCCGACAGGGCGACGAAGCCGAGAGGTCCGGCCGCGCCGACGGCGGCGGACGCCGAGAGCACCGAACCGGCCAGCAGCACCACCCGGGTGCGGCCGACCGCGACACCGATGCCCTGCGCGACGTCGTCGCCGAGCTGCATCGCCTCCGTCGCCCGCGCGGTGGCCACCGCCAGGAGCACGGCGACGACGAATACCGCGGCGAGCGGAGCGATCCGCTCGGTGTCCGAGGAGAGGTCGCCCGTAAGCCACACCTGCACCTGCAGGACGTCGTAGGTGCCGCCTGCGAGGAGGAGCCCGTGCAGGAGTCCCAGCAGAGAGGCGTTGACGCCGACGCCAACGAGGACGAGGCGCAGCCCTCCCGCCGCACCCCGCGAGACGGAGAACACCACGACGGCCGCGATCGAGCCACCGATCAGCGCCGCGAGGGGCAGCGAGACGGTCAGGGGCGCACCGAGGACGCGCCAGCCCAGGACGAAGACGGCTGCGGCGCCGACGCTCGCACCGCTGGTGATCCCGAGCACGTCCGGGCTCGCGAGCGGATTACGAGCGACCGACTGCAGGAAGGCGCCGGCGAGGGCCAGGGCTGCCCCCGCGAGCACCCCGATCACGGCGCGGGGCAGGCGAAGCCCCAGCACCTGGTAACGGACGGCCTGCCCACCCCCTCCGCCGAGTGTGGTCACGACGGTCTCCGGCGCGACCCAGGTGCTCCCCGCGCTGATCGACAGACAGAACAGAACCAGGACCACCGCGAGGAGAGCGGTGAAGGCCACCAGAGGTCGGGTCCGCAACCGGAGTGAGAGGGCCCCCAGCCGCGCGACCCGGACACCCGCGCTCACTGCCCGCCCGACGTCCGGCGCGCCAGCAGGACGAACAGCGGAGCGCCGACCAGCAGGAAGATGATCCCCGCCGGAACCTCGGCGGGCCGTGCGACGGTGCGCCCGACGACATCGGCGAACAGCAGCGCGATGGCACCGATCAGCGCCGACGAGGGAAGCAGGACGCGGTGGTCGGTGCCGACCAGCAGGCGAGCCGTGTGCGGCGCGATGAGCCCCAGGAAGGCGACCGGCCCGCAGGCGGCGGTCGCCGCCCCGCGAGCAGCCCCACGGCCAGCAGCCCCCCGATGCGGGCACGGCGCACGTCGGCGCCCAACGACGTCGCCATCTCGGTTCCCAGGCTCAGCGCGTTCAGCGAGGGCGCGCAGACGACGGCGAGCACCAGGCCCACGCCGATCGCGACGAGCGGGACGGCGTACGTGGACAGCGGGCCGTCGGACAGCCCCCCGATCATCCAGCGCCGGAAGGACTGCTGAACGGTCTGATCCAGAAGCAGCAGCATCGCAGCGGCGCTGCCGAGCACCGAGGAGACGGCCGCTCCGATGAGCGGGAGCGCCATCAGCGTCTCGCCCATCGTCTCGGCGAGCACGATGACGAGCACCGTAACGGCCAGCGCCCCCAGCAGCGAGAACACCGTGTACTCGGCGGGAGTGGTCAGGCCGCCCAGCCAGATCGCGAGCACGGTCGCCAACGTCGCCCCTCGGGTGATCCCCATCAGGTCCGGGTCGGCCAGCGGGTTGCGGGTCTGGGCCTGCACGATGGTGCCCGCGGCGCCGAGGGCGAGACCCGCGGCGATCGCGACCACGGCACGGGGGCCCGCTCGCGGATCACGATGTCGTTGTAGGTGGCGGAGAACCCGACGACGGCGTGGGCGACCTCGGGGAGCGTCACGTTCCTCGCTCCGATCGCGATCGCGATCATCCCGACGCCGACGACGACGACGGCGAGCACCGCGAGGATCCCCGCGGCACGACGAGGGCGCACGACGAACACGTCGACGTCGATCCTCGCGCGACGAAGCGCTGCCAGAGACCGCACGCCGAGGCCGGGCACGCGCACGAGTCCGAGGGCCGCCATGCCGATGCTCTGGCCGCGTCGGCCGCGCGAGACGGTGACCCCGATCAGCGCGGCAACGAGCACGAGACCGGCGACACCCACGACGATCCGGTCGCTCTGCCACGGGCCGCGCTCATCGGGGATCGCGTGGATCAGCGCCAGACCCATCGCCGCGGGGACCGCGGGCAGCAGCACATCGACGAGGCGCGCCGCCACCTTCACGGCCCTCCTCGGCGCGTCGGGAGCGCGACCCGACCGATCCGGAGCCGCAGGCACCAGATCGGTCAGGGTCATCGGACTCCTCGATTCCGTCGCACGAAACTCGGGCCTTACTTTCCGCTCGCGGGTAGAGCCTTCACGGCATCCGTCAGGAGCCGGATCTGCTGTGTGCCGCTGGCGTAGTTGAACGTCGCGTCGGTCGTCCAATCGACGACGTGATCGTCAGCGACCGCCTTCAGCGTGGCGACGGTGGGGTGGTCGCGCTCGACCTGTGCCAGCGGAGTCGTCCACGGACGGGTGTCATAGAGCAGGAGGTCCGAGGCGTAGTCCCCCGCGTTCTCCCAGCTCACGGGGCTGAACGAGCCCGACATATCGTCGCGCGGAACGCTCGACTGGCGCACGTCCAGGCCCCAGTCGGTGTAGTCGATCAGCTCGGCAAACTCGTCCGGGATCGCGACGTAGAACTGGGTCGCGGGTGCCACGGCGTAGGCGGTTGTGCCCGGTCGCGCGGCAAGGGCGGCTTTCGCCTCGGAGACGGCGTCGTCGTAGGCGGCCTTTTCGGCGGCGATCGCGCCCGAGTCGACGTCGGCGCCGATCGTCTGGGCCAGGTCTCGCCAGTCGTCGAGCGAGGCCGAGGCGCTCTTCTGCGCCGATACTGTGACCATCGGAGCGACCTTCTCGATCTGCTTCGACACCTCGGCGTCCTCGGCGCCGAGTCCGCCGAGGTAGTCACCCGCGTACCATCCCGTGATCACCAGATCGGGTTGGAGGGAGGCGAGCTTGTCGACGTCGACGTCGCCGTACGAAACGCCGAGCGACTCGATGCCCGAGAGATCGAGCCCCGCGAGCACTCCGCTCTTCTCGGGCGCGCTCGATCCCCAGATTCCGACCGGTCGGATGCCGTAAGGAATGAGCGCAGCCGCGGCCTGCTCACTCATGACGATGTTCCGCGGGGCGGCGTCGAGCGCGACGGTGTCGCCGCGCGCGTCGGTGTACTGGAACCCGACCGCGGCCGAGCCGGTGGCGCCGGAGCCGGGGGCGGAATCGGACGCGCAGGCCGCCTGGGAGAGCACGAGCACCCCCAGCCCCAGGATCGCGAGAGCACGGGTCGTCTTGGAGTGTCTGATCATTGGTGGTACCGCCTTCAGTGGTGTTTCGGGGGGAGGGTCAAGTCTTGGGTGCGGCTGTGCCGGGAAGCCGAGGGAGCGTCACGGGGTGGGCGGCGGCTCACCGCTCCCCCGCCAGGCATCCCACTGGCGCGCGTACGTCCCGCCCTGGCCGAGGAGGTCGTCGTGGGAGCCGAACTCCACGATGCGTCCCGCCGCCATCACGGCGATGGCGTCAGCGCTCGCCGCCTGGGTGAGCCGGTGCGCGACGATCAGCGTCGTTCGGTCGGCGGTCGCGGCCAGGGCGGACAGCTCGAGGGCGGCAGCAGCCGAGCTTCCCGCTTCCGCGGTCGCCTCGTCGAGGATCGCGATGTCGGGGTTCTTCAGCACGAGGCGGGCCAGGGCGATCTGCTGCTTCTGCCCGGCGGTCAGCCGATGATGCTGGGCGCCGACCTCGGTGTGCACCCCCGCGGGCAGTGCGCGCACCCATCCGTCTGCACCGACCGTTTCCAGCGCCCGCCAGACCGCCTGCTCGTCGGCGTCCTCGTCGGCGAGGCGGAGATCCGCGATGAGGGGCCCCGCCACGACGTGGACGTCCTGGCTGATGAGCGCGATTCGGGAACGCAGTGCGTCGGTGCCGATCTCGGACAGAGGGGTCGCACCCAGTCGGACGTCGCCGGAGTCCGGCTGCAGGGCTCCTGCCGCGAGGAGGGCCGCCGTGGTCTTGCCGGCCCCCGACGCGCCGACGAGGGCGAGTCGGCGACCGGCGGGCACGGTGAACGAGACGCCGTGCAGCACGTCGTGGCCCGGGCTGTAGGCGAAACGGACGTCCTCGAGCGTCAGCGAGCGGTCAGAGGCGGTTGCCCGCGCCGGCCTGCGGACACACACCATCATGACCACCCCGACCGATCGGTTCATGGCGGCACCGGCCGACTGCGCCTCATCGAAGAGAACGAGCACCGTTCCGAGTGGAGTGAACAGACGGTGAAAGAGCAGGATCGCCGCGGTCACAGCGCCGATCGTGACGTCGCCGTTGGTGTAGCGCACGAACCCGACGGCGAACAGCACGGCCAGGCCGCAGAACTCCGCCAGATTCACGCGCCCGACCAGACCCAGCAGCAGCCGGAACACGGAGACCGACAGTGCGCGCATATTGTCGGACGCAGCGCGGATCTCGCCAAGCCGCGCCGCCTCCAGCCCGTACGCATGCACCGTCTCCGTGCCGTGCAGGCTCGACGCGAGCGCCTCGGTGCGTTCGCCTGCCGCGACACGCTCCTGCGCGTAGACGTGGCCGCTGCGCGGCAGATACCAGAGCAGGGCCCCGGCGTAAAGCGGGAGCGTCAGCAGCCCGGTGACGCCGAGCACCGGATCGACGCCGAACAGCGAAGCCAGCGAGACGAGTACGAGGAGGGTCGCCGAAAGGACGGCGGGGACCACCTCGCCGCTGGCGCGGGTGATCCGGGCGATGTCGTCGCCGACACGGGACAGCACGTCGCCGCGACCGCTGCGATCGGTCGCCCGGGAGGGAAGTTCGAGTACGCCCCGGACGACGTCCTCGCGCAGGATCGCGACGGCGGTCTCGCCGAGCCGCACGATGAGGTAGGTGCTGAGCCCCGAGAGCGCGCCCGCCGCGACGGCGGCCACCACGAGCAGCACACCCAGGGCGACGACGTCGGAGGCCGCTCTGCCGGCGAGCGTGGCATCGACGAGCCAGCCCATGCCGTACACCGGAACCAGAGCCGCAGCCGCGGAGAGCACTCCGGTGGCGACCGCGGCAGTGAGCACAACCGGGTGCCGCCGGGTGGTGCGAGCGAGCCAGCGCAGCGAGTCCCGGTAGCGCGCGACCGGGAGGGCGATCTGTTCGGTCGCCGTCATCTCGCCACCGCCTGGGCGTAGAGCGGATCGTTCTCGAGCAGGTCTCGGTGCGTCCCCTCCGCGGCCACGCGACCGTACCGGAGGACCGCGACCCGATCGGCCACGGCGAGCAGAGCCGGCGAGCCGGTGATCACGATCGTCGCCCCGCGCGATGCGTCGTACGAGGTGCGGAACGCGCGGACCCCGTCCGCGATGCGCTGCTCCGTCAGCGAGTCGACCGCCGTCGTCGGTTCGTGCAACACCAGGACGGGTGCGCAGGAGTACAGAGCGCGCGCGAGGGCGAGTCGCTGTCGCTGGCCGCCCGAAAGATTGTGGCCCCGGTCGACGAGGTGATGCTCCAGTCCTGCCTCGAGCACATCGACGACCTGGTCGGCGCCGGACGCACGGAGCGCCTGCGCCAAGCGGGTCGGGTCGATGATCTCGGCAGAAGCGGTGACCGTGCTGCGGATGCTGCCGCTGAAGAGGTGGGCCTCGTGGGGCGCGGCGACCACGCGGGATCGGACCGTGTCGCCGAGGGCGCTCCGGAGCTCGACTCCGCACACCTCCACGCTTCCCCGATACGACTCGGGGGCGATGCGTCCCCCGAGAAGAGAGGCCAGCGCGTCGCCGTCTGCGGCGTCAGCGGCGAAGACCGCCACGACTTCGGCCGACCGCGCCTCCAGGTCCAGGCCCACGAGCGGGCCGTGATGGACATCCCGCAGCCGCAGCCCGGGCTCGCCCCCGGGCGAAGTCGACGTGGTCGCCGGGAGGAGGGGATCCGCGGCGAGGACGGCGGCCACGCGTTCGGCGGCCCCTCGCGCCCTGGCGGCCGTGGCCGGCAGCCCCGACAGCGTGGTGAGGGGTTCGACGAGGAACTGGGCGAGGCCCACGACGGTGATCAGCTCGCCCGTCGTGATGCGCCCGGTCAGCGCATACCAGCCGGCGACCGTCGCGATCACGGCGGCGGCGACTCCGCTCATCGCCGCGGTGACACCGCGCTGGAACGCGATCGACCGGTTCGTCGACATTGCGGCCGAGAGTGCGACCCGGCTGGCCACGCGGTAGCGCCGTGCGGCGGCGTCCTCGGCACCGAGACCGGCGATTGATCGGGAGCCCGAGAGGAGGTCGCCGGCGAGCGCTGTCGCTTCCGCGACACGCGAGCGCTGCCGCACTGCTTTCGCCGTGATCCGTGGCGTAGCGCCGTGCGCCAGCGCGAAGAAGACGGGCATCGCGATGAGGGCGAGCGCGCCCAGCGTGGTGTCGACGAGGAGGAGCGCGATCGCCGTCGCGACGACGGCGGCGGCCGCCGCGATCATCCGTGGGAGCAGATCGAGGAACCACGCCGCCTGATCCGCGTCGCTGCCCGAGATCGTGACGAGCTCTCCCGGCGTCAGCTCGCTACGCATGCCGCGCGGCGACAGTGCCTTCTCGGACACCTCCAAGCGCAGCAGGTGGGACTCGTTCTGGAGCGCCTCGTTCAGCCGCCGCATGCCCGCTCGATAGGAGGCGGTCAACACGAGGAAGATCCCCGCGAGGGCGATGATCGAGGCGACGATGCCGGCCACCTGGCCCGGAGAAACGCCCGTGTCGATGAGCACACCGATCAGGACCGCGACCGAGGTCTCGGCGAGTTGGTGGACGCACAGCAGCAGGGTTCCGATCGCGATCGCTCTCCTGTTGCGGGCGACCGTGCACCGGATGACGTCCGCGCCCGTGCGGATCGTGCGCGCGGTCACGGCTCCCTGCTCAGGTAGCCGCCACCGCTCGGGAAGTAGTCGCTCGCCGCGTGTTCGATGCCGTCCGGTGTGCGGACCCGGTCGATGACCACCGCGCGCAGGCCACCCCGATAGGCCTCGCCGCCGGCCACGACGGCCATGCCGTCACCTTCTCTGATGAAGATGCGGCCGGGGGTTCCGCCGTACCGGAACGACGAGACGTGCGCCCGGATCACCTCGAGGCGTTCGCCCCGGCAGTACGTGTGCGCGCTCGGGTAGGGATCGGACATGGCGCGGACGAGGCGCTCGATGTCCTCGGCGGGCCAGGTCCAGTCGATGAGGCTGTCGAACTCGGTCCGACGATGAAAGAACGTGCGTCGGGCGAGGTCCTGCGCTCGCCAGACGACGGTGCCCGCCTCGATCCGGGCGAGGGCGTCGAGCAGCACCTCGGGGATGAGGTCGATGGTGGCCTGCACCAGCTCGGTACCGGTGGACCGCTCGCCGATCGGCACGGCGCGCTGCGCGGCAATGTCTCCGGTGTCGAGCCCGCCGTCCATGCGGTGGGCCGTGATCCCGACCTGGTCCGCGCCGCTGATCAGGGCCCAGGGCACGGGCGAGAATCCGGTGAATTCGGGAAGCAGCGAGTCGTGCAGGTTGAGGGTCCCGTGCGGAGGCAGGTCGTACACCTCAGACGGAAGCCAGGTGCGCCAGTTGTTGGCGACGATGATCTCCGGATGCCAGTGGGTCAGCTGGGCGATCATCGCGTCGTCCGGGCGGCGCGCGACGTGCACGGGGATGCCGTTGGCCTTCGCCAGGTGCTCGACCGAATCGTCCCAGATTTTCTCGTACGCCTGCTCGCTGGCGGGATGAGTGACGACGCCAACGACGGTGTGCGCCGACCCGAGTAGCGCCTGCAGGGTGCGGTGACCCCACGTCTGGTACCCGAACATCACGACCCGCATGCGTTCCCCGTTCTCGTGGTGTTGTTTCGCTCGACTATTGGCTAGCCTTACCTAAGCTATGTAAGCCTTACCTAACCTAGCATGACGCCCCGGCGGAGTCGCAACGGCGAACTCGCAGCGGCGATGACGAACAGGAGTAACGGATGACGGATGCCCCAGTGACGGCAGAGAACCCGCTGACCAGCGGCACGCGCGACGACATCGTCGACGTCGTCGGAATCGGCTTCGGCCCGTCGAACCTGGCGCTCGCGATCGCGCTGCACGAACGCACCACGATCCCGGGGAACACGCCGATCACCGCGAGGTTCGTCGAGGCGAAACCCGCCTTCGCCTGGCACCCCGACATGCTGCTGCCGGGCGCGACCATGCAGGTCTCGTTCCTGAAGGACCTCGTCACGCAGCGCAACCCGGTGAGTGAGTACAGCTTCCTCAGATTCCTGCACGAGAGCGGGCGCCTGCCGCACTTCATCAACCGTCAGACGTTCTTCCCGACCAGGATCGAGTTCCACCAGTACCTCACCTGGGCCGCCGACCGCGTCGCCGCGGACGTCCGTTACGGCATGCGCGCGACGAGGATCCTCGACCACTCCGATCACTTCGAGGTGGCGCTCGACGGCGCACACGCCGGTTCGGTGCGTGCCCGCACCGTCGTTCTGGCGGGTGGGCTCTCCGCCCGTCTGCCCGAGGGCGTGCGCACCAGCACGCGCCAGTTCCACAACCACTCCCTGCTCAGCAGTCTCGCTGCGCTGCCCGCGCCCAGCCGGCACTGCTTCGTGGTGGTCGGCGCGGGGCAGAGCGCCGCCGAGGTGACGCACTACCTGCACGAGCACTATCCCGACGCGCGGGTCCACGCCGTCTTCGGCAAATACGGGTACACGCCCGCCGACGACAGCCCCTACGCCAACCGCATCTTCGACGCCGACGCCGTCGACGCCTACTACGCAAGCAGCACCGAGATGAAGGCGCGTCTGCTCTCGTACCACCGCGGCACCAACTACTCCGCCGTCGACCTCCCCCTCATCGAGCGGCTCTACGACATCGAGTACGCGGAGCGCGTCGCCGGCGCTCGACGCTTGTTCGTCCACGGAGCCAGCGCTCTCACCGAGACACGGGAGGGGCCGGACGGCGTGATGGCGCGGATCGAGAACGGCCTGAACGGCACTGTCCAGCAGATCGACGCGGATGCCGTCGTCTACGCGACCGGTTTCACCTCGATGCCGCTCGGCGAGATCCTCGGCGACCTGTACTCGCCCCCGAAAGCGGCGCACGGCGTGCGGGTCTCACGGGACTACCGCCTGCGGACGACGCGACCGACGATCGGCGGCGTCTACCTGCAGGGGGGTACCGAGGACACGCACGGCCTCACCTCCTCCCTGCTGTCCACCATCGCCGTGCGCTCGTCCGAGATCGCCGAGTCGATTGCGGCGGGACTGGGCGCCCGCGAGCGCGAGCTCGTGAGAGGTGCCTGACCAGTGACCGCTCACGGACAGTCGGCCCCGGCACCGCGCCGCACCGACGGAGTGCCCGATGCGCAGGCGACCGCCCTCACACCCGCGGAACGCGCCGTTTGGGTCGCCTCGGAGGTCGACCCCGACACGGCCGGCGACTTCCGCCTCGGCTGGACGACCCGCTTCTCCCCCCGTCATGACCCCGGCCGTGTCGCCCGGGCGGTCGCCCGCGTGCTGCGGGCCGAACGACGGCTGTCGCAGACCGTCGTCCTCGACGACGGCGAACCGCGATGGGTGCCGTCCGCGCCGCCGGAGCCCCCGGCCGTGGTCGATCTGCGCGCTGCGGCCAGGCCCGAGGACGCCGTCGCCGCCCGTGTCGACCGGCTGCGCGGCGAGATGGTGCTCGGCGGAGGCGGGCCGCTGCACCGTCACGAGGTCCTGCTCGTGCCCGGCGGCTGCGTGTGGGCGCAGGCCTACCACCATGTGCTCGTCGACGGCCGCTCCATCCGCGAGCTGTCGCGGCGAGTGAGCGGAGTCCTCAGCGGCGGGGCTGTAGCGGCGCCGCCGCCGCGCCCCGCCGACCACTCTCGATCGGAGGGGAACGGGGCTGCCGTCGTGGCGTCGCTGGACAGCGCCGACGACGGCTTAATCGAGCGTCCCGCGCGCAGCATCCGGAGTGTCGCCGTCGACCTCGCGCCCGAGCTGGTCGGCGCCCTGCCGGTGCTCGCCGAGCGCCACGGTCTGAGTAGCGCACGCACGCTCGCCGGGCTCATCAGCGCCTACACGACGACCGCCCGCGGCGGAGGAGCTCACGCCGTGCGGCTCGCGGTCGCCGGTCGCGGCGACCCGCAGGCGATCGAAATGCGCTCGGCGGTCGTGCCGCTGCGTCCGGCCATCGACGGCGACGTGTCGATCGACACCTTCCTGCGCTGCTTCGACGATGCGCTTCGCGCTCAGCGGCCCGCTCAGGACGTCGACCCCGACTCCGTCGCCCACGCGCTGCGCGCCCGATTCGGCACCCCCACGCTCACGGCGCCGGGGATCAACGTCATGCTCGACGCGCACCGCGGCGAAGGCGTCTCGCGCTCGAGTTGGGTAGGGCCCTCGACCGACCTCGAGGTCGTGGCCGAGGGCGAGCTGGATAAGCGCGCCCTGCGAATCCTCGTGCGCGGCCGCGCCGATCGCCTCGAGCTCTCCGCTCACGCGTGCGGACTCGTCGCGTTCCTGGCCTCCGCCGTGGAGGCACCCGACCGCGCGCTGAGCGCGCACCGGCTCCTGGACGACGCCGAGCACGCCCTGCTGAACACGCGCAACGACACAGGGCGCTGCGTGTCCGACGCGGACGTCGTCGACATGGTCCTCGCCCGCGCGCAGAACGCCCCGTCCTCGGTCGCCGTGGTCGACGGCGACCGCACGGTCGACTACCGCACGCTGCTGGCGGTGGCCACGCGCATCGCCCGCGTTCTCCGAGACGACTTCGGCGCTCGTGCCGAGACGGTCGTCGCGATTGATATGCACCGCAGCGCCGAGATGGTCGCGGCCGTCCTCGGCGTCCTGATGTCGGGGGCCGCGTTCGTCCCGCTCGACCCCGCCTGGCCCGTGCAGCGCCGAGCGGGCGTCATCGCCGACTCGGCCGCGCTCGCCCGACTCGTCGGGCCCGGCGCAGGTCCGTCGACGGGTCTCCCCAGCCACGTCGTCGACCTCGAGCGGTCCGATCCGGTCGCCGACCTCGTCCCCCGCGACCCGGAGTCGCTCGCCTACGTGATCTTCACGTCGGGTTCCACCGGGAATCCGAAGGGGGCGATGATCCGCCACAGCGCCATCGCGAGTCGGATGCGGTGGCAGATCGAGCGCGTCCTGAGGTTCGGCCGCGGCGACGCAAGCCTGTTCAAGGCCCCGCTCTCGTTCGACATCTCGATCAACGAGGTACTGCTCCCCCTGTGCTCCGGAGGAACGGTCGTCGTCGCCCGCGACGGCGAGGAGCGCGAGCCGGAGCGGCTCCTCCAGCTGATCTCGGAGCACGGAGTCACGTTCACCTACCTCGTCGCGTCGATGCTCGACGCGCTCCTCGACAGCGACGCTGTGGCGTCGACCTCCCGCCTCACGGGACTCCGACAGGTGTGGTGCGGTGGCGAAGCGCTGACGCCTGAGCTGTTCGAGAGATTCCGGCGTCGGTTGCCGGACGCGGCGATGTACCACGGCTACGGGCCGGCCGAGGCGACGATCGGCGTCTCGCACGTCGTCTATCGCGGCGACCGGGTGCGCAGCATCACCTCGATCGGACGACCCAATCCCGGCTGCCGGCTCTCCGTGCTCGATCGCGCCCTGCGCCCGGTGCCACCGGGAAGGGGAGGGGAGCTCTACATCGCGGGCGACCTGCTGGGCCGGGGGTACGTGAACGCCCCCGCCCTCACCGCAGCGCGGTTCGTGGCGAACCCCTTCCACGACCCCGGCGATCCTGCGAGCACTCCGCGGCTCTACCGCACCGGTGACCGCGTGCGGTGGAACGGCGAGGAGCTGGAGTTCCTCGGCCGCGCCGACAACCAGGTCAAGATCGGTGGAATGCGCGTCGAACTCGAGGAGATCGAGCGGACGATCATCGCAGTACCCGGCGTGCGGGCCTGCGCCGCGGTGGTGCGCGGCGCCCGCGTGCACGCCGTCATCGTCCCGGGCACGGGGGTCCTGGCGGCGCAGGTGGAGTCGGCGGTGCGGCAGCGGGCGACCGACACCCTGCCCCGGCACCTGGTCCCCGCCTGGGTAACGACGCTCGACGAGCTGCCGACGACGGCGAACGGCAAGGTCGATCGCTCCGCCCTGCCCGAGCCGCCCCAGCCGGCGGCGAACTCTCGTGAGCTGACGCCGGCCCAGAGACCGGTCGCCGCCGAGATCGCCGCGGTGCTCGGCATCGACCCCGTCGCGATCGACGCGTCGACTGGATTCTTCGCGCTGGGCGGTGACTCGCTCGCAGCGGTCCGGCTGGCGAACCGGCTCTCTCGGGCGCTGCGTCGCGCGGTGCCGACGCGCGCGGTGTTCGAGAATCCCACGGTGGCCGAGCTCAGCCGATTCATCGAGCAGGCCGACGCCGAGGCGCCCCGCCCGAGCGCGATGGATGACGCCGATCGGAGGGTCTGCCTACCGGCGACCCCGGGCCAGCGACGCATGTGGCTCGCCTCGCAGCTTGACACGGCCGGGGCGACCTACACCGTCCCCCTCGCCTTCCTCTTCACGGGCGAACCCGACCGCAGCGCACTGAATGCGGCGCTGGCCGACACGACACGCAGGCACGCGGCGCTGCGGACCCTCCTGATGCCCGGGAGCGACTCCCTGATCGCCGAGCGGCTCGCGGCCAACGACCCTCGGGCGCACCCCAGCGTCGAGGACGTGTCGGACGTCGACGCCTTCGTGCGACGGCCGTTCGATCTTGCGTCGTCGATCCCGATCCGGGTCGGCCTGTGCTCACGCGAGGACGGCTGGCTCCTGGTCATCGCGCTGCACCACAGCGCCGTCGACGCGGCATCCGAGCCCGTCCTCCTCCAGACGATCTCGGATGCCATGCGCGCCCGATGGGCGGGGACGGCCCCGCTCCTGGGCGCCTCGGACACCGTGATCGCGGCGCCGACGGGCGAGAGCGCGACCGACGCCCTGGCGCGCCTCGGCGCCTTGCCGGACCGGGCCGAGATTCCCGGCTGGAACGCCACCACGGCGGGCCTCGGGCGCGCCGGAGCGACACAAACGCGAGTGCTCACCGGGCCGTCAGCCGATGCCGTGCGTGCCCGCTCGCTCGAGGGGAGCGTCTTCGAGCTGGCGGTCCGAGCGGTTGCGACCGGCGTTGAGCGGCTGGGCGGACCGTCGGAGCTGCTCATCGCGGCGCCGGTGGCACGCACGACCCCCGACGATGCGATCGTGGGCTGTCACATCACGACGACGCTGTTCGCCGTCGGAAGCGACACTGACCTGCAAGCGCAGATCATCGCCGCCCTGGACACCCGGGCGGATATCGCCGACCTGGTGACCGCGGCTCCGGAGCTGCGCGACCGAGCGGCGCCGCGCATCATGGTCGTTCATCGACCGCGACACCTCGACCGGCTCATGCTGGGCGAGCACGAAGGAACGCGCGTGCCGATCTCGACGGGCACGGCGAAGTTCGACGCGACCATCACCGTGGCCGAGGTCGGCGATGACATCGCCGTGGAGCTGGAGCACGCGACGGACGCCCTCGCCGCCGAGGAGGCCGAGCGCTTCCTTCGTCACGTCTGTGCGGCGCTGGCGGGCGTCGACGAGGTCGACAGGGCCGCACTGGCTCTCCTGGAGGGCGGGGCGGCGATCGAGGGCGCACGCTCCCGCACGCTGACCGAGCTCCTCGCCCCCGGTGCCTCGGACGAGGCCCACCGCATCGCGGGGGTGCTGGCGGCCCGGGGTCGCGGGCCGGGGTCGGTCGTGGGGGTGTGTGCCGTCCGCGGCGTCGTTCAGGTCGACCTCGTGCACGGCGTCGTGCTCGCGGGAGCGGCCTACGTTCCGATCGATCCCGCGTGGCCGGCCGCCCGGCGCGAGGCGGTCGTCGCCGACTCCGGTGCCGACCTGGTCCTCGACGCGGCTCCCGACTCCTCGGCCCCCGTGGTACCGCCGATAGCGCCTTCGCCCGACGACGCTGCCTACGTCCTGTTCACCTCGGGGTCGACGGGACGCCCGAAGGGCGTCGTGGTGAGCCATCGCGCGATTGTGAACCGTCTGCGTGCGGCCCCCGACCTGCACGGGATCGGAGCCGACGACGTCATTCTCTACAAGACGCCCTTCACCTTCGACGTGTCGGTCTGGGAGCTGTTCCTCCCGGTCGTCCTCGGCGTGCGCCA
The DNA here is from genome assembly GCF_004011095.1 of Rathayibacter rathayi. Classification (GTDB taxonomy): domain Bacteria; phylum Actinomycetota; class Actinomycetes; order Actinomycetales; family Microbacteriaceae; genus Rathayibacter; species Rathayibacter rathayi. Next base: position 906,842 of record NZ_CP028129.1, on the reverse strand, counting down.
GGCGGTCGCCCCGCCCGAGGCACACCGCGACCCGGCGGCCACCGCCGCCGCGATCACGGCGGAACGCGCCAGCGTCGTGCACTTCGTGCCCTCGGTCCTCGCCGCATTCCTGGAGCACCTGTCCGGCTCCCGGGCCACGGCGGAGCTCGTCGCGCGGACCCTGCGCGTCATCGTCTGCAGCGGTGAGGCGCTGACCCCGAGCCATCTTCGCGGACTGTCGAAGCTGCTCCCGGGGGTTCGCGTCGACAACCTGTACGGGCCGACCGAGGCGGCCGTCGATGTCACCGCTGCCCTTGATGTCACCGCAGCCCTCTCGGCGAGCGCCGACCGATCCATCGCGATCGGTCGACCGATCGCCGGGGTGGCCTGCCGCATCCTGGATGCCGCTCTGCGGCCGGTCGTGCCCGGCGCGGTGGGCGACCTCTATCTCTGCGGTGTGCAGCTCGCCCGTGGGTACGTGCACCGGCCGGCACTGACCGCGGAGCGCTTCGTGGCCGATCCCTTCGCCACGGGCGGGCGCATGTACGACACGGGCGACCGCGCCCGCCAGCGGCCGGACGGGAGCCTGGACTACGTCGGTCGCCGCGACCGCCAGGTGAAGGTCGGCGGGCAACGGATCGAACTGGGCGATGTCGAGGCCGCGCTGACGTCGGTGCCCGGCGTCCACGCGGCGGCGGCGTTCGTCGTCGGCGGCACCCTGGTCGCCGTGTACACGGGTCGGGTGGCGCCCGAAGCGGTGCAGTCGCACGCATCGGCAGTCGTCCCGGCCGCACTCGTCCCGGCGCGCCTGAGCGCGGTCGCCGAGCTGCCCCTCACTCCACACGGAAAGCTGGATCGAGCGGCGCTGACGCTGCTGGATCGTGTCCCCGAAGCCGTCGGGGGCCGCGCGCCGGCGGGAGCGACCGAGGTGACGCTGTCCGAGGCGTTCGCCACGGCGCTCGGGGTGTCGGCGGTGCCGGCGGACGTGGACTTCTTCTCGCTCGGCGGCGACAGCATCTCGGCGATCGCCGTCGTCGCCGCGGCGCGGCGCGGCGGCGTCCCCGTGTCGGTCGTTGACCTCTTCGAGACCCGGACGGTCGAGGGGCTGGCGACCCGATGCTCCCCCGCGGCGGCGACAGCGGGGAGCCAGCAGCGTGCAGTCCCGCTCCCCGCGTCGCTCGTCGCGGCGCGGGCCGACGGCGCCGACATCGACGCGATGACCGTCTCGGCCCCGCTGGGGACCGCGGACGCCGCGGCCGCCCGCCGCGCGCTCGCCGAGGTCGTCGCGGCGCGCACCGAGCTGCGGGTGCGTCTGGACAGGAGCCGCGCCCGGCTGTGGCGGGCGTTCCAGGTGGACCACGTCCCTCCCGGGGACGGAGTCAGTGCGGCCGAGGGACGGCTCGCCGCCGTCGAGACCGCGGACGACGCGACGCAGCTCATTGTGCATCGAATGGCGCTGCCCGCCGACGCGGAGCAGGGGCTGCGTCGCCTGGTCGCCGAGATCGGCGACGCGATACTCGCAGGAGAGGAAACGCTATGACCGAGAACGCGACCGAGACGAGGCGCGTGCAGGGCGCACGCGAACGGATGCTCTTCCTCGCCGACATCGAGGACTCGCCGGGGGCCTACGCGATGCCGCTCGTGCTGCTGATCACCGGTGGCCGCATCGACGTCGAGGTGTTCGCCGCCGCGTTCCGCGACGTGGTCGCGCGGCACGCGAGCCTGCGGACGGCCTTCGACAGGACCGGTGACGGCTGGGTCGAGAACGTCAGGGACGCCGCCGAGGCACCCGTCCACGATCGTTCGACGCAGGCGTGGGACGGGCGGCTGCCGCTCGCGCCCGACCCTCGTCGCGAGGTGCCGGCGGCAGCGGTGGTCTTCACCGAGCACGTCGTGATCGTCGTCCACCACGTTGCGGCCGACGGAGAGTCGATGTCCGCGATCCTCGACGACCTCGAACGCGCGTACGCGCACCGCCTCGCCGGCCGCGCGACCCTCTGGCCGGGGAGCCCTGCGCCCGAGGCCGAACCGCTCCGCGCATCGGCGAAAGGACTCGCCCCGCTGTTCGCCGGAATGTCGACCGCGATCCCGCTGCCCCTCGATGCGCCCCGCAGCCCCGCGCCAAGTTCGGCGGCGGTCCGCCAGGAGCACCTGCTGCCCGCGTGGCTGGCGCAAGCGCTCACCGAGACGTCCGGCCGGCTCGGGGTCTCCCGCCTCATGCTCCTGCATGCGGCCGTCGCCCTCGCCCTGCGATCCAGGGGAGCGGGCGACCGCATCCCCCTGGGCATGGTCGCCGACCTGCGCGAGGGCTCGAACGCCGGTGTCGGCCTGTTCCTCAACACCATCGTGGGGCTCACCGACCTCGCCGGCGCGACCACCGTGGGCGAGGTGATCGGGCGTGTCCGCGACTGTGCGCTGGACGCGTGGGAGCGGCGGGCCGTGCCGTTCGACGAGCTCGTGGCCGAGGTCGCTCCCGCCCGAGCCGCCGGCCTGCATCCGCTCTTCCAGGTCATGATCGCCGAGGTCGACCGCCGGACGCGGACGGTGGCCCTGGGCGAGGTCGCCGCCGAGGTCCGTCACGACGCCGAGCCCACCGCGAAGTTCGACCTCACGGTCGCCATCGGCGAGGGTGATGACGGTCTCGTGGTCGACGTGCTCTCCCGCGCCGACATCATCACCCGCGAGACGACGTGCGCCCTCCTGGAATCGGTCGTGCTCGCGCTGATCGCCCTGACCGGAGACACCACTGCACCCGTCGATCGGCTCGCACTGATCCGGACGACCAATCGTCGCTCGGCACTGCGACCGCCGAGCACCGCGATCACCCAGCGGCGGATCGCGCTGCCTCGGCAGCACGCCGCTGCGGCCCTGGTCGGCCTGTACGCCGCGAGCGACAGCGTCGGTAGCCGCCGCGACGGCGACGAGTACGTTCCGCTCACGCTCGACGAGCTCCTCGACGCCGCGGAGGTTACGCCCCAGCCCCGGCGTCCCGACACTGCGGTCGGGCGTTCGATCGCGGCATCGGCGCTACCCGAGGGAGTCCTGCTCACGGCGGCGTCGGAGGTGATCGACGAGGAGTCCTGGCCCGCGCTACTCGGCGCGCTCTCGTCGGGCTTGGCCCTCGGACTCCACGACGCCGCCGAGTACGTCGAGGTCCTCGTCCGTCGCGCCGACGCCCTCGAGATCATCGACGCCGCCGAGGCGTGGCTCGACGTGATCGAGTCGACGCCCTCGTCGACCGCTGACCCGGCCTGGGCAGCTCTCGACGCCGGTGCGTCCGCGCACGCCGAGCTGCCCGTCCCGCCCGCCTCGGTGATCGCGTGGCGCACCGCCGTCCTGTCGGGGCTCGCCGATCTCCGGTACGGCCCCGCCGTCGCGATGGTCAGCGAGCCCGACCGGGACGATCCCGCTCGTGCGTCCGCCATCGGTGTCCGCCGCCGCATCTTCCCGGCGTTCCTGCGGGGCGACGGCACGATCGTCCAGCCGTCGGCCGACGCCGCCCGTCATTACACGCTCGCCGGGGAGGTGAGCCGGCACACTCCGGGGGTCTTCGACGACCTAGTCCACGCCGACGTGCACATCGACATCCACGTCTCCGACCTGCCCGTCTCGCCCGCCGAGGGCCGCGTCGCCGTGACGGCGAGCATCGCCGACGGGCACTGGCGGGTGTCGGTGTCGGGGCATCGGGATGCCGCGGCAATCGCGACCGCCATCACTCAACACGTCCCCCTCGACGACTCGCCGAGCGCCCTCAGCGCCATCGTCCGTCCGGCCGAGATCCGGGTACTGGACACGGTTGGCATCGGCGACGCCGCGATCCGCGGCCTGGAGCGGACGGCGGGGCCGCTGCTCGCGGTGTATCCGGCGACAGCGCTGCAGGAGGGCCTGCTCTTCCATCGAGACCTCACCGGAGACAGCCAGGTCTACCTGTCGCAGACGATCACCGAGTTGACCGGGACGCTCGACCTGGCGGCGCTGCGGGCCGCGGCCGCACGGACGATTAAGCAGCACCCGCAGGTCGCGGGTCGTTTCCGACGCATCGGCGGGCGCACGGTGCTCATCGTCCCGCGGTCGCCGCACCTGGAGTGGGACGTGCGCACGGGCGAGGACCGTGAGCAGTTCCTGTCGGAGCAGCGCGAGCAGGGGTTCGACGGTGAGGGAGCGCTCCTGCGCTTCGGCCTCCTCACCTCGCCGGACGGCCAGCAGCACACCTGGGTGCTCACCGTCGAGCACGCGATCCTCGACGGCTGGTCGATCTGGCGATTCTTGCGCGGCATCCTCGACGAGTACACCCGCCGCGGGTCGGCCGTCGACCGACCCGGGCCCCCCTACGCGGCCTACATCTCCTGGCTCGCCGCCCGCGACCGGCAGGCGGCGCGCTCATCCTGGGGCGACGTGCTCGCGGGCGTCGAGGGGCCGACCCTCATCGCTGCGTCCGGGTCCGCGGGTGGCCGCACCGACGACGCGCGATCGGTCGAGCGCACGCTGACGCTTGACCCGGCGCTGACCGCTCGTCTGCGACGGACCGGTGCGGCGGCACGCGCGCCGCTCAGCGCCGTCTACGAGCTCGCGTGGGCCCTCGCTCTGCGCCGCGAGACGGGTCGGGGGGACATCGTCTTCGGCACGGTGACCTCGGGGCGGCCTCCCGAGATCTCCGGTATCGACGATCTGCTCGGGTTGCTGTTCAACACCGTCCCGGTCCGCGTGCGCATCCGCCCGGGCGGCGACGTGCAGAGCCACCTCGACGACCTCACCCGGTTCCGTCGCGTGCTGCTCGCTCACCCCGACACTCCCCTCTCCGAGATCCTCGCGGGATCGGGACACCGGGAGCTGTTCGACACTCTGTTCGTCTTCCAGAACATCCCCGTCACCCCGCCCTCGGAGCGGCTCGGCCCCGACGGAGGACTGTGTCAACGCTCGCAGACGGTCCGCGATGCCACCCACTATCCGCTGAGCATCGTGGTGAACCCCGGCGACGAGTGCTCGGGCGCGCGTCTGCGCATCCTGTCGCGACCGGGCACCTGGCCGAGCGACGCCGCCGCGCAACGGGCGGTCGACCGCATCGTGGAGGCGTTCGTCAGGGCGCTCGACGGGATCTCTGAGCACCCCGGCCCGCTCGCCGCGCTCGACCTCCGCAACCCGAGCGCCACCGGCTCGGACTCCCTCGTCGGCGCGACGACGGGAGCCGCCGATGCGGAGGTGCTCGCAGCGACGGTGTGGCAGCTCCTCGTGCAGCGTGCCCGCGTCGATCCCGACGGGCTCGCCGTGGTAGCGGGCCCGGTCCGCTGGAGCTTCGCCGACCTCGTACACCGGGCGACGCTGCTCGCGACCGCGCTCCAGGAGCGGGGCATCGGTCCCGAGTCCCGGGTCGCGCTCCTGCTGCCGAGGGACGCGCGCATGATCGTCGCGCTGTTCGCCGTCTTCGCCGCTCATGCGGCGTACGTCCCGATCGACCCCGCACTGCCCCAGGGCCGGGTGGCCGACATCCTCCGCGAGGCAGCCCCGGCCCTCGTCGTCACCGACGATGCCCTCGCCGCAGCGGTCCCGGCGGACGTCCCCGTGCTGTCATGCGACGCGGCGGGCGACGGGAGTCTCGTAGAGCCCGATCGCGCGCTCGACGCCCTCGCCTACGTGATCTTCACGTCCGGATCGACGGGCGCGCCAAAGGGCGTCGCCGTGCCGTACCGCGGTCTCACGAACATGGTCGTGAATCATCGCGCCGCGATCTTCTCGGCCGTCGTGAACGCAGCCGGCGGACGACGCCTGGCGATCGCGCACACGACCTCCTTCGCGTTCGATGCCTCGTGGGAGCAGCTGCTCTGGCTCCTCGACGGACACAGCGTGCACATCATCGACGACGACATGCGTCGGGACCCGCGGGCACTGCTGTCCTACTTCGACGACAACCGGATCGACGGTGTCGACCTGACCCCGAGCTACGCCGCACTCCTCGTGGAGGAGGGACTGCTCGCTCGCGAACGCTGCGCCGACCCGACCATCGACGGCCCGGGTGTCGTCTTCCTCTCCCTCGGGGGCGAGGCCGTGCCCGACGACCTGTGGATGGCCGTCCGCGACGCCCCCGGCGTGCGCGCCTACAACCTCTACGGTCCGACCGAGTACACGATCAACGCGCTCGGCGCCGACCTCGAGGAGCGCACCACCTCAACGATCGGCCGGCCCATCACCGGAACGGTCGCGCAGGTGCTCGACGACGCCCTCCGCCCCGTCCGGCCCGGGGTCGCGGGCGAGCTGTACCTCTCGGGGGTCGGCCTGGCTCGCGGTTACCTCGGCCGGAGCGACCTGACGGCCGAGCGGTTCGTCGCCGATCCGTTCGGTCTGCCGGGGCGACGGATGTACCGCACAGGCGACCTTGTGGCGATCGACGACGACGGCCTGATCAGCTACCTCGGCCGCAGTGACGACCAGGTGAAGATCCGCGGGCACCGCGTCGAGCCCGCCGAGGTGTCCTCGGCCCTCGTCACGCTCGACGGGATCCGCCGGGCCGCAGTCGTGCCACTGCGCGGGACCCGCGGGACCGAGCTCGCGGCCTACGTCGTGCCCGACGTCGCCGACGACCCGCCGCGGGCCGTCACGATCAGGGGAGCGCTGCGGTCGCGGCTCCCGGACTACCTCGTGCCGGCCACGGTGACCGTCGTCGACGAGCTGCCGCTCACCGTCAACGGCAAGCTCGACGTGCGCGCCCTGCCCGAGCCCGCGCGGGAGCCGGTCGAGAGGCGACACCCCGTCGGCGATGTCGAGTATCTGATCGCCGAGGCGATCGCGGAGGCGCTCGGCATCGAGGAGGTGGGTCGCGACGACGACTTCTTCCTCCTCGGCGGCCACTCGCTCCTCGCCGTGCGGGTCGTCTCGCGACTGCGGTCGTCCTCAGGCCTGGACCTCGGCGTGCGCGACCTGTACGCAGCGCCGACCGTCGCCGGGCTGGCGCGGGCGGCGGCGGGCGATCGCAACGAGACAACGTTCGCCCCGGTCCTTCGCCTGCGCGACACCGACGGCCCGGCCGTCTTCTGTCTCCAACCCGCCGGCGGACTCGGCTGGGCGTATGCGGGCCTGTGCCGGCACCTCGATCCCGCGTACGCGGTGTATGCGCTGCAGGATCCCGCGCTGTCGGGCGGCCCCGCGCTCACCTCCCTCGAGGCCATCGTCGACGACCAGATCGCGCGGATCCGCGCCGTTCGCCCACGAGGCCCCTACCACCTGCTCGGGTGGTCGTTCGGTGGACAGCTCGCCCACGCGATCGCCGCCCGGCTCGACGAGGTGGCCTCCGTGGTCCTCCTCGACGCGTACGCGGACGGCGGGCGCGAGGAGGTCGACGTCCCCGTCGCCACGCAGGTCGCCGGCTTCACGCGCAGCATCGCCGATGACCCCGTGCTCGCCGACCTCGACCCCGACGCTCGGGAGCGTCTGGTAGCAACCTTCGAGCGTCACCTGCGGCTGTCGATCCCCGCGCTAACCGGCTCGGTGCGTGCCGACACCCTGCTGGTGGCGGCGACGCGAGGCGTCACTGCCGACACGGCGACCCGGCGCGACGCCGGCTGGCGCTCGCGCATCACCGGTCGACTGCGCATCGAGCCGGTCGACCTCGATCACGGGGGCCTCGGGCGCGCGGCCGGCTGGGAGGTCTTCGGCCGCCTCGTCGCGAGGTGGATCGAGGGCGATCGCTGAGCCACTCGCCAGGCGCTCGCGGAGGGGAACCGCCCTGAGACCCGCAGAGATTCGACCACACACACGCCAGAACCCTGATGACAGCGACTGCTCATCAGGGCTCATCCGTCGGGCTGACAGGATTTGAACCTGCGACCCCTTGACCCCCAGTCAAGTGCGCTACCAAGCTGCGCCACAGCCCGTGGCAGTCCGGGCCGAAGCCCGGGCAACTCGACTACCCTAGCGGATGCCGACCCCGGAAGTGAAAACGGGCGCAGCCCGTAGACTCGCTCCGCGGAACGCGTCGGCACCGGCCGATGCGCCGCCGACAACTCGGGAGGCGTCAGCAGTGGATGCGCGGCAGAAGCGATCACAGGTGGCCCTGCATCGGGCGATCATTGCACTCGCGACCGGCCGCGACGTCGCCACACTGACCGTCTCCGAGATCACCGGTCTCGCGGGCGTGAACCGCTCCACCTTCTACGCCCACGCGTCCTCCGCCGCAGAACTGCTCTGCGCGGCCCTGCGGGACGAACTCGACCTGATCCGCGAGGGTTACCTTCAGCAGCTCCGCAGCGGCGCCGCGACCGACGCGAGCATCCGCGAGGCCACCGCCTGCGTCCTCCGGCACCTCGACGGCCACTGCGACCTCTACCTGCGGGCCTTCGACGCGCCCAGCGGCGACTCCGGACTGCGCGCGATGCTCGCCGACCACTTTCGCACCGCCGTCTCGGCGACCCTGGACACTGGCGTCCTCGACGTCCCTGCCGTGAACACCCCGCTCGGATTCCTCGAGAACGCGACTGCCTCGTTCCTGGCCGCCGGCTCGGTCGGCCTGATGGAGCAGTGGCTCCGCTTGCCCGCCCCGCGCGACCCCGACGTGTACCTCGGCGCGTACCGTCAACTCCTCCCGCCGTGGTGGCCCTTCGCGACCAGTCACTGAGCGCCGTCGCTCTGCGCAGACGAGTCCGGCCCGCAGGAGGACCCCCGCGGACCGGACTCGTGACAGCAGCGATCAGCGCGCGCGCTTCTCCCGCACCCGCATGTTGACGTTCACCGGCGACCCCTGGAAGCCGTAGATCTCGCGCAGGCGGCGCGCGATGTAGCGGCGGTAGCCCGGATCGAGGAAGCCGGTGGTGAAGAGCACGAATGTCGGCGGGCGCGACGAGGCCTGGGTGCCGAAGAGCACGCGCGGCTGCTTTCCCCCGCGCAGGGGGTGTGGGTGTGCCGCGGTCAGCTCGGCGAGGAAGGCGTTGAACTTGCCGGTCGGAATGCGGGTGTCCCAGGATTCGAGGGCGAGTTCGAGCGCCGGTACGAGCTTCTCGAGGTGGCGGCCGGTGCGGGCCGAGATGTTCACGCGGGGCGCCCAGGCCACATGCGCCAGATCCGTCTCGATCTCGCGCTCCAGGTAGCGGCGGCGCTCGTCGTCGAGGAGGTCCCACTTGTTGAAGGCAAGCACGAGCGCACGACCCGACTCCAGCACCAGGTCGATGATGCGCACGTCCTGCTCCGAGATCGGCTGCGAGACGTCGAGGACGACGACGGCGACCTCAGCCTTCTCGAGCGCGGTGGAGGTGCGCAGCGACGCGTAAAAGTCGGCGCCCTGCTGTAGGTGCACGCGGCGGCGGATGCCCGCGGTGTCAACGAAGCGCCACACCTTCCCGGCGATCTCGACCTGCTCGTCGACCGGGTCGCGCGTGGTGCCGGCGAGTTCATTGACGACGACCCGCTCCTCCCCTGCTGCCTTATTGAGCAGGCTGGACTTGCCGACGTTCGGGCGGCCGAGGATCGCGACGCGGCGCGGGCCGCCGACCTCGCGCTTGGCGACGGCCGACTCGAGCGGCAGCTTCTCGAGCACCGCGTCGAGCAGGTCGGCCACACCGCGGCCGTGGACGGCCGAGACGGGGCGGGGCTCGCCGAGTCCGAGCGACCAGAGCGAGGCGGCGTTGGGCTCCTGGCGGGCGTCGTCCACCTTGTTGGCGGCGAGGAAGACCGGCTTCTTCGTCTTGCGGAGCAGCTTCACGACGTGTTCGTCGGTCGCGGTCGCGCCGACGTTCGCGTCGACGACGAAGATCACGGCGTCGGCGAGGTCGATGGCGATCTCGGCCTGCATCGCGACGGACGCATCTATGCCGCGGGCGTCGGGCTCCCAGCCGCCGGTGTCGACGATGGTGAACGAGCGGTCGATCCACTCCGCCTTGTACGACACACGGTCGCGGGTGACGCCCGGAGTGTCCTCGACGACGGCCTCGCGGCGGCCGAGGATGCGGTTCACCAGTGCCGACTTGCCGACGTTCGGGCGGCCCACGATCGCCACGACCGGGAGTGCGGGGAGGTAGCGGACCTCGTCCGAGTCCTCGCCGGCGAACTCGAGGAGGTCGAGATCCTCCTCGTCGAGGTTGTAGTCCTCGAGCCCGCTACGGAGCGCCTGCGCGCGTGAGGAGGCGAGCTGCTCGTCGAGGTCGCCGAGGCGCTCGACGAGGTCGTCGTCTCCGAAGTTCAGCTCGTCGTCACCGACGTGCGTGTCCTGTGCCATAATCGGCCCTTGCTCTCGAAGTTCGGACCTCGGCGACCACCGCGTCGACGGTCTGCTCGAAGTCGAGATGAGTGGAGTCGAGAAGAGTGACTCCGTCTGCGGCGTTCATGAAGTCGACCACCTGCGAGTCGGCGCGATCCCTTGACCGCAACGCCTGACCCGTCGCCTCGGCGGATTCCGTGGTGACCTCGCGCGAACGCCTCGCCATCCTAGCCTCTTCGCTCGCGGTGAGGAGGATCCGCACCGGAGCGGTGGGAGCGACGACCGTCGTGATGTCGCGGCCCTCGACAATGATCCCCTCGCGCCGCGTCTCCCCGATGATCCGCCGGAACAGTAGCGTGATCCTCCGCCGCACCTCGGGCACCTTCGCCACCGCCGAGACCCGCGCGCTCACCCGAGGCTCCCGGATGGCGGCGGTCACCTCGGTCGGGCCGACCCAGACCGAGTACGACTCCGGGTCGGTGCCGATGGAGTAGTCGAAGCCGTCGAGCGCATCGACGATCGCGTCCTCGTCCTCGAAGTCGAGGCCGCGAGCCAACCCGTGCCAGGCGAGAGCGCGGTAGGCGGCCCCCGTGTCGAGGAACTCGAAGTCGAGGCGGCGAGCCGCCGCGCGCGACACGCTGGACTTGCCGCTGCCGGCCGGACCGTCGACGGCGACCACGACCGCCTCGCCGAAGTCGCCCTGCTCGTCGGCCTCGGAGCGGGTCTCGCGCTCAGGAGCCGTGCCTCCCTCCTCCGGGATGCTCTGCTGCGCGCGGCGGGCGGGCGTCATCCGGTTCAGGCCGCCCTCCTGCCTGTTCTGCTCGGTACTCATCGGGCGATCCTCTGCTCGGTGCTCATCCGGCGATCCTCCAGCCGCGTACGGTCAGTTCTTCGGTCAGCGGCGCGACCGCCTCGGGCACCACGGAGATTTCGGCGAGCCCCACTCTGCGCCCCTGCGCGTGCTCGAGCCGCACGTCCTCGAGGTTGACGCCGGCTTCGCCGATCTCGACGAGGAGCCGCGCGAGGGTCCCGGGCGAGTCGTCGATGAGGACGATCAGGGTGGAGAAGCGCTGGTCCTGGCCGTGCTTGCCGGGCAGGCGCGCCACTCCGGCGTTACCCGCGGCGAGGTGCTCAGCGAGGACGCGGCGCGACCCCGGCGCGTCGAGGTCGCGGAGAGCGTCGGCGACCGCGGCGACGTCGTCGCGGAAGGCGTCGAGCACCGCGACGACGTGCTCACGGTTGGCCGCGAGGATCTGCATCCACAGCTCGGGCGCGGAGGCGGCCAGGCGCGAGACGTCGCGGACGCCCTGCCCGGCCAGGCGCAGCGCCGCGTTCGGAGCAGCGAGAAGGCGCTGGCCGAGCAGCGAGGAGATCACCTGCGGAACGTGTGAGACCAGCCCAACCGAGAGGTCGTGCTCCTCCGGATCCATCTCCACGATGGTGCCACCGAGATCCAGCGCGAGACCCTCCACCCGCGCGAGCGCCTCGGGCGTCGTCTCACTGTCGCGGCAGATCACCCAGGGGCGACCGACGAAGAGGTCGCCGCGCGCCGCGACCGGGCCGCCGCGCTCCCGGCCGGCCATCGGGTGCGAGCCGATGTATCGAGCGAGGTCGACGCCGCGGGCGCGCAGCTCACGCAGGGGCTGGGTCTTCACGCTCGCCACATCGGTGACGACGGCCTCCGGGTACGCCGCGAGCTCGCGCTCGACGACGCTCGCGGTGACGTCCGGAGGGACGCAGACGACGACCACGGACGGCCGGTCGGCCGAGGTGGCGGCGCGGCCGGCCCCGTAATCAATGGCGAGGGACAGGCTCGCGGGCGACGCGTCGTCGAGAACCACGTCCACCCCGCGCGAGGCAAGGCCGAGGCCGATGGAGGCGCCGAGCAGGCCGGAGCCGACCACCCGCACCGTGCCAGTCGTCCGCAGGGCGGGCGGAGCGGGGCGCAGGAGCTCGTTCACCCGGACAGCCTAGCGATCGGTGCGACGCTGCTTGTCGGCACCGGAACGGCGCGGAGGAGCCTCTCCACCGCGGCCGCCTGTGGAGGAGCCTCCACGATCGCCAGAGCGCCCCGCCTCAGGACGCGGACGCCGGGCCCCCATGCTCGCCTTCTTCGTCGGAAGCGCAGGAGCGGCAGCCACCGCCTCGCCGCCCTGCCGCGCGATCGTCAACAGCGCACCCAGCTCATCGCGCGTGAGGTCGCGCAGGTCGCCCGAGCGCAGCGTCCCGAGGTGCAGTGGACCGAACTGGCGCCGGACCAGCTCGATCACCGGGTGTCCGACCGCCGCCAGCATCCGACGCACGATGCGGTTGCGCCCCGAGTGCAGGGTGATCTCCACGAGCGATGCGTTCGAGCGCCCCTCCGGCCGGCCCAGCAGCCGTGCCTTGTCCGCCACCACCGGTCCGTCGTCGAGCTCGATCCCCGAGGTCAGTGTCGCGATCGTCTGCGCGAGGACCTGCCCGTGCACCTTCGCGATGTACGTCTTCGTCACGCCGAACGACGGATGCGCGAGCACATGCGCCAGCTCACCGTCGTTGGTCAAAACCAGCAGGCCGGACGTCTCGGCGTCGAGGCGACCGACATTGAACAGCCGCTCCTGGAAGTTCTTCGTGTAGAGGCTGAGGTCCGTGCGGCCGTTCTCGTCCGCCAGCGAGCTGACGACGCCGACCGGCTTGTTGAGCATCACGTAACGGCGCGAGGTGTCCAGCTGCACCGCGACTCCGTCCACCTCGATCCGGTCGGTCGCCGGGTCGATGCGGCGACCGAGCTCGTCCGCCACCTCGCCATTCACGCGGATCCTCCGCGCCACGATCATCTCCTCAACCACTCGTCGGGAGGCGACCCCCGCTGCCGCGAGGACCTTCTGCAGTCGTTCGCCCTCGGGGCCACTGTCAGGCGCGCTCATCGAATCCGTCTCTTCCGTCGCTCAGTAGGGGGGAGATCTTCGGCAGCTCGTCGAGCGAGGTGAGGCCGAGGTGCACGAGCAGATGCTCGGTGGTGCCGTAGAGGACCGCGCCGGTCTCGGGGTCGTGGCCGACCTCCGCGATCAGGCCGCGGCCGAGGAGAGTGCGCGCGACGGAGTCGACATTGACCGCTCGGATCTGCGCGACCTGGCCGCGCGAGACGGGCTGTTTGTAGGCGATGACCGCCAGCGTTTCGAGCGCCGCCTGCGAGAGCCGAGTGGGGTTCTGGGTGAGCACGAAATCCGTGACCACCGGGTCGTATTCGCGGCGCACGTAGATCCGCCAGCCCCCGCCGACCTCGCGCAGCTCAAAGCCCCGCCGGGTCGATCCGTCGACGCCGTCGTAGTCGGCGACCAGCCGCTCGATCGACTGGCGCACCACCGCGATCGGCCGCGAGAGCGCCGTCGCGAGCGCGGCGAGCGACTGCGGCTCGTCGGCGACCATCAGGATTGCCTCGATTGCCCGGTCGATCTCGAACGCGACGGTTCCGGGGCCCGCCTCAGGAGTCATAGTCGGCTCCGAGCGCGGCGAGGCTCTCGTCGCTCCACCGCTCCGCGACCCAGCGCAGCGTCAGCTCGCCGAGCGGCTCCGGCTGCTCGAAGGTGATCGCCGCGTGCCGGTAGAGCTCGAGCACGGCCAGGAACCGCGCGACGATCACGCCCTTCTCGTCGGCGCCGGTGATCAGTTCGCGGAAGGTGGCCGACTCCCCGGCACGCAGCACGGCGACCACATGCGCCGCCTGTTCCCGGATGCTGATCTGCGGTGCATGCAGGTGGTCCAGACCAAGCGTCGGCAGCTCGCGCGGGGCGAGGGCGACGGTCGCGAGAGCGGCGAAGTCGGCGGCCGACAGGGTCCAGACCAGCTCCGGCTTCGCGGCCCGGTACTCCTCCTCCAGGGGCACATCGCGCCGGTGCCGCGCGGTCTCGACCGCCATCCGCTCGGCGAACCACGACGAAACCTGCTTGAACGCCTTGTACTGCAGGAGCCGGGCGAACAGCAGGTCGCGCGCCTCCAGCAGAGCCGCGTCCTCCGCGTTCACGAGCTCGCCCTGCGGCAGCAGCCCGGCGATCTTGAGGTCCAGGAGGGTCGCCGCGACGACCAGGAACTCGGACGCGCGGTCCAGCCCCTCGAGCGTGTCGATCCCGTGCAGGTAGGAGAGGAACTCGTCCGTTACCGCGCTCAACGCGATCTCGGTGATGTCGACCTGCTGCTTCGCGATCAGGCTCAGCAGGAGGTCGAACGGCCCCTCGAAGTTGGTCAGCGCAAGGTGAAACCCGGCGGGAGCGGGACGCTCCTGAAGCACGGCCTCAGGCGACCGCGCCACGCGAGATCAGCTCCCTGGCGAGCTTGCGGTATGCCTTCGCGGCGTTGTGCTCGGGCGCGAACTGGGTGATCGGCACGCCGGACACGCTGGCATCGGGGAACTTCACCGTGCGGCCAATCACCGTCTCGAGCACGCTGTCGCCGAAGGCGTCGACCACGCGGTCGAGCACCTCGCGCGAGTGCAGGGTCCGGGAGTCGTACATCGTGGGCAGGATGCCGTCGAGCTCGATCACCGGATTGAGGCGGTCGCGGACCTTGTCGATCGTCTCGATCAGCAGGGCCACACCGCGCAGAGCGAAGAATTCGCACTCGAGCGGGATGAGCACGCCGTGGCTCGCCGTGAGGGCGTTCACGGTGAGCAGGCCCAGCGAGGGTTGGCAGTCGATCAGCACGACGTCGTAGTCGGCACTCACCTTGCGCAGCACCCGGGCGAGGATCTGCTCGCGGGCGACCTCGTTGACGAGGTGCACCTCGGCTGCCGACAGGTCGATGTTGGCGGGGATGACGTCCAGGCCCGGGACGCGGGTCTTCCGGATCGCCTCGACCGGGTCCTTCACTGTGCCCAGGAGCAGGTCGTAGATCGTGATCGAGTCGTAGGTGGTGACGCCGAGGCCGGCCGAGAGGGCGCCCTGCGGGTCGAAGTCGATGGCCAGGACCCGGCGACCGTACTCGGCGAGCGTCGCGCCCAGGTTGATGGTCGTCGTCGTCTTGCCGACGCCACCCTTTTGGTTGCAGAGCGAGATGATCCGAGCGGGTCCGTGGCCGGTGAGTTCCACCGGCAGCGGGAAATCGCGCAGGGGGCGACCGGTCGGGCCGAGCGTCGGGGCTTCGAGACCGGTGAGTTCGGCCTTGTCGTCCGTCTTGCGTGTCACCTGCGTCGTCCTCGCTTCCGTGTCGGCGTGCGCTCCCGCGCGGCCTTCGTCGAGTGTACCGGCGCCCCGCTCCCCCGCTGCGGCGCCCCGCCGCACGGCCCTACGCCTCAGCGTCGCGCTCGCGGATGCGCCGACGTGTACACGTCCCGTAGCGTGTCCGCCGTCACCAGCGTGTAGATCTGCGTCGTCGCCACCGAGGCGTGCCCGAGCAACTCCTGCACCACGCGAACGTCCGCGCCGCCCGCGAGCAGGTGGGTCGCGAACGAGTGACGGAACGTGTGCGGCGAGATCTCGCGGTCCAGGCCCGCCTTCTCGGCGACCGCACGGATGACTAGCCACGCGCTCTGCCGCGAGAGCCGACTCCCGCGCACCCCGAGGAAGAGCGCCGGAGTCGCCCGTCCGCGCCGCGACAGCTCCGGCCGGGCCCGCACCAGGTACTCCTCGACCGCCTCACGGGCGTAACGCCCGAGCGGCACCATCCGCTGCTTCGAGCCCTTGCCCGTGAGGCGCACCACTTCGGCGTCCACCACGTCGTCGACGGTCAAGTCGACCGCCTCCGAGATACGAGCCCCGGTCGCGTAGAGCAGTTCGAGCAGCGCCCGATCGCGCAGATCGGCGAGCTCCTCGCCCCGCGCCGCGTCGAGCAGCGCCGCCATCTGCTCGACCGTGACCGCCTTCGGCAGGGTCATCGGGATCTTCGGCGGCAGCACGTCTCGGGCCACGTCGTCCGCAACGAGCCCCTCCTCTAGAGCAAACCGGTGCAGCCCGCGGACGCTCGAGAGGATCCGCGCCCGCGAGCTCGCCGCGAGCGGTCGTTCCGTCCGCGCGGCGAGCCAGGAGGAGAACTCGCCCACGTCCGCCCGCCGCAGCTGCGCCAGGTCGTCGGTCCCGCGCTCCGCGAGCCAGCCGAGGTAGAGCGCCAGGTCCCGCCGGTAGGCAGCGAGCGTGTGCGCCGAGAGCCCGCGCTCCACGCTCGCCTGGCGGAGGAACGCCTCAGCGCAGGCGCGCGGGCTCACCCCCGGGGGTGACGGACCCGCGGGTGACGGGTCCAGGGCGAGGAGGCGTCACCCAGTCCGCTCCAGTCGCGCGAGCGGAACGCGTGCGCAGCGAGCACCGCGATGCTCAGCGACGGGTTCTGCACCCGGCGGGCCAGCACCGCCTCGACGGCCTCGTCGAGCGGCACCCAGCGCAGCTCCATATCGGCTTCCTCGGCCTCGCGGTCGAAGGCGGATCCGGTGGCCGAGAGTTCGCGCGCGAGATAGATCCGGATCACCTCGTCGCTGCCGCCGGGCGACGTCGCGAACTCCGAGAGCAGGTCCCAGCGCTGGGCCCGCAGGTCCGTCTCCTCGCCCAGCTCGCGCTGCGCAGCGGCGAGCGGATCCTCGCCCTGCACATCGAGGAGGCCCGCGGGGATCTCCCACTCCCGGGTACGGACCGGATGCCGGTACTGCTTAATCAGGGCGACGCGGTCCTCGTCGTCCAGAGCAAGAACCGCGACGGCGCCGGTGTGGTCGAGGAACTCCCGGCGCAGCTCCCCACCGCCGTAGCGGAACGTCTCGGCGCGGACGCCCCAGACCATCCCGTCGAAGACCCGTTCGCTGGTCAGGACGTCCGGCTCGACCAGCTCGTCCGAGAGCGGCTCACTCATGGGCGCCGGCCTCCGATGCCGGGAAGAGGCGCGACGCCTCCTGGCGCTCGAGCGCCGCGCTCACCAGTCCGCGGAAGAGCGGGTGCGCGGCGTTCGGACGCGAGCGGAGTTCCGGGTGCGCCTGGGTGCCGACGTAAAAGGGGTGCTTCTCCCGGGGCAGCTCGATGTACTCGACCAGGTGGCCGTCGGGCGAGAGGCCCGAGAACCAGAGCCCCGCCTGCGCGATCTGCTCGCGATAGCGGTTGTTGACCTCGTAGCGGTGGCGGTGGCGCTCGGACGCCTCCGGTGCGCCGTAGACCTCCGCGACGATCGAGCCCTCGGCGAGCTCAGCCGCGTACAAGCCCAGCCGCATGGTGCCGCCCATGTCGCCGGAGGCGAGGATCTCGACCTGCTCGGCCATCGTCGCGATCACCGGGAACTCGGTCTCGGGGTCGAACTCCGACGACGAGGCGCCCTCGAGCCCCGCCTCGTGGCGCGCGTACTCGATGACCATGCACTGTAGCCCCAGGCAGAGCCCGAGCGTCGGAATGCCGTTCTCCCGCGCGAAACGCAGCGCACCGAGCTTGCCCTCGATGCCGCGGATGCCGAAACCGCCGGGCACGCAGATGCCGTCGAGCTCCGAGAGGGCCTTCGCGGCGGCCTCCGGGTCCTCGAGCCCGTCCGAGGCGATCCAGCGGATGGTGACCTTCGTGTGCTGCGCGAAGCCGCCGGCCCGCAGCGCCTCTGTCACCGACAGGTAGGCGTCAGGTAGGTCGATGTACTTGCCGACCAGGCCGATCGTGACGTCGTGCTGGGGCTCGTGCACGGCCTCCAGCAGCCGCGACCAGCCGTCCCAGACAACCTCGCCGGCCGGCAGGCCCAGCTGGTCGATGATGTAGGCGTCGAGCCCCTGCTCGTTGAGCATCTGCGGGATCTCGTAGATGGACGCGACGTCCTTCGCGTTGACCACGGCCTGCTCGTCGACGTCGCACATCAGCGCGATCTTGCGCTTGTTCGACTCCGAGACCGGACGGTCGCTGCGCAGCACCAGAGCGTCCGGCTGGATGCCGATCGAGCGCAGCGCCGCGACCGAGTGCTGCGTCGGCTTGGTCTTCTGCTCACCAGAGGCCCCCATGAACGGCACCAGCGAGACGTGCACGAAGAACACGGTGCGGCGCCCCAGCTCGTGACGCACCTGGCGCGCCGACTCCAGGAACGGCTGGCTCTCGATGTCGCCGACCGTGCCGCCGATCTCGGTGATGATGACGTCCGGCTGCGGGTCGTCCTCCGCCTGAAGACGCATCCGCCGTTTGATCTCGTCGGTGATGTGCGGGATGACCTGCACCGTGTCGCCGAGGTACTCACCGGCGCGCTCGCGAGCAATCACCCGCGAATAGATCTGGCCGGTCGTGACGTTCGCGGCCTGGTTGAGGTTGATGTCGAGGAAGCGCTCGTAGTGGCCGATGTCCAGGTCCGTCTCGGCCCCGTCATCGGTCACAAAGACCTCGCCGTGCTGGAACGGGTTCATCGTGCCCGGGTCCACGTTGAGGTACGGGTCGAGCTTCTGCATCACCACGCGCAGCCCGCGGGCCGTCAGCAGATTGCCCAGGCTCGCAGCGGTCAGGCCCTTGCCAAGCGAGGACACGACACCGCCGGTGACGAAGATGTGCTTCGTGATCCTTGCGGGGGCGTCCTGCCCGGCCTGCGAAGCGTCTCGAGTCGAAGACCCGGAGGAGCCCTCGGAATCCGAAGGAGAAGAAGAGGAAAGGCCCGTATTCGTAAAGTCCGCCACGGGGTTCCACCGTAACAGCAGAACAGGCACGACGGACCGCCGGTCCCGGATCGGTGTTGGCCCGGCCCGGCGATGTTCAGCCCCGGCGGCCGGTCTCGAGCAGCTCCCGCGCGTGAGCGAGGGCGTTCGCGGAGCCGGCGAGCCCCGACAGCAAGCGCGCCATCTCCGACACCCGCTCCTCGGAGTCGAGCTGCGTCACGGCACTCGAGGTCACCGCACCGTCCGAGCCCTTCTCGACGCGGAGGTGGTTGGTCGCGAACGCCGCGACCTGCGCCAGGTGCGTGACGACGATCACCTGCGAGGTCTCGGCGAGCCTCGCGAGGCGCCGACCGATCTCGATCGCGGCCGCGCCACCAACTCCCGCGTCGACCTCGTCGAACACGAATGTCGGCACCGGATCGTTGGCCGCGACCACGACCTCGATCGCGAGCATCACCCGCGACAGTTCGCCGCCCGAGGCCCCGCGGGCCAGCGGCCGAGGTGTCGCACCGGTGTGCGGTTGGAGCAGCATCTCGATCGAGTCGCGCCCGTGCGCTGCCGGCTCCCCCGCCGAGGTCACCTGCACATGCAGGCGCGCGTCCGCCATCGCCAGGGCTGTGAGTTCGTCGCTGACCCGCTCGCCCAACTCCGCCGCCGCCACGGTCCGCACCTCGGTCAGCCGAGCCGCGAGTCGGTCGACGAGACCGGCATCGGCGTCCGTGTCGGCCTCGAGCGCCGCGATCCGTTCGTCGTCACCGTCCAGCTCGAGCAGGCGCAGTCCGGAGGAGTCGACCAGGTCCAGCACATCGTCGAGCGTCGGTCCGTAACTGCGCACCAGCAGGGACAGCTCGGCCCGGCGGTTCTCGATCAGTTCCAGGTCGTGAGCGCCGTCGAGGTCGAGTTCGGCGAGGTAGGAGGAGAGCCCGCCGGCCGCGTCGACGAGGAGCACCGCGGCCTCCTCGAGCGTCAGCACCATCGGTTGGAGGGCCGCATCGTGCTCGGCCGCCCGCTCCAGCACCCGGCGCGCCGTCTCCACCAGCCCGAGCGCGTCACGTCCGTCCAGTTCGTCCGACGAGATCGCCTCGCGGGCTTCGCCGGCCGCGACCCGCAACTGCTCGATGCTGCCGAGCCGGGCCGACTGCGCCGCGAGCTCGACGTCCTCGCCCCGCTGGGGAGCGACGACCTCGATCTCGGCCAGAGCGGAGCGGAGCCGGTCCGCCTCCAGGGCGCGCGCCTCCCGCGCCGCGGTCAGGGAGTCGAGCTCCTCCCGATTCGCTCGCCAACGCTCGAAGACGCTCGTGTAGTCGCGCAGGGCGTCGGCGAGCTCGGGCCCGCCGAAGCGGTCGAGCGCCTCGCGCTGCGCCGCGGCCGACCGGAGTCGGATCTGATCCGACTGTCCATGCACGACCACCAGCTGGTCAGCGAGTTCGCTCAGCACGCTGACCGGGGCACTGCGCCCGCCGACGACCGCGCGACCGCGCCCCTCCGCCGACACGGAGCGAGCGAGCAGCAGCTCGGGGCCGTCGAGATCACCGCCCGCGTCGTGCACCCGCTCGGCGACCGGACCCTCCTCCGGCACGAGCCAGCGGCCGGACACCCACGCCTGCTTCGCCCCGGAGCGCACCGCTGAGGCGTCCGACCGGGAGCCCAGTACCAGGCCGAGCGCCGTGACCACCATCGTCTTGCCGGCTCCCGTCTCGCCCGTGACCGCGGTGAAGCCCGGTCCGAGCGGGAGCGTCGCTTCCGCGATCACTCCGAGATCCCGGATCTGCAACTCTTCGAGCATCGGGCCCTACTCCGTCTCCGCCGACCCCCGCCATCCGCGGATGGGGAGACCGAACTTGTGCACGAGTCGATCGGTGAAGGAGGCGTCGTGCAGGCGCGCGAAGCGCACGGGCACGGGCGAGCGGCGGTAGACGACGCGCGCCCCCGGGGGCAGCTCGTACGCGCGCCGGCCGTCGGCCCAGAGCACGCCGATGCCGTCGGTTCGCTCCTTGACCTCGACGGCGAGGCTCGACGAAGGTCCGACGACGAGCGGACGTGCGAAGAGGGCATGTGCACTGAGCGGCACGAGGAGCATGGCCTCGACCGACGGCCACACCACGGGCCCGCCGCCGGAGAAGGCGTAGGCAGTCGATCCGGTGGGAGTAGACACGACGATCCCGTCGCAACCGAAGCTAGACAGCGGACGCCCGTCGACCCCGACCATCACCTCGAGCATCCGCTCCCGGCTGCCCTTCTCGACGGTGGCCTCGTTCAGCGCCCAGGTCTCGTAGACGACGGTCTCGTCGATGGTGACGTGTACCTGGAGGGTCATGCGCTCCTCCACCGTGTAGTCGCCGTCGAGCGCGCGCGCCACGGCATCGTCCAGATCATCGCGCTCGCTCTCGGCGAGGAAGCCGACGTGGCCGAGGTTGACCCCGAGTAGCGGGGCGGTCCCCGCGCGCACGATCTCAGCCGCGCGCAGGATGGTTCCGTCTCCGCCGAGCACGAACACCAGCTCGATCGACCTCAGCGGGACATCGGCACCAAGCACCGAGACATCGCCGAGATCCGGAGCGACCGTGACGATGTCGCCCTTGTCGTCAGCGCAGAGCACGGGACGAGCGCCGGAGTTCCTCAAGCGGTGCACGACGAGGATCGCCGCGTCGAGAGAGTCCGCCCGTCCGGTGTGGGCAATGACGAGGATGTTGCGCTCGTCAGGAGGGGACTGCATCGAGAGGGTGTCCTTCTGATCGGTCGACAGCGGCGGACACGATCGCGTCACCCGGTGGTGAGCGCGCTGACCGCGTCCCTCCATTCTGTCGGAATCGTCCCCACGTCGCGGTGGAGGTGCGCCAGATACTCGCGATTGCCAGCGCTCCCCGGGAGTGGGGACTCGGCCAGCCCGACGACACCCAGACCGACATCCCAGGCCGCCCAGAGCACGTCCGAGAGCGCCTCTCGACGCAGCTCCGGGTCGCGCACGATCCCTTCGCGCACTCCGGTGCGCCCGACTTCGAACTGCGGCTTCACCAAGACCACGATGTCGGCGAGCGGATCGACCGACGCGGCGATCGGAGGCAACACCATCGTGAGCGAGATGAACGAGACGTCCGACACCACCAGCCGCGGGACAACGTCGGTCCCTGCGGCCTCCGCGAGCCGGGCCGCCGTCAGATCACGCGCATTGAAGCCCTCTACGACGTGAATCCGCTCATCCGACCGGATCCGCGGCGCGAGTTGCGCGTGGCCGACGTCGAGCGCAATCACCGACGCCGCACCGCGTTCGAGCAGCACCTGCGAAAAGCCGCCGGTCGATGCTCCGACATCGAGAGCGTGCGCGCCGCCCACCCGTACCGTCGAGAAGATGTCGAGAGCGGCGATCAGCTTGTGCGCAGCTCGACTGACGTAGTGGTCGAGAGCCGCGGCCGCGATGTCTTGATCCGCACGGACGCGGAGGGATGCTTTCAGCGCCGGCGTCCCGTCCACCGTCACCAGGCCGTCGGCGATCATGCGGGCAGCGCGGGTACGCGAGCGGGCAATGCCCCGTTCGGCGAGAGCGGAGTCGAGGCGGATGACGTCGCTCAACGGTCGCGGTCCGCGTTCTCGAGGCGGAGACGGAGCTGCTCCTGGAGCCGCGTGTAAGTGGAGGCCCGCTCCGGTAGCGGCGCCTGTTCGATCCGCAGCAGTTCGTCAGACAGCGCCGGGTCGTCTGCCGCGTCATGCGCAGCGTCATGCGCAGCGGGATGCGCAGCGGGATCGAAGACGACCTCGCCACCGCCGGCCGCCTGCCACCGCGATTCTAAAGGGGAGTCGTTCTCGTTCATTGATGCTCCTCTTCTCCTGACGCGGCGACGACGGCCATCGTCGCCTCGGCCGAGCGCGTTCCTCCTCGAACGGAAGCGGCCGGTTAAACAGCGATGGCCACCCATTTCTGGGTGGCCATCGTGAATGGTGTCCGGCGGTGTCCTACTCTCCCACAGGGTCCCCCCTGCAGTACCATCGGCGCTGAGAGTCTTAGCTTCCGGGTTCGGAATGTGACCGGGCGTTTCCCTCTCGCTATGGCCGCCGTAACCCTGGCGACACACCCACCCCAAGGTGGATGGTCAAATCTGGGTTACACGCCGTGCGTGTATTCAATTGTTCCGCGCTCCTCGAAGGGCGGCGCGGGGTGCCCGTCTTCTGGGAACCACAAAGTGGACGCAAGCAATCTCTGACCACTCCTACCAGCCTTTACAACGGTATGAGTGTAGTGATTATCAAGTTATCGGCTTATTAGTACCGGTCAGCTCCGACAGTCTTTAGTCCTGTCTTCCACATCCGGCCTATCAACCCAGTCGTCTGGCTGGGAGCCTCTCCCCCGAAGGGATGGAAATCTCATCTCGAAGCCGGCTTCCCGCTTAGATGCTTTCAGCGGTTATCCGTTCCGAACGTAGCTAATCAGCGGTGCTCCTGGCGGAACAACTGACACACCAG
Source organism: Rathayibacter rathayi (assembly GCF_004011095.1). Classification (GTDB taxonomy): domain Bacteria; phylum Actinomycetota; class Actinomycetes; order Actinomycetales; family Microbacteriaceae; genus Rathayibacter; species Rathayibacter rathayi. The sequence goes on along the minus strand of NZ_CP028129.1, from coordinate 883,668 downwards.
AGGTTCGTCCATCCCGGTCCTCTCGTACTAGGGATAGATCTTCTCAAATTTCCTGCGCGCGCAGCGGATAGGGACCGAACTGTCTCACGACGTTCTAAACCCAGCTCGCGTACCGCTTTAATGGGCGAACAGCCCAACCCTTGGGACCTACTCCAGCCCCAGGATGCGACGAGCCGACATCGAGGTGCCAAACCATGCCGTCGATATGGACTCTTGGGCAAGATCAGCCTGTTATCCCCGAGGTACCTTTTATCCGTTGAGCGACAGCGCTTCCACAAGCCACTGCCGGATCACTAGTCCCGACTTTCGTCCCTGCTCGACTTGTCAGTCTCACAGTCAAGCTCCCTTGTGCACTTACACTCGCCACCTGATTGCCAACCAGGTTGAGGGAACCTTTGGGCGCCTCCGTTACTTTTTGGGAGGCAACCGCCCCAGTTAAACTACCCATCAGGCACTGTCCCTGAACCCGATTAGGGTCCGAAGTTAGATATCCAGAGTGACCAGAGTGGTATTTCAACAATGACTCCACGAACACTAGCGTGCCCGCTTCACAGTCTCCCACCTATCCTACACAAGCCACACCGAACACCAATACCAAACTATAGTAAAGGTCACGGGGTCTTTCCGTCCTGCTGCGCGTAACGAGCATCTTTACTCGTAATGCAATTTCGCCGAGTTCGCGGTTGAGACAGCTGGGAAGTCGTTACGCCATTCGTGCAGGTCGGAACTTACCCGACAAGGAATTTCGCTACCTTAGGATGGTTATAGTTACCACCGCCGTTTACTGGGGCTTAAATTCTCAGCTTCGCCATAAGGCTAACCGTTCCTCTTAACCTTCCAGCACCGGGCAGGCGTCAGTCCGTATACATCGTCTTGCGACTTAGCACGGACCTGTGTTTTTAGTAAACAGTCGCTTCCCACTGGTCTCTGCGGCCATCGAACGCTCCCGGAGCAAGTCCGTTCACGCCTCAGGCCCCCCTTCTCCCGAAGTTACGGGGGCATTTTGCCGAGTTCCTTAACCACGATTCTCTCGATCTCCTTAGTATTCTCTACCTGACCACCTGAGTCGGTTTGGGGTACGGGCAGCTAGAACCTCGCGTCGATGCTTTTCTTGGCAGCAGAGGATCACCGATTTCGACTTGCGTCTACCCATCAGATCTCAGGCAACATGAACGACGGATTTACCTATCGTTCGCCCTACATCCTTAGACCGGGACAACCATCGCCCGGCTCGGCTACCTTCCTGCGTCACACCTGTTAATACGCTAAACGCACCAGCACGGGGTCGTACGCTAGGCCCAACGCTTCACCCCGAAGGGATCCATCACAGGGATTCAGATACTTAGCACTACTAGATTGTCGTGGGCGGTTCTTCGCCGGTACGGGAATATCAACCCGTTGTCCATCGACTACGCCTGTCGGCCTCGCCTTAGGTCCCGACTTACCCAGGGAAGATTAGCTTGACCCTGGAACCCTTGGTCTTCCGGAGGACGGGTTTCTCACCCGTCTTTCGCTACTCATGCCTGCATTCTCACTCGTGTGGCGTCCACGGCTGGTTCACACCGCCGCTTCACTCGCCACACGACGCTCTCCTACCCATCAACACGGCTGGACCACGAAGGCCTACCACTAATGTCAATGCCACAACTTCGGTGGCGTGCTTGAGCCCCGTTACATTGTCGGCGCGGAATCACTTGACCAGTGAGCTATTACGCACTCTTTCAAGGGTGGCTGCTTCTAAGCCAACCTCCTGGTTGTCTGTGCAACTCCACATCCTTTCCCACTTAGCACGCGCTCAGGGACCTTAGTTGGTGGTCTGGGTTGTTTCCCTCTCGACTATGAAGCTTATCCCCCACAGTCTCACTGCTGCGCTCTCACTTACCGGCATTCGGAGTTTGGCTGACGTCAGTAAGCTTTTGGGCCCCATCGGCCATCCAGTAGCTCTACCTCCGGCAAGAAACACGCAACGCTGCACCTAAATGCATTTCGGAGAGAACCAGCTATCACGAAGTTTGATTGGCCTTTCACCCCTATCCACAGCTCATCCCCTCCATTTTCAACTGAAGTGGGTTCGGTCCTCCACGACGTCTTACCGTCGCTTCAACCTGGCCATGGATAGATCACTTCGCTTCGGGTCTAGACCCTGCGACTCACAACGCCCTATTCGGACTCGCTTTCGCTACGGCTGCCCCACACGGGTTAACCTCGCCACAGAGCACTAACTCGCAGGCTCATTCTTCAAAAGGCACGCCGTCACCCCAACAAGGAGGCTCCGACGGTTTGTAAGCAAACGGTTTCAGGTACTATTTCACTCCCCTCCCGGGGTACTTTTCACCTTTCCCTCACGGTACTTGTCCGCTATCGGTCATCTGGGAGTATTTAGGCTTATCAGGTGGTCCTGACAGATTCACACGGGATTTCTCGGGCCCCGTGCTACTTGGGATACTCTCCACGCCATAACACCATTTCGACTACGGGGCTCGCACCCGCTCTGGCCAGGCATTCAAACCTGTTCGTCTATGATGCGCTGTAACGTTCCGTGCTCGGCAGAACACGACGAAAAGTCCCACAACCCCGACCATGCAACCCCTGCCGGGTATCACACATGACTCGGTTTAGCCTCTTCCGCGTTCGCTCGCCACTACTAACGGAATCACTGTTGTTTTCTCTTCCTGTGGGTACTGAGATGTTTCACTTCCCCACGTTCCCTCTACCCGCCCTATATATTCAGGCGGGAGTCACCAGGTCACCACAAAGGGCCTGACGGGGTTTCCCCATTCGGAAATCCTCGGATCACAGCTCGTTTATCAGCTCCCCGAGGCTTATCGCAGATTACGACGTCCTTCTTCGGCTCCAGATGCCAAGGCATTCACCGTTTGCTCTTAAAAACTTGAAATCACATGAGTTCAAGAACCCATCACTCACCACATCACACGCACACTCATCGCCAGGAACACCCGAAGGCACCCCCACGAACCCCTCACCCAAGACTCAACGTCCCAGATTTTCCGGTACAGGATTTGAAGTCCTCAACCCGAACGATCCAGGATTTGAAGTCCCAGACCTAAGCGATCCAGGATTTGAAGTCCCGAACCTAAGCGACCCAGGATTTAAAGTCCCAGATCAGAGCGACCCAGGATTTGAAGTCCCAGACCTGAGCGATCCGAGATTTGAAGTCCCGAACCTGAGCGATCCGAGATTTGAAGTCCCAGACCTGTGCAATCCGAGATTTGAAGTCCCAGACCTGTGCAATCCAGGATTTGAAGTCCCAGACCTGTGCGACCGACGATTGAGAGTCCTCGATCTGTTCGACCCAGGATTTGAAGTCCCGGATCTGAGCGACCCGGGATTTACAGTCCCGGATCTATACGATCCAGGATTTGTAGTCCTGAATCTAAGATGCTCGCGTCCACTGTGTAGTTCTCAAAATACGGGCGGTATCCCTCCCCCACACACCCAGGCGTGAGAAAAAGATCCAGAGAGTCGACCCCGCCACCCGAAGGCAACCGGCCCGGTCCCTCAGGACCCAACAGCGTGCATGCACCCGACTCCACCACCCCGACGCGTTCCCAACCCGAAGGCTGTACTAACGCGAGACGATCTCGACGAGCACCTCGTTCAATGTTCCACCCATGAGCGACCAGCAAAGACATTCGCTTTGATCCGGCCCCCTGGAACACCCTACGGTGTCCAGATGCTCCTTAGAAAGGAGGTGATCCAGCCGCACCTTCCGGTACGGCTACCTTGTTACGACTTAGTCCTAATCACCGATCCCACCTTCGACAGCTCCCTCCTTACGGTTAGGCCACTGGCTTCGGGTGTTACCGACTTTCATGACTTGACGGGCGGTGTGTACAAGGCCCGGGAACGTATTCACCGCAGCGTTGCTGATCTGCGATTACTAGCGACTCCGACTTCATGAGGTCGAGTTGCAGACCTCAATCCGAACTGAGACCGGCTTTTTGGGATTCGCTCCACCTTACGGTATCGCAGCCCTTTGTACCGGCCATTGTAGCATGCGTGAAGCCCAAGACATAAGGGGCATGATGATTTGACGTCATCCCCACCTTCCTCCGAGTTGACCCCGGCAGTCTCCTATGAGTTCCCACCATAACGTGCTGGCAACATAGAACGAGGGTTGCGCTCGTTGCGGGACTTAACCCAACATCTCACGACACGAGCTGACGACAACCATGCACCACCTGTATACCGACCTTGCGGGGCAACCATTTCTGGAAGTTTCCGGTATATGTCAAGCCTTGGTAAGGTTCTTCGCGTTGCATCGAATTAATCCGCATGCTCCGCCGCTTGTGCGGGCCCCCGTCAATTCCTTTGAGTTTTAGCCTTGCGGCCGTACTCCCCAGGCGGGGAACTTAATGCGTTAGCTGCGACACGGAGACCGTGGAAAGGTCCCCACATCTAGTTCCCAACGTTTACGGCGTGGACTACCAGGGTATCTAATCCTGTTCGCTCCCCACGCTTTCGCTCCTCAGCGTCAGTAACGGCCCAGAGAACTGCCTTCGCCATCGGTGTTCCTCCTGATATCTGCGCATTCCACCGCTACACCAGGAATTCCATTCTCCCCTACCGCACTCTAGTCTGCCCGTACCCACTGCAGGCCCGAGGTTGAGCCTCGGGTTTTCACAGCAGACGCGACAAACCGCCTACGAGCTCTTTACGCCCAATAATTCCGGACAACGCTTGCACCCTACGTATTACCGCGGCTGCTGGCACGTAGTTAGCCGGTGCTTTTTCTGCAGGTACCGTCAAGCCGAAGCCCTTCTTCCCTACTAAAAGAGGTTTACAACCCGAAGGCCGTCATCCCCCACGCGGCGTTGCTGCATCAGGCTTTCGCCCATTGTGCAATATTCCCCACTGCTGCCTCCCGTAGGAGTCTGGGCCGTGTCTCAGTCCCAGTGTGGCCGGTCACCCTCTCAGGCCGGCTACCCGTCGTCGCCTTGGTGAGCCATTACCTCACCAACAAGCTGATAGGCCGCGAGTCCATCCTTGACCGAAAAACTTTCCACCCACACCCGATGCCGGGGCAGGTCATATCCGGTATTAGACGCCGTTTCCAGCGCTTATCCCAGAGTCAAGGGCAGGTTACTCACGTGTTACTCACCCGTTCGCCACTAATCCACCCAGCAAGCTAGGCTTCATCGTTCGACTTGCATGTGTTAAGCACGCCGCCAGCGTTCGTCCTGAGCCAGGATCAAACTCTCCGTAAAAAAATTACGACCCCCAACCCCAAAGAGAAGGAAATCAAGTTTGACCTCTAGCAAATACGACATCTCTCCGACCCGAAAGCCGGAAGCTGACATCAATTTCCAAAGGAAACCCCACCCGATCCAAAGACCGAGCCGGGATATAAAATTGGCATTGAACATAGTGCACGCTGTTGAGTTCTCAAGAATCGGACACACCCCGCCTCCACACCAAAAAAGATGCTTCACAACGAGAGTGATCGAAAGATGTTTGTCGAGAGCCGGAGCCACTCGATATTTGTGCTTGAATTTGTCTTACGTGCCGAGATCGGTTAAGCTGATGGAGACCAAGGTCTCTATCGCCTCCGTGGCAACTCGACTAACTTAGCACATCCGCAGGCCGTGTCAAATCCGGCTTCATCGTGGTGGTCGCTGCGCGATCGAGGATCGCACCGCTGCACCGGGCGCGGCCGTGAGGCCATGCATCGAGGCCGGGACCGTGTCCCGTGGAGGCTGTGCATCTTACACTCGCCATCCCACAGCCTTCACGAGACGAGTCTCGAACAGACCTGGGAGCGAGTAGATGGTCCCCGCTTGAGGTGGGCCAGCTGGTCTTGACGCTCCGCGCCGGACACTCGCTCGCCGCTCCTTTGGGGTGACGAGGAGTTACATTACGTCGGCGCTCGCCGCCCGGCAAATCACCCGTGTCCCGGGCGTGTCGCAATTCGTGGTCGGGCCCGTCGCGTCTCCGCGAACTTACCCACGCCGCAGCCGGGCGCGATCAGCGGACGAACGCTCCGGCGAAGCTTTTCTTGCCGCGGCGGAGTACCGCGATCCCCTCGATCAGCGGCAGCTCCTCGAGGGTGACGGATTCCGACGCGAGCGCGACGTTGTTCACAGAGAGCCCGCCCTGGGCGAGAGCGCGCCGGGCCTCCCCCATGCTGGCGACGAGCCCCGTCTCGACGAACGCCTGCAAAGCCGGCGTTCCCGCACCGGCGTCCATCGAGGGGACCGCCTCGAGCGCTCCGCGGAGGATGGCCGGATCAATCCCCTCCAGTGAGCCCTTGCCGAAAAGCGCGGCGGATGCGGCGATCACCGCTCGCGTTACCTCCGCTCCGTGCACCAAGGAGGTGACCTCCCACGCGAGGGCACGCTGCGCCTCGCGTCGGAACGGCTCCTGCGCACTTGCCCGCTCGAGCCGCTCGATCTCCGTCCGAGGGAGGAACGTGAAGATCCGCAGGCGGTCGACGACGTCGCGGTCATCGGTGTTGACCCAGAACTGGTAGAACGAATACGGGCTGGTTAGCTCGGGGTCGAGCCAGACGGCGTTGCCCTCGCTCTTGCCGAACTTGGTGCCGTCGGAGTTCATCACCAGCGGAGTTCCGATGGCGTGCACCGAAACGCCCTCCGTGCGGTGGATCAGATCGGTTCCGCTGGTGAGGTTGCCCCACTGGTCGCTGCCACCGGTCTGCAGCACGCATCCGTATTGCCGGTACAGCTCGAGGTAGTCGAGCCCCTGCAGGATCTGGTAGCTGAACTCGGTGTAGCTGATCCCCGCGTCCGAGTTTAGGCGCGCACTGACGGCGTCCTTTTTGAGCATGGTGCCCACGCGGAAGTGCTTGCCGATCTCACGAAGGAAGTCGATCGCGGAGAGCGGAGCGGTCCAGTCGAGGTTGTTGACCAGGCGCATCCCGTTGTCACCCTCGGCCGGAACGAAACGCGAGACCTGGGCTTGCAAGCGCTGCACCCACTCGATCACCGTCTCGCGGGAGTTCAGAGTCCGCTCCGCGGTCGGCCGGGGATCTCCGATCAGACCGGTCGAGCCACCGACGAGTCCGAGCGGACGGTGTCCGGCGAGCTGGAGCCTGCGCATCAGGATCAGTTGCACCAGATTGCCGAGGTGGAGGCTGGGGGCCGTCGGGTCGAATCCGCAGTAGTAGGTGATCGGCTCCCCCGACAGCAGCTCGCGCAGCGCCGCGGCGTCGGTCGAGACGTGCACCGATCCTCGCCAGACCAGCTCGTCCCAGACGGAATCGAAGGCGGGGTCGAGCTGAGGGCTCGGTACGGAGCCGGGGAGGTCCTGGTCGGTCACGACCCCAGGCTAGCGTGGCGGCACCGGCGGAAAAATCAGCGATCAAGCTGTGTGGCTTGATCGGGTGAGATCAAGCCTAGATACTTGACCACGGAGGTGCCATGTTCGTCATCACCGCAGATCAGCGCGACAGCAGACACGACGTCGACCGCGTCGAGCAGGCTATCGCGAGCCTCCTCACCCGGGGCGGCGACTCCTTCGTCCTGCCGCCGGAACGCACCGCCGGCGATGAGTTCCAGTTCGTACTCGACCGGGCCGACGTCGTCGTCGCGCTCGTGCTCGACCTGCACCGCACCGGCCACTGGAGCATCGGGCTCGGCATCGGCCCCGTCGATCGGCCACTCCCCACAACCACGAGGGCGGCGCGCGGCGAGGCGTACTTCGCGGCGCGCCGGGCGGTCGAGGCCGCGAAGGGCCGGCCGACCCGCTTCTCCCTCGACCCCGACGCGCCCGACGCGGACGCTCCCGCATCGGCCGACGTCCTGGCGCTGATCGATCCGCTCCTGCTCCTGCGCGACGCGCGCACGGAGGCCGGCTGGCAGATCGTCGACCTGATCGAGAGCGGCCTCTCACAGAAGGACGCCGCCGAGCACCTCGCCGTCAGCCCGCAGGCGGTCAGCCTCCGAGTCCGCGCGGCGAGCGCCCGACTGGACACGCCGGCGCGCGACGCGCTCGCACGGCTGCTGACGGTGGTCGACCGTACGCTCGACCCCACCGACGAGAGGACCCCCCGATGACGGCCGCCCCCGGCTCCCCCGCACTGCTGCTCGCCTCGGCGCTCCAGCCCGCCTCCTGGACAGGAGTCGTGCTCGTGCTCCTCGGCGGGCTCGCCGGAGCGGTGCTCGCCGTGCGGCTGCGCCGACCGCAGCTGGCCTGGATCGCGCTGGCTGCGGCGGCCGCCGCATTCCTCCTGACGGCGATCGCCGGGCCCTCTGCACCGCCGATCCACTCCGTGCTGGTGACTGTCCTCGCCTTCGCCCTGGCGATCGTCGGCGGCAGTCCGATCGTGCTGCTCACCCTCGACCTGGCCACAGCCGACTCCCGCACCGGCACACACGGCGGAATCATGGTGGCCGGAGGCTTCCGGCCGGCGAGCGCAGGCGCGCCCTCGGCGATCGGGCAGCCGATCGAGGTGCTGCGCGGCGGCACGACGATCGGCGTCCTCGAGCGCATCGCTACCGCCGGCACCCTAATGAGCGGCCTGCCCGAGGGGATCGCGGTCGTCGTGGCGATCAAGGGCGTCGGCCGGTTCAGCGAGCTCGCGTCCCCGGAGGCGCGCGAGCGGTTCATCATTGGCACGCTGGCGAGCCTTGCCTGGTCGGCGGCGCTCGGCATACTCGGCCGGCTCTACCTAACGGGCTAAACCACGGGCTGGCGCACGCCCGGCTCTACCTCGCCGGCAGAGCTCCGGGCGGGCGCCGGGGTACCGCCCGCCGGTAGGGCGAGACGGTCGGCTCGCCCGGGATGCTAAAGCGCCACGGAAACTCGTCGCCGCCACCGACTCCCGAGACCCCGGTCCGCGGGCCGGCGGCGACGGTGGAAGGCGGCCGCCCCGGCAGCAGTTCGAACGCCGCCTCGAGCGGATCGCCCGACTCCGAGAGTTGGACGCCGAGTGCCTTCGCGAGCCGGGCGGGCCCGCGGGCAATGTCCCGATGCCGGACGGGACCCCGCCGGAGCAGGGCCAGCTCCTCCCCCGCGACAATGTCGCCCGCGCGCAGCAGCACCGCCGACGCGGTGCCCACCGGCGAGCAGACGATGTTGAGACATGTATGCATCCCGTAGCTGAAGTAGGCGTAGACGGACCCGGGCGCACCGAACATCGGCGCCGTCCCCGCAGTCGGGCCGCGATAAGCGTGCGAGCCCGGGTCCTCGCCGACGCCGAGGTACGCCTCCACCTCCGTCAGTCGGACACCGACCACACCCTCCCGCGTGCGATGCAGGAGGACACGTCCGAGCAGCTCCGGGGCGACCTCGAGAGCCGAGCGCGAGAGATCCGGCAGGGCCACGCCTAGAAGAAGCTCTGGCCCGACAGCAGAGTGATCGCGATCACGGCGACGATCACGACGGCGGCGACGATCACCAGGGTTCGCTGCTGCCAGGGGCGCAGCGGCGGGCGGCCGTCGTCGCCGGGAGTGCCGCGAAGGGTCACGAGCGCTCCCCGTGGAGTGAGCCGCGGACGACCCGTACGCGCTCGGTCAGCTGGGCGAGCTGCTCCGCGACCCGGTCGGGAGCCGTGCCCCCGACTCCGTCGCGGCTCGCGACCGACCCCTCGATGCTGAGCACCGAGCGGACATCGGGCGTGAGCAGCGGCGAGACCGAGACGAGAGCGTCGTCGTCGAGGGCCTCGAGTCCGAGCCCGCGCGACTCCGCCAGCTTGACCAGTTCGCCGGTGATCTCGTGCGCGTCGCGGAAGGGCACATGCTTCTTCACCAACCACTCGGCGACGTCGGTCGCGAGCGAGAAGCCCTGCGGCGCCAGCTCCGCCATCCGATCGGTGTGGAAGGTGAGGGTCGCGATCATGCCGCTGAAGGCGGGCAGCAGGACCTCGAGGGTGGTCACCGAGTCAAAGACCGGCTCCTTGTCCTCCTGAAGGTCGCGGTTGTAGGCCAGCGGCAGCGCCTTGAGGGTCGCGAGCAGTCCCGTGAGGTTGCCGAGCAGCCGACCGGATTTGCCGCGGGCGAGTTCAGCGATGTCGGGGTTCTTCTTCTGCGGCATGATCGACGACCCGGTCGAGTAGCCGTCGTCGAGGGTGACGAACGCGAACTCGCGCGTGTTCCAGAGGATGATCTCCTCCGCGATCCGCGAGACGTCGATCCCGATCATCGCGCTCACGAACGCGAACTCGGCGACCAGGTCGCGGCTGGCGGTGCCGTCGATCGAGTTGGGCACGCTCGCCGCGAAGCCGAGATCGCGGGCGACCGCCTCGGCGTCGAGGCCGAGCGTGGATCCGGCGAGCGCTCCCGATCCGTAGGGCGAGACGTCGGCTCTGACCGCCCAGTCGCGCAGCCGCTCCAGATCGCGCAGCAGCGCCCAGCCGTGAGCGAGCAGATGGTGCGCGAGCAGCACCGGCTGGGCGTGCTGGAGGTGGGTGCGGCCCGGCATGATCGCGGCCGGATGCGCCGAGGCCTGTGCGGCGAGCGCGTCGATGAGCTGCACTACCAGCTCCGAGACGACTGCGGCGTGGTCGCGGAGGTACATCCGCACGAAGGTCGCGATCTGGTCGTTGCGCGAGCGGCCGGCGCGCAGCTTGCCGCCCAGTTCGGGGCCGGCCTCGAGCATCAGCCCGCGCTCGAGGGCGCCGTGCACGTCCTCGTCGGACTCGTCGGCCGTGAAGCGCCCGTCGGCGACGGCCGCGTCGAGCCGGTCGAGGGCGCTCAGCATCGCGGGAAGTTCGGCGTCGTCGAGGTAACCCGCCGCGGCCAGGGCGCGGGCGTGAGCGCGGGAGCCGGCCAGGTCGTAGGGGGCGAGCTGCCAGTCGAAGTGCGTCGACTTCGAGAGCGCGGCGAGTTCGGGCGAGGGGCCGCCGGCGAATCGGCCGCCCCAGAGCGCTCCGGCCTCGCCCGCGCGGGCGGAGGGTCGTTCCGTCATGGTTCTCCTCGGTTCGGCTGTCGAGTCTACTGAGCGGCGTCGGGGGCGCCCGCGCGCTCCAGGAGCCACACGAGCAAGGCCTTCTGCGCGTGCAGGCGGTTCTCCGCCTCGTCCCACACCACACTCTGCGGGCCGTCGATCACATCCGCGGTCACCTCGTAGCCGCGGTCGGCCGGCAGGCAGTGCAGGAACAGGGCGTCGGGAGCCGCAGCGGACATCGTTCCCGCGTCGACGCGGTAGGCGCCGAAGGTGGCGACCCGCGCGGCCTTCTCGTCCTCCTTGCCCATCGAGACCCAGGTGTCGGTGATCACGATGTCGGAGCCCGCAGCGCCCTCCGCGGGGTTGGTCGTGATGATCGCCGACCCGCCGGTGATCGCGGCGATGCGCTGAGCGTCGGCGAGGACCGCCGGGTCGGGGGCGTACGACTCCGGTGAGACGATGCGGACGTGCATCCCGGCCGTCGCTCCCGCGAGGAGGTACGAGTGCGCCATGTTGCTCGCGCCGTCGCCGAAGAAGGTAAGGGTGAGACCCGCCAGACGTCCGCGGTGCTCGCGGATGGTCAGCAGATCGGCGAGCAGCTGGCAGGGGTGGAACTCGTCCGAGAGCGCGTTGACCACCGGCACGCGGGTGCCGCGCGCCATCTGCTCCAGGCCCGACTGCGCGTAGGTGCGCCAGACGATTGCGGCGACCTGGCGCTCCAGGACGCGCGCGGTGTCCGACGCGGTCTCCTTACCGCCGAGCTGGCTGCTCGCGGTCGAGATGATCAGTGGGCTGCCACCGAGATCGGCGATGCCGACGGCGAAGGAGACGCGGGTGCGCGTGGAGGACTTATCGAAGATCACCGCGACGGTCTGCGGTCCGGCGAGGGGCTTTCGGGCGAAGCGGACGCGCTTGAGGTCGAGGGCGAGATCGAGGATCTCGGCCTGCTCGGCGGGAGTGATGTCGTCGTCGCGGAGGAAGTGGCGGGTCACGGTGCTGGTCGCTTTCAGTGGAGGTACGGGGTCAGAGGGTCTGCAGGGCGCGGCCGAGGCGCTCGGCGAATTCGGCGACATCGGCGGCGGCCACGACGAGCGGCGGCGCGAGACGAATGCTCGAGTCGTTCGCGGCGTTCACGATCAGGCCGGCATCGAGGCAGGCGGCGGCGAGCTCGGCGGCGACCGGGCGAGTCAGCGCGATGCCCAGGAGCAGCCCGGCTCCGCGGACCCCGGCGATCAGCGGCGAGTCGAGCGCGGTCAACGCCTCAACGATCTGATTGCCGCGCTCCCGGGCATTGCCGAGCAGGTCGGCGCGCTCGATCTCGGCGAGCACGGCGCCTGCAACCGCGGTCGCGAGCGGGTTGCCGCCGAAGGTGCTGCCGTGCTGGCCCTTCCGCAGGAGGGAGGACGCCTCGCCGAAGGTCACCAGGGCTCCGATGGGGAAACCGCCGCCGAGCCCTTTGGCCAGGGTGATCGCATCGGGGAGGATCTCGGCCTCCTGGTAGGCGAACCAGCGCCCGGTCCGTCCGACGCCGGTCTGAATCTCATCGACGATGAGCAGGGCGCCGTGCTGGCGGGTGAGCTCGCGCGCACGCTCCAGGTAGCCGACCGGAAGCGGGATGACGCCCGCCTCCCCCTGAATCGGCTCGACGATCAGCGCGGCGACCGACTCGTCGAGCGTGGCCTCCAGAGCACCGATGCTCGCCTCGAGATGCTCGACACCGCCGGGCATCGGCTCGAACGGCGCGCGCATGGCGACCTTGCCGGTCAGGGCGAGCGAGCCCATCGACCGCCCGTGGAACGCGTTCTGCAGGGCGAGAATGCGGTGCCGCCCGCCGGCCGCGTTGAGTCGCGCCAGCTTGAAGGCCGCCTCATTCGCCTCGGTACCGGAGTTGGCGAAGAAGACGCGGCCCTCGTCTCCGGCACCGGTCAGGCGGCGCAGGGTCTCGGCCAGCTCGATCTGTGGGGCGGTCGCGAAATAGTTCGAGACGTGAGCGAGTGCGCTCGCCTGGCGGGACACGGCCTCGACGAAGACGGGATGCGCGTGGCCGAGCGAGTTGACCGCGATGCCGCCGAGGAAGTCGAGGTACTCACGGCCGTCGACATCCCAGACCCGGCAGCCCTCCCCGCGCTCGAGTACGGCGAGCGGAGACGCAAAGGTCTGCATCATCGCGCTCGAGTAGCGCTCACGGGCCGCCTCGGTGCGGGACGCGGTCGTAGAGGTGGACATAGTGGCCTTTCGATCGGAGCGGTCCGGCCACGAGGGCCGACGGTGCGCCCGCCCGGGGCGGGATGGACGCTCGGAGCCGGGGCCGCTGAGGATCAGCGGCCCGACCTTCGCTCCCGGTCGCGGGGATCGAGCGAGGCGACGACTTCGGTGCCGATGCCCTCCGAGGTGAACACTTCGAGCAGGATCGAGTGCGGGATGCGGCCGTCGATGATGGCGGCCTTGGGCACTCCGCCGCGCACGGCGTCGAGGCAGGCGGTCATCTTGGGGATCATCCCCGACTCGAGCGAGGGCAGCAGGGCTGCGAGGTCGTCCGAGCGGATGTGCGAGACGAGCGACTCGCGGTCGGGCCAGTCGGAGTACAGACCGGCCACGTCGGTGAGGACGACGAGCTTCTCGGCGCCGAGTGCGACCGCCAGCGCGGCAGCAGCCGCATCGGCATTGACGTTGAGGGACTGGGTCGGATCGTCGGCGTCGGGGGCGATCGACGACACGACCGGGATCCGCCCGGCCTCCAATTGCGCGAGGACGGCGGCAGGGTCGACGGCGATCACGTCGCCGACCAGGCCGAGGTCGTGCTCCTCGCCGTCGATGACGACGCCGCGGCGGCGCCCGACGAACAGGCCCGCGTCCTCGCCCGAGATACCGGCCGCCAGCGGACCGTGCTCGTTGATCCGGCGGACGATGTCGCGGCTGATGCTGCCGGTGAGCACCATCCGGACCACCTCCATCGCCTCCGGGCTCGTGACGCGGTAGCCGCCGCGGAACTCGCTGGCGATGCCGAGCCGGTCCAGCATCCGCGAGATTTGCGGACCGCCGCCATGCACGACGACGGGGCGGATCCCTGCGTAGCGCAGGTAGACCATGTCCTGGGCAAAGGAGCGCTGCAGCTCCTCCGAGACCATCGCGTTGCCGCCGAACTTGATCACCATCGTGCGGGCGTGGAAGCTCCGCAGCCAGGGCAGCGCCTCGATCAGCGTCGCGGCCTTCGCGGGTGCGGCGTCGCGCTCGGCGCGGCTCTTCGCCGTGGTGGGGGTGTCCTCGCTCACAGCCGCCTCAGCTCGAGTACGCAGAGTTCTCGTGCACGTAGTCGTGCGTGAGGTCGTTGGTCCAGATCGTGGCCGTCGCGTCTCCAGCGTGCAGGTCGATGTCGACGGCGACCTGCCGAGGCGCGAGGTCGACCAGGTCGCGGCTCTCGTGCGGCTCGCCCGCGCGGCAGACCTGCACGCCGTTCATCGCGACGTCGATACCGTACGGGTCGAACTGCGCGTCGGTCGTGCCGACGGCGGCGAGGACCCGGCCCCAGTTGGGGTCGTTGCCGAAGAGTGCGGCCTTGACGAGGTTGCTCCTCGAGATGGCGCGGGCGACCACCACGGCCTCGTCCTCGGTCGCCGCGTTCAGCACGCGGATCGCGACATCGTGGGCGGCGCCCTCCGCGTCGGCCTGTAGCTGGAGAGTGAGGTCGCGGCAGAGGGCGGTCAGCGCCTCGGTGAAGTCGTTCGGGTCGGCCTCGACACCGCTGGCGCCGCTCGCGAGCAGCGCGACAGTGTCGTTGGTCGACATGCAGCCATCGGAGTCGAGGCGGTCGAAGGTGACTCGGGTCGCGGCGCGCAGGGCGGAGTCGAGGGCGGCGGAGTCGAGCGCCGCGTCGGTCGTGATCAGCACCAGCATCGTGGCCAGTCCCGGCGCGAGCATTCCCGCACCCTTGGCCATCCCGCCGATGCTCCAGCCCTGCTCGGAGCGGACCACCGACTGCTTCGGGACCGTGTCGGTGGTCATGATCGCCCGGGCTGCGGACTCCCCCGCGTCCGCGCCCTCGGCGAGCTCGGCAGAGGCGTCGGCCACCCCGGCGGTGAGCTTCCCGAGATCGAGCTGGTCGCCGATCAGCCCCGTGGAGCAGACGAGCACGTCGGCGGCGGAGACCTCGAGACTTTCGCCCACGAGTTCCGCCGTGCGGTGGGTGACCTGGAAGCCCTGTGCACCCGTGTAGCAGTTGGCCCCGCCGGAGTTGAGGACGATCGCCGAGACGACGCCGTCGCGCATCACCTGCTCGCTCCACAGGACCGGGTTGGCCTTGCAGCGGTTGCTTGTGAAGACGGCGGCCGCGCTCTGCAGCGGGCCGAGGTTCTGCACGAGGGCGACATCGCGCGCACCGGTCGACTTCAGCCCCGCGACGACCCCGGCCGCGCGGAACCCTGCTGCTGCGGTGACGCTCACGGCGCGACTCCATTCACGCTCAACCCGAGGGACTCGGGAAGTCCCAGGGCGATGTTGCTCGATTGAACGGCCGCGCCCGCGGTGCCCTTGACCAGGTTGTCGATGGCCGAGACCACGACGACGCGGCGCGCGCGCTCATCGACGGCGAGGCCGATCAGCGCCATGTTCGCGCCCACCACGTCGGCGGTCCGCGGGAAGGACCCCTCCGGGAGCAACTGCACGAAGGTCTCCTCGCCATAGGCGGTCTCCCACGCGGCTCGGACGTCCTGCGCGGAGACTCCGGGGGCGAGCCTCGCCGTGGAGGTCGCCAGGATCCCGCGCGACATCGGTACGAGAACCGGGGTGAACGAGATCGAGACCGGACCGGCGCCGGCGAGGAGGAGGTTCTGCCGGATCTCGGGGTTGTGGCGGTGCGCACCGCCGAGGCCGTAGGCGTGCGCGGAGCCGAGGAGCTCGCTGGCGAGGAGGTCGGTGCGTAGGCTCTTGCCCGCACCGGAGGGACCGACGGCCAGCACCGAGACGAGGTCGGACGGCTCGATCACGCCGGCGTGCAGTCCAGGGGCTAGGCCGAGCGTGATCGCGGTGACGTTGCAACCGGGGACAGCGACGCGCCGCACTCCGGCGAGCGCCTCGCGCTGCTTGCGCCCGCCACCGCCGATCAGCAGCTCGGGGAGACCATAGGGCCAGGCTCCGGCGAAGTCGCCGCCGTAGTAGTCGGCCCAATCCTGCGGGTCGGTCAACCGGTGGTCGGCACCGCAGTCCACGACGAGGACCCCCTCGGGAAGGGTCGCGGTAATCTCGCCGGATTTCCCGTGCGGGAGGGCAAGGAAAACGACGTCGTGACCGGCGAGGTTCTCGGTAGTCGTGTCGACGAGGACGAGGTCGCGCAGCGAGCGCAGATGCGGATGCACGGCGACCAGGGGCTGCCCCGCGTTGGCGTGTGCCGTGACGGTCCGCACCTCGAACTCGGGGTGATCGGCGAGCAGACGCAGGAGCTCGCCGCCCGCGTAGCCACTCGCACCGGCCACCGCCACGGAGAAAGTCATGCCGGAGAGCCTAGCCGGTGCGGACGCGGGGCCCCGCCCGGGGACGCCGGTCGGGGCCCCGCCATCACTCGCGCAGGCGAGCGCCGAAACGCTCCGCCGCCACGGCCACCCCACTCTCCTTGGCCACCGTCGCTTCGGCCGCGGTGAGCGTGCGGTCCGCCGCGCGGAAGCGCAACGCGAAGGTCAGCGACTTCGTACCCTCGGCGAGCCCGGTGCCCCGGTAGTCGTCGACCAGCCGGATCGCCTCGAGCAGTTCCCCCGCGCCCTCGGAGACGGCGGCGCGCACGTCGGCGGCGGCGATGTCGATCGGAACGACGAGCGAGAGATCCTGGGTCGCGGCGGGGAGCGCCCCGACCGGTCGGGCCACGACGACCCTCCCGGCCCGAGCGATCAGCGGCTCGAGGTCCAGCTCGACCACGGCGACCCGGCGCGGCAGGTCCAGCTCCTCGGCCAGCGCCGGCAGCAGTTCGCCGGCGTGGCCGATGACAGCCCCGTCGAGGACGACCTCGGCGGTGCGTCCCGGGTGCAGCGCAGCGTGAGCGCCCTGGCGAAGGACCAGCTCGGCTCCCGTCGCTGCGGCGACCTCGCGGACCACGTCAAGTGCATCGCGCCAGTCGACGTCGCGGCCGGCGACTCCGGGCTGACGCACGACGGCGGCGCCGGTGAGCAGCGCAGCGAGGTGGCGCGGCTGTGGGGGGATCCCCGCGTCCAGTTCCGCCTCCACCTCGACAGAGGGACGGGCGCCGCCGACGGGCAGCGCAGCCGAGCCGTACGGGCGTCCGGCCGCCGGGAGAAACACGGAGCCGAGCTCATAGACGGCCAGGTCGACCAGGCCGCGTGAGCGGTTGCGGGCCGCGACCTGGACGAGCCCCGGCAGGAGCGAGATTCGCAGCTGGGCGGCGGTCGCGTCGAGCGGATTCGCGAGGGTGATCTGCTCCTGCGGCTCTCCGCTGGCCGATCCGAACCGGTCGTTCATTGAGCGGGACAGGAAGGGGTAGGAGAGGACCTCGGTCAGCCCCGCGGCGGCGAGCGCCTGAGCGAGGGTGCGGCGCAGGCGCTGGCCCGGGGTGAGGCCGCGCCCGGGAGGCGCGACCGGGAGGACTGCGGGGATCCGGTCGTACCCAGCGATGCGGGCGACCTCCTCCGCGAGCGTCGCGCGATCCGTCAGGTCCGGACGCCAGCTCGGCGGCGTGACCAGAAGTCCCGAGCCGCCGACCTCGACCGACGCGCCGATCTCGACGAGGGCGCCGCGGATCTCCTCCAGCGTGTACTCCACACCGATCAGCCCGGCGATGTAGCCGTCGGGTAGCTCAATGGGCTCGGCCCTGCGCGGGTCGGCGAGGACCGAGCCGAGCTCGTCCGCCGTGCCCCCGGCGAGCTCCACCAGGAGCTGCACTGCGCGGGCGGCGGCGACGGACGCGACCTGCGGGTCGACGCCGCGCTCGAACCGCCGCGACGCCTCGCTCGGCAGCTTGTGCCGACGGGCCGTTCGCGCCACCGAAACCGGGTCAAAATTCGCGGCCTCGATCAGGACATCGGAGGTGGAGCCCGAAATCTCGGTGCGCGCGCCTCCCATCACTCCGGCGAGGCCGATCGCCCCGCCGTCGTCAGCGATCACGAGATCTTCAGCGTGCAGACGGCGCAGCTGCCCGTCGAGCGTCTCGAGGGTCTCGCCGGGTGCGGCGCGACGCACGACGATGCCGCCCTTCAGGGTCGTCAGGTCATAGCCGTGCAGCGGCTGGCCGAGTTCGAACATCACGTAGTTGGTGATGTCGACCACGAGCGAGATCGAGCGCACTCCCGCAAGGCGCAGTCGCGCAAGCATCCACGGCGGCGTCGGACGCGATGTGTCGATCCCGCGGACGACGCGCGTCACGAACACCGAGGCGCCCGTGCGTCCCCGGATCGGGGCCTCGTCGGCGACCGTCACCGGGAAGACGGGAGCGGAGTCCGCGCGCTCCTGCGGCGCAAGCGCCTGCGCCGGGTCGCGGAAGGCGGCTCCGGTGGCGTGCGCGTACTCGCGGGCGATGCCGCGGATCGAGAAGGCGTAGCCGCGGTCGGGGGTCACATTGACCTCGACCGCCGCGTCGTCGAGTCCGAGGAGCGCGATCGCATCGGCGCCCGGCTCCGGGTCGAGGCCGAGAGAGGCGAGGCGAAGGATGCCGTCGTGCTCCTCGCCGACGCCGAGCTCGCGGCTTGAGGCGATCATCCCGTCGGATACATGGCCGTAGGTCTTTCGAGCCGAGATCGGGAACGGGCCGGGCAGGACCGCGCCCGGGAGCGAGACGACGACCTTGTCGCCGGCCGCGAAGTTGTGCGCGCCGCAGACGATGCCGCGGACGTCCTCACCGCCGTCGGCCGCCCGCTGTCCCTCCGGCGCCACGCGCACGCGGCACCAGTTGATCGTCTTGCCGTTCTTCTGAGGCTCGGGAGCGAGGTCGAGCACCTCGCCGACGACGACGGGACCGGTCACCTCGAAGCGGTGGACGTCCTCCTCCTCCAGACCGACCGACACCAGGGCCGCATGCACGGACTCCGTCGTGACGTCGTGCTCGAGGTCGACGTACTCCCCCAGCCAGCTCAGCGGGATCCGCATCAGATCACCATCCCGTACTGCTCACTGAAGCGGACGTCGCCCTCGACCATGTCGCGCATATCCTTCACGTCATTGCGGAACATCAGGGTCCGCTCGATCCCCATTCCGAAGGCGAACCCGGAGTAGTCCTCCGGGTCGATTCCGGCCGAGCGCAGCACGTTCGGATTGACCATGCCGCAGCCGCCCCACTCGATCCAGCGGGCGCCGCCGACAAAAGTGGGGTGCCAGATGTCGAGTTCGGCGCTGGGCTCGGTGAAGGGGAAGTAGTTGGGGCGCAGGCGGATGCGGGCGTCGTCGCCGAAGAGGATGCGGGCGACGTGCTCGAGGGTGCCGCGCAGGTGCGCCATCGTTAGGCCGCGGTCGACGGCGAGGCCCTCGAACTGGGTGAAGACGGGGGTGTGCGTCGCATCCAGCTCATCAGTGCGGTAGACCCGGCCGGGGGCGATGACGTAGAGCGGCAGCGGGCGCTCGAGCATCGAGCGGATCTGCACCGGCGAGGTGTGCGTGCGCAGCACCAGGTGCGAGCCGACGGGATCGACGAAGAAGGTGTCCTGCATGGCGCGGGCCGGGTGGTCCTCGTCGAAGTTCAGGGCATCGAAGTTGAACCACTCGTTCTCGAGTTCCGGGCCCTCCGCGATCTCCCAACCCATCCCGACGAAGACGTCGGCGATCGACTCCTGGAGCAGCGAGAGCGGATGGCGGGCGCCCCGGCGCACGAAGCTGGCGCCGGCGGTGACGTCCACGCGCTCGGCCTCGAGTGCGGCCGCGTTCTCGGCCTTGACCAGCTCCGCCTCCCGGGCGGCGTAGGCGTCACCGACCTGCTTCCGAGCCCCGCCGACGAGCTTGCCGGAGGCGGCCTTGTGCTCGGGCGGAACGGAGCGCATCTGCGCGTTGAGGCGGGCGAGGGTTGAGCCCTCGCCCAGGTGGGCTGCTCGGGCGGACTTCAGGGCCGTGGAGTCGCTTGCCGCGCCGATGACGGCGAGGGCGTCGGCGACCGCGGCGGAGACGGCCTCATCGGTGATCGGGTTGCTCTCTGACACGATCCCCCAGTGTAGGCGAGCCCCTCTGCCCCCTCCCGCCGCCCGCGCGTACCCCGCCCCGCCCCGTCTCGCCCGCGATGGCGTGCACCACCGCCACCGGTGACGCCGAGCGATAGCCGGACCTTCGAGGCGAACGGCAGAATCGCGTGCCGGCGATTCTTCCTAGCCGAACGCAAGACGCTCCTCAGAAACCAGCCACCTGGAGAAGCCAACCGCGGTGAGGATCGCCCTCCGGGCGATCCTCACCACTCAATCCTGCACAGCGATCAGCTGGGTATCCGTCTGAGCCCGGGCTGCCGGGTGTCCGCCGATCGTTCGGCCGCCGCGCGCGCCGCGGCCTCCGCTCTTCGTGCGGATCTCGATCCATTTCGCCAGCCCCGAGAGAAGGAGACAAATGCCGATGTAGATAGCGCCGATCACGATCGCGGCGGGGATAATTGGACTGTCCAAGCTCGACTGATTACCGAGGTAGCGGGCGTAGTAGAGCAACTCGTTGTAGGTGATGATCGAGCCGAGTGCCGTGTCCTTGAGGGCGACGACGAGCTGGGCGATGATGACGGGCAGCATCGAGCGAATCGCCTGCGGGAACAGAATGAGACGCATCACACCCGCCTTGCGCAAGCCGATCGCGTAGCCCGCCTCCTTTTGTCCGCGCGGAAGAGCTTCGATGCCGGCGCGGAAGATTTCGGAGAAGACAGAGCCGTTGTAGAGGGTCAGCGCGATGACGACGGCGAGATAGGGGCTGAGCTTGAGGCCCGCGAACGGCAGGCCGTAGTACATCAGCATCATCAGAATCAGCACGGGGATCGCCCGAAACAGCTCGATGAAGAGCGTGACCGGCATGCTGATCCACCGGCGGTCCGAGAGCCGGCCGATCGCGAGGAGCAGTCCGAGCACGATGCTGGCGACGCCCGCGGTGGCGAAGGCGGCCAGGGTCTGGCCAAGCGCTGCTCCGATGCTCTGCCACACCAGCGGATAACCGAATGCCCGCCACTTCGAGGCACTGAACTGGCCAGACTCGGCGAAGCGCCAGATCACGAAGGCGAGGAACATCGCGATCATTAGAACGACGACGACGCCGATAATGCGGTTGCGCAGGACGGCGCGGGGGCCCGGGTTGTCGAAGAGGACGGAACTCATCGGGCGACCCTCCACTTCTTCTCGAGCTGACGTTGGACGAGCGAGAGCAGGGTGACCAGGACCACGAAAGTCACAGCCACCCAGAGGACGACGATGAGGCTGTTCTCGCCACGCTCGTTGAGCACGCGGACGATGGTGCCCGCCTCCGCGACCGAGAAGCCTGCGGCGACAGTGGTGTTCTTCAGCAGCGCGATCAGCACGCTCATCAGCGGCGGGATGACGGAGCGGAAGGCCTGCGGCAGGACGACCTGCGTCATGGTGAGGCCGAAATCGAGGCCGATCGCGCGAGCAGCCTCGGCCTGGCCGATCGGCACGGTGTTGATCCCCGAGCGCAGCACCTCCGCGACATAGGTCGCGGTGTAGAGGCTGAGGGCGCAAATCGCGAGGTTCGTGTAGTCGACATTCGGCAGATCGAGCTTGGGATAGCCGAACGCGAAGAAGAACATCACCAGCGTGAGCGGAGTGTTGCGGATGGTGTTCACGTAGACCGTTCCGACCGCGCGCGCGATCGGGACGGGCGAGACGCGCATCGCGCCGACCAGCGTACCGATCAGCAGGGCGAACACGAGCGAGACGCTAAAAAGAATCAGGGTGTTGCCGAAGGCCGGGACGAAGACGTCGAGGTTGTTCAACAGGACATCCATGCGGCTGGCCCTTCTGTCGGAGCGGTGGGGTGGTGAAGGAGAGGGGCCCCCGGGCGACGCTAACGCCGCCCGGGGCACCTCCTAGTAGTCGTTCACCGCCGGCTGGGTGAGCATCGTGCCGGACTGGCCGAGCGTCTCGTCGTAGATGGCGCTCCAGGTGGCGCCGCCGTCGGTCAGCATGCCGTTGACGAATTGGCGCAGCGCGTCGTCGTTCTTGGGCAGGCCGATGCCGTACAGCTCGGTGCTGAACGGCTCGCCGACGACCTTGAGCTTGTCGGGCTTCTGCGCCGCGTAGCCGATCAGGATCGCGCCGTCCGTGGTGACCGCGTCGACGGTGCCGTCGGAGAGAGCGTCCACGCACTGCGAATAGGTATCGAACTCCTCGGTCTTCACCTCGGGGTAGTTGGTGCGGATGTTCTGGATCGGGGTCGAGCCGGTCGCCGAGCACACCGTGGTGTCAGCGCTGAGGTCGTCCGGGCCGGTGATCGTGCTGTTGTCGGCCGCGACGAGCAGCTGCTGTCCGGTCTTGAAGTAGGGTCCAGCGAAGCCGACCTGCTCCTTGCGCTTGTCGGTGATCGAGTAAGTCCCGACGTAGAAGTCGATGTCGCCGTTCACGATCGACGCCTCGCGGTTGGCCGAGGGGATCGCCGTGAACTCAATCTTGTCGGCCGAGAAGCCGAGGGAAGCTGCGACCCACTTCGCGATTTCGATGTCGAATCCGGAACGCTGACCGGTCGCGGCGTCGAGGTAGCCCAGCCCGGGCTGGTCCTCCTTGACGCCGATGGTGACCTTCTCGGCCGCCGTCATCGTGGCGAAGGTCGGGCTGCCCTCGACGGTCACGCCGGAGGCGACCTCGTAGGCCGAGGTCCCTCCCTGCGCTCCGCCACCGGCGGTTCCGGAGTCGCCGGCACAGCCGGCGAGGGCGAGAGTCGCTGCTGCGAGTCCCGCGGTCATGAACATGAGCTTCGTGCGCATGATCGTCCTTCCTAAAGTTCGGCCCGCCGGAGCGGGTGATATCGGATCGGCTCCCGCGGTGCAGGGTCCGACGTGTCTGACGGTGCTGGTCGCGCCGCTAGTGCGTGATGAGCTTGGAGAGGAAGTCCTTGGCCCGGTCGGTGCGCGGGGTGGTGAAGAACGACTCCGGATCGGTGTCCTCGAGGATTTCGCCGTCGGCCATGAAGACGACGCGGTCGGCGGCCTTGCGGGCGAAGCCCATCTCGTGGGTGACGACGATCATCGTCATTCCCTCCTTGGCGAGACCGACCATCACGTCGAGCACTTCGTTGATCATCTCGGGGTCCAGCGCCGAGGTGGGCTCGTCGAACAGCATCACCTTGGGCTTCATCGCCAGCGCTCGTGCGATCGCGACGCGCTGCTGCTGCCCGCCCGAGAGCTGAGCAGGAGTCTTCGCGGCCTGATGGCCGACTCCGACTCGGTCCAGGAGCGCCGTGGCCTGCGCCTCCGCCTCCTTGCGGGAGAGCCCGCGCACCTTGATCGGGCCGAGCGTGACGTTCTCGAGAATCGTCTTGTGCGCGAAGAGGTTGAACGACTGGAAGACCATCCCGACATCGGCGCGGAGCGCGGCGAGGCCCTTGCCCTCCTCCGGCAGCTTCTGTCCGTCGATGGTGATGGTGCCGCCCGAGATCGTCTCGAGCCGGTTGACCGTGCGGCAGAGCGTGGACTTGCCGGAGCCGGAGGGGCCGAGGACGACGACGACCTCACCGCGGTGCACCGTCAGATCGACGTCCTTCAGGGCCTGAAAATCGCCGTAGTGCTTCTGCACTCCGGCGATGACGACGAGGGGTTCACCGACGTGAGCGGCGGCGCGCTCGTCTTGCGGGGCTGTGACCATGCCGCCAGAGAAGCACACGGGGATGGGCCGGTCAAATCATGAGGGACGTTTTAACCCGGGTGAAACAACTCGTCCCCTTCTCCGGCTCCGTCCGGCATCGGACCGGTGCCCTCAGGAACGCAGGGCGAAAGCGCTTTCGTAGAGGCAGACGGAGGCCGCGGTCGCGAGATTGAGCGATTCCGCCGCGCCATAGATCGGCACGGCGACCACGCCGTCCACGAGCGCGAGTGACTCGTCCTCGAGGCCACGGGCCTCATTGCCGAAGACCCAAACGGTGGGCTCAGCGAGGTCGCCCCGGGCCCGCACATCGAGCAGGTCCTCGCCCCTCACGTCCGCCGCGACCGAGCGCACACCCACGCCGCGCAGGCGCCCGAGGACGTCGGCGAGGTCGGCACCGACCGCGACCGGCAGGTGGAACAGCGAGCCCGTGGTCGAGCGGACGACCTTGGGGTTGTAGAGGTCGACGGAGCGCCCGGAGAGCACGACCGCGTCCGCTCCAGCGGCGTCAGCGGCGCGGATGATCGTGCCGAGGTTGCCCGGATCTCGGACCTCTTCGAGGACCGCGACCAGGCGCGGCTCCGAGGCGACGACGTCTTTCAGCGAGGTAGGGAACTGTCGGCACACCGCGACGAAACCCTGGGGCGTGACCGTGTCGGCCATCGTGTCCAGGACGTCCTCGGTCACGTACTCGATCTCGACCTCCGCCTCCGCTGCAGCGGCGACAATCTCCGGGTGACGCTCCAGAGCGGTCGGAGTCGCGAACGATTCAACGAGCAGCTCCGGGCGGTACTGCAGCGCCTCGGCCATCGCCTGCGGACCCTCGAGGAGGAAGAGTCCCGTCTCGAGCCGGGCCGGGCGGCGGGTGAGCTTCGCCACAGAGCGGACACGGGGAGAGCGGGGGTTGTCGAGCATGCGGCGAGCCTATCGGCGCGGCGATCGCGGGCCCGGCAGACACGACGCGCGGCCACCCGGGAACGACGGGAAGGGGCCGCGACCTCTCGGTCGGGACCCCCTCCTGGAACGCTCTGCGGACTACGCGGCGGCCTTGGGCGCCGAGGTGTCGGCCGGCAGCGCACCCTTCGCGGTCGCGACGAGCGAGGCGAAGGTGGCGGGCTCGGTGATCGCGAGATCCGCAAGGATGCGGCGGTCGACCTGGACGCCGGCCAGGGCGAGGCCCTGGACGAAGCGGTTGTAGGTCAGGCCGTTCGCACGGGACGCGGCGTTGATGCGCTGGATCCAGAGGCGACGGAACTCGCCCTTCTTGGCGCGGCGGTCGCGGTACGAGTAGACGAGGGAGTGGGTGACCTGCTCCTTCGCCTTGCGGTAAAGGCGCGACCGCTGACCGCGGTAGCCCGAGGCTCGCTCGAGGATGACGCGACGCTTCTTGTGGGCGTTGACGGCCCTCTTCACTCTTGCCATTGCTGTTTCTTCCTATCCATCCGGGCGGCGGAGTAGCGGGCTACACGGCGCAGCGGACTGCGCCGGCAGCGAGCTACAGACCGAGAAGCTTCTTGGCGACCTTGGCGTCCTGCGGGGCGAGGACCTGGTCCTGGTTGAGGCGGCGCGTGCGGACGCTGGACTTGGACTCCAGGTTGTGACGCATACCGGCCTGCTGCTTCATGACCTTGCCGGAGCCGGTCACCTTGAAGCGCTTCTTGGCACCCGAGTGGGTCTTCATCTTGGGCATGTTCTCTCCTTGTGAACGTCACACCGCACACGGCGGGGCGAAACCGGTGCCCCGCGAGCGGGGCGTCCACCGGCCCCGAGGCCGGGGCGGCGAAGTATTAGACGGACTCGGCCTCGGCCGTGTCCTCGGGGGTGTTGGCCTCGCGACGAGCGGCGCGGACCGCATTGGCCTCTGCCTTCGCCTCGGACTTGTTCTTCAGCGGGCCAATGACCATCACCATGTTGCGACCGTCGATGGTCGGCGTGGACTCGACCTGACCGAATTCGGCGACGTCCTCCGCAAAACGCTGAAGCAGACGGACACCCATTTCGGGCCGCGACTGCTCGCGACCGCGGAAGAGGATCATCGCCTTGACCTTATCGCCGGCCTTAAGGAAGCCCTCAGCGCGCTTGCGCTTGGTCTCGTAGTCGTGCTTGTCGATCTTCAGGCGGAAACGGACCTCCTTGAGGATCGTGTTCGCCTGATTGCGACGTGCTTCCTTGAGCTTCTGAGCCTGCTCATACTTGAACTTCCCGTAGTCCATGATCTTGGCCACGGGCGGCTTGGAGTTGGGGGCGACCTCGACCAGGTCCAGGTCTGCGTCCTGTGCGAGTCGCAGAGCGACCTCGATCTTGACGACGCCGACCTGTTCTCCAGCGGGACCCACGAGGCGGACCTCGGGGACGCGGATACGGTCGTTGGTACGGGGATCGCTGATTGCGCTTCTCCTCTGATCTCGGTGAGTGCAGCTGCGCTACCGGAGTCTTCTCCAGCGCACCCGAGAGAGGTGATCGTCCCGTCCACGTCGTGCGTGAAGCACGGCGCTCGCACCCTGTGACGCGGTTCCCGAGGCAGACCTCGGGAGCCGCAGCCCTGCCTCCGCTGGTCTGGTGACCATCGGAGGCGGAGTGCTTCTGACCCGGTAACCTTATGAAGCGGTCAAGCGCGGGTGGGAGAATCTCCACTTTCGAACCGAGGACATGCCTCGGAGCCCGGATAACCATAGCAGACCGGCGGCCCGCTCGACAGAGCGGATCCGGCCGCCCTCGATTCGGTGCCGCGCCCCACCCCGATCCCCACCCCCGGACGACGAACGAAGGACGCATGGCCCAGCACGACGACGAGACTCACGACCACGACGACACGTACGACGACGACTACACCCGACGATTCGGCGAGGACGGCGGCGCCTCCGACGTGGAGGCCGCCCGCGATATCGCGGCGGTCCCCGCGGTCGAGATCATCACCACCGCGGCGGTGCATCTGATGAGCGCCGCAGCCGTCAAGTGCGGGCTCGCCGACGAGCCGGGCGCGCAGGTCGACCTCGACGAGGCGCGCAAGCTGATCAACGCGCTCGCAGGCCTGGTCACGGCCGGCGCCCCCGACATCAGCGACATGCACGCCCGAAGCCTGCGCGACGGGCTGCGCACCCTTCAGCTCGCCTTCCGCGAGGCCTCCCCCATCGCCGACCCGATCGGCAAGGGGCCGGGCGAGAAGTGGACGGGCCCGGTCACCTGAGCCGGAGTCAGCGGGCCGCGGCGAGCTGGAGCGTCATCGAGTCGACGCGCTGCGCGACGGTGTCCTCCGCCGCCCATCGGTCGCCCAGGCGCGCGATCAGAGCGCTGAGCGCCTCCTGGTCGAGTCCGGGGTGCAGGCTCAGCACGACCACGAGTTCCGGTCCCGTGAGCCGTTGCGCCGGATCGCCCGCGCGAACCGCCAGCGACTCCACGGCCGACTCCCCCTCCGCGCCGGCACGCAGGGCGGCGAGGACGTCCGGGTCCGTGTCCGAAGGACGCCACTCCGCGCCCTCGGCAATCGCCCACAGCGCCGGACGGCGGACCGCGAACTCCCCCTCGGAGGCGGGGTCGAGCACCATCACCTCGGTTCCCTCCGCCACCGCCGCCAGCGACGCCCGACGTCCGTCGACCGGAACAGGACGCGCCGCGGGGTCCCAGCGGCGCATGCTGTTCACGTCGCTGAAGACGGGGAGCACCCTGCGGCCGTCGGGCCCGGCGACGGTGACGATCGCCAGCTCCTGCGTCTTGTCCGCTCGACGACCGCCGATGCCCTCAGCCTCCTCGCTGAGGCGGGCGATCAGCGGGATGAGCAGGCGGGACGCGCGAAGGGCGTCGACAACGACGTCCGGTCCGCGAGCGCCGGTCGTGAACGACTCGAGCGCGGCGACCAGTGCCGGCGGGGCACTGCCGTCGTCCTCCACAGCGGCGCTCGGCTCGAAGTGCCGGCCGGCCCAGGGAGTGCCCGCGGAGTCGGTCAGATGCGCGGGGAGCGGGCCGGGCTCACTCTGATGCGACATCCAGGGCCTCCGCGAGCGTGAACGCGCCCGCGTACAGCGCCTTGCCGACGATCGCACCCTCGAGGCCCTGGGGCACGAGGCCACGCAGTGCGGCGATGTCGTCGAGGTTCGAGATGCCGCCCGAGGCGATCACGGGGCGGTGCGTACGGGCCATGACCTGCTCGAGCAGCTCGACGTTCGGGCCCTTCAGCGTGCCGTCCTTCGTGACGTCCGTCACGACATAGCGGGTGCAGCCCGCCTCCTCGAGCCGGTCGAGGACCTGCCAGAGGTCGCCGCCCTCCCTGGTCCAGCCGCGAGCGGCGAGGGTCGTTCCGCGCACGTCCAGCCCGACGGCGATCTGGTCGCCGTACTGGGCGATGACGCTCGCGGCCCACTCCGGATTCTCCAGTGCCGCGGTGCCGAGATTGATCCGCTTGGCGCCGGCGCTCAGAGCGGACTCGAGACTGCGGTCGTCGCGGATCCCGCCGGAGAGCTCGACGTTCACGCCCCTCACCTGCCGGATGACCTTCTTCATGATGCCGTGGTTGTCGCCGCGGCCGAAGGCGGCGTCAAGGTCGACGAGGTGGATCCACTCCGCACCTTGGTCGACCCAGTCGCCGGCGGCGTCGAGGGGATCGCCGTAGTTGGTCTCCGTCCCGGCCTCGCCCTGCGTCAGGCGCACGGCCTTGCCGCCCGCCACGTCGATCGCGGGCAGGAGGACCAGGCCCGGAGCCTTGGTAAACTCGCTCATCGTCATCCTCAGTCTCGGTGCCGGCCCCTTCGAGGCGCCGACCACCGGCCGATCCTAGTTCGTGCGGAGGCTGCCCAGCCAATTCGCCAGCAAGCGGAGCCCGGCGGCGCCCGACTTCTCGGGGTGGAACTGCGTCGCCGAGAGCGGGCCGTTCTCGACCGCGGCGATGAAGGGACCCCCGTGCTCGGCCCAGGTCACCGCGGGTCGCGGGAACGGCGGCATCACATCGAGCGACCACTCCCGGGCGCCGTAGGAGTGCACGAAGTAGAAGCGCTCCTCGGCGATGCCGTCGAAGAGCACCGAGCCCCCGGGAGCGGAGACGGTGTTCCAGCCCATGTGCGGAACGACCTCGGCCGGGAGCCGATCGACCGTACCCGGCCACTCGCCCAGACCGGCACTCTCGACACCGCGCTCGACGCCGCGCTCGAACAGCACCTGCATCCCGACGCAGATGCCCAGGACGGGGCGACCGCCCGCGAGACGCCTCTCGATGATCTCGCCGCCGCGCGCCCGGCTGAGAGCTGCCATCACCGCGTCAAAGGCGCCGACTCCGGGGACGAGCAGGCCGTCGGCCTCGAGGGCGCGCTGCCGATCGCCGGTCAGCTCGACGTCGGCGCCCGCGAACTCGAGCGCCTTGACAGCGGAGTGCACGTTCCCCGAGCCGTAGTCGTAGACGACGACGGACGGGCGGCTCGAACTCACAGCGCGCCCTTGGTCGAGGGGACGCCGGAGACCAGCGGATCCAGCGCCTTCGCCTGACGAAAGGCGCGGGCGAAGGCCTTGAACTCGGCCTCGGCAATGTGGTGCGGATCCCGGCCACCGAGCACCGTGACGTGCACGGTAAGGCCGGCGTTGAACGCGATCGCCTCGAAGACATGGCGGACCATCGAGCCGGTGAAGTGGCCGCCGATCAGGTGCAGCGCGAAGCCCTCCGGCTCGCCGGTGTGGACGAGGTAGGGGCGGCCGGAGATGTCGACGACGGCCTGCACGAGCGCCTCGTCGAGGGGGACGAGCGCGTCGCCGAAGCGGGAGATGCCGGCTTTGTCGCCGAGGGCCTGGCGGATGGCGGTGCCGAGCACGATGCCGATGTCCTCGGCGGTGTGGTGGATGTCGATCTCGATGTCGCCACGGGCCCGCACGCGCAGGTCGGTCAGCGAGTGCTTCGCGAACGCGGTCAGCAGGTGGTCGAAGAAGGGCACGCCGGTCTCGAGATCGGCGACACCGGTGCCGTCGAGGTCGAGCGAGAGCTCGATACTCGACTCTGTGGTGGCTCGGCTGAGGGAGGCGGTGCGCCCGGGTGCGGCGCTCGGGGAGGTCATGGCTCCCAGTCTATTCGCGGAGGATCACCGCCCCCGGGTGGGCGCTCACTCGCGCGAGAGCACGACCGCGGGGTCGGCGGAGGGGGCGGGGAGGGAGGCGAGCGCCTCGAGGAACGCGGTCGTCTCCTCCGCGGTGCCGGCGCTCACGCGGAGGTGGCCGGGGATGCCGACATCGCGGATGAGGACCCCGCGGGCGAGCAGGCCCTCGAACATGACGGTCGGATCGTCGACGCCACCGAAGAGGACGAAGTTGCTGCCCGTCGCGGAAGGGCGGTAGCCGAGCGAGCGCAGGCCCTCGATCATCCGATCGCGCTGCACGATGATCTCGCCGACCATCGCTAGCATCTCGTCGGCGTGGGCGAGCGCGGCGATCGCCGCGGCCTGCGTCAGCGCCGACAAGTGGTACGGGAGGCGGACGAGACGCAGCGCGTCGACCACGGCGGGGTCCGCGGCGAGGTAGCCGAGCCGCACGCCGGCGAAGGCGAACGCCTTGCTCATGGTGCGCGACACGAGCAGGCGAGGACGCCCGGGCAGGAGGCTCAGTGCGGTGGGCGCCTCCCGGCCGCCGAATTCGACGTAGGCCTCATCGACGACGACGATCCCGTCGGTCGCGTCGTAGACCGCCTCGATCACAGTGAGATCCAGGGGGGTGCCGGTGGGGTTGTTCGGAGCGCAGAGGAAGACGATGTCCGGTTGGAAACGGCGCATCTGCTCGGCGGCGTAGTCGGCTCCGACCTCGAACTCGGCCTCGCGCGGGGCGGCGATCCATTCGGTGCCGCTCCCCGAGGCGAGGATCGAGTACATCGAGTAAGTGGGCGCGAAGCCGAGCAGTGAGCGACCGGGACCACCGAAGGCCTGGAGGACATGCTGCAGTACTTCGTTCGAGCCGTTCGCGGCCCAGACTCCGTCGGCGGTGAGGCCGTGCCCCAAATAGCCAGCGAGCGCCTCGCGCAGCTCGCGGAACTCCCGATCGGGGTACCGGTTGACGGCACGCAGGGCCTGGGACACGCGGCCGACGATGTCGGCGATCACGTCGTCCGGGACCGGGTGGGTGTTCTCGTTGACGTTAAGGGCCACAGGGACGACGGCCTGCGGTGCACCGTACGGGCGCTTGCCTCGAAGGTCGTCGCGGAGGGGGAGGTCGTCGAGAGTCGTCACCAGGGAATAGTAGCGAGGCGAGTGGCCATGCCTCAGCGCGCGGTGTCGTACTCCGCCGGGATCGCCAGGCGCTGGCCGGGCTCGACACCTGCGCTGGAAAGTTGATTCAGCGAGAGGATGTCGTCGACCACGTCGCGCGGGTCGGACTGGGGCGCGAGCTCTTCCGCGAGCGACCACAGCGATTCCCCCGCGTGGACGGTGACGTACTGGAACTCGACCGCAGCCTGGTCGCTCGACGCGACCGCCCCTCCGCCGTTGAGCCCGAACGCGAACGCGCCAGCGACCACCGGCAGCGCACCGAACGCGGCGACCACGGCACGGCCTCGGCGGGTGAGCCGCAGGTGCGTGCGGACGACGCGCGTCTGCGCAGGAGCGCTCTGCTGCTCCGAACGGGACTGCGGGGCCGTCACCTGATGCGGGGCCGACACGGACGGAGCCGCGTGCACCTGCTGCAGCGGGCGGGAGGTGAGCTGTGCGGTCATGGGATCGCTCCTTTCAACAGGGATTCGGGGAGGCCCTCGGCCGGGAGGGCTACCCCGAACGCCTGTACCGAACATATATTCGAACACCGAGCTGGTCAAGAGACCGGTTCGGTCGATCCGCAGCCGAACTCGCTCGCGACACACTCGAACGAATGTTCCGCATGCTGACTCCCGGCGGATACAGTTTCGAGAGCCTGGTCGTAGTAGAGCAGCGACCACCGACATTCCATGTCGGGTCGCGACCGGGCGGGCGCGCACGCGGCGTGCGCGGCGGGACAGAGGGAGCATCGTGAGCGACGCGCGAACGGCCGGTATGTCGGCCGCCAAGACGAAGGCCGCCGCCGGTCGGCGCCGGAAGAGCCTGAGCGCGAAGCAGCTCGCGATCATGGACGCGATCCAACGCTCCGTATCGAGTCGCGGCTACCCGCCGAGCATGCGCGAGATCGGCGACGCCGTCGGGCTCGCCTCGCTCTCGAGCGTCACTCACCAGCTCAACCAGCTCGAGCTCAGCGGCTACCTACGCCGCGACCCCAACCGCCCTCGCGCGCTCGAGATCCTCATCGACGTGCCCAGCTCCACCGAGGACGACGGCTCGTTCGAGTCGACCGCCCCAGTCGGCGACGCGGCGATGGTCCCCCTCGTCGGCCGCATCGCCGCGGGCGTGCCGATCATGGCCGACCAGCAGATCGACGAGGTCTTCCCGCTGCCGCGCCAGCTCGTCGGTAAGGGCGAGCTCTTCATACTCAAGGTCGTCGGCGAGTCGATGATCGACGCCGCGATCTGCGACGGCGACTGGGTCGTCGTCCGCTCCCAGCGCACCGCCGAGAACGGCGAGATCGTGGCGGCGATGCTCGACGGTGAGGCCACCGTCAAGGTGCTTCGCCAGCGCGACGGCCATACCTGGCTACTTCCGCGAAACTCCAACTTCGAGCCGATCCTCGGCGACGAGGCCGAGGTGCTCGGGAAGATCGTCGCGGTCCTCCGCTCGGTCTGAGGTGGCAGCGCAGGAGGGGCCCGGATCGACGTACCGCCGACCGGGCCCCTCCTGAGTGCGGAGTGCTCAGACGGCCGCGAGCGAGGCGCGGGCCTGCGTCGCGGCGGCCACCATCGCGCGAAGGGAGGCGAGCGTCTCGTCGTATCCGCGCGTCTTCAACCCGCAGTCCGGGTTGATCCAGAGCTGGCGCACCGGGATCGAGCCGAGAGCGGTTCGGATGAGCTCGCCGACTTCGTCGTCGCTCGGCACCCGCGGCGAGTGGATGTCCCAGACGCCCGGTCCGATCCCCCGCGCGAAGCCCGAGCGTTCGATGTCCGCTACCACCTCCATCCGCGAACGCGCCGCTTCGATGCTGGTCACGTCCGCGTCGAGCCGGTCGATCGCGTCGATCACGACTCCAAACTCGGAGTAACAGAGGTGCGTGTGGATCTGGGTCGCCGTCGCCGCTGCACCCGTCGCGAGCCGGAAGGCGCCGACCGACCACTCCAGATAGGCGGGTCGCGCCGCCGCCTCGAGCGGCAGCAGCTCCCGGAGCGCCGGCTCGTCCACCTGCACGATGCGGATCCCCGCCCGCTCCAGATCGGCGATCTCCTCGCGCAGCGCGAGAGCGACCTGATCGGCCGTCTCAGCGAGCGGCTGGTCGTCACGGACGAACGACCAGGCGAGAATCGTCACCGGTCCGGTCAGCATCCCCTTCACCGGCCGGTCGGTGCGCGACTGAGCGAACGCCGACCACTCGACCGTGATCGGCGCCGGGCGCGAGACGTCACCCCACAGCAGCGAGGGCCTCGTGCAGCGGCTGCCGTAGGACTGCACCCAACCGTTCCGCGTCACCGCAAAGCCGTCGAGGTGCTCCGCGAAGTACTGCACCATGTCGTTGCGCTCGGGTTCACCGTGCACCAGCACGTCGAGGCCGAGCTCCTCCTGCAGGCGCACCACCCGCTCGATCTCCTCCCGCATCCGCTCGATGTACTGCTCGGCAGAGAGGTCGCCCCGGCTGAGGGCAGCACGGGCCGTGCGGATCTCGCGCGTCTGCGGGAACGAGCCGATCGTCGTCGTGGGCAGCGGCGGCAGGCGGAGTGCCTCCTCCTGGGCGGCGAGGCGCTCGGCGGCGGGCGCCCGGTGCCGATCCTCGGGGCGGAGGGACGTGACTCGGGTGCGCACGACGCCGTCACGCACTCCCGGCGCCGTCCGGCGGTCCTCCCAGGCGGCGGTCGCGGCCTCGAGCTCCGCGCTGACGGCGACCCGACCTTCGCGAAGACCCCGCGCGAGCACGGCGACCTGCTCGATCTTCTGGTCGGCGAAGGCGAGCCACGACGCCAGACGCGGATCGAGATCGGGCTCGTCGGCGACATCGTGCGGCAGGTGAAAGAGCGAGGTGGAGCTGGAGACGGCGACGCTCTCGGCGAGCGGACGCAGTGCCTCCGCTTTCTCTAGCGCGGCCGAGAGGTCGCCGCGCCACACGTTGTGCCCGTCGACTACTCCGGCCACGAGCACGGTGCGCTCGAGTCCGGGCACCGCGGTCGGAGCGGCGCCCTTCACGAGATCGACGCCGACGGCCTCGACGCCCGCCTGAACGAGGACCGGAAGGGCATCGCCGAGGGTGCCGTAAGGCGCTGCGACGAACAGCGCGGGCCGCTCCTGCGCACCGGCGAGCAGCCCATAGGCCGACTCGACGGCCGCAAGAACGCGCTCCCGCGGCACGCCCAGCGACTCCGACACCAGCGCCGGCTCGTCGAGCTGGACCCACTCGGCCCCGGCCTCGCGGAGGCGACCGAGCAGCTGAGCGTAAACGGGGACAAGGTCCGCGAGGCGCGAGAGTGGAGAGAAGCCCGCCGGTGCTGCCGCGTCGGGCTTCGCGAGCAGGAGGAAGGTAACCGGCCCGACCAGCACGGGCCGCGTGGTGAAGCCGGCCGCACGCGCCTCCTCGACCTCGCGCACCCGGCGGGTGTCCGCGAGCGAGAACGACGTCTCTGGACCGATCTCAGGCACGAGGTAGTGGTAGTTGGAGTCGAACCACTTGGTCATCTCCAACGGCGGCCGATCGCCGTCACCGCGGGCCAGCGTGAAGGATCCGGCCAGGTCGATCGCTCCGTCGACGACGAGGTCCGCGAAGCGCTCCGGGATCGCGCCGACCGCGAGCGCGGTATCGAGCACCTGGTCGTAGAAGGAGTGCGCCTCGGGGATCGACGAGTCGTCGCGGCCGAGGCCGAGGGCGAGCAGGCGCTCACGGGTGGCGGCGCGCAGTGCGGCACCCTCCTCCTCCACCTGCTCGGCGGTGACGGTGCCGGACCAGAACGACTCGACGGCTCTCTTCAGCTCGCGGCGGCGTCCGATACGGGGGTAGCCGAGGACGGTTCCGGTCGGG
Source organism: Rathayibacter rathayi (assembly GCF_004011095.1). Classification (GTDB taxonomy): domain Bacteria; phylum Actinomycetota; class Actinomycetes; order Actinomycetales; family Microbacteriaceae; genus Rathayibacter; species Rathayibacter rathayi. The sequence goes on along the minus strand of NZ_CP028129.1, from coordinate 849,016 downwards.
AAGGCGGGTGTAGTGCTCATGCGGTTCGCTCCTGAGGGGACGGGGTGGACGGAGAGGTGGCGGTCGGGAGGGTCGGCGCGGATCCGGGCGGCAGCAGCCCGCTTTCGGCCAGCACGGCCAGCACCGCCTCGTCGCGGTTGAAGGCGTAGAGGTGGACGGCGGGGGCGCCCCCGTCAACGACGGTGCGGATTAGTCTCGCGGCGTACTCGACGCCGATCCGCATCCGAGCCTCGTCGTCCGGCTCGACGTCGAGGGCGATCGCGAGATCGGCGGGCAGGTCCTCGCCGCTGAGCTCCAGCATCCGCCTCAGCCGGGCGGGGCTGGTGACGGGCATCACACCCGGGATGATCGGCATCCGCAGTCCTGCCGCGCGAGCGCGGTCGACGAAGCGCAGGTAGTCGTCGGCGTGGAAGAAGAGCTGAGTGAGGGCGAACGACGCTCCGGCCGCCTCCTTCGCTAGCAAGACGTCGATGTCCTGCGTCCGCGAGCGCGAGCGCGGGTGTCCGTTCGGAAACGCCGCGACGGCGACCTCCGCGTGCGGCCGCGCCGCCACGTCCACACACTGCGCGTTCCGCAGTCCTGGCACCGGCATCGCTCCGTATGGCTCGCGCTCGGCCTGCACGCGGTGGATCAGCTGCACCAGTTCCGCGGCGCTGGCGAGCTCGCCGAGGATCGCCGCATCCTCCGGTATCCCGGTCGGCCGGTCACCTCGCAGCGCGAGGAAGCGGGTGACCCCGGCCTCAAGGAACTCGCGGACGAGGCGACTCGCCTCCGCGTGCGTCGAGCCGACACAGGTGATGTGTGCGAGGGCCGGAGTGGCTGTCCGCTCGAGCAGGTAGCGCAGGATCCCGAGCGACGCACTCCGCGAGGAGCCCTGCGCCCCGTAGGTGACCGAGACGAAGGAGGGGCCGGCGGCCGCGAGCCGGTCGACTGTTCGCGTGAGCGCGAGAGAGCCGGCGGCGGTCCGCGGCGGGTAGACCTCGAACGAAAACGGGACGCGCGGACAGGCGGGGTCCGACTCCGATCGCTGCTCCGACACCGCAGTGCCCTCCGTTCCTCGTTCAACCCCGGAGGGTCGGCTGGGTTCGGGCGGGTGCCGGGCTCGGCTGTCGCTCCACGCGCCGGTCGGCGCCTCGCGGACCAGAGTAGGAACGATGGACGCCGGAGTCGAGACGTGTGACGTCGGATGAACGGGTGTGACGTCGTATGTCGTCGCCGATGCACGAAACGCCCGCCTCCCGAGCGGGAGGCGAGCGCTTCGGTACCGGGATCAGGCCTGTATGGCCGCCCGAGGCACTGCGAACTCGGCGAGCGAGCCCGCGAGGTCGGCGTGCACCAGGGCGATCACATGCGTGCCGCCCTCGACGTACTGCGTCGACAGAATCCGGCCGCTGCGGTGCAGGTGCGAGGTCACGTCGCCGCGGTCGTACGGTACGAGCAGGTCGATCTCGACGTCCGGCTCGGGCAGGATCTCGGCGATCCGCGCCTCCAGCTCCTTGATGCCCTCACCGCTGCGTGCCGACACGAAGACCGCGTCTGGGGCGAGCCCGCGCAGTACCAACCGCGTTCCCTCATCCACCAAATCCGCCTTGTTGAACGCGATGATCTCGGGGATGCTGCGCGCGCCCACCTCACCGATCACGTCGCGCACCGTGTTGATCTGGCCCGCGGGATCGGGGTGAGAGGCGTCGACGACGTGGACGATCACATCGGAGTCGGCCACCTCCTCGAGCGTGGAGCGGAACGCCTCGACCAACTGGTGCGGGAGCGCTCGAACGAACCCGACAGTGTCGGCGAGCGTGTAAACGCGGCCATCGCTCGTCTGCGCCTTGCGGACGGTCGCGTCCAGGGTGGCGAACAGCGCGTTCTCGACCAGGACTCCCGCGCGGGTCATCCGGTTGAGCAGGCTCGACTTGCCGGCATTGGTGTAGCCCGCGATCGCCACAGAAGGGACGGCGTTGCGCTTGCGGTTCGCGCGCTTGGCCTCACGAGCGGGCTTCATCGCGGTGATCTGCTTCCGCAATCGCGCCATCCTGGTGTGAATCCGGCGGCGGTCGAGCTCGATCTTGGTCTCACCCGGTCCGCGCGAGCCCATTCCGGCTCCCGCGCCGACCTGGCCGCCGGCCTGACGGGACATCGACTCACCCCAGCCGCGGAGTCTGGGCAGCAGGTACTCGAGCTGCGCAAGCTCGACCTGCGCCTTGCCCTCACGGCTCGTGGCGTGCTGGCTGAAGATGTCGAGGATCACTGCGGTGCGGTCGATCACCTTCACCTTCACCACGTCCTCCAGCGCTCGGCGCTGGCTCGGTGCGAGCTCGGTGTCGGCGACGACCGTGTCGGCGCCGAGAGCGGCGACGAGCCCGGCGAGCTCCTGCGCCTTGCCCTTGCCCAGGTAGGTGCTCGGGTCCGGGTGCGGGCGGCGCTGTAGCAGGCCGTCGAGTACGGTCGCTCCCGCGGTCTCCGCCAGGGCGGCGAGCTCGTGCAGCGAGTTCTCGGCGTCCTCGAGCGAGTTCTGCGAGTAGACGCCGATCAGCACGACGTTCTCGAGGCGCACCTGGCGGTACTCGACCTCTGTGACGTCCTCGAGTTCGGTCGACAGCCCGGCGACGCGACGCAGAGCCTGCCGGTCGTCGCGGTCGAACTGTTCGCCGTCGCTGTTCTTGCCGTCGCTGTTGTCGCCCTCGTGGCCGGCGCTCTGCAGCGCCTGGGCTCCACCCGGGACGAAGCGCGAGTACCCTGTCGAGCGCGACTGCGCGTTCGCCAGGACCCTCGAGACGACGTCCACGGCCTCGGTCGTGTCGGTCTCGTTCAGGTCTTCCGTCATCCGGATAACACTAACTCCTCAGGTGTTGATAGGTTCACTTCTCATGGCCGGCGAGCACTACTTCTCGAGCACTCCCGACGGCGACCTCCGGCCCCGCAGGATCCCGGCCCGCCTGGCCGGCCGCGACCTGGAGGTCACGACGGCAGGAGGAGTGTTCAGCCCCGGTCACGTCGATCTCGGCACGCGCGTCCTGCTGGACGCTGTACCGGACGCCCCCACCGGCGGGGACCTGCTGGACCTCGGCTGCGGCTGGGGTCCGATCACCCTCGCGCTCGCCCTCGCCTCCCCCGACGCCCGGGTATGGGCGGTCGACGTTAACCAGCGGTCGCTCGAACTGGTCCGTCGCAACTGCGAGGATCTCGGCGTCCTCAACGTCAACGCTGTGCTGCCCGATGATGTTCCCGCCGACGTGCGCTTTCGCACCGTCTGGTCGAATCCGCCAATCCGCATCGGCAAGGAAGAGCTGCACCTGCTCCTGGAGCGCTGGCTGCCCAGGCTGGAGGCGGGTGCCGACGCCTGGCTCGTCGTCCAGCGCAACCTCGGATCCGACTCGCTGCAAACCTGGCTCACCGACGCCTTCGCCGGTCGGCTCGAAGTGGAGCGGGTCAGCTCCGCGAAGGGCTTCCGGGTGCTGCGCACGACGCGCTCGGCCTGAGCCGGCGGATCAGTCGAGCCGGATGGTACCGGTGAAGACCAGGTGGGCCGGACCGGAGAGTCCGACGTGCTCGCCCTCCTCCGCCGCGAACATGGTCACGCCGAGCGTGCCCCCCGGCACCTCGACGCGCCACGACTGCGGGGCGCGGGCTCCCGCCCAGTGACGTACCGCCAGGGCTGCCGCGGCCGCGCCAGTGCCGCAGCTGAGGGTCTCACCGCTGCCGCGCTCGTGCACGCGCATCCGAATCCGACCGATACCGTCGTGAACGAGGGGCTCGCCGGGCACGACGAACTCGACGTTCGCCCCGACGGTCGGCTCCGGGTCGAGGTGAGGGATGTAGGAGAGATCGGCGGACTCGAGTTCCTCGTCGTTGCTCAGCGCGACGACGACGTGCGGGTTGCCGAGGTCGAGTCCGAGTCCGGGCCGCGCGACGCTCAGCTCCTTAGCCCGCACCAGTGGCTCGCCGCCCGCCAGCTCCCAGCGGCCGAGGTCGACCTGGAAGCCAGCACCGCTCCGCGTCACGTCGCGCACTCCCGCGCGGGTGCCGATCGGGAGGGTGTCACCGGGCTCGAGCGCGGCGAGTCCGGCGGCGAGCAGGAACGCCGCGTAGACGCGGATGCCGTTGCCGCACATCTCCGCGATCGAGCCGTCAGCGTTGCGGTAGTCCATGAACCACTCCGCCTCGCTCTCCTCGGCGAGTGAGGCAGCACCCTCCGGGATCGCCCTGGAGCGGACCGCCCGGATAACACCGTCGGCCCCGACGCCGAAGTGCCGGTCGCAGATCATCGCGACCTGAGCGGGCGAGAGGTCCACCTCACCGTCCGGGTCGCTGTAGAGCACGAAGTCGTTGCCCGTGCCCTGGCCCTTGGTGAAGTGCAGCTCGATCGTCATGGCGGACAGCCTACCGAGGACCCGGCGCTGCGGTCTGGGCGGCGGCGCGCGCGCGAGCCACCAGTTCGGGCGCGTCGTACGGGAGCCGGTGAGCCCCGGTGTAACGACGGAACCAGCTGTTCTGTCGACGGGCGTAGCGCCGGGTGAGGGACTGGGTGGCCGCGATCGCCTCCCGCTGCGTCAGGGTGCCGGCGCGCTGGGCGAGAGCCTGGTCGTACCCGATCGCGCGCCGCGCGGTGACGCCCCTCTCGAGACCCAGCGGGACCAGGCGCTCGACCTCGTCGAGCATCCCGCCCGCCCACATGAGCTCGGTCCGCCGGTCGAGCCACTGCACCAGTTCCTCCCGCGGCGCCTCGAGGAAGAGGGTCGAGGTCGCACACCAGGCGACGGGCTCATTGGGCATCAGGGCGCTATGGGTACGACCACCGGTGAGTTCGGCGATCTCGAGCGCCCGGATGATGCGCCGAGCGTTGTGCGGGCCGATCCGCTCGGCGACAGCCTCGTCGATCGCCCGCAGTCGCCCGACGAGGACGCCCAGGCCCTCGCGCGTGGCCGTTTCCTCGAGCCGGCGCCGCACCTCGGGGTCGGTCCCCGCGAAGGAGAATTCGAAGAGGACGCTCGACACGTAGAGACCGGACCCGCCCACCAGGATCGGTGTCGCGCCGCGGGCCTGGACCTCCTCGATCACGCGCCGGGCCTCGGTCTGATAACGAGCGACCGAGGCCTCCTCGGTCAGGTCGAGCACGTCGAAGAGATGGTGTGGGATGCCGCGGCGCTCCTCGACGGCGAGCTTCGCGGTGCCGATGTCCATCCCGCGGTAGAGCTGGGTCGCGTCCGAATTGACGATCTCGGCAGAACCGCCCTCGCTCCGGATCGCCTCGGCGAGATCGAGCGAGAGCGCGGTCTTGCCGGTGCCGGTCGCGCCGACGATCGCGATCAGTGCGGGCCCGGGGGCCCCGTGCTCAGCGCTCGCCATCGGCGGCACCGTCGATCGGCGTGGTCAGAGTGCTGGTGCTCTGCACTCGCAGGGAGGGCAGTCCGAGCGAGACCCGCGGCGCTCCGGCGACGCCGGGGGTCGCCGGAGCGCCGCAGGACTCGGTCTGCGCCCGGTCCCACGCGTCTCCCGCGCGGGTGCGGCGGATGCGGAGCGGGGCTCCGTCCGGCGAATCGGCGAGAAGGTAGAACGGGGCGGCCCGGGTGACCAGCACCGAGACCACGTCGCCGGGACGCGGCTGCTCGGAGCCTGCGGGAACGTCGAAGTGCACCAGACGGCTGTCCTCCGCGCGGCCACTCAGCCGGTGGGTCTCGGTGTCACGGCGGCCCTCCCCCGTCGCCACCAACACCTCGACCTCGCGCCCGACGATCGTGCGGTTCTCCTGCTCGCTGATGGCATCCTGCAGGGCGGTGAGGCGCTCGTAGCGCTCCTGCACGACGGCCTTCGGGATTTGGTCGGGCAATGTCGCCGCGGGGGTGCCGGGCCGGATGGAGTACTGGAACGTGAAGGCCGAAGCGAAACGCGCCTGCTCGACGACCCGAAGGGTCTCCTGGAAGTCGACTTCGGTCTCGCCGGGGAATCCGACGATGATGTCAGTGCTGATCGCCGCGTGCGGGATGCGGGCGCGCACACGCTCGAGGATGCCGAGGAATTTCTCCGAGCGGTACGAGCGGCGCATCGCCTTGAGGATACGGTCCGACCCGGACTGCAACGGCATGTGCAGCTGCGGCATGACCGCTGGCGTCTCGGCCATAGCGTCGATCACGTCGTCGCTGAACGCGGCCGGGTGGGGGCTGGTGAAGCGAATGCGCTCGAGGCCCTCGATCGTGGCGGCAGCGCGTAGGAGCTTCGAGAACGCCTGCCGGTCACCGAACTCGACGCCGTAGGAGTTGACATTCTGACCGAGGAGCGTGACCTCGATCGCGCCGTCATCGACGAGCGCCTGGATCTCGGCGAGCACGTCGCCAGGACGCCGGTCCTTCTCCTTGCCGCGGAGCGAGGGCACGATGCAGAAAGTGCAGGTGTTGTTGCAGCCGACCGAGATCGAGACCCAGCCGCTGGAGGTCGACTCGCGCTTGGTGGGGAGAGTGGAGGGGAAGACGTCGAGCGACTCGAGGATCTCGAGCTGCGCTTCGTCGTTGTGCCGGGCGCGCTTGAGCAGACTCGGGAGGGAGCCCATGTTGTGCGTGCCGAAGACCACATCGACCCAGGGGGCGCGATCGAGGATGACGTCCTTGTCCTTTTGGGCGAGGCATCCGCCGACCGCGATCTGCATGTCGCCGTGGCGGCGCTTGACCGAGGCGAGGTGGCCGAGGTGGCCGTAGAGCTTGTTGTCGGCGTTCTCGCGGACCGCGCAGGTATTGATCACGACCACGTCTGCTTCGGCTCCGCCTGCCGACACGTAGCCCGCCGCTTCGAGCGAGCCGCTCAGCCGCTCGGAGTCGTGCACGTTCATCTGGCACCCGAACGTGCGGACCTCGTAGGTCCTCGGCCGGGACTCGGCGACGGGCGACGGGGCGCTAGCGAGCATGCTCATGGTGTGCGATTCTACGCGCCGGCCCGGCCGCATCCCGTCAGCCGTCTCAGCGGAAGCGGACGCTCGACCCGGGCGTGCGGATCGTCTCGCGAACAACGCGCTGCACGAGACCGCCGGCATATCCGCGGCGGGCGAGGAACCCCGTGAGGCGTCTCTCGGCGACCTCGTGTGAGAGCGAGCGCAGGCTCGGCAGGCGCTTACACGCCAGCTCGAGCGCCGTGCGGTACTCGTCGTCGCCGTCAAGCTCGTCCAGCGCGGAGGCAATGACATCGGGGGGGAGCTTGCGGGCGCGGAGCTCCTGCTGGATGGAGGAGCGGCCCAGCTTCTTGCGGTCGCGCAGCGACACAACCAGTTGCTCCGCCATCTTGAGGTCGTCGAGATAGCCGAACCGAGTGAAGCGCTCGACGATCTCGAGGGCGTCCTTCTCGGCGACCCCCTCGGTGTAGAGCCGCGCCTCCACCTCGGCGACCGACAGGCTCTTGCGAGAGAGTCCCCGCACGATCCTGTCGGCGACCTGCTCGGGGTCGACCTCCCGGGGTCCCTCGACCGCTTCCTCGTCGTCTGTGTCCTCGACGAAGGCCGGTGCACGCCGAGCGATATGGGCCGACAGCTCCGCGATCCGCTCGGGCGCGTCGGACCCACGGGAACCGGCAGCGGACACGCCCGACCGCCGGCTCGTGGCCTCCCGTTCGGTCGAGTTCACAGCCTCGGGTTCCCGCGACTCCGGTGTTGCGCCAGCACGTTCGGTGTCCGGTGCCACGGCCGCCCAGCCCTCCTCTCCTGCCGCGCTCCGGTCGACCCAGGGCAGGAAGGCCACGGGACGTCCCCCGGCGCCCTCCGCGGCCTTCTCCGCCACGGGCTAGGCGCCCTTGCGGACGGGCTGCTTGGTCTCGATCGCAACCGGAGCGGCCTCGACGGCCGAGTTCGGGTCTGCGACTACGCCGAGCTTGACCAGGATGCGCTTCTCGATCTCGGCGGCCACATCGGGGTTGTCGATCAGGAACTGCCGCGCCTTCTCCTTGCCCTGCCCGAGTTGGTCGCCGTCGTAGGTGTACCAGGCGCCGGACTTGCGGACGATCTCGTGCTCGACACCGAAGTCGATGAGGCTTCCCTCGCGCGAGATCCCGATGCCGTAAAGAATGTCGAACTCGGCCTGCTTGAAGGGCGGGGCCATCTTGTTCTTCACGACCTTGACGCGGGTGCGGTTACCGACCGCCTCGGTGCCATCCTTCAGTGTCTCGATGCGGCGGATGTCGAGACGGACGGACGCGTAGAACTTGAGAGCCTTGCCACCGGCGGTGGTCTCGGGGCTCCCGAAGAAGACGCCGATCTTCTCCCGCAGCTGGTTGATGAAGATCATCGTGGTGTTGGTGGTGTTCAGACCACCCGTGAGCTTGCGCAGGGCCTGCGACATAAGGCGGGCCTGGAGGCCGACGTGGGAGTCACCCATCTCGCCCTCGATCTCGGCACGCGGCACGAGCGCGGCCACGGAGTCGATCACGATGAGGTCGATCGAGCCGGAGCGCACGAGCATGTCGGCGATCTCGAGCGCCTGCTCTCCCGTATCGGGCTGCGACACGAGGAGCGAGTCGATGTCGACTCCGAGCTTCTTGGCGTATTCGGGGTCGAGTGCGTGCTCGGCGTCGATGAAGGCAGCGATACCTCCGTTGCGCTGCGCGTTCGCGATCGCGTGCAGGGTGAGCGTGGTCTTGCCGGAAGACTCGGGACCATAGATCTCGACGATGCGGCCACGGGGCAACCCACCGATCCCGAGAGCGACGTCGAGCGCGATGGAACCGGTCTGGATCACCTCGACGGGAGCGCGTTCATCGCTGCCCAGGCGCATGACCGCACCCTTGCCGAACTGGCGATCAATCTGGGCGAGCGCAGTCTCGAGGGACTTCTCGCGGTCGGAGGAACTGGGCATGGCCGTCTCGCTCTCGTTTCGTCGTGTATGTCGCCTACAGGCTGTCGCGACATGCCGGAGGCTGTCGGAGTGACAGTGCCGGCCGGCTGCGACAAGGCGGTGAAGCAGATCCGTTCAGGTGTCTCCGACGGTACGCCCGACCACCGACATCGGTGCCGAGCGAGAGCGACTCCGTGGAGACGGAGCCGTTTCTGCTTCTGTGGAGGAGCTTAGACCGCTCGAACACGAATTCGATCAGATGACGCCGGCGTGTCGAACACGGCTTCGGTCGGTGATGTCACCGTCGGCGCTTGCTCGGATCCCTGCCATGCCAGCGCACCTCCGGGACATCACTGGCTCGGCACAGGGCGAGCCAGACGTCCCGCGGCTCCGCGCCGTCCGCGAGCGCCTGCTCGGCGGTCTGCCCGCCCAACTCCGTGAGCACGAGGTCCGAGACCAGCACGCGCGCATACCCGGCGCCGAACTCCTCGTCGACCAGCCGGCGGAACTCGCTCAAGCGCATGGCTCCACGCTAGCCGCTCCCCCGCACCGCTCCTCCGGGAATGCCGAAGGGCGCCCGGCCGAAGCCTGGGCGCCCTTCGTGTGGAACCGGGTGCGGTGGGTGGGAGAGGACGGGAGCCGACTACTGCGCGACGAGGTCTGCGTCGAAGCCGGCGACCATGTCGGCCGGGATGGTGTCGGGGATGGTGTCGATGCCTTCGATGACGGCGAGGCGATCGCCGACTTCACGCATGATCACCGAAATAGGGGTGTCGAGAGCGTCGGCGACAGAGGCGAGGATCTCCGAGGAGGCCTCCTTCTGACCGCGTTCGACCTCGCTCAGGTAGCCGAGCGCCACGCTCGCCTTGCCCGCCACCTGACGGAGCGTACGACCTTTCTGCAGGCGAAAGTCCCTGAGGACATCGCCGATCTCCTGACGAACTAGAACCACTGGACCCTCCTTCTCCACATCAACCGCGTGTCGCGCACCTGCTCCGGGAGTACGGGCGCCCGGATGCTCCGGAGCACGTGATCGGGGGGCTGGGACGAGAGAACCGGATAGCTGTTCACTACCCGGTTCGTATGGTGATGACTCTAATACCGGATGACTGGACTTTGCGTGTGAGCGATACCAGATGTAACCGGGCCGCAATGCGGCGCATTCCGAACCTCGGTCGAGACTGGGGATCCGCCTCATGCCCGGTGGGCGAGCAACTCGGCGCCGAGTGTAAGGACGGCCCCGACGGATGCGGAGCGGATCGCCGCCCTGTCCCCGTCGAAGCGGTGTTCGCGGACGAGCTCATCTGCTCCGAGCACGGCGGCCACGAAGACCGTACCAACCGCCGCTCCTCCCTGCGGATCCGGGCCGGCCACGCCCGTGGTGGCCAGGCCCAGGGTGAGCCGCTCATTCGCAGCCAGACGCGACGCCGCTCCCCGGGCCATCTGTAGGGCGACTCCGGGATCGACCGGTCCGCGCGCCTCGAGAACACGGGCATCGACTCCGAGGAGGCGGTGCTTGAGCTCGGTGGCATAGCTCACCACTCCCCCGCGATAGACGGCGGAGGCTCCAGGGACCTCTACCAGCGCCGAGCTGAGCGCGCCGCCTGTGAGCGATTCCGCGACAGCGAGATCGACGCCCCGGCGGCGGAGCTCGGCGATCAGGTCCGCGGGCGTCACTTCTTCGGCCGCGGCGATCGGCTCTGACGGGCGGCATCGACGAGGTAGTCGATCCCGGTCACGACCGTGAGCACCACGGCGGCGGTCATCGTGATCCCGTTCAGCACATGCACCCACTCGCCCAGTACCGCCCACAGGGGGAGGAGAGCGAGGGAGATCGCAACCGACTGCACGATCGTTTTGAGCTTGCCACCGCGGGAGGCCGGGATCACCCGGTCCGAGAGTACGGCCATCCGGAATACGGTGATGCCGATCTCCCGGACGAGGATCACGATCGTGACCCACCACGCCAGCTCCCCGAGGAGGGAAAGTCCGACGAGCGCGGCCCCGGTGAGAACCTTGTCCGCGATCGGGTCGAGCAGCTTGCCGAGGTCGGTCACCAGACCGCGGCTGCGGGCGATGTGCCCGTCGATGCCGTCCGTCGCGATGGCGATGATGAACAGCAGCGCCGCGGCGATGCGGATCCCGCCGTCCTGCCCGCCGTCGGCCAGGAGCAGCCAGAAGAAGATCGGCGCCAGCAGGATCCGGATGATCGTGATCGCGTTGGGCAGGTTCCAGTTTCCGGACCGGGCCGAAGCCGGTGCCGTCGGAGTGCTCATCGTGCTCCACCGTTCGTTCTCCGGCGAGCGACCGCGGGTGTCACTCGCGTCCCGTCAGCGCCCAGGCGTCCTCGCCGGGCCCCTCGTCATCGTCGTGGTAGTCGGTCGCGACGGGGCCGGACGGCTCGGCCAGCGGGTCCGCGGAGGTACTGGGCCCGACCGGGGACGGCGAAGCGGTCCCCTCGCCCGGCTCCTCACCGCGCATCCGTGCGAGGACTCCCGCCAGCTGCTCTGCGGTGACCAGCACGTCGCGGGCCTTGGACCCCTCGGACGGGCCGACGACGTCGCGCGATTCGAGCAGGTCCATCAGACGTCCGGCTTTGGCGAAGCCGACGCGCAGCTTGCGCTGGAGCATCGAGGTCGAGCCGAACTGCGTGCTGACCACGAGTTCGGCCGCGGCCATCAGCAGCTCGAGGTCGTCGCCGATGTCGGAGTCGATCTCCTTGCGCTGCGCCTGAACCGTGATGTCCTGGCGGTACTCGGGCTGGGCCTGCCGCGTGACGTGCTCGACCACCTTGGCGACCTCGTCTTCGCGCACCCAGGCCCCCTGCACACGCAGGGGCTTGTTCGTGCCCATCGGGAGGAACAGACCATCTCCCTGCCCGATCAGCTTGTCGGCTCCGGGCTGGTCGAGGATCACGCGCGAGTCGGTCACGCTCGTCACCGCGAAGGCGAGGCGGCTGGGCACGTTGGCCTTGATCAGGCCGGTCACCACATCGACGCTGGGCCTCTGGGTGGCGAGGACGAGGTGGATGCCGGAGGCGCGCGCGAGCTGGGTGATACGCACGATCGAGTCCTCGACGTCACGAGGGGCGACCATCATCAGGTCGGCGAGCTCGTCGACCACGACGAGCAAATACGGGTACGGCTTGAGCACACGGTTGCTGCCGGCCGGGAGCTTGATCCCGTCGCCGCGGACCGCTGCATTGAAGTCGTCAATGTGACGGAAGCCGAACGACGCGAGATCGTCGTAGCGCATGTCCATCTCCTTCACGACCCACTGCAACGCCTCGGCTGCCTTCTTGGGGTTCGTGATGATCGGAGTGATCAGATGCGGTACGCCACCGTAGATCGTGAGCTCGACGCGCTTGGGGTCGATCAGGACCATGCGCACGTCCTGCGGTCGCGCGCGCATCAGCAGGCTCGTGATCATCGAATTGATGAAGCTGGACTTGCCGGAGCCGGTCGAGCCGGCGACCAGGAGGTGCGGCATCTTGGCGAGGTTCGCGACGACGTATCCGCCCTCCACGTCTTTTCCGACGCCGATGGTCATCGGGTGGGTGGAGGTCGTCGAGGCCGGCGAGCGCAACACATCACCGAGCGAGACAATCTCGCGGTCGGTGTTGGGGATCTCGACGCCGATCGCGCTCTTGCCCGGGATGGGGGACAGGATCCGGACCTCGTTGCTGGCGACCGCGTACGAGAGATTCTTGCTCAGCGCGGTGACGCGCTCCACCTTCACACCCGGGCCGAGCTCGATCTCATAGCGGGTCACGGTCGGGCCGCGGGAGAAGCCGGTGACGGTCGCGTCGACGCTGAACTGGCGCAGCACTTCGGTGATGGCTCGGACCATGTCGTCGTTGGCTGCCGAGCGCGCTTTCGACGGAGTCCCTGTCGAGAGGGTGGCCGCCGACGGCAGCCGGTAGGGGGCATCGTCCTCGAACGACGAGTCGAATCCGGCGGTCGGGTCCTCGTCGCTGAGCGGTGTGATCGGGCCGGTCTCGATGACGGGCGGGACGGGGACGACAGGCGCCACATCGAGTCGGTCGAGCCGCATGATCTCGGTCGCGTCGTCGTCGACCACTCCGGTCGCTCCGCGGCGTGAGCCGCTCTGCTCGAGGTGCGCAAGCGCCGCCTCGGCGGTCTCGGCCTCGGCCAGTACCTCGGTGGCGTAGGAGCGCGTGGGCGGATGCGCCTCGTCGTTGCGCTCCTCGAGCGCGGTATCGAAGCCCTTCCCCCGCCCCCGGGCGGGCACCGTGCCCTCGATGACCTCGGTGAAGGAGTCGATCGGAAGCTCGGTCTGCACGGTCGGCTCGTCCTCGCGACCGGACTCGGTGCGCCGCCACCAGGGCAGCTCCCCGCCGTCTTGCTGGAAGTTCTCCTCCTGCTCCGCCTCTGCCTTCGCCGCGGCCTTCGCGGCCGCCCGCTCGGCTTTCTGCCGCGCGCGCTCCTCGTCGTCGAGCACAGGGGCTCCGAAGAGGTAGCCGTAGAGCTCGCGCGAGCGCGCTCTGATCCGGTTCGGCGGGGTCTTGGTAATGATGAAGAGCGAGAGCAGGATCACGACCGACAGCAGCACGGTGGCACCCGGGACCGTCGCGATCGCCGCGAGGGGAGCACCCACGAGCCAGCCCAGGACTCCTCCCGCCGCCGCCATCGTCTCGATGCCCTGTCCAGGTTGAGGCAGGCCGAGGTGCGCGTGGCAGAGGCCTGCGGAGGCGACGAGCAGCGTGATGACGCCGACGCCGATCCGCCCGTTGTCGTCGACGGAACGGGGGTGGCGGAACAGCCAGAGGGAGAACAGCAGCAGGACGACGGGGAGGACGTACGCCACACGGCCGAAGAAGCCACCGAAGCTCCAGGCGTCGAGGACGAGGGCGACCGGGTCGGTCGCGAGGAACCACTCCACCACCGCGCCGGCGACCGCGAGCAGCAGCAGGAGGAAGGGAACACCGTCGCGGCGCTCCTCCTTCGCCAACCGCTCGGGACCGAGGGCACGGGCTGCGCCACCCGCCAGGTGGGCCAGTGCCATCCAGACCCGCACCGCAGGGTTCGTGCGGGGCGCGGACTCGAAAGCCACCGTCTTCGTCTCGGCGGCCGCCTTGCTCGAACCCCGGCCGGATCGCGGCGCGCCGGAGCGAGGAGTCGCGCTGCCGCGCCCGCGCGAGGTCGTCTTGGTACTGGTCGCCATGAGGCCACCGTACCCGGCACCCCCGTCAGCTCCGGTGACCCGCGCCGCGGGCACGCATCCGGGACGTGAATCGGTCCTGTGAGAGGAGCCTTAAGCCTCGATGACCAGCGGCACGATCATCGGACGGCGACGGTACGTCGTGTTGACCCAGCGGCCCACGACGGGGCGGAGCTGGCGACGATGACGCGGCGGGTCGCCTTCGCCATCACGCTCTCGATGACCGGGCCGATGTCCCGCTCGTTCGGCGTGAATCCGGGAACGTTGGCGTTGGTCGAATCAACCAGGAACAGGTTGACGCCCGGCTGGTTCTCTTCCGGGAAGAGCACGCCGCAGTCGACCACCAGGAGCTTGCCGTCGATCTTGAACACGGTCATGTTGCCCCCGATCTCGCCGAGGCAGCCGAGGGGGCCGAGGGGGCCGATCCGCAAGGTGCCCGGGGCGAGGGGTTCGGGAGTGATGAACTGGGCTTACGCCCTCCTCTTTCTCTGCGGGTGCCTTCTCGGGAGCCGCCGCTCGGGCTCAGCGGGTGGTGCCGGCAACCCTCGGGAGGGCACCGCCGGCTGCCGCGTTGCGATCGGGCCGGAAGTTGCAGAAATCGACGCCCGGAATGTCGCGGACCAGCCCGAGCTCGTCCTCGATGAGGGCCGCCTCCGACTCCTCAGGACCGACCAGCGGCAGCCGCACGCGCGGCGATGAGATGCGGCCGAGGCCGTGCAGGATGTACTTCGCGGCAACCGTGCCGGGGACGTGCGTCATCAGGGCGCGCACGAGCGGCTCGAGCTGCTGATGCGCGCGCGTCGCGGTATGCAGGTCGCCGGCGTTCACCGCGTCGACGATGGTGCGGTACGGCGCCGCGGCAATGTTCGCAGTGACGCCGATCAGCCCCGAGGCGCCGATGGCGAGCTCGGGAAGCACGTTCGCGTCGTCGCCGCAGAAGTACATCAGGTCGGTCTGATTAAGCACGCGGCTGACCTCGGAGAGATCCCCCTTCGCGTCCTTCACGGCGAGGATGTTCGGATGCTTCGCCGCGCGCAGGATCGTCTCGTAGCGGATGGGGACGCCAGTGCGGCCCGGGATGTCGT
Source organism: Rathayibacter rathayi (assembly GCF_004011095.1). GTDB lineage: Bacteria > Actinomycetota > Actinomycetes > Actinomycetales > Microbacteriaceae > Rathayibacter > Rathayibacter rathayi. The sequence goes on along the minus strand of NZ_CP028129.1, from coordinate 833,943 downwards.
AGAGGATGACCGGCAGGTCGGCCGCATCGGCGATCATCCGGAAGTGGGTGAGCACACCGGCCTGCGTCGGCTTGTTGTAGTACGGAGTGACGATCATGTTGCCATCGGCGCCCGCCTTCTCGCTCTGACGGGCGAGCTGCATGGCGTGGGCGGTCTCGTTTGAGCCGCCGCCGGTGATGATCTTTGCGCGGCCGTCAGCGACCGAGCGACCGACCTCGACCAGGCGGAGCTTCTCCGGGTCGGTGAGGGTGCTGGTCTCGCCCGTGGTGCCGGTCACCACGATGCCGTCGGCACCCGCCGCGATGCAGTCGTCGATGTGCTTCTCGACGCCGGGCCAGTCGACCTCGCCGTCGGCGGTGAACGGGGTGACCAGGGCGACCAGGACCTGGCCGAAGGGATTCTCCGGAGTTGACACGGAGCCAGGGTAGCGGGGTCCGCGACGCGCTGCCGCGGACGGCGTGCTGGGCTGGACTCGTCGATGGGTGGGCGTGCGGTGGGGGATCCGCAGGAAACGGTCCGATTTGCAGGACACGGTCCGATTTGCAGGACACGGTCCGATTCGAAGGACATTCCAGCACTTCGGCCTGTTTTACCGCGTGCTTTGGCTCGAGTCGTCGGGATTCCCTGCACAGCGAACAGGCGTGACGGCGAGAGAGCTCTGAGGAGCAGCGGGCACGGCGAAATCGGAGAGGTCAAGCGCGGAGATGGTCGCCGCGCGAGAGCGCAGCGAAGATGTCGGCTTCGGCGGTATCCCAGTGGCGGAGGATAGCCGAGGTTCGGAAATGGTGGATGCGGTAGCCGCGGCGTCCGAGTTCGATGTCGCGGCGGTTGTCCTCATCGGCCTCGTGAAAGGCCGCTCCGTCGATCTCGAGGACGAGTGCCTCGCCGAGGAGGAAGTCGACGCGGCGAGCGCCGATCCAGACCTGCTGCCGGAAGCGAATACCGAGGCGGTGCAGACGGAAAGCGACCATCGATTCGAGACCACTCTCGGAGAGCCGACCCGCAGGAAGCAACAACCTACGGATCCTCGGAGGGAGCTTCGCCAGCAGCCGCTGCTTGGCTGAATTCCCGACGAGCCGGAGTCTCAGAGCGGACTCGAGGAGCACGAAGGCGAACTCAGCGCCCTGGCATCGGGCGGCGGTGACGATGCAGTCCTCGATGCTTTGCACCAGCGTGCAGGGTGACGGAGCCGTCTCCGACCAGTGCACGACGACGTCCGGTGCATGCGCGAGCCGCCGGTGGTACTCCTCGCGATCGCGAAGCCGTGATGCGCGATCCGGGACCGCGACGTGGAGGCCGCGGAAGTGCGGGACCCAGAGCCCGTGCACGGCAGCCGCGTCGGCGCAGGCGAGGACCCCTCCTACTCGAAAGGCCTGCTCGATGGAGGGGGCGAGACCGGGACGGGCGTACCAGCCCTTCCGAATGCGCACGAGGGAGCCTGCGGCGACAGCGCGGGTCAGCTCTCGCTGAGTCGTCCCCTCGCGCAGGAATTGCGCTGTTTTGGCGACGCCTCCGGCACGGAGGAGAGCTGAGGTCGAGGAGCGCATGCATCGAGAGTGATGGGGACCACGACCGCGCGGGCGGCGACGTCTTCGATCAGTGGATAGTGCCGGGAATCGGGTGCTGTGGAGGAGGAGCTGCGGTTCGGTGTGCAGGCGATGCGGGCTCAGCCCACCGCCTCAAACGGAAGAGAGCGCTCTCAATGAGAATTCTCCTGCAAACCGGAACAACTCCTGCAAACCGGAACAACTCCTGCAAACCGGAACAACTCCTGCAAACCGGAACAACTCCTGCAAACCGGAACAACTCCTGCAAACCGGAACAACTCCTGCAAACCGGACGGGGGCCTGCACAACGGACGGCGGCAGCAGAGCGGACCGAGGGTGCGTAAGTCGGGCGCGCTCGGGAGCGCGGGCGGCTAGGGGGCGACGCGGCCGTTCGCGGTGAAGGCGGCGGCGGTGAGAGGCATCAGCTCCTGGAAGTGCGCCTCCATCTGCTCGGCGGCCATCTCGATCTCGCGCTGCGGGAAGGAAGGGAACGTCGAGTCCTCGCGCTTGGTGCGCAGGGAGAGAAAGTTCATCAGTGAGCGGGCGTTGAGCGTGACGTACATCGAGGAGTAGATGTTCAGCGGGAGCACGATCCGGGCGACCTCGCGGGCGACGCCCTCGCCGAGCATCCGTCGGTACGACTCGTACGCCTGCGTGCTGACGCGGCGGGTCTCCTCGGCGACGAGTTCGGCCTGCTCCGGGGTGCCCGGCTCGAACGAGTAGGCGCCGGGCTTGCCGATCTGCACCAGGTTGCGCTCGGGGCCGGGCACGTAGAAGACCGAGCGGAGCTCGCGGTAGCGGCCGGACTCCTCGTTATACGAGGCGATGCGGTGCCGCATGAACTCGCGGAAGACGAAGATCGGCGCCTGAACGTAAAAGGTCATCGAGTTGTGCTCGAACGGTGAGCCGTGCCGGTCGCGCATCAGGTAGTTGATCAGGCCGCGGTCGCGCTTGTGCCGCAGCTCGGCGTCCGCTTCCTCACCGTCGAGGGCCTCGGCGAGCGTCTTCTCGCCCTGCGTCGAGACGCGGGCGGCGAAGAGGACGTCGGAGTCGTGGGCACTCGATCGGACGAGCTCGACGACGACATCGCTCCGGAAGACAGGAGCCCGATCATCGGGGCTGGAGGTGTTCAGTTCAGTCACGGCTTCGAACCTAGACCAGACCGGAAGCACACCCGGGCGTCACGGCGCGTCATGAGGTCCCTGCGAGCCTGGGCGCGACGTAGCCTTCCCGCATGGATTCCGTTGCGATCACCGCCGCCCTCGCGGGTCTGATCGTGATCGGCACGGCCCTCGGTCTCCTGCACCGCCGTCTCACCGGACACGTCGCACGCAGCACCGACCGCGATCCCGACGCGCTCGATCCCGACGCGCTGCTCCCCGGCGCCGTGCTCGGCGAGCACGCCACCGTCGTGCAGTTCTCAACCGAGATCTGTACGCGCTGCCCCGCGGTCCGGCGGATGCTGAACGAACTCGTCCAGCAGCGGCCCGGGCTGGCGTACCTCGACGTCGATCTGACGCACCGCGCCGACCTCGCCGCGCGCTTGCGCATCCGGCAGACGCCCACCCTCCTCCTCCTCGACTCCGCGGGCGTCCCGCGCTGCCGCATCGGCGGCGCACCGACCCGCGCCGCCCTGACCACCGAGCTCGACCGACTCCTGGAGACCCGATGAGCACCCGCCCGACGCCCACGACCGCCCCTCCCCCGCCCGGCACTGTCGACCCCCGCGGCCCGCGGGTCGCTGCCGCGGTGACCGCCGCGCTCCTCCTGACGGCCGTGGGCCTCGGTCTCGCAGCCCCGACCGGAGTCGACCTCGGCACCCGTCTCACGCAGCCCGGATTCCTTCTGCTCCTGGTGTTGGCCGTGCTCTTCGGCTGGTCCGCCGGGCGCGGCGTCGGCTCCGGTCCCTGGGCCGTGCTGTTCCGCCGGCTCCTCCGCCCGCATCTCGGCCCGCCGCAGGAGTGGGAGGACGCGCGGCCCCCGCGCTTCGCTCAGCTGATCGGCCTGGTCGTCACTGCGGCGGGTGTTTTGCTGCACCTGGCCGGGGTGCCGGGAGCCGTCCCCGGTGCCGCTGCCGTCGCCTTCCTCGCCGCGTTCCTGAACGCCGCGTTCGGCCTCTGCCTGGGCTGTGAGTTCTACCTGGTGCTGGCGCGAGCCGGCCTCGTCGGGCGATCGGCGGGCTACCGAGCGTGAGGCTCTAGGCTGGATCAACTACGCGGGCGGCCCGCGACCGGCCCGGGAGGCACCATGAGCGACTCATCCGCACGGCACTCCGACCACGACGGGTCAAACGGCACGGGTTCGCCGCGACGCGCGGCGCGCACTCCCCGCGAGCACGTCTCGACACCGTCCGAGCAGGTCTCGCCCCGGCAAGAGGCTTCGACGCCTCGACTCCGCGTCCTGATCTCGGGGGCCAGTGGGATGATCGGCTCCGAGCTGACCCGTCAACTGAGCGCCGAGGGGCACCAGATCCTTCGCCTGGTGCGCCATGCACCGACGAGCCCGGATCAGTTCCACTGGGCGCCCACCTCACACATGCTCGACTTCAGCGTCCTTGATCGAGTCGACGCCGTGATCAATCTTTCCGGCGCCTCGATCAGCCGCCTACCGTGGACCTCCTCGTACAAGCGCGAGATCCGCGACTCGCGGATCCAGTCGACGCAGACCCTCACTGACGCGATGCGGATGTCCTCGAGTCCGCCCGCAACGCTGATCAACGCGTCGGCTGTCGGCTATTACGGTGACCGGCCGGGCGAAGAGCTGACCGAGCAGTCCTCGCGCGGCACCGGCTTCCTCGCGGATGTGGTGGACCGCTGGGAGAAGGCCGCGCACCTCGCGCCCGAAGCGACCCGGGTCGTCACCGCCCGCACCGGGCTCGTTTTGGGGGACGGAGGCGCGCTCAAGCCGCTCCTGCCTCTCACGAAGCTCGGCCTTAGCGGGCCACTCGGCGGCGGCGGCCAGGCCTGGCCGTGGATCAGCCTCTATGACGAGGCCGCGGCGATCCGCCACCTGCTCACGTCCGAGCTCTCCGGCCCCGTGAACCTCGCCGGGCCGGTCCCCGCCACCGCGAACGATGTCATGCGCACCCTCGCCGAGCTGCTGCACCGTCCGTTCAAGCTGCCGGTGCCCGAGAAGGTCATCGAGCTCGCGCTGCGCGACGCCGGCCACGAACTCTTGCTGTCGAGCCAGCGCCTGGTCCCCCAGCGCTTGCTCGACGACGGCTTCGAGTTCCGGCACCGCACGGTCGGCGAGGCGCTGGAGTGGGTACTGGCCTGAGCCTCCCGCGCTCGGCGACGCCCGGTATCGGCGACGGCGATCCGGTGCAGCCCGGCCGACGTCGCCGTCGGGCCAGAGCGGCTCAGGCCGGAGCAGCTCAGGCCGGAGCAGCGTGCTCCACTGCAATCGCGCGGCGAATTGCTGCCCGCGCGCGCTTGCGGTCGCCGCTGGCATCGTAGGCGAGGCCGAGGCGGTACCAGGCGCGCCAGCTCTCTGGCTGCGCGTCCACCTCCTCCGCATACCGCGGGAACAGCGCGTCGGCCTCGTCCCGCAGCGGACGTCCGCTGGCGCGCGAGTCGAGGACCTCCTGCGGTAGCGCGTCTTCGCCTTCCAGCCGGCGAGCCAGCCTCTCGGCGCGAAGTCCGAACAGCAGCTCGCGGACCAGGCCCCACACGCCGACAGTGCCCAGGATCAGCAGGCCGACGCCCATGACGATCCCCGGCGCGGTTCCCGCGGCAAAGGCGACGACCGAGTACTGCAGGCAGACGACGAGGTAGAGGGCGAGCAGGACCGCCATCAGGACGACTCCGACGCGAGTCCTCACGGGGCGCTGGTCGCCGCCGCGGCCTGACCGGAGGGCGTCGGGTCGGTCACGGGCTGCTCGTCGAGGGGCCGCTCGGCCAGAGGGGCGGCGGCGAAGGCGGCGCGCAGATCAATCAGCGCGTCCAGGCCGACCACGACGCCGGTCGTCGTCCGGACCGCGTCAAGAGCACGGAGAACGCCCTGCTCGTAGGACGCCTGTGAGCTGGTGTCGTGCCGGATGGTGACCGTCTCGCCGATACCGCCGAAGACGACCTCCTGGCGCGCCTCGACTCCGGGCAGGCGAAGGCTGTGCACGGGCACACTCGCGACCTGCTGGCCGCGCGCCCGCTGGTCGGTGTGCGGCGCCTGCACCGGACCGAGTTCGGATCGCGCACGCAGCAGTAGCTCGGCCGTGCGCACCGCGGTACCGGAGGGCGAGTCGACCTTGCGCGCTCCGTGAGTCTCGACGATCTCGGCGGCGTCGAAGAAGCGCACGGCCACCGTGGCGAGGGCGGTCGCGAGTACTGAGCCGAGCGAGAAGTTGGGGATGATGACGACCCCCGCCGCGGGCTGCTCCGCAACGGTGCGCCGAAGCGCCGCAATGCGGTCGCCCGTCCAGCCGGAGGTGCCCACCAGCACCTTCTTGCCGTTCGCCACGGCGAGATCGACGATCTGCTGGCTGACCGCCGGCACGGTCATGTCGACGACGATGTCGGCCGCGAGCATGTCGGCGAGATCGCTCCGCGAGCCGATCCGCGCGACGAGCGTGAACTCGCTCGACGCGTCGATGAGGGAGCAGGTGAACGAGCCGAGTCGGCCGGAGGCGCCGACCACGGCGACGGAAGTAGTCACCGACTCAGCGTATCCCGCGGCCCGGTGCGGCTGCGCCGCGCCGCCGGGAGATTGCGCACCAGGGTCAGCATGGGCGCTCCCGAGAGCGGGTGCGGGACGGGAGTGCCGAGCGGCCGCCATCCGACCGAGGTATACAGGGCGAGAGCGGAGGCATTCTCGGTCAGCACATGCAGCACCACGGTCGGCGCTACTCGTGCCGCTCGCTCCTCGACAGCCGCGAGCAGCCGTCGACCGACTCCTGCACCCTGCGCCCGCGGGTCCACGGCCAAGAGGGCGAGGTGCGCTGCCTCGGGCGGATCCGCCTCGAAGCCGCTTCCGGCGGGGAGGAGAAGCGCGAAGCCGACGCACGCGATACCCCCTCCTCGGCGATGACGAGTGAGAGGCGCTTGACGCTCAGGGTCGCCCGGGCCCGCTCCACGGTGTCCTCCCGAGGAGGGCGCCCGTCGCGGGCAGTGAGCGCGGCGCACCACAGTTCGACACAGCGCTCCTCCTGCGCTGCGGTACCGGCTCTCAGCAGAACAGTCAGGGCGGAGGGCTCAGTAGGGCTGAGCTTCGGGCAGGCCGGTGCGTAGTTCGACGGGGAGGTGGGAGAGGTCGTTGTGCACGACGAGCACCGGAGGCTTCCGGGAGCGCACGCGGATGATCGTGAGGCCGCAGTTGGCCTGGTTCAGCCCGAGCCACCGCCAGTCAGGGGCGTCGAAGACATGGCGCACGAACCAGCCAATCACGAAGTTGTGGGTGATCAGGAGGTCGTGACGGTCTTCGCGGGACGGTGCCAGGAACTCCGCGACCGCATCCTGCATCTGCGCGTGCCCCGCCTCAATCTCAGCCGAGGTCACGCTGCCGAAGAAGGGCTCGAACGCCTTGGGCATGTCCGGGGTCGGACCGGAGGGAATGCAGTCGAACAGCAACGACGACGGTTGCAGCGGCAGGCTCGGGAGCAGCGTCTGGAAGCGCGCGGCCGTCTCCTCGGCCCGGCGCAGCGGCGAGTGCCACGCTCCGGTGAACGGGACTCCGCCGAGCCGCTCGGCGATCAGTCGCGCCTGGCGCTCGCCTCGCGCCGAGAGCGGGCCGTCCGGCATACCGTGCTCGGCGTCCTGCTGCTCGCCGTGACGGACGAGGTAGATGTAGTGGGACACGGGAGTCCTCCCTGGTACGGCGCGGCGGTGCGCGGTCGGCGGGCGTTCGACGATCGGATCAGATCGCGGAGGCGCTCGTGACCCCGGCGATTCCGGCGAAAGCCGACTCATCGACCGCACCGACCGCCGAGATCGAGGACGGCCCCCGGGCCAAGTCTGCCGCGAGGGCCTGGACGTCCTCCGCGCCGACGAGGGCGAGTCGGCGCAGGCTCTCGTCGAGGTCCACGAACTCGCCGAAGGTCAGCTCGGCACGGCCGAGGCGGGACATTCGCGTGTCGGAGTCCTCGAGCGCGAGAGCGGCCGCCCCCGAGAGCTGGCCGCAGGCGCGGGTCAGCTCGTCGTCGCTCACGCCGTGCTCGGCGAGGCGGTGGAACTCGGCGAGTAGGAGCTCGGCGACCGTCCCCGCCTTCGCGGGAGTACACGCGGCGTAGAGACCGAAGAGCCCGGCGTCGGAGTAGGAGGGCGCGAAGGAGTAGACGGAGTAGGCCAGGCCCCGCTTCTCGCGTACCTCCTGGAAGAGCCGCGAGGACATGCCTCCGCCGAGGATCGAGTTGAGGACGCCCATCGTCATCCTCCGCTCGTCGCCCGCGGCGAGGCCGGGGAAGCCGACGAGCAGATTCGCCTGCTCGGTGGGGCGGTGCACCACCGAGAGGGCGCTGCCGCGCGTGTAGGAGGCGCGTCCGCCGACGCGGCGCTCGACCGGCGTCGCCGCCGTGCCGAGGTCCCAGCCGTCGGCGACGAGCACGCGCTCGAGGAGGACGACGAGCGTCTCGTGGTCGACGGCGCCGGCGACGGTGATCACGACGTCGCGAGGGCGGTAGGCGGATCGGTAATGCGCCCACACCGCGTCGCGGGTGGCCTCCCCGATCGTCGCGGCGGTGCCGCCGATCGGACGGCCAAGGGGGTGGTCGCCGAAAACGGCCTCGAACAGCTTCTCCCCCGCCACATCGGCCGGATCGTCATCCGCCATCGCGAGCTCCTCGAGGATGACCCCGCGCTCGGTCTCGAACTCGTCCGGGTCGATCAGGCTGGAGGTCACCATGTCGGCGATCACCTCGACCGCCATCGGCAGGTCGCGGTCCTGGATCTTGGCGTAGTAGCAGGTGTACTCCTTGGCGGTGAGAGCGTTGTGCTCCCCGCCGACGGAGTCGAACGACACGGCGATGTCGAGGGCGGAGCGCTTCTGCGTGCCCTTGAACAGCAGGTGCTCGAGGAAGTGCGTCGAGCCGACGTTGGAGGGCACGGCCGGCTCCCCCGCGGTGGCGGGGCGCCCAGTCCGCTCGTCGCGTGAACCGGCGGCGACCCAGAAGCCGATCGTCGCGCTGCGAGCGCCCGGCACCGACTCGCTGAGGATCCGGACTCCGCTCGGAAGAACGGAGCGGCGGACCGTGGATCCGCCTGCGGCCCGGACCACGATCTCCGGCTGGTCGAGGGGCAGTGCGACTCCGTGATTCATCGTGCTTACCCTAGGCCACCCCGGCGACGGGCCGCCGCGGGCTGTCGCGCGGTGGCGGGTGGAAGCCCCGGGCCGTCGCAGACGGGCGCGGTCAGCGGCGCGCGCGCTCCAGCGCGGCCAGGTGGCCGGCGTCGAGGTCGAGCGAGACCGCGCGCACCAGTGCATCGACGTCGGCGGGTGAGCGTGGGGCGACGGTCGCCGCGGCCAGATGCGGGCGCCCGAGCAGCCAGGCGAGGGCGACGGCGGCGGGCGCGGCCGAAAGCTCGGAGCCGATCGCGTCGAGGACCGCGAGCACGCGGCGGCCCCGGCGGCCGACGTGGGCGGCGGCGAAGGCTCCGTCGGGGAGGCGGCTCAATTCGCGACGGGTCCGCTCGACTCCGCGCAGGAACCCGTGTGCGAGCGGCACGGTCGAGACCAGGGAGAGCCCCTGCCCCGCGGCGACCAGGCCGAGATCGCCCTCCGCTTCCTGCCGCTCGAGGAGGTTCCAGCGCACCTCCGCGCCGGCGAAGCGGGGTAGGCCGTGGGCGGCGAGTACGCGCGCTTCGAACAGCTCCTCCGGCGAGAATCCGGAGGCGATGACCGAGCGGATCAGCCCGCGCGCCACGAGAACCTCGACGGCGCTCAGCAGCTCGTCGAGGCGACCTGCGCCACCGGGGCGGACGGCGAGCACGTCAAGGCGGTCGGTGCGCAGGCGGCGCAGCGCGTCCTCTACCCGGCTGACGAGAGCGCGCGGAGTCGCGGATGCTCCGCTCGGGGCGCCGAAGCGGCCCACCAGGACGAAGTGATCGCGGTCGCGGTGCCCCGCGGGCCACCCGCCCGCGCCCTCCGCGAGGCTGGAGTCGGTGACGACGACGCCGTTGCCGCCCCACGCCCCGAAGCGCTCGAGTAGTGCCGCCCCGTCCTCGCGGCCGAGGGCGGCGGAGTCGAGCACGAAAGGGAAGAGGTCGTGGCCGGAGTCGCCTAGCGGGCGGCGGCGGGAGGGAGCGACAACGCTTGGCTCGACCAGCGCGTTCCCGGCGAGGGCACCGTCGGCGGCGCGAGCGAGGAGGGCAGGGGAGGGCACGGCGCGGAGGGTGGCAGCACCGTCGGGAACAGCGCTGTGGCGGGGCGCCTTCACGGCTGCGCCGGTCCTGTCCCTCGGCACGCCACCACTCTCCCTGGGGCGGCTTCGGGCCCGCCGCTGGAGAGAATATCCGAGCATCGGAGCGGCCACTCCTCCGGGTCCGGAACGGTTCACCGATCGTTACACGGCGCCACTGACGGGTGCGGATCGCGACTGCGGTCGGTGCGCCGACCGGGTCCGTGTCGGTCGTCCCGGCTAGATTCGCGACCATGAACTCCGATGACCAAGCCCCCTCCGTCATCACCTCGCCGACTCCCGGATCAGCCACACCGGACGCGTCGACGCCCTGGTGGACGAGCGCGGTCGTCTACCAGATCTACCCGCGCTCCTTCGCCGACTCGAACGGCGACGGCATCGGGGATCTGGGCGGCATCCGCTCCAAGCTCGACTACCTCGCCGACCTGGGTGTCGACGTGGTCTGGCTTTCGCCGATCTACCCGTCGCCGCAGCACGACAACGGCTACGACATTTCGGACTACGAGGACATCGACCCCCGCTTCGGAACGCTGGCGGAGTTCGACCTGCTGCTCGCGGAGGCGCACGAGCGCGGCATTCGGATCGTGATGGACCTCGTGGTCAACCACACCAGCGACGAGCACACCTGGTTCGTCGAGTCGCGCTCCTCGCAGGAGGACCCCAAGCGCGACTGGTACTGGTGGCGCCGCGGACGCCGCTGCGCCCAGGCCGGACGCGAGCTCGACGCGGCAGCCGCGGCCGGGCTGGATGTCGCCGAACCCAATGGCTGGCGCTCCTACTTCTCGGGGCCGGCGTGGACGCTCGATCCGGCGACGGACGAGTACTTCCTTCACCTCTTCGCGGTTCAGCAGCCCGACCTAAACTGGGAGAATCCGGAGGTGCGGCAGGCGGTGCACGCGATGATGAATCGCTGGCTCGATCGCGGAGTCGACGGCTTCCGGATGGACGTCATCAACCTGGTCTCGAAGAACGTCGATGCGATCGACGGCGAGCAGGGCGGCGCGGGCATCGTGGGAGGCGTCGGGCCGCGGCTCCACGAGTACCTCCGCGAGATGAACGAGGCCGTGTTCGCGCACCGCGAGGGCGCCTTCCTCACGGTCGGGGAGATGCCCGGGGTCACTCTCGAGGAGGCGGTGCTGGTCACGGATCCGCAGCGGCGCGAGCTCGACATGGTGTTCCAGTTCGAGCACGTCGGGATCGACCACGGCGTCGACAAATTCCACCCGGTGCCGCTGGATCTGGTTGCGTTGAAGGCCAATCTCGCGCGCTGGCAGGAGGGTCTGGCCGAGCGCGGCTGGAACAGCCTTTACCTCGGCAACCACGACCAGCCGCGCCTCGTCTCGCGCTTCGGTGACGACGGCGCCCACCGATACGAGTCCGCGACGCTCTGGGCGACCCTCCTGCACCTGCAGCGGGGCACGCCCTACATCTACCAGGGCGACGAGATCGGGATGACGAACGTGCCGTTCGCGGGGATCGAGAACTTTCGCGACGTCGAGTCGCTGAACTACTGGGCCGAGGCTGTCGACGAGCGCGGCGAGGACCCGGCGGCGGTGCTCGCCGGGCTGCGCGCGCAGAGCCGCGACAACGCCCGGACGCCGGTGCAGTGGGACGACGGTCCGCAGGCCGGCTTCACGACCGGGGAGCCGTGGATCGCCGTGAACCCGAACTCCGCCCAGGTGAACGTCGTGGCCGATCGGGCGGCCGAGCGGTCGGTGTTCGAGTACTACCGCGCCCTGATCGCCCTTCGGCATGCCAACGAGACCGTGCAGCTGGGCCGCTTCGCACTGCTGGAGGCCGAGCACCCGACCCTGTTCGCCTTCACCCGCACCGGACCTGACGAGCTCCTCGTCGTCGGGAACGTCTCGGGCGAACCGCTCGAGGTGCCGCTGCTCGGCGACTGGGCAGAAGCCGAGACGGTGCTCGGCAACGTCGCGGGTGCGACGGGGTCCACCCTCGGTCCGTGGGAGGCGCGCATCCTGCGCCGCTGAAGCGGCCGGCCGGTCGGACCATCCGGGCAGCCAGGGCGCGAGCCCGCGGAGCGGCACCCCCCTACCCGCGCGAGCGGGTCGTCGGGCCGCCTCAGGCCGACACACGGTCGAGCTGGGCGATGTCGCTGCGCGTCAGCGGGAGGAGCGCCGACGCAAACAGAGCCTCGAGTTCCTCGGCACTGCGAGCTCGCAGGATCGCGGCCGACACCTCCTGGTGCGAGAGCACCCACGCGAGCGCGACCACGGCCGGCTCGGTACCGTGCGCCTCGGCGATCTCATCGAGAGCGGCGAGCACCCTCGAGCCGTGTCGGCCGACGTAGTCCAGTCCCGCCTCGAACAGGGCCGACTCCGGCTCGTCGGTGCGGCTGCGCAGGGTTCCCGTGAGGTAGCCGCTCGCGAGCGGCAGATGCGCGAGGGTGCCCAGCTCGAGCCGCACTACCTCGGGCACGACGTCGGACTCGTAGGTCCTGCGCTCCATCAGGCTGTACTCCGCCACCACGGCCGACACCGTGGGCAGCGCGAACGCGCGCGCCGTCTCGTGCAGTGCCGCGATCGCGGCGCCGCTGAAGTGTGCTGCGCCCAGAGCTCCGACCGAGCCGTCGGCGAGGAACGGCGCGACCGCCGCCAGGCTCTCGGCGATCGGAATCTCGGGGTCCTCGCTGTCGAACGAGAGCACGTCGATCCGGGTGCCGAGCCGCTCAAGACTTCCCTCGATCGCGATGCGGACGTCCTCGGGCGCGAGGCCCGGTGCATCCGGGTGCCGACCGACCTTCGTGGCGACGAGCATCCGCTCGCGCAGCCCGCTCTGCTCGAGCCATCGGCCGATCATGTACTCGCTGCGGCCGGTCGCATAGTGGTCGGCCGTCGAGATCAGGGTGCCGCCCAGGCGCCCGAACGTATCGAGAACCTCGGTGGTGTCGTCGATGCCTGCGGCCCAGCCGAAGACGGAGCCATCGAGGGTGAGCGGATGCACGGGGAGACCGGTCCGGCCCAGTGCCCGCGAGAGGAGTGCCCGCGAGAGGAGTGGGTGCGAGAGAGGGGCGTCTCCGGCTCGGTGGCCAGGGGCGTCGGGTCGGTCACGGAGTCCTCCGGTCGGCGCGGTGCGGTCCCACGGTACCCCAGGCCTCCCGGCGACGACGGACGCCCGCCCCTCCAGACGAGGGACGGGCGTCACGGGTCGCGCGGAAGGGTTCAGCTCTCGGCGGGAGCCTCGGCGTCGGCTTCCTCGGCCAGGACGGGCGCGAGGGACAGCTTGCCGCGGTCGTCGATCTTGGTGATCTGCACGAGCAGCTTCTGACCGACTCCGAGGACGTCCTCGACGTTCTCGACGCGCTTGCCACCGGCGAGCTTGCGGACCTCGCTGATGTGGAGCAGTCCGTCCTTGCCCGGCAGGAGCGAGACGAACGCACCGAAGGTCGCGAGCTTGACGACGGTTCCGAGGAACTGCTCGCCGACCTCGGGGTTGGTCGGGTTCGCGATGGCGTTGACCTGCGCACGCGCGGCCTCGGCCGACGGACCGTCGACGGCTCCGATGTAGACGGTGCCGTCCTCCTCGATGGAGATGTCGGCGCCGGTCTCGTCCTGAATCGCGTTGATCGTCTTGCCCTTGGGGCCGATCAGCTCGCCGATCTTGTCGACGGGAATCTGCACCGAGATCACGCGGGGCGCGGTCGGAGCCATCTCATCAGGCTGATCGATGGCCGCCGTGAGCACCGCGAGGATCGTGGTGCGGGCGTCCTTGGCCTGCTTGAGAGCGGCGTCGAGGACCGAGGACGGGATGCCGTCGAGCTTGGTGTCGAGCTGGATGGCGGTGACGAACTCGGAGGTGCCGGCGACCTTGAAGTCCATGTCGCCGAGCGCGTCCTCCGCGCCCAGGATGTCGGTCAGCGCCGCGTAGCGGGTCTGACCGTCGACGACGTCGGACACCAGGCCCATCGCGATGCCCGCGACCGGAGCGCGCAGCGGCACACCGGCGTTGAGCAGCGACAGGGTGGACGCGCAGACCGAGCCCATCGAGGTCGAGCCGTTAGAGCTCAGGGCCTCGGAGACCTGGCGGATCGCGTAGGGGAACTCCTCGCGGCTGGGCAGCACCGGCACGAGGGCGCGCTCGGCGAGGAAGCCGTGCCCGATCTCGCGACGCTTCGGCGAACCGACGCGGCCGGTTTCACCGGTCGAGTAGGGCGGGAAGTTGTAGTGGTGCAGGTAGCGCTTCTTGGTGACGGGCGACAGCGAGTCGATCTGCTGCTCCATCTTGAGCATGTTCAGCGTGGTGACGCCCAGAATCTGGGTCTCGCCGCGCTGGAAGATCGCCGAGCCGTGGACGCGCGGGATGACCTGCACCTCGGCGTCGAGCGGGCGGATGTCGGCCAGACCGCGTCCGTCGATGCGCACGCCGTCGCGGAGGATGCGGCCGCGGACGACCACCTTCGTGACGGACTTGTACGCTGCTCCGACCTGCGTGTAGGCCTCGGCCGAGAGCTGACCCGAGGCGATGCGCTCGGCGATCTGCTCCTTGACCCGTGCCTTCAGGGCGTCGTCGGCGTCCTGGCGCTCGACCTTATCGGCGATCTGGTAGACGCGGACGAGCTCGTCGTAGCTGAGTTCGGCGACATTATCGTAGGTGTCCTGCGCGTAGGGCAGGAACACCGGGTAGTCCTTGACCGGCTTCGCGGTCTCGGCGGCAAGCGTCGCCTGCGCCTCGACGAGCGCGCGGAGGAAGGGCTTCGCTGCCTCGAGGCCCTCGGCGACGACGTCCTCGCTGGGCTTGGTCGCACCCGCCTTGATGAGGTTCCAGGAAGACTCGGTGGCCTCGGCCTCGACCATCATGATGGCGACATCGGAGGAACCGTCCTCGTTGGTGACGACGCGACCAGCGACGGTGAGGTCGAAGACGGCGTTCTCGAGCTGCGAGGCCTTGGGGAAGGCGACCCACTGGTCGTTGCCCGAGCCGTCGGACATGAGCGCGAGGCGGACACCGGCGACGGGGCCGGAGAAGGGCAGGCCCGAGATCTGAGTCGAGGCGCTCGCGGCGTTGATAGCGAGGGCGTCGTAGAACTCGTCCGGCGCGATGCTGAGGACCGTGATGACGATCTGGACTTCGTTGCGCAGGCCCTCGACGAACGAGGGGCGCAACGGCCGGTCGATCAGACGGCAGACCAGGATCGCCTCGGTGGAGGGGCGCCCCTCGCGGCGGAAGAACGAGCCGGGGATCTTGCCCGCGGCGTAGGAACGCTCCTCGACGTCGACCGTCAGCGGGAAGAAGTCGAAGTTGTCCTTCGGGTTCTTCGACGCCGACGTGGCCGAGAGGAGCATGGTGTCCTCATCGAGGTAGGCGGCGACGGCGCCCTGAGCCTGCTGCGCGAGCCGGCCAGTCTCGAAGCGGATGGTGCGGGTGCCATACGAGCCGTTGTCGAGAACGGCTTCGGCGAATGTGATTTCAGGACCTTCCAAGAGGTCTGTCTCCTTTAACGTCTGCGGCGGCGCCCCTTCTGGGCACCGGCGTTCGTCGGAGCAGCGGTCCGGTCAGGAATCGAGACGATCCCACGACAGGGCTTCGCGCCGTGCCGTCGTATGGAGGGCGTTCGTGCTGGCCACCAGTAGAAAAGCTCCGGGCTGACGCGACCGACTGCCGCTGCGACCGTCTGCCGCTGTCCGGGACTCCACCACCGAGGACCAGCTTCCTGCCGGCCTGCTCCGTGGCTCGAATCCGGTGTCGACCGGCGGTCGCTTTCGGATTCAGAACCGATTCATTCTATCAGCAGCGATGCGGATCCTCCAGGAACCACGCTGCCGCGGCGATCCGGATCCGGCTCAGCCGCGGGTCTCGTGCAGCAACAGCTGCACCCGCAGACCGCCCTTCGCCGTCACGATCCGGGCGGGAATACGGGGCGAGCGACCCGCCTCCGAGAGCCGCGCGAAAGCCGCGTCCACGACGTTCTCGAGACCTCGCGGCACCTGGCCCACGAGTCCGGAGGGGCGCTGGGCCGCGAAGAGGCGCACCGGCATCGGAGCGTCCACGCGCTCCTGCTCGAGAGTGCGGCGCGGGATCACGGCGGTGAT
This sequence comes from Rathayibacter rathayi, assembly GCF_004011095.1. Taxonomy (GTDB): domain Bacteria; phylum Actinomycetota; class Actinomycetes; order Actinomycetales; family Microbacteriaceae; genus Rathayibacter; species Rathayibacter rathayi. The sequence continues at coordinate 818,002 of NZ_CP028129.1, read as the reverse complement.
CTCGTCCTCGCCAAGGGCGAGCACCCGGGCGATCTCGTTCTGGTGCGGTCGAGAGTCGGCGAGGCCGAGGAGCGTCTGGCCGCGACGTGACGTGGGACGCAGCTCGTAGTCGTCGTCGTCGAGCGTGCCCGAGCCGCGGTCGTCGGCGGGGAAAGGGTTCGCGTTGCCGCGTCCGAACGGGAAGAGCTTCATCCCCCCATCATCGGAGGCGCAAGCCCTCCCCCGCCGGAGTCGGGCGGCGCGGCGCATCCGGACGACGGGCGTGCAAGGGGCCGTCGACGAGCGGATCCCAGGCGAGCGGGCCAGCGATGACGCTCCCTCCGCGCTGGCCACCCCACCCGCACCGGGCTAGCCTGCGAGCAGGAGGTGGCGGCGATGGGCAGGCATGGCATGGCACTCCTCCTGGCCACCGCGGCACTCGTGACCGCCGTCGCCGGAGTGCAGGGCGTCCTCACCTCCCAGGGATCACTCGCCGCAGCGGCCTCCCCCGACTCCGACGCTCCCGCCCAGTGCGACGACAGTCGGGAACTCCTGGCCGCTTCCTCCGCGCTGGAGGGCGGAGCGGGTGTGCCGGCCGGGCATCTCGTCGCCTGCCTCGACGAGGACCACCGCCGTCTTACCCTCCACAACCGCACGCCCGTCGTCTGGAGCCTCGGCGACTCCTCCGTGCGGGGAGTTGCGAACGGGGTGGACGGAGTGACGGGGCTACTGAGTCTGCACGCGTCGCAGTCCTCCTCGGGGCTGCTCCTCGCACCCGACTCGGCGGCCTCGGTCTCGGCCGGCGAGGGCAGGATCCGGCCGCGACCCGATGAGCCGTCGACCCGGCTGCAACTCGCGCTCACCGCCCTGGTCGCCGCGCAGGATCAGGCGATCGGCCCGTCGGCCGGAGCGGACAGCATCATCCGCGGCGCCGCCCTGACCTGCGCGGTCGTGGTCGCGGAGTCGGGCACCGGCTGGCGGGTGACGTCACCGCAGACTCTCACCGCGGCCGCCGCTGATCCGGTCTGCGCCCGTGACTGGGCTCGCGCCCAGCGCAGTGCCGCGGCCTGGCGGATCGCCCTGCCAGACCTCGTCGACGCGGTGCGGGCACCCGGACGCGCCGAGGCGGACGCGGCGCTCCAGCGTGCGGCGGCCGACTGGTTCTCGGCCTCGAGAGGCTTCTCGTGGGGAGGCGTCGACCGGCCGGCTCCGCTGCCCTGAACCGGAGCGCTCCGGAATGCGGAACGGGCCGTCCTCCGTGAGGAGGACGGCCCGTTCCGCAAGAAGTTCGCGGTGTCATCGAGACCACACCCTGCTCCCGGAGGAACTAGCGGCGCAGACCCCTAGCGGCGCCGACCCTAGCGGCGCAGACCCAGACGCTCGATCAGCGAGCGGTAGCGGTTGATGTCCACGTCTGACAGGTAGCCGAGGAGTCGACGACGCTGACCCACGAGCAGCAGCAGACCACGACGCGAGTGGTGGTCGTGCTTGTGCTCCTTGAGGTGCTCGGTGAGGTCCTTGATCCGCTTGGTCAGGACGGCCACCTGCACCTCGGGGGATCCGGTGTCACCGGGGTGGGTCGCGTACTCTTCGATGATCGCCTTCTTGACCTCTGCTTCGAGTGCCATAAGTGGGATCCCCTCTCTCTCGTTGCGCGGTGCCCGGCGCCTGATGCGTGGGCTCTCTTGATCCGCGGCCGTCGAACGGCAACCGGGCGACTCTACCAGAGGGAAGCGGCGTCAGGAGCCGGTGGCCCGATTCCAGAGCACGACCAGCCACGGCGAGACCAGTAGCTCCCAGTAGACGAGCATGAGCACGTTCACGACGACACCGATCCAGCCGGCGATCGGCGGGCGCTTCTCGCGCCGACGGGCGCGGATCGAGGAGACGGCGAGCAGGATCCCGGTGAGCAGGACCGCGTGGACAAGCGCGGCGTAGAGGACGCCGACCAGCAGGTCGCTGACGGCTTGGTCGCCCGGGTAGGCGCCGAGCGAGATCAGGGCGTACCAGACGAAGAACGAGATCGGTACGGCAAGGGCCGCGAGCAGGATCGCGGCGATCCCGGCTCCGTAGCGGCGAACGACTGCGCCGGCGCTAATGGCGTTCGTGCGGGACGTCTCGGTGCGGGCGCCGCCGGTGGAGCTGCGCCGACCACCGGTGACGGCGGCGGCGCGACGCGCACCCGCCTCGGCGGCAGTGCGGATCGAGCGTCGCGAGGGGGCGGCTCCGGCTGCCCGCGGGGCAGGAGGACCCTGACGCCCGGGCGCGCCGTCGGATGACGTGCTCATGCCTCACACCCTAGGGGATGCCCCCTGAACCAGTGGATCAGCGCGACAATGCCCGCCAGGGCGACGGAGTCAGCACAATGGAGCGAGTGAGCCAGACACCCGCTGCCCCCCGGCGCAGCCATGTCCTCGACGTCGCGCCCCTCCGCGAGTCGCCCGCCTTCGCCCGGCTCTGGGCCGGCAACGTGATCTCTGGCATCGGTGGACAGATGACGATCGTCGCGGTCGGGCTGCACGTCTACGAGCTCACCGGGTCGACCCTGGCTGTCGCGCTGGTCGGCGTCGTGGCGCTGGTGCCGACCGTGATCGCCGGACTCTACGGCGGGATGCTCGCCGATGCCTTCGACCGCCGCCTGGTGCTGCTGCTCGCCGCGATCGTGGCCTGGGGTTCGACCGTGGGCATCGCCGCGCTCGCCTGGCTCAGCGCCGAGACTCCGCTCTCCCTCTACCTCCTGACGGCCGCGAACGCCGTCGCGACCACCGTGATCGTGGCCACCCGGATGACGCTGGCTCCGCGACTGCTCCGGACCGAGTTGGTCCCCGCGGCCGCCGCCCTGGGCGGCATCGCGAGTGGACTGGAGGTGACGGTCGGGCCCGCACTCGCCGGCGTACTCGTGGCCTCCTCGGGCTTCGCGCTCACGTACACGATCGACGTCGTACTGTTCCTCGCCGCGTTCCTCGGCATCGTGGGGCTGCCCGCGCTCGTGCCGGAGGGAGAGCGGCAGCGGCCGGGGCTGGAGTCGCTCCGCTACGGCCTGCGCTTTCTTCGGAGTGCACCGAACGTGCGGATGTCCTTCCTCGTCGACATCGTGGCGATGACCTTCGGGCAGCCCCGCGTGGTGTTTCCCGCCGCTGCCGCGGTGCTGTTGGGCGGCGGCGCGGTGACGGTCGGTGCGCTCACGGCCGCGTTCGCGATCGGCGCGCTGCTCAGCGGTGTGTTCTCCGGGCGGCTGAGCGGAGTGCGCGGCCAGGGCGTCGCGATCAGCCGCTCGATCCAGGTGTACGGAGCGTTCGTGATGGCGTTCGGTGCGGTCCTGCTCGGGGCGGCACTGACGCGCAGCGACCCGTCCTCGGCGAACACGGGCGTGATCACTCTGGCCGCGGTCGCGCTGGCCGGGGCGGGGGCCGCCGACAACGTCAGCTCGATCTTCCGGCAGACGATGCTGCAGACCGCGGTTCCCGACAACATGCGCGGTCGGCTCCAGGGAGTGTTCATCGTGGTGGTGACGGGCGGTCCGCGAGTCGGCGATCTCTATACGGGTCTGCTCGCCTCGCTCGCGCTGCTCTGGCTACCGCCGCTCGCGGGCGGACTCGCGATCATCGCGATCCTCGCTGCCGTGCTGCGGCTGCGACCCGGATTCCGGGCGTACGACGCTCTGCACCCGACGGCCTGAGCGGCCAGCCGCGTCCGTTCTCCACCGGCCGGCCCGCAGGTCGGGCGCCGGGTCAGTCGCCGGAGGCCGCGTCCGCGCCGCCGCCGTCGGTCAGCTGCTCGTCGGAGACCGCTCCGCTGTCGTCGTCGCGGCCCTCGACCCGCACGGGGCGGTAAACGTGGAAGCCGTCGTCGTCGGGCTCGAGTTCCCAGACCACCTCGACCTCCTCGCCGTCGATGTCGGCGACGCGGGTGAAGGAGCGCTGCGGGGAGCCGTCGATCATCTCGAGGCGGATGCTCTCCTGCTCCGCTCCGCTGTCGAGGATGGCGGTGTACGTCGATTCGGTGTCCATGCCTCGACGCTAAACATCGGCGCGGCGGCCCTGCCACCCCTTGCGGCGGCGCCTGGTCCGGGTAGCGTCGGCCCCATGACCGACACCGAGATCACCCCCGCCGACTCCGACGACCGCGCCCAGATCACCGAGCTGGTGACGAGCGCCGGGATCGGACTGCTCACCACCGTCAACTCGACCGGGCAGCTCGTCAGCCGCCCGCTGAAGGCCCAGGACATCGACTTCGACGGCGAACTGTGGTTCTTCACCCAGGACCCGTCGCCGAAGGTCGACGACATCCGCGCGAACCCGAGCGTGAACGTGGCCTTCGAATCGAAGAAGGGCTACCTGTCGGTGGCCGGCTCAGCGACCGTCGTGCACGACCCCGCGAAGGTGGACGAGCTGTGGTCGCCGGCCGTCGCGGGCTGGTTCCCGGACGGCAAGGACGACCCGACGGTCGCGCTGATCCGCGTGAACGCTGAGACGGTGGAGCTGTGGGCGAGCGACGAACCCCGTCCGGTCGTGCTGTTGAGGGTCCTCAAGGCCGCTGTCACCGGTGGTCAGCCCGACATCGGCGAGAACCACACGGTCTCCTTCGAGTGAGGCCGCCCCTGCGCGCTCAGGTACCGCCGAAGCGCTCGGTGCGCACGCGCTCCGGGGCGTGGCCCTGATGGACGAGGGCCGTGGCGACGGCCTCAACGAACGAAGTCGGGCCGCAGACGTAGACGGTCGGCTGCACCGCGGCCGGCAGCACGGCCTCGGCGAGCAGTTCCGGAGTGACGCGACCGGCCGGGCGCGCAGCTCCCGCGGGTGCCACCCGGCTGAAGACGTGGTCGACCGCGACTCCGCCCGACGCCGCCGACCGCTCGGCGAGGGCCGCCAGCTCCTCACGGTAATAGCTGAACGCGGGCGAGCGGACCGAGTAGAGCAGCTGCATCCGCGCCGCGCTCCCGGCTCGGGCATGCTCGCGCGCCATCGCCATCAGCGGCACCACGCCGCTCCCGCCCGCGATCAACTGCACGGGCTCCGCCTGCTCCGGTCGCCAGACGAACCAGCCGCCGATCGGGCCACGGACCTCGAGCCGGTCGCCCGCCACGAGGTCGTCGACCAGGTACGGCGAGACCTCGCCGTCATCGAGCCGCTCGACCGCCAACTCCACCCGGTCGCCGTCCGCGGGGGCGCCGATCGAGTATGAGCGGCTCGCCTGGTAGCCGTCGGGCGCGGTGAGGCGCACGTCGAGGTGCTGCCCGGCGAGGTGGCCGGGCCAGCCGGGGGCGCGGAGCACGAGCAGGCGCGCCGTGGGCGTGAGTGGTGCGGCCGACTCGGCCAGCGCCTCCGTCCAGATCACCAGTAGCGCTCCTCTTTCCAGGGGTCCCCGTGCAGGTGGTAGCCGTTCTGCTCCCAGAAGCCGGGCTCGGCACCCGGCATCAGGCGCAGCGTCCGCACCCACTTCGCGCTCTTCCAGAAGTAGAGGTGCGGCACCAGCAGGCGAGCGGGGCCGCCGTGCTCGGCCGCGAGCGGCTTCCCCTCGAACTCGGTGGCGACCCAGGCCTTCCCGCCGCGGATCTCGGCGAGCGCGAGGTTTGTGGTGTAGCCGCCGAAGCTCTGCGCCATGACGAAGCCGGCGTTGGTCTCCAGGCCCTCCAGCAGCGTGTCGACCGAGACGCCCCGCCAACTGGTGCCGAGCTTCGACCAGCGCGTCACGCAGTGGATGTCGGTGTGCACGTCCTCGTGCGGGAGCGCGGCGAACTCCTCCCCGCTCCAGCGGCGCACGCCCGCGGGCCCGCCGTCGATCGAGAAGGCCCACTCGTGGATGTTCGGCGTCGGCCCGATCGAGAGGACGGGGAAGCCGTTCTCGAGGTACTGGCCCGGCGGGAGGTCGGGGTTCGGCTCCCTCTTACCGAAGAAGCCCCGCGTGATGATGCCCATGTCCGCCCTCGTCGTCCTCGGGGCCGCGCCCCTGATCGCTGGAAACCGCTCGTCGCGCTCACGCTACCGCCCCGATACTCCCGCATGGGGGGCCGCTGGGCGAGCCCGAGACCGTGTCGGAGGTCGGTGTCAGGATCGGGACATGAGACGAACCGTCGTACCGCCGTACCTCCTCGTCCGCATCGCCCACCTCGACGATCCGGCGTTCGCCCGGGCCGCGCGGGCCGCGAGCCGCTCGCTCGAGCAGGACGTGCCCTTCCGGCGCGTGCGCCCCGGCGAGCCCTCGCCCGAGCGGGGAGCGCCGACCGCCGCGGCGTCACCCTCGCCGCGCGACCGGGTGCAGTCACTCCAGCGCACCATCGCGGACGCGCAGACCACCGAGACACTGCCCGGCACCGTGGTTCGCCGCGAGGGCGACCCTGCCACGGGCGATGCAGCGGTCGACGAGGCGTACGACAGCCTCGGTGCGATGTCCGCGTTCCTGCAGGGGGCGTACGGCCGCGACTCGATCGATGACGCCTGGCTGCCGTTGGACGCGACCGTGCACTTCGGCGAGGACTACGACAACGCGTTCTGGGACGGCTCGCGGATGGTCTTCGGCGACGGGGACGGCCAGGGGATCACCGAGTGCACGGCCAACCTGGTTTACCGCGGCCAGTCGGGAGCCCTCAACGAGTCGGTCTCCGACGTGTTCGGCGCCCTGCTCGAGCAGTACGGTGCCGGGCAGAGCGCGGACGAGGCATGCTGGCTGATCGGCGAGGGCCTGTTCACGGACGAGGTGCAGGGCTCGGCGCTGCGCTCGATGATCGCGCCGGGCACCGCGTACGACGACGACGTGCTCGGCTCGGACCCGCAGCCGGGTTCGATGGCCGACTACGTCGAGACCGACGACGACAACGGCGGGGTGCACATCAACTCCGGGATCCCGAACCGCGCGTTCGCCGTCGCTGCGACGACCCTCGGCGGGAAGGCGTGGGAGCGCGCCGGGCAGGTCTGGTATGACGTCCTCACCGGCGACGTCCTCACCGCGACGGCCTCCTTCGAGGCGTTCGCGGCGCTCACGGTGCAGGCGGCGGCCGCGCGCTACGGCGCCGGCTCCGAGGTGGAGGACGCGGTGCGCACCGGCTGGTCGACGGTCGGGGTGACGCTGCCCGCGTGAGCCCGGTCCGCTGGTGGGCGGAGGCGGGTAGCATCGCGCGCATGGACGTCATCGTGTCGCGCAGCGGCGGATTCGCCGGTCTCCGCCGCGTGTGGCGGGTCGACGTGGAGCAGCAGCCCGACGAACGCGCCTGGCGCGACCTGCTCGGCTCGCTCCCCTGGGACGATGCAGACGGCGACTCCCCCGGCCGGGCCGACCGCTTCGTCTACGAGATCCGCGTGCAGACCCACCACGTCCGCCTCGGTGAGACCGAGCTCGGCGGCGCGTGGCGGGAGTTGGTCGATCGCGTGACGAAGGCGCAGCCCCGCTAGGAGCTGCGCCTTCGTCGTGGGCCCGAAGCTACGCTGTGCCGAGCAGGTCGATCACGAAGATCAGGGTCTTGCCGGAAAGCGGGTGCCCGCCACCGGCCGGTCCGTAGGCCAGCGCGGGCGGGCAGACCAGCTTGCGGCGGCCACCGACCTTCATCCCCGGGATGCCCTGCTGCCAGGCGCGGATGAGGTTGCTGAGGGGGAAGTTGATCGACTGGTTGCGGCTCCAGGAGGAGTCGAACTCCTCGCCGGTGTCGTACTCGACGCCGAGGTAGTGCACCTCGACAGTCGAGCCGGGCTGTGCCTCGGCGCCATCTCCGATGACGATGTCCTCGACGACCAGCGTGTCGGGGGCCGGGCCCTCCGGGGCGTCGAGCTCGGGCTTGGTCAGGTTCTCGCTGCTCATGCGTCGATCCTACGGCGCCCGGGGGCGGAGTCTGGGAGCGGGCTGGGGGCGCTCACTCCACCAGAGTGAGGCGCTGCGTCGGCCGGGTCATCGCCACGTAGAGGGAGGCGGCGCCGCGCTCGCCGGTCTGCGCGATCAGGCGCGGACGGGCGATAATCACGGAGTCGAACTCGAGCCCCTTGGCGTCGTTCGTCGAGAGCACGGCGATCGCGCGGTCGAGCCCGGTCGCTCCCCGGCCGACCTCCCGGCCGAAGCGCTCCTCGAGGCGCTCGGCGATCGCGGCGAGGTCGTCATCGGGCGCGATCACCGCGAGAGTCCCCTCCTCCCCGATCGCCCGGTCCTCGATCACAGCGGCGAGCACGCGCGCGGCGAGCTTCGCGTCGCCGCGGTCGCGGATGGTCCGCACCGGCCACTCCGTGGAGCGCACAGCCTCGCCCGGAGTGATCTCGAGTCCGTTCTCGCGCGCCGTCCGCTCGGCGAAGGCGACGATCTGCGCGGGCGTGCGGTAGTTGACGGTCAGCTCCTCGAGGCGCCACGGTGCCGCCTCCACTCCGCGGCCCTGGCGACCGAAGGTGTCACGGAGCGCGGCGTCCCAGGTCGACGCAGCGGAGGCTCCGGACGCCTGGGCGACGTCGCCCACGATGGTGAACGAGCGCATCGGGCAGCGGCGCAGTAGCACCCGCCACTGCATGGGCGAGAGCTCCTGCGCCTCGTCGACCACGACGTGGCCGTAGGTCCAGGTGCGGTCGGCCGCGGCCCGCTCCGCGGTGGTGCCGAGCACCGAGCGCTCGGCGAAGCCCGCGGCGAGGTCCTTGGCGTTGACGAGCCCGTCGACGCCCATGTTGCGGATGGCCGCCTCCGCATTCTCGAGGTCGCGGCGGCGCTGCTCCTTCTCGGCCTTCTTCGACGCATCGGCGTGGTCGTCGTAGGCGCCGAGCAGTTCGGCGGCCTCGTCCAGCAGCGGCACGTCCGAGACGGTGAAGGGAGCGTCACGGTCGCGGCGCAGGAGCGAGCGCTGCTCCGCACTCCAGCGGGGGGTGAGGGTGGCGAACCAGTTCGGGCGCGCGTAGAGGTCCTGCAGCAGCTTCTCGGGAGTGAGCGGGATCCACGCCGTGTTCAACGCGACGCGCACGTCGTACGCGGTGCGGACGTCCTCGCGCAGCACCGCCTCGTCGGCCTCGTCGACCGTGCTGCCGTGACTGCGCAGCTGGTCGGCGAGCTGGCGAGTCAGCTGCGAGAGCAGCGTCTTGACGAAGGTGACCCGGGCCTCATTGTGCGGCTTGCGGGAGTCGCGGGCGCGAGTGATCGCGCGCTCTACGTCCTGGGGCTCCAGGCGCAGCTTCTCGCCGTTCACGTCGAGCAGTTGCGCCTCGGCCGGGACGACCTGGCGGGAGCGGACGGCGCGCTTGAGCAGCTCCGCCATCCGCGCCGAACCTTTCACTCGCGCAACCGTCGGCGCATCCTCGTCGATGAGGTCGAGGCCCGGGTAGAGCTGCCCGACGGTGGAGAGGACGACACCCGTCTCGCCGAGCGAGGGCAGGACCGCCTCGATGTAGCGGAGGAAGGAGCGCGACGGTCCGACGACGAGCACGCCGGAAGAGGCGATGCGGTCGCGGTAGGAGTAGAGCAGGTAGGCGGCGCGGTGCAGGGCGACCGCGGTCTTGCCGGTGCCGGGCCCGCCCTGGACGACGAGTACGCCGCGCAGCTCTGAGCGGATGATGCGGTCTTGCTCGCTCTGGATGGTCGCGACGATGTCGTGCATCCGGCCCGTGCGCTGCGCGTCGAGCGCCGCCATCAGCGCACCCTCGCCCTGCAGCACGGTGCCCTGGCGCAGCAGCTCCTCGTCGAAGACTTCGTCCTCGAAGCGGAGGACCTCGCGTCCGCGGGTGGTGAGGTGGCGGCGCGCCCGGGTCCCCATCGGGCGGGCCGCGGTGGCCTGGTAGAAGGCGGCCGACTGGGGGGCGCGCCAGTCGAGCAGGAGCGTGTCCTGCTCCTCGTCGCGCAGTCCGATGCGGCCGATGTAGCGGTGCTCGGAGTCGCCATCGGCAAGGGTCAGCCGGCCGAAGGCGAGGCGGTCGTCGGCGCCGGTGAGCGAGCGGAGGCGGTCCTCGTAGAGGCGCGCGTAGGCGTCGCGCTCGGAGCGGCTCTGATGGTTGCCGCCGACGCTCTCGATGCGGACGATGTCCAGCGCCTCGCGGGTCTGGGCGATCAGCTCGTCGAGGCGGGTGTAGAGCGCCGCGACGTACTCGCGCTCCCGAGTGAGCTCGGTGCCCTGAACCGTACTGCCGTCCGTCATCGTCCGCCTTCCGTGGATCCGCCGCCGCGGGCTGGGAGGCACGGGATGCGCTCCGAGGGCCGCAGGAAAAGAGGCGGTCCAGTCTACCGAGCGCTCGACGGCAGCCTGCGCGGGACGCGGGATCTGGATGCCTCTTGCGCTCGGCGCGACCAAGGAGCATCCTCTCTCACGAAGAGTTCGACGCCCCGTCCGAGCAGCCGGCCCTGCCGCTGCCGCGGGGCGTCGAACTTTTTTGGTGCGGTGCCGCGGACCGCGCCCTCCTGCGTCGGGTCCTGCCGGCCGCGACGTGGCCGTGTCGGGCCGGGAAGAGAACAGGTCGGCTCCGCGTTGAACGCCCCATGACCACTCCGAGCAGTAGCGTCACCGCACCCTCCCGCGCCTCGATCGACCTCACCGAGTCGGCGCGCGCCGGCTGGGAGTCGTGGCTCGTCCGCCGAGTCGAGCGCGTCACCGGACCCCGCGGCGACCTGGCCCTCGTCGAGACCCGGTGGCTCGAGCCCGGCGAAAGCGTCGACGACAAGCAGGCGCTGATCGGCTACGGCCCCTCCGCTGGCCTCACCCGGATGCGGCGCGAGAACCTCGAGACCGGCGAGCCGGAGTACGGCTACCGCGTGTGGGACGCCGCCTCGGCGGGTATTCGCTCCTTCGACGCCATTGAGACCTTCCCGTTCAACGCGGCCTGGGTGCTCGAGGCGTGGTTCGAGCCGGTGAGCGAGGACCGCACGGTTCCGTTCGAGCATCTGCGCGACAACGGGGCGACCAGGGAGCTGGTCGTGCCCGGCGACATCACCTTTTCGCTGGTGGACGACGGCCGCGCCCAGGAGTACACGGTGGCAGCGTTCGACGACGGCGGCACCCTGCTCGTGCCGTTCGGCGACCCGACCAATCGCAGCGACGACCCCGACCTCGCGAGCTACCCCGTCGGCCGCTTCCTCGTGGTGCAGCGGATCGGCGGCGCAGCGGATGCGGGCACGCCCGGCCCGGTGCTCCTGGACTTCAATCGCGCGTACATCCCGCCGTGCGGGTTCTCGCCGCACTACAACTGCCCGCTGCCGCCGGCACAGAATCGGCTCGGCGTGCCGGTGACGGCCGGCGAGCGGCGAGTGCGGAGCGCCTCCGCCTGACGCTCAGCGAGCCTGCGCGGGTCACCGGTTCAGCGGGTCAGCGGGCGTCAGCGGGTCAGCGCTGCCCGGCGGGCGACGAGTTCCTCGAGCAGGACACGCTCGTCTACCGCGCCGGTCCGCCCCCCGCGCCCGAGGACGAGGTGCTGCCGGTGATGGGCGAGCCGCGTCGCCGTGCGCAGGAACTCCCGCATCGCCCGCGGCCGGTCACCGCCCGCCTCCCGCGCCCAGCGCGCAGCGGTGCGGCGCCCCTGAGCGGTGCCGATCATCCGCACCTCCGTCGGCGAGAACCAGCCGGCCGCGGCGTACTCGTCGAGCCTGCGCAGAGTGATGCGCCGCTCCTGCCTGCGCAGCAGCACCACGACGACCACGGCGACCGCGAACAACGGCACCTGCACCACTCCGTAGAAGCCGAACCAGTCGGACACCAGGAACGACGAGCCGTTCCAAAGGCCGTGTAAGAACGCCGCGAGCGCCAGACCGAGCAGGGCGATCGGGACGCGCGCGGCCGCAGGACGATTCGAGGCGAAGCCGAGCGCGGCACCGGTGCAGGCGGTGAACAGCACATGCGCGAACGGCGACAGCACCCCACGGAGAAAGAAGGTGACGGCGAGCGAGTCGAGGCCGCCCTCGACCAGCGCGCTACCGAAGTAGAGGATGTTCTCGACGAAAGCGAACCCGGACGCGACGACAGCCGCGTAGACAATGCCGTCGACCGGGCCGTCGAAGGTGCGGTGCCAGATCAGCAGGACGAGCAGGACCCCCAGTCCCTTGGCGCTCTCCTCCACCAGCGGCGCCTGGACCGCGGCCCCGACGAAGTCGGATCCGCTCGGCTGCTGTCCCGAGGCGTAGACCGCGATCTGCACGCCGAGGTCGACGAGGAGCGCGATCGCAACGGACCCCGCCGCGCCCCACAGGAAGGCGAACCAGAGGCCGAGTGGCGGCTCCGGCTCCCAGCGGTCGACCCAGCGGACGCCGAGAAGCACCACGGTGAGCGGGACGAGGGCGATCACCGCGCAGACCGCCGCTGCGCTGACACCGAGCCCGAGCACGGCGTAGGCCAGCACGAGCAGCAGCAGAATCCCAAGGAGCGCGACGCCGATCGAGCCCAGCACGGTCGGGACGACGGAGGAACGGGCGGCGGGCGGGGCGGGCGGCGGATAGGCGCTCATGGGCCCGAGAGTAGAGCACGGGCGGGGTGGGCTGTCGGCGGTTGACGCGCTCCCAGCGGCGGGACCAGGACAGGACAGGACAGGAGCGGGCGGCCGCACACAGCCGGGCGGCCGAACCGGACGGCCGACGCCCGTGTCCGATTTCCGCCACCAGCCGGGGAGCGGCCGTGGCAGGCTCAAGGAGTGCCCGACTCCGATCCGCTCTTCGAGGAGCGTTACCGCGCCGTCGCTTCGCGCGACTCCCGCTTCGACGGCCGCTTTCTCACCGGTGTGCACTCCACGGGTATCTACTGCCGGCCGAGCTGCCCGGCCACCACGCCGCAGCGCGCGAACGTGCGCTTCTACCCCACGACGGCCGCGGCGCACGAGGCGGGGCTGCGCGCCTGCAAGCGCTGTCTGCCCGACGCGGTCCCCGGCTCCCCCGAGTGGAACCTCCGCGACGACACGGCGGCGCGCGCGATGCGGATGATCGGGGACGGCGTGGTCGACCGCGAGGGGGTCGAGGGACTGGCCGCGCGGCTCGGCTACGGGGCGCGCCACCTCGGCCGGATCCTGCGCGAGGAGCTGGGCGCACCTCCGCTCGCCCTCGCCCGCGCCCAGCGCGCGCAGACTGCGCGACTCCTGCTCATGGGCACCGACCTGCCGGTGTCTGACGTGGCGTTCGCCGCAGGGTTCGCAAGCATCCGGCAGTTCAACGCGACCCTCGTCGAGGTGTACGAGCGGACGCCGACGGCCCTGCGCGCCTCCACCCGCGGTGTCCGCTCCGGCGCGGCCGTCCACGACGGAGCGACAACGCTCAACCTGCGACTCCCGGTCCGCGCACCCTTCGATGCGGGAGTGCTCGACGGGCTCAGCGCCCGCGCGCTCCCGGGGCTGGAGGAGGCGTCGCCGGGCGGCTACACGCGCTCGCTCCTGCTGCCCGGAGGCGCCGCGCTGGTCCAGCTCGGAGTGGACGGGGAGTCGGTGTGCTGCCGCGCCACCCTCGTCTCGGTCGCCGACGTCGGGCCGCTGGTGGCCCGGATCCGGCGGCTGCTCGACCTCGACGCGGACGCGCGCGCCGTGGACGAGGCGCTCTCAGCCGATCCCGCCCTCGCCGCGAGCGTCGCTGCACGCCCCGGAATACGGGTGTCTGGCTCCGTCGATCCGACCGAAACTCTGGTGCGCGCGCTGATCGGACAGCGGGCGGCCGGACGCCTGGTCGCTGCGCTGGGCGAGACGCTCCCGGGGGCGGTGGCGAGCGGATCGGTCACCCGCGTCTTTCCCTCCCCCGCCGCGATCGCGGAGCACGCTGGGGAGCTGCTGCGCCGATCCGCCGACGTGCTGGTGCGGGCCTGCGCGCTGCTCGCGGACGGCTCGCTCCGGATGGACGCCGACCGGGACGAGCTTCTCGGGCAGCTGCTGGCGGTCCCCGGGATCGGCCGGGCGACGGCCGCCGAGGTGACGCTGCGGACGAGCGGCGATCCTGACGTACTGCTCACCGGCGACCCGGCGCTTCGGAGGGGCGCGGCCGTGCTCGGCCTCCCCTCCGGGCAGCGTGCGCTCGCCGAGCTCGGCCGCCGCTGGGCGCCCTGGCGCAGCTATGCCGGGGCACACCTCGCGGCGGCGGTCACTCCTTCGGTGCGGGGTCGATGATCGGGAGCGCCGCGGTCATCGCCTCGATGCCCGAGAGCCGGGCGGGCGAGATCAGCCGCAGCACCTCCTCGCGCGACATCAGCCCCGCCTCGACCACCAGATCGGCGACGTTGCGGCCGGTGGCGAGCGCCGCCTTCGCCAGGGCGGCGGAGGCGGTGTAGCCGATGGTCGGGGTCAGCGCCGTGACGACACCGACCGAGGACGCGACCATCGCCTCGAGCCGGTCGATGTTGGCGGTGATGCCGTCGATGCAGTTCTCGCGGAGCGTCTTGCAGGCCTGCGTCATCCAGGTGATGCTCTGCAGCAGCGAGTGCGCGATCACCGGCTCGAAGGCGTTGAGTTGCAGCTGCCCCGCCTCGGCCGCCATCGTGACGGTGACATCGGCGCCGGCCACCGAGTAGGCGACCTGATTGACCACCTCGGGGATGACCGGATTCACCTTCCCGGGCATGATGCTCGATCCGGCCTGACGCGGTGGCAGGTTGATCTCACCGAAACCGGCCTGCGGGCCCGAGGAGAGCAGCCGCAGGTCGTTGCAGATCTTGGACAGCTTGATCGCCGAGCGCTTCAGCGCACTCGAGAACGACATGAAGACGCCGGTGTCGCTGGTCGCCTCGACGAGGTCCTGTGCCATTTCGAGCTCGAGATCGGTGATCTCGTTGAGGTAGCGGACGGCCGCCGCGCCATAGCGGGGATCTGCGGTGATACCGGTGCCGATCGCGGTCGCTCCGATATTGACCTCGGCGAGCAGCCAGATGGTCTCGGAGAGACGCGCGTGATCCTCACCGAGAGTGGTCGCGAAACCGTGGAACTCCTGGCCGAGCGTCATGGGCACAGCGTCCTGCAGCTGAGTGCGGCCGACCTTGAGGACGCCGCCGAACTCGACGGCCTTGCGGGAGAACGACTCACGCAGCAGCGCCAGCTCGTCGAGCAGACGCCGCAGCGACCAGGTCATCGCGATCTTGATCGCGGTCGGATACACGTCGTTCGTGGACTGGCTGCGGTTGACGTCGTCGAGCGGGTGCAGGTGCGCGTACTCGCCCCGCCCGTAGCCGCCGATCTCGAGTGCGACGTTGGCGACGACCTCATTGGCGTTCATGTTCGTCGAGGTGCCGGCTCCGCCCTGGATCACTCCGACCACGAACTGGTCGTGGAACTCGCCGTCGATGATCCGCCGGCACGCGGTCTCGATCAGCTCGGCCTTCGCCGGAGCGAGAGTGCCGAGCTCGGTATTGGCCCGAGCGGCGGCGAGCTTGACCGTGGCGAGAGCCCGGACGAGATCGGGGTAGATCGAGATCGGGCGCTTGGAGATCGGGAAGTTGTCGAGGGCGCGCGCCGTATGGATGCCCCAGTAGGCCTCCGCGGGGATCTCCATCGAACCGAGGGAGTCGCTCTCGGTGCGCGTGGCGGGGTTCTCGGTGTCGTCCAGGGCTCTGCCTTCCGGGTCGCTGTCAGGGAGGGTACTCGCTGCGAGAGTCACGTCCAGCTCCATCGCCGTCGTCGTGCGGCCCCGGAGGTGCAGGGGGTCCGCGAACTGCGCAGCCAGCCTAACGCCGGGGTACGAGGGCGCTCGGCGCGGGACGGAGCGAGGTGTCGGAGGCAGCGGATCAGCGGAAGTCGCGGCTCGACCCGGTCGCCGCGAACGGGATCACCAGTACGACAACGAGCACCGCGATCACCATCAACAGCACGATCCCGAGCATCACCGCGTTCAACACGATGCCCCAGATCGAGAGCGTGCGGCCGGTCGGCTCGCGGCGCAGTCCCAGGATGCCGAAGACGAGGCCGACGACCGGGGCGATCACGGTCAGGCCGAAGAAGACGGAGATCACGCCGAGAATCAGGCTGGTCAGCGAGAAGGGCGTCGAGGGGGCCGGCGCCTGGGCGGCGGGCGGGAAGGACGGGGTGTCGTAGGAGAGGGACACGGCAGACGGGGTGCCGTTCGAGGTGGGCGGCGTGCCGTAGGAGGCGTGCGGCGGCTCGGAGTCGGCGGGGCCGTCGGAGGAAGGGCGCTCGTCGGCGAGGACGGCGGTGGCAGCCAGGTCAGGGGTCGGCTGCTCGTCGGCGAGGACGGCGGTGGCACCCAGGTCGAGCGTCGGCTGCTCGTCGGCGGCAGTGGAGAGGCGGGTGGTGCGGTCATCGGTGGTCACAGTCGACTCCTTGGAGAGGGCTGCCGGTCGCCCGGCGGGATGCGGTGGTGCCGGCTGCGAGCCGGCGGTGCTGCCGGTCTGCTCCGGCGATGCCTCCAGGCTACGAAAGGGTCGCAGCCCGCCACATCCGGTGAACCCCCGGAAAACGAGGGCGCTCCCCGACCGGGAGCAGATGCAGATGCGAGACTGGACCTGGTTGCGAGGAGGCGCTGAGCGATGGACGACGACGAGCTGCGACACCGCACCCGCGACCGCAACGGAGCGCGAGCCGTCTGGTTCGCGGGCCTCTCCGCCCTCGCCGGCTTCGTGGTGATCTCTCCGCTGATCTCCCTCATGGCCACGGTGATGGTGTGGGGATCGCGACGGCGGATCGGCACTCTCAGCGACCGCAACGGCCTCGTGGCCGTGAACTGGCAGCTGACCTACCTCGCTCTCCAGCTGATGCTGGTTCCTCTGCACCTCGCGCTGATATCGGTCCGCGAATCACTCACCGCCGATTGGCCGCTGGTGACGATCACCGCGATCCTCGCGCTGGCCGTGCTCAACCTCGTGCTATGCCTCGTGCTCGGGCTTCGCTCCGGCTGCGGCCGCCCGGTGCGCCTGTGGTTCGCCGTCCCCTTCGCCCGCTCCTCCCGACCGCCGCGCTGATCCGCCGCTGCCACCCGCCGGGCCGACCCGCTCCTCCCGCGTACCGCGCCGACATGCCGCTGCCGACCCGCCCCTGCTCCCCTCCGCTACTCCCTGCCGCGACCTGCCGCGTGCGCTCCTCCGCGTCGGCGTGTCGTCCGCACAGGTGGCCTACGCGGAACCTGCAGCGGGCAGGGTGGTGAGGTGATCGCGTTCCCCTCGCCCGTGTACGTCGTGGCCGACGACGGAGTGCGGCTGGCCACCTACTGCGTCGGGGAGGAGGGAGCGCCGACTGTGCTCGCGGTGCACGGCTTCGCGTCGAACGCGGTGCTCAACTGGGAGACGGCGGGCTGGCTCCGCACCCTCAGCCGGGCCGGCTACCGCGTGGTCGCGCTCGACCAGCGGGGACACGGCGCGAGCGAGAAGCCGCACCACTCCGACTCCTACAGCGTGAGCGCGATGGTGGCCGACCTGGTGCGAGTGCTCGACTCCTATGACGTCGATGCGCCGCACGTACTCGGCTACTCCCTCGGCGCTCGGATGAGCTGGGTGCTCGGACTCGAGCACCCGGAGCGGATCGCCTCGCTCAGCCTGGGCGGGCTCACCGTCGGCGAGCCGCTGCGCCACTTCGACGCGGAGGCTGCACGGGCGCGGGTCGCCGACGGCGGCGAGATCGACGACGGCTTCACCCGTGCCTTCATCGGCATGGCGGAGGGGGTGCAGGGCAACGACCTGGCCGCGCTAGTGGCGGTGGCCGACGGCGTGCGCGGTGGCGCACATCCGGAGCACGGGCGGCACCCCGACCTGCCGATGCTGCTGGTGACCGGCGGCTCCGACCCGATCGCGCCCGGCGGGGAGCGGCTGGCGGCGGAGTCGGGGGCGCGCTTCGCGAGCGTGCCCGGACGAGACCACACGAGCACAGTGCCGGCGCGAGGGTTCAAGGACGCGGTGCTGCGGTTCCTGGCGGAGCAGGGCTGAGCACGTCCGATTCGCAGGAGCACGTCCGATTTGCAGGAGCACGTCCGATTCGCAGGGGATGCACGCGCGAGAACGTTCTCTCCCGCATGAACCGCGTCGCCACGTCGAGATCCCCTGCGAATCGCACCTCCGCCGTCGGGCGCCGAGGCGCGCGGCGTAGCCTCGGACGTATGCAGGCGATCCGCGTCGAGAACCCCGGCCCCGACTCCCGACTCGTACTCGACGACGTGCCGACTCCGTCGCCCGGCCCCGGCGAGGTCCTGATCCGCGTCGCAGCCGCCGGCGTCAACCGGGCCGACCTGGGCCAGCGCGGCGGCGTCTACCCGCCGCCGCCCGGCGCGTCCGAGATCCTCGGGATGGAGGTCTCTGGCTCGATCGCCGCGCTCGGCGACGGGATGTCGGGTTTTACAGAGGGCGACGAGGTCTGCGCGTTGCTCTCGGGCGGCGGCTACGCCGAGTATGTCGCGGTCGACGCCGGCCTGGTGCTGCCGGTCCCGGAGGGCGTCGGCCTCGTGTCGGCGGCGGCCCTCCCGGAGACGACCGCCACCGTCTGGTCGAACCTCGTGATGGTCGCCGGACTCGCCTCGACCGACACCGTCCTCCTCCACGGCGGCGGGAGCGGGATCGGCACCACCGGCATCCAGATAGCCTCCGCCCTCGGAGTGCGCGTCGCGGTCACGGCCGGCAGCCCGCGCAAGCTCGACGCCTGCCGCGCCCTCGGCGCCGACATCCTGATCGACTACCACGAGGAGGACTTCGTCGAGCGGATCCGCGAGGAGACCGGCGGCCGCGGAGTCGACGTGATCCTCGATCCAGTCGGTGGCGACTACCTCGCGCGCGACCTGGAGGCGCTGGCCGTCGGCGGGCGCGTCGTCTTCATCGGCAACCAGTCGGGCATGCTCGGCGCCCTCGATCTCGGCGTGCTGATGCGCAAGCGCGGAACGGTGCACGCCACGACGCTCCGCGCCCGGCCCCTCGAGGAGCGGCGCGCGATCGTCGCGCAGGTGCGTGCCGAGGTCTGGCCGCTGGTCGCAAGTGGGACGGTCCGCCCGGTGGTGGACGAGGTAATTCCGCTCGCGGAGGCCGAGCGGGCACACGAGCGGATGTGCTCGTCCGGCCACAGTGGCAAGCTGCTGCTCACTCCGTGACGCACAACGTCAGCTGAGAGGCCTCGTCATCCACGATGGTGGATGAGTATGCTCCTCAGCTGACGTTGTGCGGACGAGACCGGTCAGACGCTAGAGCGCAGCAGCCCGAGCGACCTGTTGATCGCGTCCACGTCGACCGCCGCGGGGTCGAACGAGGCGCCGGCGGCGAGACCCAGGGCGTCGAGCGCCTCGGCGTGATCGGCCGAGGACGGATCGGTCGCGGCCCGCACCGTGTCGGCCCAGGACTCGGGGCCGCCCGGCACGTCCAGCGGAGCCGCGCCGCGCGCTCCCGTGCACCGCGGCAGAGTGGTCGACAGCGGCGCGATCGACTCCAGGCGGATGACGTGGCGCCACTCGTCTTCGAGGTCGTAGACGTAGAAGATCTCGTCCTGCTCTTGCTCGAGGACCTCGGCGAGCGCCACGCCCGACTCGTCCACGAGATCAGCGCCCAGCTCCTCGGCGTCGGCGGGCGAGCCGATCGGCGTCTGCTCCTCGTCGGGCACGTCGAGGCTGAAGTAGTGCGGCTGCGCGTCGGTCCAGCCCAGCGAGAGCTGAAGCGCCAGGTGCAGATCGCGCAGGGACGACTCGGACGAGAGTTCGAGTCGTCGCCAGACGGCGGGTTTGGTGCCGAGCAGGGCGACGTGCAGAGCGTAGGCGGTCGCGGTGTCCTGGGTTGCCTCGTCGACGATCTCGAGGCGGGTCGCCTCGCGTTCGTTCAGAAGCACGACGGTCGCGCGGACGATCGAGGCGAGAACAGGTGCCAGACCCGCCGGCACCGCGTAACCGAACTCGGGCGAGTGCAGCAGCAGCCCCAGCTCGGCAGCGTCGTCCAACATCCGCTCGGCCGACCCGACCATGCGCTCACGCTCGTCCAGCGCCTCGTCGAGGGAGACTCCGGAGTCGGCGGCCAGCTCATCGACCAGCTCCCCGACGACCAGGCCCGAGTGGATCTCGGCCTGGCAGGCGACGGCGATGCGCACCAGCACGGCGTCGGTGATGGTGACAGCGCGCTCCTCCGGGGAGAAGGCGCCGCCATCGGTGTCGGCCTGAGCGAGCGCGGACTGGGCGCTGAGGAGCCAGCGCTCAAGGAAACGAGCGACGTAGGCGATGCGCTCGGCGGCGGCCTCGTGGGCGTCGGAGCTGCGCCAGAGTACGGCGGCCTCGCCGAGACCTGCTGCGGTCCCGTCCCGCTCGAGGACGCCCGAGCCGACCAGCGCATCCCACCAGGCCGAGACCGGAATGCGGACGGAGTCGTCGCTCGGGGTGGAACCGGCGGAGGAGATTCCCGCCTCGACGGCGATCTCGCGGGCGGCGCGCTCGGTGAGGGCGGCGCCGGTGGCGGCGAGGTGCTCGACCACGATGTCGGCGGCGTGGACGAGAGCGGTGACGCGGACGGCCGCGAGCTGCTCCTCGGCCGGGACCTCGTCGAGCTCGGCCAGGTCATCGAGCACGGCCTCGACGAAGGAGCCGGCCAGGTCGAGGACCTCGTCGAGGACGGCCTGGCACTCGTCCAGCTCCTCGTCGGTGCCGGTCCACAGGTCCTCGTCGGTGAGGAAGTCGAGGAAGTGCTCCACCACCTCTGCGACGGTGAACAGGGTGTCGTCGAGATCGGCCTCGCTCTCCTCCCCGGACAGGTCGGCCTCGATCTGGTCGAAGACGGCCTCGAGGAGTTCGGCGTCGGGCTGGGCGAAGGAGCCGCGCGGGCGCAGGTCGCGGGTCATCGCAAAGAGGTCGGTCAGCACCTCGACGGCTTCGTCGGCCTCCAGGTGCTCGTGCTCGACGCCGACCTCGGCGAGATGTGAGCGGTACCAGCTGCGGAACCGCACCATCAGCGCGGTCTCGGCCGTGCGGCCACCGCCCTGCCCACCGCGGCCGCCCTGACCGCCTCCGGATCGTCCCTGGTTGCGCTTCTTGCCCATGATTCCTCCGCGACCGCTCCACTCACGACGAAGCGCTCCAGCCTACCCAGTACAGGCACGCGGAGGCACGCGCCGACGCGCCCTGTTCACCCGGCGCGGAGTGGGTGCTCGCGATCGTGGCGAGCGTGGTGCTGCTGACACAGCAAACGGGTGTGGTCTGGCTGGCGACGGCGAGGGACGTCGTGGTCGGGACGCTACTGTTCCTCGCGACGCGGCTGGGGAAACGGAAGCACGCCGAGCGCGACGCGGGCTGAGGCTCGGTGCGGCGGTGATCCGGCGCGGGCCGTCGGTGACGGATCGAGGGGGGTGCCAGGGTGGGGGGATGACCGTGTCGCTGGTGCCTATGTCCTCCTCCGCTCTCGCCTCGTGGATGCGGGTGCAGCGCTCGGCGTACATCGAGGACCGGATGCGCGCTGGCGACGACGAGGCCGCCGCGACCCGCAACGCGGACGTCTCCTACGAGCGGTACTTCCCTGACGGCTCCCCCGCCGCCAGGCACGACGTGCTGGTGGTGGTCGAGGAGGGGCGCGCCGTGGGGTCGCTGTGGCTCGGGCCGCACCCGAGCGGACTCGACGGCGTCTGGTACGTCTGGGACGTGCAGATCGACGCCGCCCAGCGCGGCCGAGGCCTGGGCCGGGCGGCGATGCTGCTGGCGGAGGCGCACGTCCGCGCCCGCGGCGGCTCGGCCCTCGCGCTGAACGTCTTCGGCTTTAACACGCCCGCTCGGGCGCTCTACGAGTCGCTCGGCTACGAGACGACCGCCCTGCAGATGCGCAAGCCGCTCGGCTGAGCGCCGCGGCCCCGCTCCGGGATGGTGCGGAAGGCCGGTTCGCGCCCACTCGTGAGGCGGATGCTGCACGAGTGGGCGCTGACGGGGCCCCCAGGCAGCGGGACCCCGGTGGGGGCCCATTCGCGAGGGGTCGGAGGTGCGAGTGGGCGCTGACCGAGGCCTGCGACGCACGGGCAGCAGGGACGAGCGGCGCGTCAGGCGGGGGCCGTCCCGGTACCGAGGCGAAGGCGGCGGGTCGCCAGCCACCAGCACATGCCGTAGACCAGGACGACGCCGGCGAGAAGGCGCGTCACCGACACCTCGTCGAGCACCACAACCAGGACCGCGACCGAGAACTGGCTCACCGCGATGGCCGACACGGCGACCCTGGTGTCGCCCGCGAAGACCCGGCCGCGCACGCGCGCGAGTCAGGACACCGCGTCCGCCAGGTCTCCACCCCCGACGACCGTGCTGCGGAGAGGGCGTTCACCGCCCACGCAGGCGGGCGCGCGAGGGGGCCGCCTGCCGGGCGGAGCGAGGAGCGGCGACGCGGTCAGCTGGTGGAGGGGACGGCGCTCGGGTCGCCGGTGCCGGACGGACGCTCGGCGTCGCTCGATCGGATCGGCGCGGACCCGCCGGTGGCGACGACACCCGATCCCGTCGCGGTCGATCCGGTGGCCACGCCGCGGCCGAACGCCTGGCCCTGGAGGATGGCGCCGAGGTCGACGCCGGTCGCCGACTTCACGCTGTCGAACGTGGCGGCGAGGCTCGAGGCCTGCTCCCGGGCGATGTGCGCGCCGGCCGTGTCTCCGCCGATCAGCGTGACCGTGCCGACGTTCTGGTAGCCCTTCGCGAACTCGGCCATCAGCGCCGGAAGCTGACCGATCAGCTCGCGGCTGAGGATCGCCTCCTGGTTCTCGCGCAGCGCCTCCGCCTCGGCCTGGATCGCGGCAGCGCTCGCCTCGCCCTTGGCCCGGAGCGCCTCCGCCTCGGCGGTGGCCTTGGCGCGCAGGGCCTCGGCCTCGGCGGCGGCCTTCGCGCGCAGGGCGTTAGCCTCGGCCTCGGCGCGAGCGCTGAGAGCGGCGGCCTCGGCGGCGGCGGACGCCTGCCGGGCCTCGGCCTGACGCTGGACGGCGTAGGCCTCGGCGTCGGACACCTGCTGCGCGACTTGGCGATCGGTCTCGGCCTTCTTCTGGCGGCCGTAGGCGTCGGCGTCGGCCTCGGTCTGGCGGCGGTACTTCTCGGCGTCGGCGACGCGCTTGACGTCGGCGTCGAGCTCGGCCTGGCGGTTCTCGGCGCGCTGCACGAGGACGGCCTGCTCGCGCTCGGCGCGGGCCAGGTTCTCGGCCTGCTCGGCCTCGGCGTTCGCCCGGCCGACCTCGGACTTCGCCGCGGCGGTGTTCTTGTCGTAGGCGGTCTGCTCGATCAGGTTCGCCTCGTCGGTGGCGAGCTGGCGGGCCTTGACCTCGCGCGCCGCGTTGATCCGGGCGACGTCGGCCTCACGCCGGACACGCTCGATCTCCTGCGCGCCGAGCGCCTCGATGTAGCCGTTGCGGTCGGTGACGCCCTGAATGGCGAACGAGTCGAGTACGAGGCCCTGGGCGAGCAGATCGCCCTTGATCCCCTCGGCGATCTCGTCGCCGAGCTTCTGCCGGTCCTGCATGACCTCCTCGACGCTGAGCTTCGCGACGACGCCGCGGAGGGCGCCCTCCAGCTGCTCGGTCGTGAAGACGTCGATCGACTGATCCTGCGACGCGAAGCGCTCGGCGGCGGCGCGCACCTGGTCGGCGGTGGACCCGATCTTGACGAGGGCGACGCCAGCGAGGTGGATCGTCACGCCGTTCTTGGTCTGCGCGACCGGCTCCATCTTGATCTGCCGCGAGCGCAGCGAGATGCGGTCGGAGCGCTGGGTCAGCTTGTTGACGAACGCGCCGCCGCCGGTGATGACGGTCATGTTCGAGGTCAGCCCGTCCTCGCCCTTCTGCTTCTTACCGACGATCACGATCGCCTCGTCGGCCTGCGGCACCTGGTACCAGGCGCGGAAGAGGAAAAAGCCGATGAGGGCGATCAGTAGGAGGGCGCCGACGGCGATGCCGGCGATGACGATCCAGAGCAGATCGGATTGCATGGACGGGCGACCTTTCGTCCGACCCGCGCGAGGCGAGTTTCTGAGAGATGTACAGGATCTATGGTGTCACAGGGGTTGCCGGGCTGGGCTGCCTGCCGCAGCGCGGTGGTCGGCCCGGCAGGCCGTGGTCGGAGGAGAGACGACGGCAGGACGAGCGGTGCCGCACGGCCACCGTGACGTCACCGTCGAGCGGGGCTGAG
The DNA here is from genome assembly GCF_004011095.1 of Rathayibacter rathayi. Classification (GTDB taxonomy): domain Bacteria; phylum Actinomycetota; class Actinomycetes; order Actinomycetales; family Microbacteriaceae; genus Rathayibacter; species Rathayibacter rathayi. Next base: position 794,092 of record NZ_CP028129.1, on the reverse strand, counting down.
CGGTTCTTGGACCGTCAGGAGCCGCCCCTGGGAGGAGGCTCCGCCGGGAAAGGGCACGGAAGGAGGGCTCAAGGCCCCCGCCGGCGGCTTGCGCTCTATCCGGCAGAAACCACCATGGATATGCTGTATCTGTATCGAATTCTGTTGAGCTGGAGGTAGCTGTGGGCACGACGGCGCTACCCGATCGGCACCTGGTACCACGTGCGGAAGAGAAAGAAGCCGACGATGACCAGCAGCAGGAGGGTGCCGACGGCGATGACGATCCAAAGGAGATCGGAATTCATGGACGAGGGACCCTCTTGTCGGGACCCGCGGGAGGCGAGTCTCTGAGTGATGTACAGGTTCATCGTGGCATGGCCCGGATATGCGCTCGCGCCAGAAACTGCAAGCATGAGCAGATCGCAGAGGTGTCGGCGAGCGCAGCCAGAACGGTATGGTAAGGAGACGTCGAAGGGATCCGGATGCACCTCCACCTGCGCGCAGACAGTGTTCATTTGAGCGAGAGCCACGCGAAGGCGCTCGATGACGAGTTTTTCCTCTCGCACCCTGCCGCGTACTTTGGTTCGCGGATCTCGTCGCTCCTTGCCGCCGATCGCAGCGCGGCGGCCGCGGCGCCAGCCGACGAGCCAGAGTTCTTCGCTGCGCTCGGGCTGACGAAGACCGACACGCTGCCGTCGTTCGAGGAGCAAGATCGGAGTCTGCAGGTCGCGGTCGAGGCGCTCAGCCTTCGCCACCAAGCGGCCGAAGCGCTCATGCGGTTTATGTACGCCGTGACGGCGGCGAAGCTGAAAGAGGGTGACGCCCCGAGCACTTGGTTGGCCATCGCCGATAGCCCCACCAAACTCGTTGACGTGGTACAAGAAACCATCGCCGCGCTGGAGGCCGACGAGGAGCTGTTCCTGCGATGCCTCTTCACGCCGGGCACGCACATCGACGAACAGATAGCTGCCGCAGAGGAGACGGCTGTGGCATGGCTGAACCATGCGAGCTCGCTGCTGACCGGCGATGAGCTGTCGGTCAACGCCGCGTACAACAAGGTGAAGCACGGCCTAGCGGTGAGCGCGCGCGACGACGTCCGCATTGAGTTCGTCACGACACCGCCGGACGACCTCGGCCAGATCCCACTCACTGCGTTTGGCGAAGGCAAGTCGGTGCCCATTTTCGATCGCCCCATGCTGACCTACCTCACCCGCCCACATGGGAAGCCCAAGCAGGGAGTGGAGGCAATCTCGCTACGGGTAGATGTCCCGGTCGTGCTAGCGGAAGCTTGGATGATCGTGAACGTCTACGCCGCCATGTTCCATTCGCGGGCGCGCCACCACTTCGGCGATGACCTACCGGACGGCGTGGCCCCGTACCCCACGCTCGTCATCGGGCGACTCCCCGAGCACGTGATCGGTAGCCGGCCGCTCGGGTACCGGTCGCCAGTAACCCTGCCGCCCGACGGTACCACCGCTCCCCGCGAGTCCGGGTTGTTCTTCCATGGCAGCTTCATCCCGATGGACATCGACTTCGACAGCAAGGTCAAAGGCGTGGTGGTCGATGGTTAGGCGATGGTGCCAATCATCACACGAAGGCGACGTCCAGCTACTGGGAGCGTTATTCATAAGGTTGTTTACCAGCCGAGTCGGTAGAGTTCGAGTTTTGTGATGGTGCGGATGATGGCGGGGAGTTCGCTGAGGCGTCCGCGGTAGCCGGTGGCGATGATTGTCCCGTTCTTGAGGTGGGCGATGCACCTCTCGACCGCGGATCGGGTTCTGGAGATTTCCCGGTTCGATTTCTTGGTGTTGTCGTCGAGGGTGCTGCCGCGGGATCGTGTGCGGGGAGTGGTAGCGGTCGTGCCGATGTAGCCAGGATAGGCGATCCAATCCGTGCGGTCGAGGATCGGCTCCCAACCGCAAAGCGCGAGAGCGGCACGATCATGACGTGCGCCGGCGATAGGGTCTGACGCGGCTAGCAGGCGGCCGTCCAGGTCTGCGGCGATCTGCACGTTCAGGCCTTGTCGGTGTCGCTTCCCGGAGTAGTTCGACCGGCCCGCTTCCGCGCGGTTCCGGGTCGGAACATCCGTCCCATCGACCAGGACGACACGGCCTTGGACAGCTTTTTCCAGGGAGATCCCGGAGAAGCAGCAGGCTTGCTCGATCAGCGGCACGATGCGCCGGCAGACCCGAGAGACGGTGGCCTGCGAGACGCCGTGCAGGTCCGCGACCGCGGCTTGGTTGAGGTTCTGCCGCAACAGCAGCAGAGTCACGATGACGTGCTTGCGCAGGTTCAATACGGCCGAGCGTCCCGGCAACGAGGAACGCCCGGACAGGATCTGGAATATCCGAGCCACCAACTCCGTCACCTGCCCAGAGTTCAAACCTGTAGTAGAGTCATAACGCATCGACTTCTCGCTTCAAGAATGGTTGTGTAGGAACCTTCATTCTCTCGCGCGAGAAGTCGATGTCTTTACAGCGACACGCGCGAATTAGACCTTATGAATAACGCTCTTAGTGAGCGAACGCTAATTGTGATCAATTTCCTTTGTCCCTCATTATGAAGTAACGAACGCACCATGGCAATAGGGAGGATGTTGTGACTTCGGCGACGTCGCGAACACGAGAGTCGGCTGTCACGAACTGTGAGGCTGCGTGCTAAAGGCGCGATGCGCGCCGATCGCGTCCCGGATCGTACGTATCGAATGGTCTCGAGGGACCCGCGGAGCTCGGCGGCGATGTGCGCGGGGGCGACGCCGATGTTGAGATCGCGTGTCCGATATCGGCCGGCCCACGTCCACAGATCGCCATAGAGCGCCCGGTGCAGGGTGCGCACGAACACGTCGCTGAGGAGGTCAGCGAGAACGAGCCGCCCCGCGACGACATCCTTCAAGAACGCCGTACCGACCTCGACGCTTACCGCCTGCTCTGCTTCATAGAGTTCGACCTTCATCGGCCGGCCGCCGAAGATCTCACGCGCCTGCGGCGTGAGGGCGTCAGCCTCGTCCGGCTCCAGCGGGGTCTCGCCATAGCCTGGCTCGATGGTCACCGCGTGCGCTGTGTGCGCGCGGCGAGGAACCGCTCGACCCGCTCGGTACGCTTCGCGCCCACGGGTACCGATCGGTTCTCCAGAGCCGCTGAGGCCTGGGTGGATCGCAGGGCAGCACGTCGCAGCGCTTCTTCGGTGACGTTCCTGCGCTCCATGTGCTTACCTCCGGTCGACTCGTGAATCGCCGGAATTCTACTCGAGGCGCACCCCTGCTGGAGGCACACGGCGGACAGACCTGGTTCGGGCCGGACCGATCCTGTCCGCGACGCTGAACCCGAAGAGACCGAGCAAGGCTGAGCTCCGATCGGGGAAAAGAAGAGCGGGAAACCGATGCCCCTCTGAACCTGACCGGAACCGCGGAAGGACTTCGGCGAGTACGACCTGCGGTTCTTCGGCGACCTGGGCGACCTGCGCCGCGAACTCCTTTTGCGCGAGCAGGAGCACGGGCTGTCTCGGCTCGTGGCCGGCTACGCCTGGAAGTGGATCAGCAAGAAGGACAAGGACGCCTTCGACATCCGCATCGACGGCGTGGCGCTGCGCTGGAACAGCACCCAGCGCGACTGGATTAACTCCCCCGGCGCGATCGACGAGGTCGGCTCGATCCACACCGTCCAGGGCTACGACCTCACCTACGCCGGGGGTCATCATCGGACCGGATCTGCGGTACGACCCGGCTGAGCACCGGATCGTCTTCGACCGCGCGAACTACCACGACAAGAAGGGTCGCGAGAACAATCCGAAGCTCGGGCTCCGCTACAGCGACGAGGATCTGCTCGCGTATGTCCGCAACATCTACACGGTGCTGCTGACGCGCGGGATCAGGGGGACGTACGTGTACGTGTGCGATGCCGCGCTACGCGACCATCTCGCGCCTTACTTCTGACGAACGAATCCGCCCGTCTTGCGTCGTGAGGATGCTCAACAAAAAGGAAACACCGCGACCTGCGTGGGAAATACCACACACGCCGCGGTGCTTCGCCGCATCCACGCTCCATCAGGGTGAGACACGAAGATGACGCGACAGGACTAGCGCGTTCGTCGGTGCGTGACTAACGCATCTTCTCGAAGGCCGACTTGATGTTCGTGTACTCCGCCTGAGTCACCCGCACTGCTTCGAACGAGTAATCGGCCTTGCGCTGGGCCAGGATCTTGTTCATCGAGCTCTGGAAGACGTTCCAGTACCCCCGATTGTTGGGAGCGATCTCCTGATAGAGGAGACCGCCACCGAAGATCGCGATCCACTTGTCACTCGCAGCGCCAGACTCTTCGCATACCACAGCCATTGCCATATCGTCATCCTCCATAGTGATCGTTTCAATGGGCGGAACAGGAACGTTCCCCACTGTGTTCGTGATGAATTTCGTCATGTCCACGCGACGACCCTGCGCGTCGAGGCCATGAACATGAAGATGCGTGTCTCCGCCATAGTCGGCGCCGTCAGCAGAAGCGCCGGACTTGCCGATGTACTCGCCGACCTCTTTGTGTCCCGCCGAACCAAACTGGGCCTGGTGTTGAACAACGATGGCGACCATCGGCCCTGCCGCTTCAGGCGGCACCGACGCAGCCGCTTGGACACGATTGATCGGAGTGTCGAGGGTCAGAATGGAGCGCCGACCGGCACTTCCCACCCATCCCGCGGCGAATTCGCCGGAGCCTCCGGAAGTCCTGAGCGTCCCTGCAGCCGGAGCGACCAGATCGGTGCCGTACGCCAGAGGGTAGTCTATTCCGCCCTGACTGTAACTTGCATGCTCTCTCCATGTGCCGGTGATGCGATAATCGGCCCACGGGTTATACGGCTGCACCGCCGCATTCGCTCGCGGCGCATCACCGACGATGGAGACTCCGACGGCAGTTGCAGCCGCTCCGACTCCAAGGCCTAGAAACATTCTTCGCCGAACGGAGACCATAATCTAGTCGACGCTGGCAGACTCGCCAATGGATTCATCCAATTGCACCCCCTTTCTCTCGAGATTTACATTCCGCGACAAGAATCTCGTCGGCCGGTAGCCCGACCGCAAATGCTTTGTCAGGTCGTCATCGAACATATCTCCTATTCAAGGCTCGACACAGTCCTCATTAAGGGGGACCCTTCGGGCTACAAACGGATGGGACCCGGAGCGGAAATCGAGTTACGGATACAGACGCCCTATAGCACTTACCTTCATGCACCGCTCGGACTCGGCGCGAATACGCGCCATCGGTCGACCATCTCTATATTAGGTTCGCTCGCTCTTCTTCTGACCAGGCGAACGGCAACTCCCCCTGAACGGAGTAGCCTCATGCACCTCCGCCCTTTTTCGGCGGACTATCCGGCTCCGACGTCGCTCCCACCAATCAGCGATTGATCAGCGTCTACCATCGCGCAGTTCAGAGTCGAGAAGCGCGCCGCGCTCATTCTCTGCACGCAGGGTCGCGGACACGCCCACGGCGTGCGTTTCGGATCTTATGGTCCGATGGACGGGCGACCGGAACGAGGCGAAGGCGCCGCCAGCCATCGCATGGTGCGGCGTTTACGCGGCACCGAAACCGAGAAGCCCCGGTAATCCTGCCGGGGCTTATGAGGTGCACGAACTTCGGTCAACGCGATCCATCGCTTGTGCGAAGCCGCGCATGGCTGGGGTACCTGGACTCGAACCAAGAACAACTGAACCAGAATCAGCCGTGTTGCCAATTACACCATACCCCAATGGTCATCCGGAGGTGACGCCGGGACCAGGCTACGCGCGGATCGAGACCCGAGCGCCGAGGTACGACAGTACCCTACGCAGCCACCCCGCTCAAATCGAGCCGCGGACGACGCTGCCCTCCGACTCCGGGGCGGCCTCGCCGAGGCGGGCGCGTACGAGGTCGCGGTTGAGCGCGGAGGCAACCTGCGCACCCGACCCAGCGGCGACGATCAGCTGCTGCGGGCCGGGCGGGGTGACCTCGCCGGCGGCGTAGAGGCCGGGGACGGAGGTGCGGCCGCCCGCGTCGACGCGGAGGAAGCCGTCGGCGTCGCGCTCGGGGCCGGCGGCGTCGAGATAGTCGAGCACCGGGGTCCAGACGGGACGGACGAACGCCCCCGTCCGCGGGACGATGTCGCCGTCGGCAAGCAGCACGCCGGTCATTTCGGCCCGCTCCCCCGCCAGATCGGCGACGGGCCGGCGGTCGACGCGGATGCCGACGGAGGCGAGCAGCGACTCATCGGCGTCGCTGACGACTCCGACTCCGTTGGTGAAGACGATCAGGTCGGTCGACCACTGCGAGAGGAGCATCGCGCGCTCGGCGAGGTCGTCGGTCTCGCCGATCAGGGCCAGCGCCTCCCCGGCTTTCTCGTAGCCGTCGCACTCCATGCAGCTGTGCACGGCGGTGCCGTAGTAGGCGCGCAGGCTCGGCAGCGCGGGCGGCGTCTCGAGCAGCCCGGCGGCGACCACGACGGCGGTGGCCACCACCGATCGGTCGGCGCTGCCGCGCACGCCGCGGGCGCCGACGACGAATTCGCCGCCGGAGCGCTCAACCGAGGTGACCAGCGCGTTGTGCACCTCGGCGGCCTCGTAGCGCGCGAACTCCTCGCGGCCGAGGCGGCGCAGCTCGATCGGCGAGATGCCGTCGCGGGTGAGGAAGCCGTGCGAGTGCAGGGTGGCGGCGTTCCGGGGGCGGTTGCTGTCGAGCAGCAGGACGCTGCGGCGCGCGCGGACGAGGTTGAGCGCCGTCGAGAGCCCGGCCGGGCCCGCTCCGATCACGACGACGTCGTAGTGGCCGCCGAGGGTCTCCGCCACGATCAGGCCTGCCGAGAGGCGCCCAGGTGAGCGCCGAGGCGATCCAGGCGGGCGATCGACTCCTGCTTGCCGAGGATCGCCATCGACTCGAACAACGGCGGCGAGACGCGGCGACCCGAGATCGCGGTGCGCAGCGGCCCGTAGGCGATGCGGGGCTTCAAGCCCAGGCCCTCGATCAGCGCGGAGGCGAGCGCCTCCTGGATCGCGGCGGTCAGCCACTCCGACTCCGGAACCAGCTCGAGCGCGCCGACGGAGGCGGCGAGGACCTCGCCGGTGTTCGCGGGGAGGCCCTTGAGCGCGTCCTCGTCGTAGCTGAGCGCGTCAGCCGTGGTGAAGAGGAAGCCGAGCATGCCGGGGGCCTCGCCCAGCAGGCCGATCCGCTCCTGCACCAGCGGCGCGGCGGCGGCGAGGACGGCGCGCTGCTCGGCGGTCGGCTCGCCGTCGAGTACGCCGGCGGCGAGAAGGTACGGGATCGTCCGCTCAGTGAAGTCGTCGACGGCGAGGAGGCGGATGTGGTCGCCGTTGATCGACTCCGCCTTCTTGAGGTCGAAGCGCGCGGGGTTGGGGTTCACGTCGGCCACGTCGAAGGCGGCGATCATCTCGTCGATCGAGAAGACGTCGCGGTCGTGGGTGAGCGACCAGCCGAGCAGGGCGAGGTAGTTGACCAGGCCCTCCGGGATGAAGCCGCGGTCGCGGTGGTGGAAGAGGTTCGAGGACGGATCGCGCTTGGAGAGCTTCTTGTTGCCCTCGCCCATCACGTACGGGAGGTGACCGAAGCGCGGGACGAAGCTCGTCACTCCGATGTCGATCAGCGCGTGGTACAGCGCGATCTGGCGGGCGGTCGAGGGCAGGATGTCCTCGCCGCGGAGCACATGGGTGATCTGCATCATCGCGTCGTCGACCGGGTTCACCAGCGTGTAGAGCGGCTGGCCGTTGGGGCGGACGACGACGAAGTCGCTGAAGGAGCCCGCGGGGAAGGTGATCGGGCCGCGGACCAGGTCGTCGAAGGACAGATCGGCATCCGGGACGCGCAGGCGCAACGCCGGGGCGCGACCCTCGGCGCGGAAGGCGGCGCGCTGCTCCTCGGTGAGGTCGCGATCGTGGTTGTCGTAGCCGTGCTGCTTGGCGCGGCCGGCCGCCTCGTTGCGCGCGTCGATCTCCTCCGCCGTGGAGTAGCTCTCATAGAGGTGGCCGGACGCCGTCAGGCGCGCGATCACGTCGAGGTAGACGCCGGTGCGCTCGGACTGGCGATACGGGCCGTGCGGGCCGCCGACTCCGACGCCCTCGTCCCAGTCGAGCTTCAGCCAGCGCAGGGCGTCGAGGATCTGCTCGACGCTCTCCTCGCTGTCGCGCGCGGCGTCGGTGTCCTCGATACGAAAGACGAAGGTGCCGCCGGTGTGCCGGGCGTAGGCCCAGTTGAACAGGGCGGTGCGGATGAGGCCGACGTGCGGGGTCCCGGTCGGCGACGGGCAGAAGCGGACGCGGACATCGCTCCCGGTCGCGGTTGTGAACGGGTGCGCGTCGCTCGCGCGGTCCAGGGGCGGGGTGAGCTCAGACATACAGGGGTGATCCTACCGGCGGGAGGCGGTGCGGCGCCCGGGATCGCGGGGCCGCGGGTGCTGCTTCTACCGCGAAGCACTGCTCCGAGTCAACGGACTCCCGGAGCGAGCAGGAGCAGTGGTGCGCTGACCTCTGGGCCTCTCGTCGAGAGGGTCCGAGCGCCGCACCGCAGGCCGCGCCGGACCTCTGCGCGAGCGTGCCCGGAAGGAGCACTGATGAGCACGATCGACACCGGCACCGGCCGCCCGAGCATCCTCACCGACGCGGCCCGGGAGGAGAAGGACGCCCGCACGCTCGCGCTCTTCCAGGCCGCGGTCAGCGCGGAGGCTGCGGAGGGCGACCGGATCCGTGAACGCATCGTTCTCGACCACCTCGGCCTCGCCGAGGCGATGGCGCACCGGATCTCGCGGGGAGGCGGCACCCGTGCACCAGGCGCCCACACGGGAGGTGCCCACGCAGGGGGCGCCCCAGGAGGAGGCGCCTACGCGGGAGGTGCCCACGCGGGAGGTGCCCACGCGGGAGGTGCCCACTCAGGAGGTGCCCACGCGGGAGGTGCCCACCCCGGAGGTGCCCACCCAGGAGGTGACTGGGCGGATCTGCGCCAGGTCGCCTACGTGGGCCTGATCAAGGCCGCCCGCCGCTTCACTCCGGAGCGCGGCGAGAGCTTCGCCGCCTTCGCCGTCCCCACGATCACCGGCGAGCTCAAGCGCCACCTCCGCGACCTCGGCTGGATGATCCGCCCACCGCGCGGAGTGCAGGAGCTGCACCGCCGCTCGGCGGTCGTCGCCGACGAGCTCGCGCAGGAGTTCGGCCGCCACCCCACCGACCATGAGATCGCACGGCGCCTCGGCGTCGACGCCGCCGAGGTCGCGGACGCGCGCTCGGCCGGACATCCGCTCTCGCTGGACGAGACCGTGGGCGAGAGCGGCGCGGGCCTGGGCGACCTGCTCGGCGGCGAGGACGCGCGCCTTGTCGAGATCGAGCGCCGACATGGGCTCGCCGAGGCTCTGAGCGAACTCGAGGAGGGACAGCGCGAGCTCCTGCGGATGCGTTTCGTCGAGGAGCGCACCCAGCAGCAGATCGCCGACGCGCTGGGGACGACGCAGATGCAGGTCTCGCGCCTGCAGCGCCGGATTCTCGCGCAACTCGCCGACCGGCTCGGTGCCCCCTCGCGCCACCATCAGCCGCGCGCGGCCCGGGCTCGGGTGGCTACGGTCACGCCGGTGCGCCCGACGACACGGCTGAAGTCCGCCTGAGGTGGGCGTCGGCACGCGTCGGGAGCGAGGCGAGGGCGGCGAGGACGTCATCGACCCCGACGGCGAGCAGCGCCGGGTCGGGCTCGGTCGAGAAGACGTCGCCGCGGCGAAGCGAAGCGTCGGTCAGCACACTGTGTGGGCCGGAGGCGGGCGGGCCCCACGCCTCGGGCGGCGCCGGTCCGAAGATCACGACCGAGGGGATGCCGTAGGCCGAGGCGAGGTGCGCGGCTCCGGTGTCGACCGTGACCACCTTTTCGGCCGCGGCGACGATTGCGGCGAACTCGCTGAGCGAGAGCACTCCCGCCAGCACCTCCCCCGTGCCGGCCAGCTCGGCGACGCGGCGGGCGCGGTCGGCCTCGTTCACTCCTCCGGTGTAGACGACGCGGTGTCCCTCGGCGGCGAGGGAGCGGGCGACCGCGGCGAAGCGCTCCTCGGGCCACTCCCGCGACCCGTAGAAGGCGCCGACGTGCACGACGGCGGCGCCGGAGACGGGGGCGGGCGCCTCGGGGACGGCGATCGCGACGTCCTCGGGGTCGGCGTCGAGGCCGAGGGAGTTCACCAGGCGGGCCCAGCGGGCACGTTCGAGTTCGCCGTCGAGCCAGAGCGGACGCGGATCGCCGGGGCCCGCGCCGGGGTCGAGCGCGGGGACGCGGAACTCGAGGGTTCTCGCGGGCGCGGTCTCGCGCAGCCGCAGCCGCGACTCCGGGCCGTTGCCGTGCAGGTTCACGCCGAGTTCGATGCGGCCGGCGGCCATCGGCAGTGGATCGTCGAGGCCGTGGAGGGTGGGCACGAGCGCGTCCAGGCCCTCGACCAGATCGACGATCGGTTCGAGCCAGGGCGTTGTGGCCAGGATCAGCCGGTGCCCGGGGAAGCCGCGGCGCAGCGCCTTCAGCGCCGGCACCGCGACGAGCAGGTCGCCGAGTTTGAGGGCGCGCAGCGCGAGGATCTCCGGAGTGCGGTCCGGGGCGGTGAGAGCGCGCACGGCGCCTCCTTCCTGTCGGAGTCCCCGTACCCCGCTGCGGGCGGTTCAGACGCGGTATGCGCGGATCGGAGCGACGCGCCCGGCGAGACCGACTTCTCCGGAAGGGGGTTTACATCCCTGGGCGCGGGGTACAAGGAGAAGGTGAACGACTCCTCCTCCCGGAGCGCCGACCAGCGCGCGAGGGCCCCGCGGCTGCGGGGGATCCTCTTCGATCGCGATGCGACGCTCGTGGTCGATGTGCCCTACACCGGCGACCCGACGCACGTCACGCCGATGCCGACGGCCCTCGACGCGGTCGAGCGGGCGCGCGAGGCGGGACTCGCTCTGGGCGTGGTCACCAACCAGTCCGGGATCGCGCGCGGAATCATCGACCGCGCGCAGGCCGAGGCGGTGAACGAGCGGGTCGATGAGCTGTTCGGCGGTTTCGACGTCTGGATGCTCTGCCCGCACGGGCCCGACGACGGCTGCTCCTGCCGCAAGCCCGCGCCCGGCATGGTGCTCGGCGCGGCCGAGTCGCTCGGTCTCCCGGCCGACTCCCTCGCCGTGATCGGCGACATCGGGGCGGACGTCGACGCCGCCGCGGCCGCCGGTGCCCTCGGGGTGCTGGTGCCCACTCCGATCACCCGAGCCGAGGAGGTAGCGGCCGCCCCGCTGCGTGCAGCGACGCTTCTCGAGGCCGTTGAGCTGCTGCTGGCGATGCAGCCGGACGGGGACTCCGAGTGAGGCGCCGCGTGGTCGTCGCCCGCCTGGACAGTGCCGGCGACGTGCTGCTGTGCGGACCCGCGGTGCGGGCGATCGCAGCCGACGCCGAGGTGCTGCTGCTGAGTGGTCCGCAGGGCGCGCCCGCCGCGGCGCTGCTGCCCGGCCCCTCGTCTGTCCGCACCTGGCGGTGCCCGTGGATCGGCGACTCCTCCCGCCCGGTCGATGCGGAGTTGGTCGGCGAGCTGCGCGCGATCGTCGAGGAGTTCGCGCCCGACGAGGCCGTGATCCTCACCTCCTTCCATCAGTCGCCGCTGCCGCTGGCGCTGCTGCTCCGCCTGGCCGGAGTCGCCAGGATCACGGGCGCCTCGGTCGACTTCGCGGGGGCCCTGCTCGATCTGCGCCTGGTCCCGGGCGAGACGCTGGAGGAGGACCAGCCCGAGCCGGAGCGTGCGCTCGCCATCGCGGCGGCGGCCGGCTTCGCGCTGCCCGCGGGCGACGACGGCCGGCTGCGGGTGCGGCGCGAGGGCACCCTGCCCGGCGCGCTCGACGGGGTCGGCCCGTACGTGGTCGTGCATCCGGGAGCCGCCGTTCCCGCCCGCGCCTGGCCCGCTGCAAACGCTGCGCGCGCCGTCGAGCTGCTCGGCGATTCGGGACTCGCCGTCGTCGTCACCGGCGGACCGGGCGAGCGGGCCCTCACGGCCGAGGTCGCCGGCACCCGCGGTATCGACCTCGGCGGAGTCACCGACTTCGCCGGCGCTGCCGAGGTACTCGCCAACGCCGATGTGGTGATCAGCGGCAACACCGGCCCGGCGCACCTCGCCGCCGCGGTCGGCACGCCGGTGGTCAGCCTCTTCTCACCGGTCGTCCCTGCCGTGCGCTGGGCACCCTACGGCGTCCCGGTCGCGCTGCTCGGCGATCAGGAGGCGCCGTGCGCCGGATCCCGCGCGCGGATCTGCCCCGTCCCCGGCCACCCGTGCCTCGCGGGGGTGAGCGCCGAGGAGGCGGTCGCCGCCGCCCTCCGACTCCGAACCACGACATCCCCGAGAGAGGCCCTCGCATGAAGATCCTGCTCTGGCATGTGCACGGCGGCTGGGCCGACGCCTTCGTCCGCGGCGCCCACAGCTACCTGCTCCCCACCACGTCGACCCGCGACGGTTGGGGCCTGGGCACCGGTGGCCGCGACTGGCCGGCCGCCGTCGAGATCGCGCCGGAGGAGTTGCACGACGCCGAGGTCGACGCGGTGCTGCTCCAGCGCCCCGAAGAGTTCGCCGAGGCGGAGCGCCTGCTCGGGCGCCGACTCGGCCGCGACGTGCCCGCGGTCTACGTCGAGCACAACACCCCCGCGGGAACGTGCCGGAGAATCGGCACCCGCTCGCCGACCGCGACGACCTACTGATCGTCCACGTCACCCACTTCAACGCCCTGATGTGGGACACCGGCTCGACGCCGACGACGGTGATCGAGCACGGGATTCACGACCCGGGGCCCCTGTACACCGGCGAGCTGCCGCACTTCGGCGTGGTCGTCAACGAGCCGGTGCGCCGCGGCCGGGTGGCCGGAACCGACCTGCTCCCCCGCTTTGGCGCCGTCGCTCCGCTGGACGTTTTCGGGATGATGACCGACCGGCTCGCCGCACTGCCGGGCCTTCGGAACGTGAACGCCATCGGGGACGTGCGCACGCAGGCGATGCACGCCGCTCTCGCCCGCCGCCGGGTCTACCTGCATCCGTTCCGCTGGACCTCGCTCGGCCTCGCGCTGCTCGAGGCGATGCACCTCGGGCTGCCCGTGGTCGCGCTCGACGTGACGGAGGCGGGGCGCGCCGTCCCGCCCGAGGCCGGAGCGGTCTCGAACGACCTCGACTCGCTCGTCGCGTCCGCCCGGGCGCTCGTCGAGGATCCGGATCGCGCCGCCCGCGCCGGCGCCGTCGCCCGCGAGGCAGCGCTCGCGCGCTACGGCCTCGCCCGATTCCAGCGCGACTGGGACGAGGTGCTGGCCGACCTCCCCCGGCGCCGGTCGCCGGAGCCCACTCTGGAAGGGAGCACCCGATGAAGCAGCACCTCTCCGCCGCACCCGCGCTCACCATCGCGATGGTCTCGGAGCACGCCAGCCCGCTGGCGACCCTCGGCGGCGTCGACGCCGGCGGTCAAAACGTGCACGTCGCCGCGCTCGCCGACGCGCTCGCCCGCCGCGGCCACCGCGTCGTGGTCTACACCCGCCGCGACGACCCCTCCCTCCCTCGGCGCGTGCCCTTCGCCTCGGGCGTCGAGGTGGTGCACATCGACGCCGGGCCACCCCGCCGCGTGTCCAAGGACGAGCTGCTGCCGTTCATGGGCGACTTCGCCGTCGACCTCGCCGACGAGTGGCTGCAGGAGCGACCCGACCTCGTGCACAGCCACTTTTGGATGTCCGGGGTCGCCGCACTCGACGCCTCCGAGCGGGTCGAGCGCGCCACCGGGCGCCGCGTCCCTGTCTTCCACACCTTCCATGCGCTGGGCGTGGTGAAGCACCGCCAGCAGGGCGCGCTTGACACCAGCCCCGAGGAGCGCGCCTGGCTGGAGCCGGGAGTGGGCCAGCGGGCGGACGGCGTCATCGCCACCTGCTCCGACGAGGCCTTCGAGCTCAAGGGTCTCGGCGTGCCGACCTCACGCATCTCGGTGGTGCCCTGCGGAGTCGACATCGACCGGTTCTCGGTGCAGGGCCCGGTCGCTCCCCGCGGCGAGCGCTTGCGGCTGATGACCATCGGCCGCCTGGTGCCACGCAAGGGCATGGGCATCGCGATCGAGGCGCTCGCGCACCTGGTCGCGGCCGGGCACGACGCCGAACTCGTCGTCGTCGGGGGCTCCGGCTCCGGCGACGCCCTGACGGCGGACCCCGAGTACCAGCGGCTGCACGGCGTGGCCGAGAGCCTCGGAGTCGCCGACCGCGTCGACTTCGTCGGCCAGCTCTCGCAGACCGAGATGCCCACGATGCTCCGCTCGGCGGACGTCGTGGTCTGCGCGCCCTGGTACGAGCCGTTCGGCATCACTCCGCTCGAGGCGATGGCGTGCGGAGTGCCGGTCGTCGCCTCCTCCGTGGGCGGGCTGATCGACACCGTGGTCGAGGACGTGACGGGGGTCCATGTGCCCCCGCGCGACCCGGTGGCCCTGGCCGCCGCCCTCGGCTCGCTGCTCGCCGACCCCGAGCGCGCCCGCACCTACGGGGCAGCCGGCCGCGAGCGCGTCGAATCCCGCTACTCCTGGGACCGCGTCGCTGCCGACACCGAGCGCGCCTACGTCACGACTCTCGCCGGCTTCGGCGACGAGTCGGTCCTCACCGGTGCCACGAGCGCACCCTCATCCCCCACCACCCGGAAGGCGGCTCCGCGACGATGACCATCGACACCGCGACCATCGACACCGTTCTGGACACCCCGACGGACGCCGTCCGGCGCCACGTCGACGACCACGTCGCGCGCGCGCTCGATGCGGTCGCCCAGCTCCAGCACCACTCCGAGCGGATCGCCGCCTGGGGCGTCGAACTCGCCGACCGCCTGCACGCCGGCGCACGACTGCTCGCCGCGGGCAACGGCGGTTCGGCGGCCGAGGCGCAGCATCTCACCGCGGAGCTGGTCGGTCGCTTCGACGGTGACCGCATCCCCTTCTCCGCGCTCTCGCTGCACGCCGAGACCTCGAGCCTGACCGCGATCGGCAACGACTACGGCTTCGACCACGTCTTCGCACGCCAGGTCACCGCGCACGCCCGCGCGGGAGACGTGGTGGTGCTGCTCTCGACCAGCGGACGCAGTGCGAACCTCCTGCACGCCGCCGAGGCCGCCCGCGCGGCCGGCGCCCGCTCCTGGGCGCTGACCGGCGAGGGACCGAACCCGCTGACCGAGCTCTGCGACGAGGCGATCGCGTTCGAGGGCCACGGCGCCAACGTGCAGGAGGCGCAGCTGGTGCTCGTGCACGCGCTCTGCCGGGCCTTCGAGCACCGAATCCGCGCGCGAACGGCGGCCGCCTCATGAGTCGGCTGCACCTGGTCGTCGTCGGCGATGTGATGCTCGACGTCGACCTGTCCGGACCTGCCGAACGGCTGAGCCCGGACGCGCCGGTCCCCGTGGTCGACATGACGGCCCGCAGCGCCCGGGCCGGCGGTGCCGGGCTGGTCGCGCGGATGCTCGCCCGCGACGGGCACGAGGTGACGCTGGTGACGGCGCTCGCCGACGACTCCGACCCGGACGTGGCGGAGCTGCGCGCCGAACTCGACGGCGTCCGGGTGATCGCCGGGCCCTCCGGGGCGCCGACGCCGGTGAAGACGCGAGTCGCCGCCTCCGGCCAGGCCGTGGTGCGGATCGACCGCGGCTGCGAGACTCCACCCGTCCCCGGGGTGAGCGATGCGATGCTCGCCGCGCTCGCCGACGCCGACGCCGTGATCGTCGCCGACTACGGCCGCCGCCTCACCGAGGACGCCTCGCTGCGTGCCGCGCTCGACGCGCTCACCGTGCCGCTGGTCTGGGATCCGCACCCGCGCGGCTCACAGCCGGTCGCCGCGACCACCCTTGCAACTCCGAACCTCGCCGAAGCCACCACGTTCTCCGGAGCCACCGGGCGCGGAGTGACGCGCGCCGAGTCGGCCGCGACCACGCTCCTCGAGCGCTGGGGCTGCGACGCGGTCGCCGTGACCATGGGCTCCTCCGGGGCCCTGCTGCGCTCCCGCGGCGCCGGCGTGCCCGTCGTCGCTCCGGCCGCCTCCGTGCCGCCCACCGACCCGTGCGGAGCGGGCGACCGGTTCGCCGCCTCCGCCGCGGTCGCCCTCGCCGGGGGCTCCAGCGCGTCCGAGGCCGTCCAGGCCGCTGTCGCCGACGCCGGCGCCTACCTCCTCGCGGGCGGAGTCGCCTCCCTCGCCGCTCCCGCTGACGCCGCACCGCTTCGCGGCGGCGGGGTCGATGCGCTGCGCGTCGCCGAGGCCGTGCGTGCCTCGGGTGGAACCGTGGTCGCGACCGGCGGCTGCTTCGACCTCCTGCACGCCGGCCACGCCCGCACGCTCTCGGCCGCTCGCGCGCTCGGGGACTGCCTGGTCGTGTGCCTCAATTCGGACGATTCCGTACGCCGCCTCAAGGGTGCCACGCGGCCGATCATCCCCGAGGACGACCGCGTCGACCTCCTCCTCGCGCTGGAGTGCGTCGACGCGGTGCTGATATTCGGCGAGGACACGCCCGACGAGGCGCTGCGCCGTATCCGCCCCGACGTTTGGGTGAAGGGCGGCGACTACTCCGCCGAATCCCTCCCCGAAACGGCGACCGTGGCGGAGTGGGGCGGCCGCGTCCTCACCGTGCCGTACCACCCCGGCCGCTCGACCACCCATCTCGCCGCCGCGCTCGCGCGCGTCGGCTAACCGAACCCGCAGACCACCCCTGGAAGGAAACCATGAGCACCACTCCCACCCCCATCGGCCGCGTCCTGATCACGGGAGGAGCCTCCGGGCTCGGTGCGGCCGTCGCCGCCGCGGTCACCGCCGCTGGCGGCACGCCGCTCGTGCTCGACCGTGACGTCTCGACCGTGCAGGAGGGCGTCGCCGCCTACCAGGTCGACGTCGCGAAGACCCGCGAGGCCGAGAAGGCGGTCGCCGAGATCGCCCGCGAGCACGGCGGGCTGGACGCCGTCGTGACCGCGGCCGGTATCGACCGCTGTGGCCGCCTGGTCGACGTGGAGCCGGAGGAGTGGGAGCGCGTCATCTCGGTGAACCTCCTCGGTACCGCGGCCGTCGTCCGCGCGGCGTTGCCCTTCCTCACCGACACCCACGGGCGCGTCGTGACCGTCGCCTCCTCGCTGGCGATCAAGGCCGTCTCGGACGCGACCGCGTACTGCGCCTCGAAGTTCGGCGTGCTCGGCTTCACCCGTGCGCTCGCCGCCGAGACCAAGGGCGAGATCGGCGTGACCACGCTGATCCCCTCCGGCATGAAGACCCGCTTCTTCGACGACCGTGACGAGCAGTACAAGCCCGGCCCCGACGCGCTGTTGAACGACCCAGAGAACGTCGCGAACGCCGTGATGTTCGTCCTCGGCCAGCCCCGCGGCTGCGAGATCCGCGAACTCGTCGTCACCCACGAGCAGGAGCCGTCCTGGCCCTAACCCCCCTCCCCTTAACGCGCCCCTCCCTCCCGCTCCCTCCCGCCCCCTCCCGCCCCCCTCCCGCCCCCCTCCGCGAGATGCCACTTATGAGGGCGACACGCCGATGTCGAACGTCACAGGTGGCATCTCGCGGCTCAGCGAGTGGAGGCGAGGACGGCGCGGACGTCCTCGAGGACGGCAGAGACGCGGACGTCGTCGACGAAGGTGACCTCGTGCTCACAGCGGGGGGCCGTCCAGCCGACCTGCGTGGCGTCGCGGCCACACACCGGGCAGCTCGTGGTCCAGCTCAGCTGCACCCGATGACGCTGCCGCCCAAGCGGAGCCGCGTTGATCGCGTTGCCCACCCAAAAGATTCCGACCGTCGGGGCGCCGACCGCGGCAGCGAGGTGCCGAGGTCCGGAGTCGTTGCCAAGCACCAGATCGGCGAGCGAGAGCAGCGGAGCGAGGTCCGGCAGGTCGACGGCGCCCGCCCACGAGACAGCTCCCGGCGCTCCGGCGACGATCTCGTCGGCAGCCGACACATCGGAGTCGTCGCCCACGACGAGCACGCGCGCGCCGTCGGCCAGCAACTCCGTCGCCACGGCGGCGAAGGAGGCGGCCGGCCAGCGCCGGCGGATATCCGTCGCGCCCGGGTGGATCAGCATCAGCGGACCGCCCGCGGGCAGTGCAGCGGCCAAGCGGTTCCGCCGCTCCGGATCCACGGCGAGCGCCGGCTCGAGCCGGGTCGCGGCCGCCCCGGCGAGCCCGACGATTTCGAGCGCCCGCAGCATCTCGTGCTGGTAGTAGATGTAGGGGATCGTGCGCTCCAGATCCTCGGCGTCGGGCGTGCGCGAGCCGACCGTGTGCCGCGCGCCGAGGCGCCGCAGGAACGGGTTGGAGTAGCGCCCGCCGCCGTGCAGCTGTACGGCCAGGTCGAAGCGGCGGCCGCGCATCCGCTCGGTGAAGTCCTCGACGACCTGCGGATCTTCTACCTCCCCGTCGCGGACGCCCTGCGCGATCGGCAGGATCTCGACCGCGGCGATCGGCGACTCGATCCCCGACAGCAACACCCGGTGCGCGGGCGTGCCGAGCAGGGTGATCTCGGCGCCCGGGTACGCGGCCGCGAGCGCGTCGACGGCGGGGAGGGCGAACAGCAGATCGCCGAGACCGCCACCGCGCAGGACGGCGATTTTCTCGACTCCGGCGAACGGCTCTCGGAGGGGGGCGATGGCGACCACGGCGGGTTCCTCTCAGCTGCGAAGGCGCGCGGACGCGGCTCCGGGGACGGTACAGTCCTCCATTTCCCCGCGGAGGCCGATCCGAAACCGGATCGGCGGCGCACAACGTCAGCTGAGAGCACGTCTCATCGACGATGGTGGATGAGACCCGCTCTCAGCTGACGTTGTGCGGAGCAGAACCGACTTCCGGTGCCGTCGACCTGCGCCGGCCGACTCGCCCGCACCCGAGCGGGCGGTTCGGCGCCCGTTCCCGGCGTAGCGGCATCCCGCGCCAGCGCTCGACGCCGCGACCCCATCCGTCCCTAGCCTCGGTGGATGTTCCCTCACTTCTCCGCCGCGACCATCGCCATTGCCGCCGCCGCCGCCGTCCCCGCCACCGTCCGATTCGTCGTCCGCCGCCGCGATCGCGCGCACCCCGACGAGCGGATCGCGGCCGCACCGGACGACGCGGTCGTCCTCTCCTTCCGGCGCTGGCAGAGCGTCCTGACCCGGGTCACCGGCATCCTCGTCGCCGCCGTAAGCGCCCTGATGGCCACAGTGGCGATGACGAGACCGGGCGAGACCGGCATGCTCATCGCCGGCCTCACCCTGACCATCGTCGGCGTCCCGATGATCGGGCTGGCGAGCGGGATCGCGCGATTCCGCGTCACTCTCCGCGACGACCGGATCGACGTCGTCCCGATGGCCGGGCGCCCGCGCTCGGTTCCGCTCCGCGACATCGCCCGGATCACCCCCGCGGGAGGCCGGTACGGCGGACTGAGCGTCTACGACGTGCGACGCAAGCGCCTCTTCTCCGTCACGACGATCACGCTCGGCTTCCCGCACCTGGTGCCGTTTCTCCAGTGGAACGCTCCCCTCGCCTGGGAGGAGTTCGCGCGCAAGCACGAGCGGAACTTCCCCGTCATCCTCGGACCCGCGGCGCCGCGCCCGCAGGAGCGCTGAATTCCCGGCTCCTCCGTGTCTAGGTCCCGAGCACCCGGGTACCGGATGGATGCGTCCGCCACTCCGCGGGCGCCCCCGACCGAGAGGTGACCGTGACCATCGACATCACGACCCCCGCCACCGCCGACGCCGTCCGCCGTGCGCGGACCGCGTTCCCCGCGTGGGCCGCTACCGCGCCCGCCGAGCGCGGCGCCCTGCTCCGCGCCGCCGCGCACCGCGTGGCCGAGCGCGAGCAGGAGCTCGCCGACCTCAACACCCAGGAGACCGGCAAGCCCGCCGGTGACGCTCTCGGCGGCGTCCGCGCCGGGGTGGACACGCTGCTTCAGTACGCCGAGCTCGGCCCGCTGCACCGCGGGAAGAGCCTGCGCGGAGGGGCGCTGAACGTCGATCTGGCCCTCCCGCATCCGCGTGGCGTGGTCCTCGCCCTCACTCCGTGGAACGACCCGGTCGCCGTCGCTGCGGGTCTCCTCGGCGCCGCGATCGTCTCGGGGGACGTCGTCGTACACAAGCCGAGCGAGCGCAGCCCGGGCACGGGCGCACTGTTCACGTCGATCCTCGCCGCCGCGCTGCCGGAGGGTGTGCTGACCCTGGTCGAGGGCGACGGCGCGGTCGGCGATGAGCTCGCCCGCACCGAGGGCGTCGATGTCCTCGCCCACGTCGGCTCGACTGCGACGGGCCGCGCCCTCGCCCGGGTCGCCGCCGTCACCGGCGCGCATGTGATCCTCGAGAACGGCGGCAATGACGCGCTCGTCATCGACCGCGACGTCGATCCGGTCTGGGCCGCCGAGCAGGCCGCCCTGGGCGCCTTCGCTAACGCCGGCCAGATCTGCACCTCCGTCGAGCGGATCTACGTGCACCGCGACATCGCCGAGGCGTTCACCGCCGCGCTCGTCGCCGAGGCCAACCGCTGGAGCGCCGGTCCCCTCCCGCGCCTCGTCGACGTTCGGATGCGCGACGCCGTCCACGAGCACGTCACCGAAGCCCTCGGCAGCGGCGCCCGCGCCCTCACCGGCGGCATCCCCGGCGACGGCACCTTCTACCCCGCCACCGTCCTCGCCGGCTGCACCGAGTCGATGCTCGTGATGACCGAGGAGACGTTCGGGCCCGTCGCGCCGATCGCCGTCGTGGACTCCTTCGACGAGGGTCTCGCCCGCGCCGCCGCGAGCCCCTACGGCCTGGCCGCGTCGATCCTCACCGCCGACATAGAGCACGCCCATCGCGCCGCTGCGACCCTGCCCGTCGGCACGGTCAAGGTCAACGGCGTCTTCGGAGGCGCGCCGGGCGGCAGCGCCCAGCCCCGCGGCGCTTCGGGATCGGGCTTCGGCTACGGCCCGGAGCTGCTCGACGAGATGACCACCACTACGGTGGTCCACTTCGGCCTCCCCGTCCTGCCGGGAGGTGCCCGATGAGCCTCGAGGGCTCGGCGCTACAGCGAGCGAGCGCGCTCCTCGCGCACGTCCGGGAGCGTCCGCCAGTGGTCGCCGTGATCGGTGACCTGATCCTCGACTCCTGGTGGCTCGGCGAAGCTGAGCGGGTCACCCGGGAAGCGCCCGCACCGGTCCTGCGGCTGGAGGACGTCGTCGATGTCGCGGGTGGGGCGGCCAACACTGCCGCGAATTTGCGCGCGCTGGGGGCGGTGGTCCGCACGGTCGGGGTGGCCGGCCGGGACGCCGAGGGCGATCGCCTCGTGCGCGCCCTCGAGCGGGCTGGCCTGGACACCTCCGCGGTCGTCCGAATCGACGCCGCAACCACGATCAAGACCCGCGTCGTCGGCGGAGACAGCGTGATGCTGCGCGTCGACTCCGGCCCGCACCGTCCCTCCGACCACGAGCTCACCCTGCTGGCCGACGCCGCCGCCCGGGCAGGCACGGGCGCCGACGCCGTGCTGGTCTGCGATTACGGCTCCGGGATCCTTCGCGCGGCGCTCGAGCGCCTGCTCGCCACCGAGCGGCCCGGCCTGCTCGTGATCGACGCGCACGAACTCGCCGACTGGGCCTTCGCCCGACCAGACCTCGTCACTCCGAACGCCAAGGAGGCGGAGCGGCTACTCGGCGCCTCCCTCGGCCGCGGCTCCGAGCGAGCCGCCGCCGTCCGCGATGCCGCCGAGGAGCTACGCGCGCGCTCGGGCGCCCGGCACGTCGTGGTCACCCTCGACCGCGACGGCTCCACCGCCCTCGATCAGGACGGCACAATCAGTCGCACCTTCGCGCAGCCCGCGGAGGAGAAGCAGGCGTCCGGAGCCGGCGACACCTTCGCCGCCACCGCCACGCTCGCCCTGGCCGCCGGCCGCTCCCTCGCCACCGCCGTCGACCTCGCGCAGGCCGCCGCCGACGTGGTGGTGCAACGCCCGGGCACCTCCGTCTGCTCCGGCGACGACCTGCTCGCCTCGCTCGCCGCCCCGGGTGCCGTCGTGCTGGGCGAGGACGCGCTCGTCGAGGTCCTCGCGGAGCAGTCGCGCCGCGGCCGCCGCGTGGTGTTCACCAACGGCTGCTTCGACGTCCTGCACCGAGGCCATACCGCCTATCTCCGTCAGGCGCGCGAGCTGGGCGATGTGCTCGTGGTCGCCGTGAACGACGACGACTCCGTCCGCCGGCTGAAGGGCGAGGGCCGACCGATCAACCCGGAGGGCGACCGCGCCGGAGTGATCGCCGAGCTGGGCTGCGTCGATTTCGTGACCCTCTTCGGCGGCGACACTCCGATTCCGCTGCTCGAACGGGTGCGCCCCGACGTCTACGTCAAGGGCGGCGATTACAACCCGGACATGCTGGCGGAGGCGGCGGTCGTCCGCTCCTACGGCGGCACCGTCACCACGGTCGGCTACGTCTCCGAGCACTCCACGACCGAGATGGTTCAGCGGATCCGATCGGCCGCACCGTGACGAGCCGCCGCTGGTCCGGGCGCTGGGGGGTCGCCGAGGCGCCCGAGCAGCCGCTGATCGACGTGCTCATCCCGACGGTCGGGCGCCGCGCCGAGCTCGCCGCCGCGCTCGCGGGACTGGCCGCCCAGGACGATCCGCCCTTCCGTCTGATTCTCAGTGACCAGTCCGACGACGCGGTCGCCGAGAGCGACCCGACGATCCGGGCGATGCTGCGCGTGCTGGAGGCGCAGGGCCGGTCCCCGATGGTGCACCGACACCTGCCCCGCCGGGGCCTCGCCGAGCAACGCCACTACCTGCTCTCCCTGGCCACCGCTCCCGCCGTCCTCTTCCTCGACGACGACGTCTGGCTCGAGCCCGGCACGCTCGCGCGGCTGCACGAGGCGCTGGAGCGGCTCGGCTGCGGCTTCGTCGGCTCGGCGGTGCAGGGCCTGTCCTATCTTGAGGACGTGCGCCCGCACGAGACGGCGGCGTTCGAGACCTGGGAGGAGCGCGTCGAGCCGGAGCGGGTGCGGCGCGGCACTCCCGAGTTCGAGCGGTGGCCGCTGCACAACGCCGCGAACCTCACGCACGTCGCTGCCCGCCTCGACGTCCCGGAGGGCACCTGGCGCGCCTACCGAGTCGCCTGGCTGGGCGCCTGCGTCCACTACCGCCGCGACGCCCTACTGGCTGTCGGCGGCTTCGACTTCTGGGAGCAGCTGCCCCCGGAGCACAGCGGCGAGGACGTCGCCGCGCAGTGGCGCGTCATGGAGCGCTTCGGCGGCGCGGGTCTCGTGCCCAGCGGTGCCGTGCACCTCGAGACGCCCACGACGGTCACCGATCGGCGCGTCGACGCCTTCGACCGGCTCTTCGCCGAAGAGCACTCGTAACACTCCGACGAAAGGACAGCACGATGGACGCTCCCAACCCGATCCAGATCCAGAAGTACCTCTCGGGCATCGACTACCCCGCCTCGAGGGACACGATCGTCGAGACCGCCGAGAGGGAGGGTGCCGACGGAGACATCCTGGAGGCCCTCCGCGCGATCCCCGACGTCACCTACGACAAGCCCACCGACGTGAGCTCGGCCGTCTCGAAGCTCTGACCTCCCCTCCGCGAGATGCCACTTACGCGCGCGACACGCCGTGTCGGACGCGCGTAAGTGGCATCTCGCGGCCGGGGAAAGCACGCGGGGGCGTTAGGCAGGGGCGTGCTCGCGGAGGACTCCGGACTCGAGGGCCTGGAAGGAGAGCACTTTATAACCCTCGGACTCGAAGAAGATCGTCGCGCGGTCGGCCTCGACGCTCATCACGGTGCCGGCGCCCCACTCGCGGTGCTCGACGGCCTCGTCGACGCTGAGCGGAGCATCCACGGGCGACTCGACGGTCTCGACGTCGGCCTCGTGCCGCTCGCAGCCGTCGCAGTTGCCGCACCACTCCGGCGACTCCACGCCGAAGTAGTCCAGCAGCACCCGGCGTCGACACTGAGTCGTCTCGGCGTAGGCCCGCATCATCGCCAGTCGCGACTCCGCGATCCGCTCGCGCGAGGCCAGAGCGGCTGTCACCGCGTCCACGGCCTCGTCGCCGGACACCTCCTTCGTCGCCCGCAGCCCGGATCCGGTCTCCACCAGTCCCGCGTCCGCGAGATCGTTCACGATCCGCACGATCGTGCGCGCCGGCTTGCCCAGCTCCTTCGCGAGCGCCGCGGAGTCGAGCCCCGGCTGCTCCGAGACGGCCGCCCAGACCACCCGCAGCGCGGCCTTGTCGACGGAGCGCTTGGCGAAGAAGCGTCGCAGCCCCAGGTCCTCGGCGCGGTAGTGCAGTGCGCCGGTCGCAGGTTCGCCATCGCGGCCGGCCCGGCCGATCTCCTGGTAGTAGGCGTCGAGTGACTCGGTCGTCGTCGCGTGCAGAACGAAGCGCACGTCGGCGCGGTCGATGCCCATCCCGAAGGCCGAGGTTGCGACGACCACGTCCAGCTCGCCGGCCCGCCACTGCTCGTGCACGACCTTGCGCTCCGACACCTTGAGCCCCGCGTGGTATGCCGCAACCCGGCGCCCCTCCGCTGCGATATCCGCTGCGTACGTCTCGGTCTCCTTGCGCGTGGCCACGTAGACCAGGCCCGGAGCCATCCAGCTGCGCGCCTCCTCCACCACGGCCGCGCGCTTCTCGTTCTCACTCTCGTGGCGGTGCACGACCAGGCGGATCTCGGGACGGTCGACGCCGTGCACCTGCACCTCGGGGTCGGTCATCCGCAGCCGCTCGATAATTTCCTCGCGCACCGGCCCGGAGGCCGTGGCGGTCATCGCCAGCACCGGCGGGTCGCCGAGCTGGCCGCGCACGTCGGCCAGGCGGAGGTAGTCGGGCCGGAAATCGTGGCCCCAGGAGGAGAGGCAGTGCGCCTCGTCCACCACCAGGAGCGAGACTCCCGCGGCCGCCAGACGGGCAACGTTCTCGGGCTTGGCCAGCTGCTCCGGAGCGAGGAGGACGTAGAGCGGCCCGCCCTCGTCGATCCGCTTCCAGGCGCGGGCCACGGCCGCGGCGCCCTGGGCGGAGTTGATCGCGACAGCGGGCGGAGCAGCGGGCGCCGCCTCGATCGCGGCGAGCTGGTCGGCCTGGAGCGCCACGAGCGGCGAGACGACGAGGACCACCCCGCCGCGCTCGGCTCCGGCAATCTGGTACACCGCGGACTTGCCGCCGCCCGTCGCGAGCACCAGCAGGGTGTCCTGGCCAGAGGCCGCCGACTCGATCGCCTCGCGCTGACCGGGGAGCAGCGACGACCAGCCGAAGTCCTCCCGGGCGATGCGGCTGACGGAGTCGATGCGGGAGGAGTTCATAGCTCGACGCTACGACGCGCAGAGTTCCGAGCGAGTCCGCTTGACAGCACTGCGGAGCGCGGTGAAGCAGCACCTCGGCACAGGCCCGTCGCCGCCCGCCCCATGCGAGCCGAACGCGGATCTGCGCGCCCCACGACCACTCCGTCCCGGCGGACCCGGGCTCAGCGCCGCACGACCACCGGGTTGAACAGCGTGCCGATCCCCTCGACGTCGACCGCCACGGTATCCCCGTTGGCAATCGGACCGACCCCCGCCGGCGTCCCGGTGAGGATCACGTCGCCCGGGAGCAGCGTGAAGATGCGCGAGACGTACGCCACAAGCTCGGGCACCCCGTGGATCATGTCGCCGGTGCTGCCCGACTGCTGCACGCGGCCGTTGACCCGCGTCTCGATCGCGCTCTCGTTCCAGACAAACTCGGTCTCGATCACCGGTCCCAGCGGACAAAAGGTGTCGTAGCCCTTCGCGCGGGTCCACTGGCCGTCCGCGCGCTGGAGATCGCGGGCCGTGACGTCGTTGGCGATCGTGTAGCCGAAGACGACGTCCTCGTAGTCCTCCGCGCGGACGTTGCGGGCGACGGCGCCGATCACGATCGCCAGCTCGCCCTCGAACTCCACCTGCTGGCTGTCCTCGGGCAGCACGATGGCCTCGTCCGGGCCGATCACCGAGGTGTTCGGCTTGAGGAACACCAGCGGCTCGGCGGGAGCATTGCCGCCCATCTCGGCCGCGTGGTCGGCGTAGTTCTTGCCGATGCCGACGACCTTGGAGCGCGGGATCACCGGCGCGAGCAATTTCGCGTCCGCGATCGGAATCCGCTCACCCGTGGTGTCGAATCCGGCGAACATCGGATCCCCCGCGAGCACGACCAGATCATCCTCGTCGAGGATCCCGAAGTGGATCGCTCCCCCGTTGTCCCCGTCGCGATGCGTGGCGAATCGTGCGATCTTCATGCGTCCAGCCTCGTCATCCATCCGTGTGTGTCCTCGCGGCGTCCGTACTGGATGCCGGTCAGCTCCTCCCGGAGCGACATCGTCAGCTCGCCCGCCGGCGCGTCCTTCTGGCCGACCGTGAAGCCCTCGCCCGTGAGTTCGGCGATCGGAGTGATCACGGCCGCGGTCCCGCAGGCGAACACCTCGACGACATCGCCCGAGGCGACTCCGTCCCGCCACTCGTCGATGCTCACCCGGCGCCGCTCGACGCGGTGCCCGCGGTCCTCGGCGAGCTGCAGCACGCTGTCGCGGGTGATCCCTTCGAGGATCGAGTCCGAGTCCGGGGTGACCAGCGTGCCGTCCTTCTTCACCAGCACCACGTTCATCCCGCCGAGTTCCTCGATCCACTGCGACTCCTGAGAGTCGAGGAAGAGCACCTGCGCGCAGCCGTGGCTGTATGCCTCCTGCTGCGGCAGGAGCGAGGAAGCGTAGTTGCCGCCGGTCTTCGCCGCTCCGGTGCCGCCCTTGCCCGCGCGGGCGTAGGAGGTGGAGAGCCAGATCGACACGGGCGCGACGCCTCCCGAGAAGTAGGCGCCGGCGGGGCTGGCGATGAGGCAGTAGCCGACGTCCTCGGCCGCGCGGACACCGAGGAACGCCTCCTGCGCGAACATGAACGGGCGCAGGTACAGGCTGGTCTCGGGCTCTGAGGGCACCCAGTCGCCGTCCACCGCGATCAGCTGCCGCAGCGATTCGATGAAGAGCTCCGTCGGAAGCTCGGGCAGCGCGAGCCGACGGGCCGAGCGCTGGAGGCGGCGGGCGTTGGCCTCGGGGCGGAACGTCCAGATCGAGCCGTCCTCATGGCGGTAGGCCTTCATCCCCTCGAAGATCTCCTGCGCGTAGTGCAGGACAGCGGCGGCGGGGTCGAGCGCGAGCGGGCCGTAGGGCTCGACCCGGGCGCTGTGCCAGCCGTCGGCGCGGGTCCAGCGGAGTCCGACCAGGTGGTCGGTGAAGTGCACGCCGAAACCGGGGTCGGCCAGGATGCGGGCGCGCTCCTGCTCGGAGCGGGGAGCGGGGGCGGGGGTCACCTCGAAGGCGAGGTCGGCGGCGGCGGAGTCGGTGCTCATCGTGGTGATGTCCTTGTGCAGAGGGGTCAGCGGAGGCGGGCGACGACGGAGTCGCCGATCGCGGCAGTGGAGCGCGGAGTGCCGTCGCGCGACTCGATGTCGGCGGTCACGGCCGCGCTCACGCGGGCGGCCTCGTCACTACGGCCGAGGTGGTCGAGCAGCATCGCCGCCGAGAGGATCGCAGCGGTCGGGTCGGCGACCTGGCGTCCGGCGATGTCGGGCGCGGATCCGTGGACCGGCTCGAACATGCTGGGGAACGCGCCGTCGGGGTTGATGTTGCCCGACGCCGCGAGTCCGATGCCGCCGCTGATCGCGCCGGCCAGATCGGTCAGGATGTCGCCGAAGAGGTTGTCGGTGACGATGACGTCGAACCTAGCAGGATCGGTCACCAGGAAGATCGTTGCGGCGTCTACGTGGAGGTAGTCGACGGCCACGTCCTCGAAAGCGGCCCCCACCTCGTTGACGATCCGCCTCCAGAGTGAGCCGGCGAAGACGAGCACGTTCGTCTTGTGCACGAACGTGAGCCGGGAGCGCCGCCTGCGGGCGACCTCGAAGGCGTAGCGCACGACCCGCTCGACCCCGTAGGCCGTGTTGACCGAGACCTCGTTCGCGACCTCCTGCGGGGTGCCCGGCCGGATCACTCCGCCGGTGCCGACGTAGGGCCCCTCCGTGCCCTCGCGCACGACCAC
The DNA here is from genome assembly GCF_004011095.1 of Rathayibacter rathayi. GTDB lineage: Bacteria > Actinomycetota > Actinomycetes > Actinomycetales > Microbacteriaceae > Rathayibacter > Rathayibacter rathayi. The sequence goes on along the minus strand of NZ_CP028129.1, from coordinate 766,112 downwards.
GAAGTCGACCTCGCCGGGGGCCGCGAGCGGCGACAGCACACCCGAGTAGAGGCGGGTGGGCCGCAGGTTGACGTAGTGGTCGAGCTCGAAGCGCAGGCGCAGCAGCAGCCCGCGCTCGATGCTCGCGTCCTTCAGGCGCGGGTCGCCCGGTGTCCCGCCGACGGCGCCCAGGAGGATCGCATCGTGCTGCGCGATCGCGGCGAGGTCATCGTCGGTGAGGACGACGCCGGTCTCGAGGTAGCGGGCGGCGCCGCCCGAGAACGTCGTCGTCTCGAGCACCAGGTCGGAGTCGGCAGTGACGGCGGCGAGGACCTTGACGGCCTCGGCGGTCACCTCGGGCCCGATTCCGTCTCCGGGGATGACGGCGAGCTTCAGGGTGCGGGGCATGGCGGTCCTCAGGCATACGGGGTCGAAGTCCCCCCCAGCGTACTCGCGGCCCGCCGCCCCTCCCCTCCCCTCCCCCACCCCACCCTCCCCCACCCCACCCCACCGCACCCCACCCCACCCCACCCTCCCCCGCCGCGAGATGCCACTTGCGCGGGCGACACGCCGAGGAACGCGCGCATAAGTGGCATCTCGCGAGAGGAAAGGAGCCGCGCTTAGCTTCGGCGGAGGCGGCGGGCGGCGATCGCGGCCGCGGCCAGCACCAGGACGACGCCGAGCCACGCCGACCAGCCGACGCCCGCGTCGAACGCCGTTCCCGCCGAGGCGAGCAGGCTCGCCGCCGAGTCCGCGGGCAGCTCGCCCGCGACCGACACCGCGCCGCCGAGCGTCTCGCCCGCGCGCTGCGACTGCACGGCATCCAGGCCCTCCGGCAGTGCCACTCCCCCGCGGTACACGGCGGTGAGGAGGGTCCCGAGGGTCGCGGTGCCCAGCACGGCGCCGAGCTCGTACGCCGTCTCGGAGACGGCGGACGCGGCGCCGGCCTTGTCGGCGGGCGCGTTCGCCAGGATCAGCTCGTTCGAGACCGTCTCGGCCGCGCCGATGCCCAGTCCGAGGAACGCGAAGGCGACGGCCACGGTGAGCGCGGATGCGCCTCCGGGGGCCCCGCTGCCGACGGCCAGCAACACGTAGCCGACCGCCGAGATCAGCAGGCCGACCGGCACGACGATCCGCGGAGCGAGGCGGCGCGCGATCGGTACCACGCCCAGCCCCGCCACGATCATCACCGCCAGCCCCGGCACCAGCACGAGACCCGCCTCCAGCGGCGAGAGCCCGACCACCAGCTGCAGATGCTGCGAGAGGAAGAAGAGACCACCGACGAGCGCCGTCACGCTGAGCAGGTTGACCACGATCGCCGCACTGAACGAGCCGCGGCGGAAAAGCGAGAGGTCCAGCATGGGGGAGCCCCGCCGCCGCTGACGACGCACGAAGAGCACACCCGAGACGACACCGACGACGAGCGCCACGACCCCGACCACCGCGACCCCGTGTTCGGCGAACGACTTCACCGCGTAGACGATGGGCGCCATCGTCGCCAGCGACAGCAGGATGCTGAGCACATCGACCGGCCCGGGCTGCGGGTCGCGCGACTCCGGCACCAGGATCGGCACCAACACCACCAGCGGCAGCAGCACCGGCACCGCGAGCAGGAACACCGACCCCCAGGCGACGTGTTCGAGCAGCACGCCGCCGACCAGCGGGCCGATGGCGGATCCGACCGCGAATCCGGTCGCCCAGATCGCGATCGCGAGGCGGCGCTGATCGCGGTTCGGGAAGAGGCTGCGCAGGAGGGAGAGGGTCGAGGGCATCAGCATCGCGCCGAAGAAGCCCAGCGCCGCTCGGGCGCCGATCAGCGCGCCGGCGGTGGGAGCGAACGCGGCCACGACCGAGACGGCCGCGAAGCCGATCGCGCCGATGAGCAGGAGGCGTCGCCGCCCGACGCGGTCGCCGAGACTGCCCATCGCCACCAGCAGTCCGGCGAGTACCAGCGGGTACGCATCCACGATCCAGAGCAGCTCGGTGCCGGAAGGCCCCAGCCCCTCGGCGATCGAGGGCAGCGCGAAGTTCAGCACCGTGTTGTCGACTGAGACGAGCAGCACCGGCAGCATCAGCACCGCGAGCGCGACCCAGGCGCGTCGTCCGACCCGGTCGGCGGAGTCGAGGGTGGGGACGGGAGCGGTGCGCGCGGACACGAAGATGACCTTTCGAGACGGGACGCCATGAGTATACCGTCCAGCCGGTATAGTGGCCGGCGATCCGCCCTAGGATGGACGCCGTGCCAGCAGCCCCCGCCCGCGACCGCGTCCTCGATGCGTTCGAACAGCTCCTGATCGAGCAGGGCGAGCGCGCCGCGACCCTCGACGCCGTTGCCCGAGAAGCCGGCGTCTCCAAGGGCGGCCTGCTCTACCACTTCCCCTCGAAGGACGCCCTCGTCGATGGCCTGCTCCTGCGTCTCGACGCGCGGCGCGAGGAGGACGTGGCGCAGAGCCTCGCCGCACCGGAGGGAGTGGTCGCCTACCTCCTGCGCACCTCCTTCGCCGCCGACTCGGCCTTCGACCGCACGATCCTCGCCGTCTCCCGCATTGCGCAGGGACACGATGAGCGCGCCAGCGGCGGCCTCGCGCGGATCCACGACAGCTGGCACGAGGTCGTCGCCGACGCGGTGGGCGACCCGCTCATCGCCCGCGCGATCGTCCTGATGAGCGACGGCCTCTACTACAACTCCGCTCTGCTCCCCCGCCAGGAGTCGCGCGGCGAGGCCGAGGACGTCCTCGCGGTCGTCGAGCGCCTCCTCGGCAGCTGAGCCCGGGTCAGAGCCGCGTCACCAGCCGCTCGCGGTCGAAGCGCCGCACCACGGCGAAGAACAGGGCCAGGTCGACCAGCACGAGCACGACCGCGCCGACTCCGGCGACGGCGAGGTTGAAGAGCGAGAGCCCCGCCGTCTGCGCGACGACCAGCCCCACCAGCGGAAGCACCAGGAATGCGGCGGTGCCCTGCGCGCCCTGCACCGTCGTCGCCCGCTGTGACACCGCCACGATCAGGCAGATCGCGAGGAAGGCGATCAGCGGAGCGAGCACGAACGCCGAGACGAGCCACGTCGCGGTCGGGAAGACGAGCCCGCCGAACAGCGGATAGCCCACCAGGTTCACGACGAGGCCGTAGAGCAGGAACGCCGCCCAGGTGACGAGCACCGCGGGGATCAGCGAGACGAGGATCTTCGCCAGCACCAGTTCACTGTTGGTCAGCGGCGTGTAGAGCAGCCCCTCGATCGTCCGCTTCTCCTTCTCGCCCACGAAGCTCGCGCTCGCCGTGACGCTGGCCACCATCACCGGGATGAGGAGGAAGATCGGCGCGAAGAAGTAGATCACCATCGCGTAGGCGGTGGACTGCGCTAGGTCGTAGTCGGCGGGGACGATGCCGGCGGGCAGATTCGCGAGGAACTGCTGCATTCCATTGATCGACGCCATCAGCGTCTGGTTGCGCCCGAGGAGCAGCACGAGCACCGGGAGCACCGTGACGACGAGGATCGGCACGACAATGATCGGCGCCAGAGCCTGCTTATTGCGCAGGATCTCGCGGAAGTCTTTCTGGACGAGGGCGGTCACGCGGCGGCGGTTCATCGTTCTGCTCCGATGGTCGTGAAGTAGTACTCCTCGATGGTGTGGCGCCGAGGGATGATCGAGGTGAGGCGGACGCCTCCGGCGACGAGCGCCTGCACCAGGGCGGGGACGTCGGCCTCGGAGCGCACGCGCAGGGTCACGACGCCGTCGTCGGAGGCAGGCGGCGCGGAGGCGGCGCGCGCGATGATCGCGAGGGCGGCGGCCGGGTCCCCGTCCACGGTGAGCTGCACGGTGGTGTCCGGCCAGCGCTGCTCGAGGAGCTGCGTGACGGGGCCGGAGGCGACCAGGCGGCCGCTGTCGAGGATCCCGATGCTGTCGCACAGCGTTTCCAGGCCCTGCAGCTGGTGGGTGCAGATCACGACGGCGACCTCGCTCGAGGCGGTCAGCGACGAGAGGTGGCCGATGAGGTCGGCGGCGGCCTCGGGATCCAGGCCGGAGGTCGGCTCGTCCAAAAACAGCACATCGGGCTCGTGCAGCATCGCGCGGGCGATCGCCACCTTCTGCCGCATGCCCTTGCTGAACGAGCCGAGCACGTCGTCCGCCCGGTCCGAGAGCCCGAACAGCTCGAGCACCTCGTCGATGCGCGCGTTCCGGTGCGCCTTGCGCATCCCGAACAGCTCGCCCCAGGCCGTGAGGTTGTCGCGGACGGTGAGCAGGTCGTAGAGGTTCCCGTCGGTCTGCACGCCGATCCGGTGGCGGAGGCGGTCCGCAGATGACGCGGTGAGCGCCTCGCCGAACAGCTCCACGGAGCCGGCGGTCGGCGTGAGCAGCCCCGTGAGCAGGCGGACCGTCGTGGTCTTGCCCGCACCGTTGGGTCCGAGCAGGCCGAACGCGGATCCGCGCCGCAGCGAGAAGGACACGTCATCGACCACGGTCCTCGCGCCGAGGGTCTTGGTGAGGCCGTGCACGCCGATCAGCTCCTCGGAGCGTCGCGCGGTCGGCGTCTTGGTCGCTGTCTCGATCATGTGCTTCGGTGTCCGTTCGATCGGATGCGGATGAGGAGGACGCTCGCGATCGCGACAGTCAGAACCGCGAGCGAGACCAGCACAGCGCCCCACTGGTCGGGCCCGTCGCCGGCGATCAGGCCGGAGGGCGAGAGCAGGGCGGTCGGGGACCACTGCTGGAACCCCTCCGCGCCGGCGAAGAGCCCACCGAGGAAGACGACGGCCGCGATGGCGATCGCGGAGAGAAAGGGAGCATTCGTCCAGCACGCCAGGACTCCGGCCAGGAGGACGAACACGACGAGCGCGCCGGCCTGCAGAGCCAGCCCGCCGACGAGGAGCCCCCCGTCGAGGTCGGGGTGCAGGACCACGGTCTCGTAGCCAGCCATCAGGGCACCGACGAGCGCGCCAATCGAGGCGACGATCGCCGAGACCGCGAGCCGCGGGCCGAAGATCTGCCACGGCCCCGTCGCCCGCGAGCGGTAGAACAAGCGCAGGCGCTCATCCGGCCCGAGCGCGCAGGCCCAGCCGACCAGGTAGCCCGAGAGCAGCAGGGCGAGCTGCGAGGAGTTCTTGAAGTAGGAGTCGACGAGGTTCTGCCAGGTCGGGGCCGAGACGGTGATGGTCACGGTCTCGGTCGCCCCCAGCGCGCCGAAGATGTCGGCGCTGTACTCGGCGATAAGCGGCGACGTGATGCCGGAGAAGAGGAAGAGGAGTGCCACGACGAGCAACCTCCGCGTGCGGTTCCAGCGCTTGAACTCGACGGAGAGGCTCACGACCGCTCCCCCGCCCCGGCCTCGGCGAGCGCGCCGATCCGATTCATGAACGCCTGCTGCAGCGAGTTCTCGCCGAAGCTGATCGAGCGGATGTCGCCGCTGCTGCGCGCGATCACCGCGAGCAGCGGCTCGACCGACCCCATCGGCACGAGCAGCTCGCGGACCGAGCCGAGGGCCGGCTCCGACCTCACCCCTGCCGTCGCGAGGCGGGCCCGGAAGGCCGCCGCATCCTCAAACGAGGACACGACAATACTGGAGCGCACCGAGGCCGATTCGATGAACGCCCCCTTGTCCCCCGCGAAAACGAGGTGGCCGTGGTCCAGGACCACGAGCCGATCGGCCACCGAGTCGACGTCAGTGAGGATGTGGCTGGAGATCACGACGCACATCTCGCGGCCGAGGCTGCGCACGATCTCGAGGATCGCCTCGCGCCCGACAGGGTCGAGGGCGCTCGTGGGCTCGTCGAGGATGAGCAGTGAGGGCCGGCGCACCAGCGCGGCGGCGATTCCCAGTCGCTGCTTCATTCCGCGCGAGAACCCGCCCACCCGGCGCCGCGCGGCGTCCTGGAGCCCCACCCGCGCCAGCAGGTCCCGGATCGCGCGCCGGGTGGCGACTCCGCTCGCGGGCGCGCCGAGCCGCACCGACTGCGCCATCACCTCGAGCGGCGTGAGGAACGGCTCGAAGCTGGGCGTGTCGGGGCAGTAGGCGATCTCGCCGGAGCCGCGCTCGATCCGCCCGGAGGTCACCGGAATCAACCCCAGCAGCGCGTGGATGAGCGTCGTCTTCCCCGCGCCGTTCACTCCGATCAGGCCGTGCACACCGGTCCCCGCGAACGAGCAGTCGACGCGCTCCAGCGCCGTGAACGAGCCGAACCGTACCGTGGCACCGTCGGCCCGGACGAGCACGCTGCTCCTGCTCTGCACCTCACTACTGGGCTGCACGCTGCTCGGTCCGACCGAAGATCAGGTAGAGGATCCCGCCCAGGGGGATCGAGATCGCGCAGATGATCGCCCACGCCCACTTCGGCAGATACCGGGTGCCTGTGCTGCGGATCAGATCGACGTAGCAGTAGATCAGGAACGCCAGACCGAGCAGCAGGACGGGGAGCAGGATTTCGATCTTCATGACATCACCTTCGGTCTCAGGGCTTCACTGATCTGCTGGAGGTCGTCGAGGGCGGTCTCGTCGCCGTGCACCGTCGCCACTGCCGTCGGGTTGACGACCACCTCGTCGATGCCGTGCCCGCCGATGTCGCGGATCTGCTCCGCAACCTCCTGCGCGTCGCCGACAACGAAGACGTTCCGGCGCACGAGTTCGCGCGCACCGGAGGCAATGTCGGAGGGGTGCGCGTCGATCCCGGCGCGGCGGAGCATGTCGGAGTAGTGCAAGCGCGCCAGGTGGTTCGAGCAGCCGGCCTGCGCGAGCAGGTTCGGGGAGCGTCCCGGCCCGGTGAGGGCCGTGTGCACATTGGTCACCACCCGCGCCCGGGTGCCGTCCGCGCGCGTCAGGCGCGGGAGGAGGACGTCGCGCACGTAGGTCCGCGGCGTCATCCAGGTCACGACGAAGTCGACCAGCTCGCGCGACCGGGAGGCCATCCCCGGCCGCAGCACCCCGGTCCCGACCTCGACCGGTCCCGTCCGGAATGCGGGCAGCCGCGCCTCACGGGCCTCCAGGCCGGGCTCGACGCTCGTCACCGAGCGTCCGGCGAGCAGCTCGCGGACCATGCCCGCGTAGGCGGCGGGCGAACTCCGCCATCGCCGCATCCTCGATGCCGTCGACGACCACCGCCACCGGGCTGCCGCGGAGCGGCTCGGCGCCGAAGACGTCGACCTGGGCGAAGCGCCGCGCGGTCACTGCTCGGTGATGTCGATCTCTTGCATGAGGTCGGCGTCGATCGCGATGCGGACCTTCTCGAGCAGGCCGTCGGGCGCGGGCGAGTCGATGGTGATCACCGAGAGGGCCTTACCGCCCGCTTCGGTGCGCGCGATCTGCATGCCGGCGATGTTGACCGCCGCGTCGCCGAACTCGCGGCCGTAGACCGCAACGATGCCCGGTCGGTCGACGTAGCTCATCACGACGAGGTGCTTCGCGAGGGGCACCTCGACGTCGTAGCCGTTGATCGCGACGATCTTCTCGACCTGCTTCGTTCCGGTCAGCGTGCCCGAGACCGAGATCTGCGAGCCATCCGAGAGCGCCCCGCGCAGCGTGATCACGTTGCGGTACTCGTCAGAGACCGAGTCGGTGATCTGGCGCACCTCGATGCCGCGCTGCTCCGCGAGCACCGGCGCATTGACGTACGACACCGTCTCCGACACCACGTTGGTGAACACGCCCTTGAGCGCCGCGAGCTTGAGCACCTTCACGTCGTAGCCGGCGAGCTCGCCGCGCACCTCCACGTCGATCGAGGTGACCGGCGAGCCCGCGAGACCCGAGAAGACCTGGCCGAGCTTCTCGACCAGCGGGATGCCCGGGCGGACGTACTCGTCGATCACTCCGCCGGCGACGTTGACCGCGTCGGGCACGAGCTCGCCCGAGAGCGCGAGGCGCACCGAGCGCGCAACCGAGACTCCGGCCTTCTCCTGCGCCTCATCGGTCGAGGCCCCGAGGTGAGGCGTGACGACCACGTTCTCGAGGGCGAGCAGCGGGGAGTCGGTCGGCGGCTCCTTTACGAATACGTCGAGCCCGGCGCCGGCGATAGTCTTCGCGACCAGGGCGCGGTGCAGGGCGTCCTCGTCGACCAGCCCGCCGCGCGCGACGTTGACCAGGAACGCCGTCGGCTTCATCAGCGCCAGCTGCTCGTCGGCGATCATGCCGGTCGTCTCGGGGGTCTTGGGCATGTGGATGGTGATGAAGTCGCTCTGCGCGAGCAGCTCCTCCAGCGCGAGGAGCGTCACGCCGAGCTGCTGGGCGCGGGCGCTGGTCACGTAGGGGTCGTAGGCGACGACGTTCACGCCGAAGGCCTGCAGGCGCGCGGTGATCAGAGCGCCGATGCGACCGAGGCCGATGATGCCGACCGTTTTCTCGTAGAGTTCGACGCCGGTGTACGTCGAGCGCTTCCAGAGGCCCTGCGCGAGCGCGCTGTGCGCGGCGGGGATGTGGCGGGCGAGGCTCAAGATGTGCCCGACGGTCAGCTCGGCGGCCGAGATGATGTTCGAGGTCGGCGCGTTCACGACCATGACCCCCGCGGCGGTCGCGGCGGCGATGTCGACGTTGTCCAGGCCGACGCCGGCGCGGGCGATCACCTGGAGCGAGGGGGCGGCGGCGATCGCCTCGGCGTCCACCTGCGTCGCCGAGCGCACGAGAATCGCGTGCGCCGTGGCGAGAGCGTCGAGTAGCGCTGGGCGGTCGGTGCCGTCCACGGAGCGGACCTCGAAGTCGGGACCGAGCGCGTCCACGGTGGCGGGCGAGAGTTCTTCGGCGATCAGGACGACCGGCTGTGTCACGAGAGGGCTTCCTTTGGAGAGGGGACGGAGTGGGCACCGAGGCGGGAGCGCCGGCAGCCCCCGTCACTGTAGCGGAGGGGTGCAGGCGCTCCGCGCCGTGTGACGCGGGGGCTCAGATCAGAGAGACCAGGCTCTCGACTCCCAGGATCAGCTGCACGTCGAGCGAGAGCACGGCCGAGAGGCAGAGCGCCGCGGCCAGCAGGCCCGCCCTCGCGGCGAGTCCGCGCCGGCGACCGAGCACGAGAGCGACGACGAAGCAGACCACCGGCAGCACCAGAGCGAGCAGCAGCACGGTCCAGCCGGTCGAATTCAGGTCGGTATCCAGCAGCGCCGCGTAGCTGCGCAGACCGATCAGGTTGCCGATCGCCTCCCAGATGTCCCAGGCGAAGAAAAGCGCGAAGGCGACGGCGATCAGCAGGGAGGAGATGAGGCGCCCACCACGCTGGTCGCGGCGGCCGGCCCCACCAAGGGTGGCCCGGGTCGAGTCGGTCATCACGCCCCCGTGAGGAACGGCAGCGGAGCGAGCACGACGAGTCCGGCGACGAGCCAGAGCACGCGGGTGCGCACTCGGGAGTCGCGAGTGACGAGCAGCACGACGGTGAACCACACCGGCGGTGCCGCGACCGCGAGCCACAGTCCGAGCGAGTACATCCCCTGACCCAGCCCGTCACCCGGCTCGAACCGCTGGACGACGGTCGGCCCCTGCCGCGTCGCCGTGATCGCCCAGGCGATGGCGTACAGCAGGTAGATCCCGGCGGCGATGCCCGAGGCGATCAGCAGAGCGGAGGAGGACGCCGCGTCGTCCCCGGAGCCGTCGTCCCCGGAGCCGTCAGCCCCGGAGCCGTCAGCCCCGGAGCCGTCACCCGAGCCGTCACCCGCGTCGTCCGCTGAGCCGCCCGCCGCCGCCGCCCGCCGGCGCGCTCGCGCCTCGCCCGCAGCCAGGGTCGGGTCCGCGCCCTCGCCCGCCCACTCCAGGGCCTCGTCGTCGTCCTCCGGGTCGGGCACGGGCGGCTCGACCCGGGCCACCAAGTCCTCGTCCTCCGGGGAGCGGCCCGGTCCACCATTGATCACCGCAACACCCTAGCCGCGCGCGGCTCGCAGGAGGCTCAGAGCCCGCCGCCTCCCCGACGCCCGTCGGACACCCCGCGTTCTCCCCCGGGGGCGAGGCTGAGCGGATGGACGACCGCCGCCGCCGCTTCGTCGCCCTCGGCGACTCCTTCACGGAGGGGGTCGGCGACCCCCACCCGCGCTTACCGAACGGTGTGCGCGGCTGGGCCGACCGCGTCGCCGAGCGCCTGGCGAAGGCCGAGCCCGGCTGGGAGTACGCGAATCTCGCCATCCGCTCGAAGCGCCTCGCCCAGATCATCGACGACCAGCTCGCCCCGGCCCTCGCGCTGCGGCCCACCCTGGTCACGCTCTACGCGGGGGGCAACGACATCCTCGACCTTGGCACCGACACCGCCGAGCTGATCGCCCGCTATGAAACGCTGGTCGACGCGCTCGCGACGACCGGCGCCTCCCTCGTGCTCTTCACCGGCGTCGACATTCCTGGCCTGCCCGCCCCGAGAATGTTCGTGCGCCGCAACCACCTCTACAACAGCGCCGTGCGCAGGATCGCCCGCGAGCGGGGCGCGGTCCTCGTCGACTACTGGGCGATGCAGGAGTTCCACTCCCCGGTGCTCTGGTCGCCCGACCGGATGCACCTCTCCAAGCGGGGCCACCGTGTCCTCGCGGGCCGCGTGCTCGACACACTCGGCGTCCCGCATACGATCTCGACCGGTCCGTGGGAGGCGCCCGAGCCGCTTCCCCTGCGCGAACGACTGCGCGAGCAGCGCCGGTGGGCCGCCGACTGGGTCCTCCCCCTCGTCGGCCGCAAGCTCCGCCGGGTCACCCTCGGCGACCACCTCTCTCCCCGCTGGCCCGACCCCGTCCTCGTACCCCCCAAGGGCGGCCTGCGCCGCCTCGTCCGCGCCGCCCCCTAACCCCCCTGAACGCGAGGGAACCCCGGCCCGTCGAGGGAGCCCGCTCGAGCGGGATCCCTCGACGGGCCGGGGTTCCCTCGATCGCGGCGGAGTGGCGAGCGAGTGGCTAGCGCGCGACGCTGCCGTCGGTGTAGTCCTCGTCGGTCTGCTTCCAGGCGAAGAGCTTGCGCAGCTCGCGACCGGTCTCCTCGATGGGGTGCTTCTCGCCTCGGGCGCGCAGCTCTTGGAACTCGGGTGCACCGGCGTCCTGGTCCGCGATGAAGCGCTTGGCAAAGGCACCGCTCTGGATGTCGCCGAGGACCGCCTTCATGTTCTCCTTCACGCGCGGGTCGATGACGCGCGGGCCCGAGACGTAGTCGCCGTACTCAGCGGTGTCCGAGACGCTCCAGCGCTGCTTCGCGATGCCGCCCTCCCACATCAGGTCGACGATGAGCTTGAGCTCGTGCAGGACCTCGAAGTAGGCGATCTCGGGCTGGTAGCCCGCCTCGACAAGGGTCTCGAAGCCGTACTGCACGAGCTGCGAAGTGCCACCGCAGAGCACGGCCTGCTCGCCGAACAGGTCGGTCTCGGTCTCCTCGGTGAAGGTCGTCGTGATGACACCGGCGCGGGTGCCGCCGATGGCCTTCGCGTAGGACTTCGCGGTCTCCCAGGCGGTGCCGGACGCGTCGTTCTCGACGGCGATGATGTCCGGAATACCGCGGCCGGCGACGAACTCGCGGCGCACAGTGTGACCCGGGGCCTTCGGCGCGATCAGGATGACGTCCACTCCGGCGGGCGCCTCGATGTAGCCGAAGCGGATGTTGAAGCCGTGCGCGAACGCCAGCGTCTTCCCCTCCGTCAGCCTGGAGGCGATCTGCTCGCTGTAGATGGCGCGCTGGTGCTGGTCCGGCGCGAGGATCATGATCAGGTCGGCCCACTCGGCGGCGTCGGCGACACTCTTGACCTCGAAGCCGTCGTCCTCGGCCTTGGCCGTGGACTTCGACCCCTCTTTGAGCGCAATGACGACCTGGACGCCGGAGTCGCGGAGGTTCTGCGCGTGCGCATGGCCCTGCGAACCGTAGCCGACGATTGCGACCTTCTTGGACTGGATGATGGAGAGGTCGGCGTCGGCGTCGTAGATAAGCTCAGTCATGTGGTGAGTCCTTTTCTGTAGTGGAGCGTTCGAGTCTGTAGTGGAGCGTTCGAGTCTGTAGTGGAGAGTTCGAGTTCTGTGGAGAATTTGCGGTCAGTTCTTGAAGACGCGTTCGGTGATCGACTTCGAGCCGCGCCCGATGGCGAGCAGGCCCGACTGAGCGATCTCCTTAATGCCGTAGGGCTCGATCACCCGCAGGAACGCATTGGTCTTACCGGTGTCGCCGGTGACCTCGATCACCAGGGCGTCCGTCGCGACGTCGACCACGCGGGCGCGGAACAGCGTCACGGCCTCGAGCACCTGTGAGCGGGTGACGTTGTCGACCCGGACCTTCACGAGCAGGTGCTCGCGCTGGACCGACTGATCGGTGTCGAGTTCGACGATCTTGATTACGTTGATCAGCTTGTTGAGCTGCTTCGTGACCTGCTCGAGCGGCAGATCCTCCACATCCACGGCGACCGTGATGCGCGAGAGCCCGTCCAGCTCGGTCGGCCCGACCGCGAGGGACTCGATGTTGAAGCCCCGGCGGGCGAACAGCCCCGCGACACGGGTGAGCAGTCCCGGCTTGTCCTCGACGAGCAGGGAGAGAACGTGGTGCGTCATGCGGGTCTACTCCTCGTCGTCCCAGGTCGGGCTGTGGTCTTTGGCGTACTGGACGTAGCTGTTCGAGACGCCCTGCGGGACCATCGGCCAGACCATCGAGTCGCGGCTGACGACGAAGTCGATCACCACGGGCCGGTCGTTGGTGGCGATGGCGAGGCGGATGGCGTCGTCGATCTCCTCCGGCTTGGTGACGCGGATACCGAGGGCGCCGTACGCCTCGGCGAGCTTCACGAAGTCCGGCACCCGCACGGTGTCGTGGCCCGTGTTGAGGTCGGTGTTGGAGTAGCGGCCCTCGTAGAACAGGGTCTGCCACTGGCGGACCATCCCGAGCGAGGAGTTGTTGATCACCGCGACCTTGATCGGGATGTCATTGATCGTGCAGGTGGCGAGCTCCTGATTGGTCATCTGGAAGCAGCCGTCGCCGTCGATCGCCCAGACGGTGCGCTCGGGCTCGCCGACCTTCGCGCCCATCGCCGCGGGCACGGAGTAGCCCATCGTGCCGGCCCCGCCGGAGTTCAACCACGAGTTGGGGCGCTCGTACTGGATGAACTGCGCCGCCCACATCTGATGCTGGCCGACTCCGGAGGCGAACACGCCCTCGGGGCCGGTGATCTCGCCGATGCGCTTGATCACGTACTGCGGGGAGAGCAGGCCGTCTTCGGGCTCGGTGTAGCCGAGCGGGAATTCGGTCTGGAGGCCCGTGAGGTAGCTCCACCACTCCGCGGTGTCCGCGCGTCCCTCGGCGGAGGCCTTGGCGAACGCCTCGGTGAGGTCCGGGAGGACGTCCTTGAGGTCGCCCACGATCGGCACGTCGGCAACGCGGATTTTCGATATTTCTGCCGGGTCGATGTCGACGTGAACGACCTTCGCGTGGGGTGCGAAGAGCGCCGCCTTCCCGGTCACCCGGTCGTCGAAGCGCGAGCCCAGCGCGAGGATCAGGTCGGCCTCCTGCAGCGCCAGCACCGCGGGGACGGTGCCGTGCATGCCCGGCATACCGAGGTGCTGCTCGTGCGAGTCGGGGAACGCGCCGCGCGCCATCAGCGTGGTCACCACGGGGGCGCCGCACGCCTCGGCGAACGCCTTCAGCTCGGCAGCCGCGCGGGCGCGAATGATGCCGCCGCCCACGTACAGCACCGGCTTCTTCGATTCCGCCAGCAGGTGCGCGGCAGCCTGGATCTGCTTGCCGTGAGCCTTCGTGACCGGCCGGTAGCCGGGCAGGTCGATCTTCGGGGGCCAGAGGAAGGGCGCCTGGTCCTGCTGCGCGTCCTTCGTGATGTCGACCAGCACCGGGCCGGGGCGGCCGGTGGTCGCGATCAGTGCGGCGGAGGCGAGAGCCGAGGGGACATCCTCGGGGCGCGTCACCAGGATGGAGTGCTTGGTGATCGGCATAGTGATGCCGACGATGTCCGCCTCCTGGAATGCATCGGTGCCCATCAGCGTCGAGAACACCTGGCCGGTGATCGCGAGCATCGGGACCGAGTCCATATAGGCGTCCGCGATCGCGGTGACGAGATTCGTCGCTCCGGGGCCGGAGGTCGCGATGCAGACGCCGAGCTTGCCGGTCGCTGCGGCGTAGCCCTCGGCGGCGTGGCCGGCGCCCTGCTCGTGGCGGACCAGGATGTGCCGGACCTTGGAGGAGTCCATCAGCGGGTCGTAGACCGGGAGGATCGCGCCGCCGGGCAGACCAAACACGTCCTTGATCCCGAGCATTTCGAGCGAGCGGACGACCGCCTGCGCTCCGGTGAGGACCTCGGCCGCGGGGGCGGCCCCCGGGGCAGGGGCGGGACGAGGTGGCTGGGGCGTCGGTGCGGGCTGCACGGCGGACGGATCCGGAGTCATGCGAGTGTCGATTCCTTCAGGAGGTGATGCGGCGGCGGGCAGGGGCCGGAGGCGAGTGCCTGGGAGACGCGGATGCGGGGCCGGCCGGAGCGGACCGGGTCACCCGGTGACGGCGCCCTCGGCTGCCGAGCGGACGAGCTTGGCGTACTTGGCGAGGACTCCGCGGGTGTACCGCGGGGGAAGCGGGGCCCAGCCTTCTCGGCGGGCGGCGAGCTCGGACTCGTCGACGAGTAGGTCGATCGAGCGAGCGGCGATGTCGACCCGAATCGGGTCTCCGTCGCGAACGAATGCGATGGGACCTGCGTCCACCGATTCGGGAGCTATATGGCCGATGCACAGGCCGGTTGTGCCGCCTGAAAATCGTCCGTCGGTCAACAGTAGTACATCTTTTCCGAGCCCGGCCCCCTTGATGGCGGCGGTGATGGCGAGCATTTCGCGCATACCGGGGCCACCCTTCGGACCCTCGTAGCGGATGACCACCACGTCGCCCTTCTCGATCCGGCCCTCGGTTAACGCGTCCATCGCGCCGCGCTCGCGCTCGAAGACGCGGGCCGGACCCTCGAAGACGGAGGCGTCGAACCCCGCGGTCTTGACCACCGCTCCCTCCGGAGCGAGCGAGCCCTTGAGGATGGTGAGACCGCCGGTCGCGTGGATCGGGTTGTCGAGGGTGCGGATGACCTCGCCGTCCAGCGGCGCGATGTCCATCTCGGCGAGGTTCTCGGCAACGGTCTTTCCAGTGACGGTGAGGCAGTCGCCGTGCAGGAGCCCCGCGTCCAGAAGCGCCTTCATCACGGCGGGGACGCCGCCGTGGCGGTCCACATCGTTCATCACGTACTTCCCGAAGGGCTTGAGGTCGCCGATGTGCGGGATCGTGTCGCCGATGCGGTTGAAGTCGTCGATCGTGAGGTCGACCTCGGCCTCGTTGGCGATCGCGAGCAGGTGCAGGATGACGTTGGTCGAGCCGCCGAATGCCATTGCAACCGCAATTGCGTTCTCGAACGCCTCCTTGGTGAGGATGTCGCGCGCCGTGGTGCCGGTGCGCAGCAGTGCGACGACCGCCTCGCCGGACTTGCGAGCGAAGTAGTCGCGGCGGCGGTCGGCCGCAGCGGGCGAGGCGGAGCCGGGGAGGCTCATCCCGAGCGCCTCGGCGACGCTGGCCATCGTGTTGGCGGTGTACATCCCGCCGCACGAGCCTTCACCCGGGGCGAACGCGCACTCGATCCGCTTGGCATCCTCCGCCGACATGATGCCCGCCTTGACGCCGCCGACCGCCTCGAACGAGTCGATGATCGTGATGTCCTTCTCGGTGCCGTCCGAGAGTTTCACCCAGCCCGGGGCGATCGAGCCCGCGTAGACGAAGACGGCGGCCAGGTCGAGGCGGGCCGCCGCCATCAGCATGCCGGGCAGCGACTTGTCGCAGCCCGCGAGCATGACGGTCCCGTCGAGACGCTCGGCCATCATCACGGTCTCGACGGAGTCGGCGATGACCTCGCGCGAGACGAGCGAGAAGTGCATGCCCTCGTGGCCCATCGAGATGCCGTCCGAGACCGAGATGGTGCCGAACTGGAGCGGGTAGCCGCCGCCGGAGTGCACGCCCTCCTTCGCCGAGCGCGCCAGGCGCTCAAGCGAGAGGTTGCAGGGGGTGATCTCGTTCCAGGAGGACGCGATGCCGATCTGGGGCTTCTCCCAGTCGTCATCGCCCATCCCGACTGCCCGCAGCATCCCGCGGGACGTCGTGGCCTCGATGCCGTCCGTGACGGTGCGCGAGCGGGGCTTCCAATCTATGTCCGGCATGCGTCGAGGCTACCGCCTCGCGCTGCGTCGGCCGCTCGCGCAGTAGGCCCCGGGGCGGCCCGCGCCCACGAGAAGGATACCTCAACCCATACGCCACAAGTGGGAATGTGGGCAGCGGTGTAGGCTCGAGCTCACCGAAGAAGGAGACCTTCATGGACACCACGCACAAGTTCGTGCCGGTCGGCGAAGCCGTTGCCGACGAGCGGGCTCGGATCGCGTTCGGGCGCGCAGGGGTACGGCGTGACGATCGCTACGCAGTCGCAGTCAGCGACGACGGGGAAATCCTGCTCACACCACTGGTGTCCATTCCGAAGCGAGAACTCCTGGTTTGGGAGAACGAGCAGATCCGCGGAGCCGTGTCGCGCGGCCTGCTGGAGAGCGCCGCGAATGACACGGTCGAACTCGGCGACTTCACCGGCTACGTGGAAGGAAGCTCCGAGGACGGCGACGAATGAGCGCCTTCGCGTTGCGGTTCACCCAGGAAGCAGCGCGGACCATCTCCACTCTCGAGGGCGACAAGCATCTGGAGAAAAAATTAAGGAAGGTTCGCCGCGCATTGGGCCTGTTGCAGACCGACCCTAGATATCCATCCCTCAATTCCCACAAATATTATTCGATGAGCGGCACCAATGGAGAGGACATCTGGGACTCTTACATTGAGAACAATACAGCTTCTGCGTGGAGGATCTTCTGGCATTACGGCCCCGGAGGGAATATGATCACCGTGGTCGCGATCACGCCGCACCCGTAGTGCGGTAGCATCTCGAACTGTTGACCACCTCAAGAAGACATGCAGCTTGATGACGAATTGCAGCGGTGAGACTCGCCTCCAACCGGTCCTCGCTGGAACGCCACAGCAACAATTCGTGACGAACCGTCCGACAGGGTCAACTGATCCGGTTCAGGTGATCTGCAGGGCTAGCCCGTCGCCGTGTGGCCGTTCCGCCCCAGGCCCGAGGGCGAGAACACTCGCTCCAGCGTTTCGAGTTCGCCCTGCACAGCTTGTCGGTGAAGTCCCACAGCGGCGGCATAAGCCTGACGCGCGGCGCCCTGCGGGGTCCACCACGGACTTGCCTCCCTGCGCTCCGAGGCGAGGGCGGGAAGCAGGAGCAACGGCAACGCCGCAAGCGCAATGACTATTGCATTCTCAAGTAGCGATGCGCTGCCATTCTTCGGCCAGAGAACGTAGCCAGCGAAAAAAGTCGGTACGAGGATCGCGCCGAACCGAGAGAGCCTCCGCAGCGAAGCATGCATCTTCTGTTGGGTAGCGCGATATCGGTCACGCATAATAACCGACGCAAAAGGAGCCGCAGCCAGAATGAAGCCGACCCTGAATACGGTCAGCACCCAGAACCCTATATCAAGAAGATCATGCTGACCCAAAGCGAAGAAGACAGCCGCGATACAGATCGACCACCACACACCAACGACCATTCCACTCACCACGAGAGCCCTGCGAGGAGCGGAGCGCCTGAACAGGCACGCTCTGCGTCGAAGAATGCGCTTCTCGAGCTTCCGAGCAGCGCTTAGTGACCGACGCCTTTGCTCACGGAGATCACTGCGCAGGGCGATGCCGGCACCGTCGAGAGCTGCGAAGATCAGGGCGCTCGCTCCCATCCAAGAGACGATGACCTCCGCGGGTTCGGTCCGCCAGAGCGCGATGGTGAAAACGGCCTGCATCAGGATCGTC
The DNA here is from genome assembly GCF_004011095.1 of Rathayibacter rathayi. Taxonomy (GTDB): domain Bacteria; phylum Actinomycetota; class Actinomycetes; order Actinomycetales; family Microbacteriaceae; genus Rathayibacter; species Rathayibacter rathayi. The sequence goes on along the minus strand of NZ_CP028129.1, from coordinate 748,349 downwards.
AACGCGATCGCGGCTAGAGCAGCGTTGGCGAAACGGCGCACTCTGCGCTCTGCTTCGTCCGACTGCTGAGGTTCGTCGAGCGCCCCGCGACCCAAGGCTGCGAATGATACAAGAGCCACAGTCGCGATGCCGTAAAATAGTTCAACGACATTTTCGTCGATGGATGCTATAAATCCTGATAGGGCAGCGAGCGCCTCCGTCTCACCTCCTGTCACGCCGACCAGCAGGATGAAAAGAAATTCTGCCACACCAACGGCGATAACGAGGGACTTCCTCAGGGTCGCCGCAGCCCGAAGTGGTTTCACCCGTGGGCGCAAAGAAATCGGTGATGGCATGGAGGATTGCTGAGACCTGCTCTATACTAAGCGGAGGTCAGTGACGAATCCCCTATCATTTTCCACGCGTCTGCTCAGCCGAAAGGGCAACTGTCGTCGGTGAGCTGTGGCCCTTACATCGAGCGCAGGTCGGCGAGCAGGCGCAGCGCGTGCGCGATCTGCTCGGGGCCGCGGACGCGGTAGGCGGCGGCGGTGGTGCCCTCGCCGCTCTTGATACCGACGTCGCCGGAGCCGAGGACGGCGAAGGCGTCCTCATCTGTCACGTCATCGCCGGCGTAGAGCACGGCAGTCGCGCCGGTGTATTGGCGCAGATGCTGCACGGCCTCACCCTTGGTGGTGGAGCGGACCGAGAACTCCAAGACGTTCTTGCCCTCGCGCACCGTGACTCCCTGCACCTCGGCGCGCGCCTCGGAGAGGGCGACGACGTGGGCGACGCGGCTGTGGCGCTCGGTCGCGAGGCGGGTGTGCAGGGCAAAGCCGGCGGGCTTGTCCTCGATCCAGACATTGTCGATCCCGCGGGCGATGCCCTTGAGCACGTCCTCGAGCACGCCCACCTTCTCGAGTTCGTCGTCGTCGAGGCGGACCGCGTCCTCCTCCGGGTCGAGGCGGATCTCGATGCCGTGCGAGCCGACCAGCAGCGCCTCGTCCGGCAGCTGGGAGACCTCCTCGAGGCTCCCGAGCGCTCGGCCCGAGACCAGGGCGACCCGGGTGGCGGGCAGGGCGAGCAGCCGCAGAACCGCGTTGCGAGCCTCCGGGAGAGCCCGCGCCCGGGCGGGGTCGTCGACCTCGGGCGCGAGAGTGCCGTCGAAATCGAGGGCGACCAGGAGCCGCTCGGTCGCTGCCAGCCCCCGAAGTGCCGCGGAGAGCCGCTCGGGCACTCCCTCGCTCATCGGGCGCCGCCGTCGAGCTGGCGCTCGTCGGTCGCCCCACGCTCGAACTCGGCCGCCTCACCGTGCGCGGCGTCGTCGCGGTGCTCCGCCTCCTGACCGTGCGGGGCCTCCGGGCCGCGGGCGGCGGGGCGCACGGAGAGCTGCTGCCCGGCGGCGTGCTCGGCGAGCGCGGCGAGAAAAGACTCCGACCAGCGCGTCACGTCGTTCTCGATCACGCGACGCCGAAGCGCCCGCATCCGCCGGGTGCGCTCGACGCGCGGCATCCGCGCCGACGCCTCCATCGCATCCTTGAGGCCCGAGATGTCGTGCGGGTTCACCTGCACGGCCTGCTTGAGCTCGTCCGCAGCTCCGGCGAACTCGCTCAGCACCAGCACGCCGTCGTTGTCGAAGCGGGAGGCGACGTACTCCTTCGCGACCAGGTTCATCCCGTCGCGCAGCGCCGTCACGAGCATGACGTCCGCGGCCAGGTAGAGCGCCACCATCTCCTCGCGCGGGTAGCCGTGGTGCAGGTAGCTGATCGCGGGATGCCCGAGCGTGCTGTAGTCGCCGTTGATCCGCCCGACCTGCAGCTCGATGTCATCGCGCAGCTGGCGGTAGGTGTCCACACGCTCGCGACTCGGGCTCGCAACCTGCACCAGCACCGCCTCCTCCGAGGTGAGCCGGCCGTCGGCGAGCAGTTCGCCGAACGCCTTCAAACGGTGGCCGATCCCCTTGGTGTAGTCGAGGCGATCGACGCCGAGCATGATCGTCGCGGGGTTCCCCAGCTCGGCGCGGATCTCCGCTGCCCGCTCCTGGATCTCGGGGGTCCGCGCCATCGCCTCGAACGAGGCCGAGTCGATCGAGATCGGGAAGTGCCGGGCAACGACCGGGCGCACGCTCGCCCCACGCCGGGAGCGGTTGACGCGGCGGGTGCCGCTGACGGCCTCCTCCTCGACCGGGACCTCGACGACCGTGCTGCGGGTGTCGTAGCCGAGCAGCCGCCGGACCGCGCGCAGGAAGCTGCCCGCGTCGCCCTGGCGCTGGAAGCCGATCACGTCGGCGCCGAGCAGGCCCTCGACGATCTGCCGACGCCACGGGAGCTGCGCGAAGATCCCGTAGGGCGGAAACGGGATGTGGTTGAAGAAGCCGATCGTCATGTCGGGGCGCAGCTCCCGGAGCATCTTCGGCACGAGCTGGAGCTGGTAGTCCTGCACCCAAACCACGCCGTTGTGCTCTGTCACGGCCGCGGCCGCCTGGGCGAAGCGCTGATTCACCCGCACGTAGGCATCCCACCACTCACGGTGGTAGGTGGGCGGTGCGATCACGTCGTGGTAGAGCGGCCAGAGCGTGTCGTTGGAGAAGCCCTCGTAGTAGTCCTCGAGCTCCTGAGCGCTCAGGGCTACCGGCACGATCTGCACGCCGTTGTCGACGAACGGAGCGACCTCCTCGTCGGCGACGCCGGGCCAGCCGACCCACGCGCCCTCGTTCGCGCGCATCACCGGCTCGAGCGCCGTGACGAGCCCACCGGGCGAGGTCTTCCACGAGGCGGTGCCGTCCTCGGCCACGACGCGGTCCACCGGGAGGCGGTTCGAGACGACCACGAACGCGTTGCGCTCGGTCCCTCCCCAGGCTTCGGCGTCGGTCTCGACAGCGGTGGAGGCGGGGGAAGCGGAGTGCGGAGGAATGGTGGTCCCAATCGTCGGTCGAGCCGTCGTCATGCCCGTCCAGGCTACCAGCCCGCCCCTCTGGGGGCCGGGATCAGCCCTGCACGAGGGCGAGCGCCAGCGTCGCTCCGCCGACCGTCGGGACGACCGCGACCAGGCCCAGCAGCGCGTACTGGCGCCAGGAGATGTGCACGCCCAGCGCGGTCAGCCGCTGGTGCCAGAGCAGGGTCGCGAGCGAGGCCCACGGGGTAATCAGCGGTCCGGCGTTCACGCCGATCAGCAGGGCGACCAGCCGCAGCGGATCGGCGGCGACCGGCTCAAGGGCGAGGTACGCGGGCAGGTTGTCGACCAGGTTCGAGGCGACCGCTCCTGAGCCGGCCAGGCGCAGCAGGTCGAGCGTCCCGCTCCCCTCGCCCGCGATCACGGCAAGCGCGGCGCCCAGCCCGAGCTGGTGGGCCGCCTCCATCGCCACGAAGAGGCCCGCCGCGAAGACGACGAGCTGCCAGGGCAGGAGCGAAGCCTTCAGCGCCGAGGGTCGGCGCACCGCGAAGAGCACGATCAGCGCCAGCGCAGCGACGGTCGCCGGGATCCACACCTCCAGGCCCGAGACCAGGGCGGGCAGGAGCAACACCACCACGATCCCCGCGCCGGCGAGCAGCACCCGGTCGGCGACCGGCGTCCGCTCCCCCGGCGTGTAGCGCCCGGCGAGTTCGCGCCGGTAGCGCACCGCAAGGATCAGCACGGGCACAGCGGCCGCGACGAGCGCTGGCACCACGGTCAGCGCGGCGAACGCGAAGGGGCTTTCCACTCCCAGGCGGCGCTGTGCGAGCAGGTTGGTGAGGTTCGACACAGGCAGGAGGAGGGAGGCGCAGTTCGCCAGCCACACCGTGGCCATCGCGAAGGGCAGCGGTGAGACGCGCACATGCGCCGCGAGCAGGACCACGACCGGAGTCAGGAGCACCGCCGTCGTGTCGAGCGAGAGGAAGACCGTGCTCACGAGCGCCATCGCCACGACCAGCAGCCACAGCACCGCGGTGCGCCCGCGGCCCCAGGCGGCGAAGCGCTCGGCGACCACCGTGAACACCCCCGCCTCGGAGGCGAGTTCGGCGACCACCGTCACCGCGACCACGAAGCCCAGGATCGGCGCCGTCCGCTCGACCAGCTCGGCCAGCGCGTCCATCGGGAGGACCCCGGCGACGACGGCCACCGCTCCGACGACAAGCAGCACCGCCCCGATCACAGCCGTGCGCATGTCGTTCCCGTTCTCCTCAGCGAGCCCCGGCACGAGGACTCAGGTCCCGGCAGCGGTCAACCGTAGCGGCAGAAGCCCTCCGTGCAGTCAAGCGCTCTTCTGAGAGCTTCCGCACCCGCTAGCGTCGAAGTCTCACACGGGAGGCACACGCATGCGCAAATTCATCTTCAACTCCAGCGTCATCAGCGCGATCGTCGGCGGTTGGTCGATCCTGCAGACCACGCGCAAGGGGCCGCGGGACTGGCGCCTGGCCCTGCAGTGGGTCAGCTGGGTCATCTCGGTCACCGTCGCCCTCGGTTCGGTCTCCTACGACTCGAAGGAGACCGTCAAGGAGGAGCGCGACAAGAAGCGCGACCGCTGAATCCCCTCCTGACGCGCTACCTCTCCGCGGGGCGGCGTGTCAGCGGGTCGTGGGGCGCGCTCGCGGCGACACTGGTCCTCGTGGCGCCACTGGTCGCAGTCGCAGCACGTACAGGAAACGGGGTTCGTCATGAGGTTTCGTCTGAGGCGCCGCCAGCCGGTCCCCGAGGTCGTCGCGGCGGCCCCCGTTCTCAGCCAGGACGAGCTGTTCGCTGTTGTCCACGAGCGCCTCGCCGCGTTCGTCGGCTCCGAAGGCGCCTGGGTCGTCACGCGCCGTAGCCACGACGACCGCGACCCGATCTTCCACGGCATGCTCGCGCGTTCGCTCGCCCACGAGCTCTCTGCGGCGATCCAGGACGAGCAGCTGCGCGCCGGCGCCGAGCGGACCTCGTCCCCGCTCACCGAGGCGATCCCGGTGATGCGCGCCTCCACGCCCCCGGCCGAGCCGGCCGCGCTCACCTGGGATCCGCAGCCGATCGCCGTGTGGGCGGAGCCGTCCGCGGCTGACATCTCCGTCTCCGCTTCTCGCTGAGCCCGACGAATCTGTACCACCTTCACCTCCGCCGTGTTCGTCACCGAGGTGGAGCGGCCCCAGCAGGGCCTTTCCCGGCCTTTCGGATGTTCTCAACCTCGGTGACGCACATCGCTCGACGAAGAACTCCGCTCGATTCCGAGCGTCGGCCAACCCGCGGGTCCTTGACTGCCCGCGGGGTACTCATCGAGCGGCACCGCTTGCGCCTGCCAGGCGTCGATCGCCGGCTGCACGATCCGCCAGCACTCCTCCGCCGCATCACCGCGGACCGAGAGCGACGGATCGTCATCGAGGATCCCCGAGATGACCTCGCCGTACGCCAGCAGCTCGCCCGCGCCGAAGGTCGCCTCCAGCGAGGCGCGCTCGAGCGTGTACGGGTCGCCGGGGCCGTTGATGCTGAGTTCGAGCGCCATCTTGTCGGGCGCGAGGAACAGCCGCAGCACCGACGGCTCCTCCGCGCCGTGGAAACCGCGGGGCAGGTGCGGCACCGGCTTGAAGCGGATGACCACTTCGCGTCGCCGCTCCCCGAGCGCCTTCCCGGAGCGGAGCGTGAACGGCACGCCCGCCCAGCGCCAGGTGTCGATCTCGACGACGAGCTCGGCCAGCGTCTCGGTCTGGCGCGTCGGATCGACGCCCTTCTCGTCCGCGTAGGAGGGCAACTCCCGCCCGTCGATCGTCCCCGCCGTGTACCGGGCGCGACGCGAACTCGACGCGGGGTCGTCGCCGTGCAGTCGCGTGGCGCGCAGGACGATCGACTTCGCGTCGCGCAGGTCGGCCGCGTCGAGCGTCGACGGCGGCTCCATCGCGATCACCGCGAGCACCTGCAGCAGATGACTCTGGATCATGTCGGTCAGCGCGCCCGCTGTGTCGTAATAGCTCGCCCGTCCCTCCAAAGCCAGCTGCTCGTCGTAGACGATCTCGACGCTCGCGATGTGCTCGGCCGACCACAGCGGCTCCAGGATCCGGTTCGCGAAGCGCAGTCCGAGGACGTTCATCACGGTCGCGCGGCCGAGGAAGTGGTCGACGCGGTGGATGCGCTCCTCCGGAACGAGCGCGGCGAGGCGCTCGTTCAGCGCGTGGGCGCTGGGCTGGTCGGTGCCGAACGGCTTCTCGAGCGCCAGCACGGTCCCCTCAGGCAGGTCATGGGCGGCGAGCGCCTCGCAGGCCTTTGCCGCGATCGCCGGCGGTAGCGCGAAGTAGACCGCGACCGGCCCCTCGCAGCTCGCGAGCAGCGCAGCGAGCGCCTCCGGATCCGTCACGTCGACCTGCTGGTAGCGCGTGCCGGAGCGAAGTGCGTCCACTCCCGCGCCGGTCGCCTCGACCGTAGCGAAGGAGCTGGTCAGTACCTCGCGCCAGTGCTCCTGGGTCCAGTCCTCGCGCCCGGCGCCGACGAGGTGCAGCCGCCGGTCGCTCTCGCGAGCCACAAGCTGGCCGACGGCGGGCAGGAGCAGCCGCGAGGACAGGTCTCCCGTGGCTCCGAGGATGAGCAGGGTCGAGACAGTCTGTACCATGCGGCTCACCCTACGGCGGCGCCGACGAGCCCCGCTCCGCCTTGACTGGGAGAGGACGGGAGAACCTGAGAGGATCACCGCATGGTCTCCCCCATTGAGGACTACGCCGTCCTCTCCGACTGCCGCACCGCCGCTCTCGTCTCCTGCGACGGGGGGATCGACTGGCTGTGCCTGCCCCGCTTCGACTCTGCCTCCGTCTTCGGCGCCCTCCTCGGCGGTGACGACCAGGGTCGCTGGTCGCTGCGGCCGGTGGACGGGCGGGCGACGAGCGAGCGCCACTACCTCGGCGACACTCTGGCGCTGGTCACCCGCTGGACGACTCCGACCGGAGTGATCGAGGTGATCGACGTGATGCCGCTGCGCGACGAGCGCGCCGAGCTGGTGCGCCGGGTGCGCGGAGTCTCGGGAACGGTCCGGATGCGGCAGGAGCTGCGCATCCGCTTCGACTATGCCCGCACCCTGCCGTGGATGCGGCAGGAAGGAACCGACGAGGACCCGCTGCTCGTGGCCGTCGCCGGCCCCGACGCGGTCGTCGTGCGCGGGGTCCGGCTGAAGGCCGTCGATCACGCCCACACTGCCGAGTTCGATGTCGCATCCGACGCCGTCGTCGACCTCTCGATGGCCTGGTTCCCCTCGCACCAGCGCGCGCCGAAGCGCCTCGACGTGGACCGCGCGCTCGAGCGGACGCTGGCGTGGTGGTCGGAGTGGGCGTCTGCGATCAGCTACGACGGACCGCACCGCGGCGCCGTCGTCCGCTCGCTCCTGACCCTGCGTGCCCTGACCGACGACGAGACCGGCGGCATCGTCGCCGCCGCGACCACTTCACTCCCCGAGCAGTTCGGCGGCGGCCGCAATTGGGACTACCGCTACGTCTGGCTCCGCGACGCCTCGCTCACCCTGCAGGCCCTGCTCGCGCACGGGTTCGAGCGAGAGGCGCAGAAGTGGCGCGCCTGGCTGCTGCGGGCAGTGGCCGGCTCGCCGGAGGATGTGCAGATCATGTACGGTCTCGCCGGCGAACGAGACCTGCCCGAGCGCGAGATGCCGAGCCTGCCCGGCTACGACGGCGCGTCCCCGGTGCGGATCGGCAACGCCGCCGTCGACCAGTACCAGGCCGACGTGATCGGCGAGGTGATGGTCGCTCTGCACGAGGCGCGCGTGGCAGGAGTGGACGAGACCCAGTTCTCCTGGCCGCTCCAGCGCGCACTGCTGGGCTTCGTCGAGACCAACTGGCAGCGGCCGGACAACGGCATCTGGGAGATCCGGGGCGAGCCGCGGCACTTCACGCACTCGCGGGTGATGATCTGGGCGGCGCTGGACCGCGGCGTCCGTGCCGTGCGCGAGAACGGCCTGCCGGGCCCGGTCGAGACCTGGGAGCGCCTGCGCGAGGAGGTGCGCGCCGAGATCGAAGCGCAGGGCTACGACGCCGAGCGCGGCCACTTCGTGCAGTCCTACGGCTCCCGGGAGGTCGACGCGTCGCTCCTGGTCCTGCCGATGGTCGGCTTCGTCGCGGCCGACGACCCGCGGATGCTGGGCACCGTCGCCGAGCTGGAGCGCGCGCTGCTGCAGGACGGCCTGCTGCACCGCTACCGCACCGAGTCCTCGGTCGACGGCCTCGCCGGCGGGGAGCACCCGTTCCTCGCCTGCTCGTTCTGGCTGGTCCGGCAGTACGCGCACTCGGGCCGGATCGACGACGCGCGGACCCTGATGGACCGCCTGGTCGGGCTCTGCAACGACGTGGGCCTGCTCGCGGAGGAGTACGACGTCGAGGGTCGCCGGCACGCGGGCAACACCCCGCAGGCGCTCTCGCACCTCGCTCTCGTGCAGGCGGCGGACGCGATCGCGGCGGCGCGATGAGGCGTCGGCGCGTCGTGCTCGCGAGCATCGGCGACTCGGAGTCGCGATGCTCGGCTTCCTCACCTGAAGTTTGATCGTCAGCGGCCCGGACGAGGACGCGCTCGCCCGAGTGCGTGCCGATCCCGCGATCTGGGTCGAGCGCACGGACAACTCGCTGGTGATGACGCCGACATCGAGCGGGGAACTGGCCGGCGGCCACGAGGCGACGGCGACCGGTACGCCGCCATAAGCTCCGTCAACCGCCGAGCTCCCCCTCCCTCCTCCCGCGAGATGCCACCTATGACGCGCGCCCTCGGCGTGTCGTCCTCATAGGTGGCATCTCGCGGGAGTCAGTCGCGCTTCGGAGTGTCGCGCAAGTCGATCAGACCGGTGAAGAGCGCGCCCCGTTCGTTCGAGCGCTCGTCGCCCGAGAAGAGATTGTCGGGAGCGGAGGAGGTGTGTCGGCGCGGGGTCGCGGTCGGCGCAGGCTCTCGCTCCACCTCGACGCGCTGGCGCGGCAGAGCGACCGGGTCGTTCTCGTGTAGCCACGAAACGAGCCGCTCCCGCACGTAGCAGCGCAGGTCGAAGAGCGTCGGCGCGTCCCTCGCGGTGACCAGCACCCGGATGCGGACAAAGCCGCCCGTCGCATCGGTCACCTGCAGGACGCTGGTGCGCCCGTCCCAGAGCTGGGTCTCTGCCAGCAGGCGGTGCAGCTCGTCACGCATCTGCTCGGGGCTCACCCGCCAGTCGAGGTCGAGTTCAACCGCGCCGAGCAACTCGGAACCGGTGCGGGTCCAGTTCTGGAACGGCTGGGTCGTGAAGTAGTTCGTGGGCAGCACCAGGCGGCGGTCGTCCCAGAGATGGACGACAACGTAGGTCAGCGTGATCTCCTCGATCCGGCCCCACTCGTTCTCGACGATCACCACATCGTCCAGCCGGATCGCATCACTGAAGGCGAGCTGCATCCCGGCGAAGATGTTGGTGAGGCTCGACTGGGCCGCGAGGCCGGCCACGATCGACAGCACGCCCGCCGACGCCAGCAGGCTCGCGCCGGCGGTGCGTGCCTCGGGGAAGGTCAGCAGCGAGGCTCCGATCGCGATGACGACGACGGCCGCCACAGAGACCCTTCGGATGATCGTCATCTGCGTGCGGAGGCGGCGGGCGCGCCGGTTGTCGGCCGTATCGGTCCGGTAGCGCTCGGCGCCCAGGTCCTCGAGGAACACGAACAGCGCCCCGACCACCCACGCGGCCGCCCCGATGGTGCCGATCTGGAAGACGCGCTGCACGAGGCCCGGCCACGGGTCCCCCGAGACGGTCGCGGCGAGCGCGGCCCACACCGCGATCGTCATCAGCAGCACTCGGAACGGGATGCGCAGGCGCCCAATCAGGAGGCGCGCCCAGGCTTTGCGCTTGCCGACGGAGCGGAGCACGAGAGCAACGACGGCGGTCGCGACGACGGCGATCACGACCGCGATTACCACGGCGAGCGCGATCATGCCGATCGTGGGGAGAACGTCTTCGGGCACGGCGGTCCTTTCTGGAGGGCGAAACGGAAGCGAACGGAGATCTTGCCACGCGAACGGGGCCCTACCGCATTCTGCGACGGACGCCGTGCGGATGCTCAGGCACCTGTTAGCGTCTCAGCACCGAAGCCGAGGGAGAGTCATGTCCATCCGTTCCACATCCGTCCCCGCAATCGCCGTCGCCGTCGCTCTGGCCCTCGCCGGCTGCGGCACGGCGGGTGTCGACCCGACGCCGTCCACCTCGCCCACCCCCTCGGCAACTCCCTCGGCCCCGGCAGCGCAGTCCAGCAGCGATCCGGGCTCCGACCTCAACGACCCGGAGACGCTCAAGAAGATCGCCGGCGCGCTCGGCGGGGCGAGCGCCTTCAGCTTCGAGGCGGGTGCGGCGTTCTCCCCCGACAACACCGCCTACTGGAATCTGGACCAGGCCGCACTCACAGCGGCCGGATTCCGAGCGGTCGACTCGGGTACCGACCCGTCCACCGGACACTGGCTCTTCCGCGACGACGCGGGAACCACCCTCCTGGTCATTCAGCAGCGCGTCCGCGACAACGACCCCGCGGTCAGCGACGAAGACGCGACCCGGCACGTCATCGAGATGTCCCGACCCCTGAGCGACCTCCAGCCGACGTCGCTGGCTTTCGACGGCGGCGGCACCGTCGACGCTCTGCGCGCCGACATCGCCTCGGACGACGACCTCACCTGGACCACTGTCGCGCGGACCTTCACGCAGACGGGAATCGCGCTGAGCCTGATCGCCGCCGGCGAGGACCAGGCCCGAGTCTCCGCCGCACTCGATGTCGGGATCCATTCGACGACCGTCGACTTCCGAGGCGTTCTGCCGCTGGTCGGCGGGTCTTCCACCACGCCGCCCGCCGAGTGAGCGCGATGACGTCCGTCCGATTCACCGCCCGCCCCGGTCGTCGGCGTGGTCGCCACCCTCGCCCTCGCGGGCTGCTTCCGGAACACAGGACGGAAGTGACGCCGAGCCCTCCGCACCGACGGACGACGAGATCGCGGCAGCCGCCGACGCTTCCACCGGTTCCGGCACAGTAAGCGTCGGAGCGGGAGACGACCTCGTTGCCGAGGACGTGCACTTCTGGCACATCTCGACCTCGAGTCTCGCGGATCACGGTTTCGCGTTCGACCCCGGCCGGAGCGAGATCGCCAACGGCTGCTGAGTGTTTCAGGCGACCGACCACACCCGTACCACTGCGCGCCAGCTGCGGCTGGCCGATCCGGACCGGAGTGTCGGCGACGAGGCGGCGACGCGCTCCGCCCTGGCGACCTCCGACGTGGTCGGGGACCCGCGGCCGGTCACCCTCCCCCGGCTCGATGGCGGCACGATCAAGGCCCTGACCGCCGACCTGGTCGCCGACGTGGACGGCCCCCTGGAGGATCGTGGTGCGCAACGTCGTACGACCCGCCATCTCGCTCTCGATCCTCGTCGGAGCACCGACGAGCTCTCGGCTGGACGACGCCCTCGCCGCTGCCTCGGAGGGCCTGCAGGTCGACAGCGAACGAGCCGGCCGTCACATCCGCCCGCCCTCGGCCTGCACCGAAAAACGACGGCGAGAGCCCGCAGCACTGCCTCCGCCAACGACAAAGCCCCGCACCTCACGACGAGGTGCGGGGCTGGTGGTGCACCCCCTCGGACTTGAACCGAGAACCCACTGATTAAGAGTCAGTTGCTCTGCCGATTGAGCTAGAGGTGCGTTCTGATCGACTGATCGTGCGTGCCGAACCGAGGGATCACATTACCAGCGAGTCCCCCCGTCCCGTCAAATCGAGAGCCGCGGGCTCACCGGTATCGTGGGTGTGTGAACCCGCAGAGCGCTGACCCGAGCTTCGACGCCGACCTCCGCCTCGCCCTCCGCCTCGCGGACGCTGCCGATGCGATCTCGCGGGACCGGTTCGGCGCGCTCGACCTCGTCGTCGACACCAAGCTCGACCGCACCCCCGTCACCGACGCCGACCGCGCCGTCGAGGAGGCGATTCGCTCGCTCCTCGCGGCCGAACGTCCGGCCGACGCGATCCTCGGCGAGGAGTTCGGTACCTCGGGCGAAGCCTCGCGGCAGTGGATCCTCGACCCCATCGACGGCACGGCCCACTTCCTGCGGGGCGTACCCATCTGGGCGACCCTGATCGCGCTCGCGGTCGACGGCGTCCCCGTGGTCGGCGTGGTCTCCGCTCCCGCTCTCGGCACGCGCTGGTGGGCCGCGAAGGGCTCCGGGGCGTGGGCCGTCGAGCTGGGCGCCGACGCCGAGCCGCGCCCGCTCCGCGTCTCGGGCGTCGACACCCTCTCCGCCGCCACCTTCAGCTACAACAGCATCCAGCAGTGGGACGGCGCTGGCCGGCTCCCCCAGCTGCTCGAACTCGCCGGGGCCGTCTGGCGCGACCGGGCCTACGGAGACGCATGGCCCTACATGCTCGTCGCCGAGGGCCTGCTCGACGGTGCGGGCGAGTTCGACGTGAAGCCCTACGACCTCGCCGCCCTGGTGCCGATCGTGCAGGAGGCGGGCGGGCGCTTCAGCTCCGCCGACGGCGAAGACGGTCCGTGGCACGGCAGCGCCGTCGCGACCAACGGACTGCTCCACGACGCTGTGCTCGCGATCGTGGCGCGGCGATGAGGAGTCGGAGGGCGGCGCTCGCCGGTGCGGCACTCCTCCTGCTCCGAGGAGCACGCGCTTGAGGTCTTCCACGCCTTCACACAGCCGGGCGAGCGCTACACCAGCCGCACCACGTTGCTCGCGCAGGCCGAGGCGAGCTGCGAGCCTGAGTTCGGTGCGGTGATGGGCATCGCCTATGGCGACTCCGCCCTGGAGTACCGCTCGATGGTTCCGTCCGAGGTCGGTTGGCGCCACGGCGACCGCACCATCGTCTGCGCCGTCTTCGACCCGGCCGACGCCTCCACCACCGGCAGCCTCGTCGGTTCCGTGCGCTGATCCCGGCCTGCCTCGGCAGCCGTTCAGCGGATCGACAGGTGGGCTGGGCGAGAGCACTCTGAGGGACGACCGTCGGCGCAACGGGACGCAGATATCGGCGGCTCAGGAGTCGATATGCAGGACCAGCACGACCAGGATCCCCCGCCAGCTCCCGCACGGCCGAGCAGCACTGGGGAGTCTGTTCCTGCGCCTGGACCGGCAGAGTGCGCTGCTCGCGGCGGCGGACGCGCTGGCCGACGGGCCGCACCATGCGTGGTCGCGGCTCCTTCGCGACTACGCCCACACCTCCGACCGAGTCGTCTCGCTGTTGGTCACGGAGCGGTGCGACGACAACACCACCGCCGAGCACCGTGCTGTACCGACTCCCGCCCGATGCCTTCGCCGAACTGCCGGTGGATCGCCGTGCGCACTACCCGGCGGGGACGGCCGCAGGCGTCCCGGCACCGGGGGTCCGCTACCGCGCCTGGGCACCCCCGCAGGCCCTCGCCACGGCGCACGACGATGACGACCGCCTCGCGCTCCTCACGCTCTACGGCCGGATCCGGCAGCTCGACGTGCGCCCTTCGTAGGCACGACGGACCACAGCTCCCAGTGTGCGACGACGACCGATGGTGGAGATGGGGGGAATCGAACCCCCGTCCATCGCTGTGATTCTGCGCCTTCTACGGGTGTAGCCGATGAGAGCGTTCTGCTCGGCCCCGACCATTACCATCGGCGCATCGGTCGACGGGCCCAGCCCGAGTTCGAGTCCCGCGTCGCCCTCAGGCGTAACGACGCAGCAAGTCCTCTTAATGACGCCAGGATCCGGGGCGAGGACGCACCCACGGGCTGACGGACTATCTACTCTGGCTTAGGCAGCGAGAGCGAAGTCGGTGCGCTTGTGTTCGGCACCTGTGTTTTCCAGAGATCGTTAACGAGATAACCCTGGATCCTCGACCCGCTTCTCGCAGTTTCGCAGGCAATGTCGAAACCGATCATCCCCGCGAGCACTCGGCGGCCGGAGGGCCACTGAAGTGGGTCGTTCGTCGCACACTGTGGAGTTACCAGATCAGTCTACCTCAGCCCCGCGGGCGCTCACCCGGAGCCGGCGCAGATCGAGCAGACCGAGCACCAGGGCGAGCGCGATCAGTCCGAGCGTGACGACGTAGCCGTTGCGGAAGGCGTCGTGGTATCGGTCCAGCCCCTCGGCCATCCCCTGCTCGCTGGCCAGCGTTGCGAAGAAGACGGCCGAGGCGCAGGCGGTGCCGACAGCGGTGCCCACCCGCTGGCCGAGCTGGCCGACGGAGCCGGCGACGCCGCCCTGCGCGGGTGAGATCTCGGCGAGGGTGAGCGTCTGATTCGGCGACACGACGAAACCGCCGCCGGCGCCCGCGACCAGCATGGCGGCGCCCATGCCGTAGGCCGCGGTCTCGGCCGGCAGGAGCTCGGCGGCGAGCAGCACCAGCGTGAATCCGATGACCACCAGCACGATGCCCACCACCACCAGCGCCCGTCCGTAGCGCTGCACCAGCTTGCCGCCGTACCAGGCGGTCACCGCCGACGTCAGAGCGAACGGGATACTCACCATGCCCGCGAACACCGGCTCGAGACCGAGCCCCTGCTGCAGGAAGAGGGTGGTGAGGAGGAAGGTCGCCGGGATCGCGGCGAAGTAGGAGGTCGCGACCAGGATGCCGTTCCGGTACGAACTGGTCCGGAAGATCCGGAAGTCGATGACCGGTGTCCGCCCCGACGCGGCGTAGCGCGACTCCCAGTGCACGAAGACAGCGGCGGCCACCGCGGCGAGGACCAGCCAGAACCAGCGGAACGGCGAGTCGCTTGAGGAGCCGGTCGTCAGGAGGAACGGCAGCATGAACGCGAAGATCGCGACCGCGAGCAGCACCAGCCCGATCGGATCCAGGGACGTGTCTCCGTCCGGCGCCGAGCGTTTAGTAGGGATGAGCTTCCAGGCGAAGACGAGGGCCGCGATCCCCAGCGGGATGTTCATCCAGAAGAGCAGTCGCCAGCCGTCCTGCTCACCGCCGATCGCGATCAGGAGTCCGCCGAGCGTCGGGCCGAAAGCCGTCGAGAGGCCGATGGTCGCACCGAAGACACCGAAGGCCCGGGCGCGCTCGGCCCCGGTGAACATCTGCTGTACCAGCCCGAGCACCTGCGGCATCTGAATGCCCGCAGCGACGCCCTGCAGAAAACGCGCCACGACGAGCAGCTCGATGGAGGGGGCGACCGCGCAGAGCAGGCTCGTGACGGTGAACGCGCTCAGCCCGATCAGGAACAGCAGCCGCCTCGAGCGGACGTCACCGAGCCGACCGGCCGGCACGAGGGCCAGGCCGAAGGCGAGCGCGTAGCCCGCGACGATCAGCTGCAACTGGCTCGCGTCCGCGCCGAGCGATCGCTCGATGGACGGCAGGCCGACGTTGACCTTCGAAAGGTCGAGGATCGTGATCGCCGCCACGCCGACGCTCACCGCGAAGGCCCGCCAACGGGTCTTCGCGTCGGCTGCGGTCAGGGCGGTGGGGGCGCTGTTTTCGGGAGGAGACACAAAATCCAGTGTCTCAAAGAGCCGGACGCGACGGAGAGGCTTGCGCCGCATCCGTCGGACATCGTCCGGACGGCGCCCCTACTCGCCGAGGCGGCGGCGGGTCGCCATCGCGCGATCCGCCTCACGGCGGTCCTGGCGCTCGCGGAGCACCTGGCGCTTGTCGTAGTCCTTCTTGCCCTTGGCGACGGCCAGTTCAACCTTGGCCTTGCCGTCGCTGAAGTAGAGCGAGAGCGGGATCAGCGTGTATCCGCCATCCTTCACCCTGTTGTGAATCTTGAGGATCTGCGCCTTATGCAACAGCAGCTTGCGCTTGCGACGAGGCGGGTGATTCGTCCAGGTGCCCTGCGCCCACTCGTTGATGTGCACGGCATCGAGCCAGGCCTCTCCCCCGTCGACGAACGCATAGCCGTCGACCAGCGAGGCGCGCCCGGCGCGGAGAGATTTCACTTCGGTGCCGGTGAGCACGAGGCCGGCCTCGTAGGTGTCCTCGATGAGGTAGTCGTGCCGCGCCTTGCGGTTGGTCGCGACAACCTTCTGTCCCTGTTCTCTGGGCACGGCTGCTCCTCGGGTCGCGAGCGGATGAAGGGGGGTTGGGCATCGTCGGGGTGACGCACCGATGGGCCGCCCCAAACGGGACAGCCCACCAGTATACGTCCGGCCGAGGATCACACCCGCAGGTACCGCGCGATCGCGACGTTCGCCGAGACGGCGGCCAAGATGATCCCGACCACGATCAGGATCGGTACGACGACCACTGCGTCGTCCAGCCCCACGAATGAGGTGAGCGGGATCCGGTACGCCAAAAAGCCCTGCACGAAGAACTGCACGATCCCGACCACCGCGACCCCGGCGAGGATCGAGCCGACCAGTGCGGCGAAGACCCCCTCGAGGATGAACGGGGTCTGGATGAACCGGTTCGAGGCCCCCACGAGCCGCATGATGCCCAGCTCCCGTCTCCGCGAGAACGCTGAGAGGCGAATCGTGGTGGCGATGAGCAGCACGGCCGCGACGAGCATCAGCACGGCGATGCCGATCGCGGTGTAGCTCGCGGCGTTGAGGATCGAGAAGATCTGATCGAGATACTGCCGCTGGTCGGTGACACTCTCGACTCCGGAGACGCTGGACAGGCTCTCGACGATCACCTCCGACTGGGTCGGGTCCTTCAGGTTCACCCAGAACGTCTGATTGAGCAGGTCGGGAGTGACGTATTCGGCGACCGGATTGCCCGCGAACTGCTGCTGGAAGTTCGCATACGCCTGGTCGTGGTTCTCGAAATAGGAGCGGTCGATGTACGGAGCGAGCGTCGCCCCCTCGAGCTGGCCCTGCACCGAGTCGATCTGCTCTTGCGTGGCGTCGGAGCCGCTGCAGTTGGCCCCGCCCGAGGTGGCGGTGCACATGTAGACCGCGACCTGTGCCTTGTCGTACCAGAAGTTCTTCATCTGGCCGATCTGCATCTGCAGCAGGATCGCCGTGCCGACGAAGGTGAGGGAGATGAAGGTCACCAGGATCACCGAAATGACCATGGAAATGTTGCGTCGGAGGCCGCTGGCGACCTCCGACCAGATCAGTGCGAATCTCACTTGACGGGTCCTACGTTCTGCTGGTCGTCGCCGGTCTCGTCGCCCTCGCCCGCGTGTGCGCGGAGGCCCAGGCGCGCGGCCAGAGACTCTTCGGGCAGGGCGCCGGTGTCGGCGGGGAGGAAGATCGGACCGGTCTGGCTCTGCAGCTCCACCACGCGCGCAGTGGCGGCGCTCTCCTGAGTGGGCTCCGGCTCGCGCTCGGACTCCGCCGGGGCGGCGGCGCGGCGACCCTCGGGGACGCGGGCCTGCGCAGCGGTCTGCGAGAGGGGGGTCGGCTCCGGCTCCACCACGGGCGCCGCCTGACGCAGGTCGAGCTCGGGGACCTCGGCGGGCGCGAGCTCGCTGTCGATGATCGCCGGGGGCGACGGGTGCTCGGGGAGCGCGTGGTCGTCGGCTGCCACGACCACGACGCCGTCGTGGACGACCGTGATGCTCTCGGTCTGGCCGTAGCCGCCCTGGCTCTCGTCGCGAACGATACTGCCGGCCGAGAGCTCGATCACGCGGCGCTTCATCTGGTCGACGATGCCGGCCTCGTGGGTCGCCATGATCACGGTGGTGCCGCCGGCGTTGATCCGCTCGAGGAGCGCCATGATGCCGGCGCTAGTGGTGGGGTCGAGGTTTCCGGTGGGCTCGTCGGCCAGGAGGACCGCGGGCTTGTTGACGACGGCGCGGGCGATCGCCACGCGCTGCTGCTCACCGCCGGAGAGCTCGTGCGGTAGACGCGACGCCTTGCCGGCGAGGCCGACCATCTTGAGCGTGTCGGGGACGGCCTCCTGGATGTACCCCTTCGACTTCCCGATCACCTGGAGGCTGAACGCGACATTGTCGAAGACGGACTTGTTCGGCAGGAGTCGGAAGTCCTGGAACACCACGCCCATGTTGCGGCGGAAGTAGGGCACCTTGCGGCTCGAGATCTTGCCCAGGTTTTGCCCGAGCACATGGATCGACCCCGACGAGGGGCGCTCCTCCTTGAGGATCAGGCGGAGGCAGCTGGACTTGCCGGACCCGGAGGCGCCGACGAGGAAGACGAACTCGCCCCGGAGGATTTCGAGATCGATGGCGTTGAGGGCGGGTCTCGTGCCGCCCCGATACTGCTTGGAGACGTTGTCGAAGCGAATCATGTCAGTACGAGGGTAAGCGACGATCCCGAAGAGTCCGCCGAGGGCGCCTGCGGCGCGTCGATGCGGACGCGCCCGTGGCGCGCTACGCCGATTTGCGCCAGCGGATCCCCGCGGCGATGAAGCCGTCGAGGTCGCCGTCGAACACCTGCGAGGGGTTACCGACCTCGTGGTCGGTGCGCAGATCCTTGACCATCTGGTACGGAGCGAGCACGTAGCTGCGCATCTGATCGCCCCAGCTCGCGGTGATGGTGCCCGCGAGCTCCTTCTTAGTGGCCGCCTCCTGCTCCTTCTGCAAGAGCAGCAGCCGCGACTGGAGCACGCGCATCGCCGCCGCGCGGTTCTGGATCTGGCTCTTCTCGTTCTGCATCGAGACCACGGTGCCGGTGGGCAGGTGGGTGAGGCGCACGGCGGAGTCAGTGGTGTTCACCGACTGGCCGCCGGGGCCGGAGGAGCGGAAGACATCGACGCGGATGTCGTTGTCCGGAATCTCGATCGCCTCGGTCTCCTCCATCAGCGGGATGACCTCGACGGCGGCGAAGGAGGTCTGGCGCTTGCCCGCGGCACCGAAGGGGCTCATCCGCACCAGGCGGTGGGTGCCGGCCTCGACCGAGAGCGTGCCGAAGGCGTACGGGGCGTCGATCTGGAAGGTGGCCGACTTGATGCCCGCCTCCTCCGCATAGCTGGCGTCCATC
The DNA here is from genome assembly GCF_004011095.1 of Rathayibacter rathayi. GTDB lineage: Bacteria > Actinomycetota > Actinomycetes > Actinomycetales > Microbacteriaceae > Rathayibacter > Rathayibacter rathayi. The sequence goes on along the minus strand of NZ_CP028129.1, from coordinate 729,596 downwards.
ACGGTCGCGGCGTACTTGTGTTTCTCGGCCCAGCGCAGATACATCCGCATGAGCATCTCGGCGAAGTCGGAGGCGTCAACGCCGCCTGCTCCCGCGCGGATAGTGACGACGGCCGGGCGGTCGTCGTACTCGCCGTCGAGCAGGGTCTGCACCTCGAGCTCGCCCATGACCTTCTGGAGGGAGGTGAGTTCGGCGACGGCCTCCTGCTCGGACTCCGCATCGTCCGCCTCGTTCGCCATCTCGACGAGCACCTCGAGGTCGTCCAGGCGCCGGTCGATCGCGGTGATCCGCGCGAGCTCGGACTGGCGGTGGCTGAGCGCGCTTGTCACCTTCTGAGCGTGGGCCGTGTCGTCCCAGAGGTCGGGGACGCCCGCCTGCTCGCTCAGCTCGGCGATCTTCGAGCGCAGGCCCTCCACGTCGATGACGGCGCGGATGTCGGAGAAAGTGGAGCGGAGAGCAGTGATCTGCTCGGTGAAATCGTTGTCCAGCATGGTGAGCCCAGACTACCGGGGGGCCGGCGGCCACCCTGAGGCTCGGGCGTACCGTGGGGACAGTGACCAGCACCGCTTCGCTCCCCTTCCCCCTCGGGCCGCTGCTGCTGTCGACTTTCCTGCCCACCCTGCTGTTCTCGATCGGCGAGGGCGCGATCATCCCGCTGCTACCGGCCGCCGCGGGCGACCTCGGCGCCACGCTGGCACTGGCCGGCCTCGTGGCGGGGATGATCATGATCGGCGAGCTCGCGGGTGACATTCCGAGCGGCTGGATCGTCTCGCGGATCGGCGAGCGCGGCGCCATGCTCGGCGCCTCGGCCGCCTCGATCCTCGGACTGGTGATCTGCCTGCTGTCGACCTCGTGGGTCGGGCTGATCATCGGCGTCTTCGTGATCGGCCTCGCAACGGCGGTTTTCGCTCTGGCACGGCACGCGTTCATGACGTCCTTTGTGCCGATCACGCACCGAGCCCGCGCATTGAGCTCCCTCGCCGGGGTGTTCCGGGCCGGCTGGCTGATCGGGCCGTTCCTCTCGGCGGGTGTGGTGCATCTCATCGGCTCCGTCAAATCGGTGTTCTGGGTGCACATCGTCTGCTGCGTCGCGGCGGTCGTCGTGCTGCTGCTGGTGCCGGACCCGGCGACGGTCCTGCGGCGGGCGCAGGCCGCAGCCGACCGCGATGCTCCGGACGCCGTGATCGCGGCGGCACCGGTCCCGGAATCGTCGCAGTCCCTGCTCCGCACGCTGCGCGAGCACCGCGGGGTCCTCGCGCGAATGGGCTCGGGCGCCGCCATGATCGGGGCACTGCGCTCGAGCCGCACGCTGATCCTCCCGCTCTGGGCGGTGAGTATCGGGCTCGCCGAGACCGACACCGCGATCATCATCGGCGGCGCCGGCGCCCTCGACTTCGCCCTGTTCTACGTCGGCGGGCAGCTGATGGACCGCTTCGGCCGGGGCGCCACAGCGATCCCCTCGATGATCGGGCTCGGGCTCGGACATGTGGCGCTCGCCGCGTCGCTGCTCGCCGCCGATCCGGTGCCGTGGTTCATCGCCGTCGCCTGCGTACTCGCGGCCGCGAACGGGATCGGCTCCGGCATCCTGATGACCATCGGTGCCGACCTCGCGCCCCCCGCCGATCCGGCTCCTTTCCTCGGCGCATTCCGGTTCACCGGTGACGCGGGGAACGCCGCCGCTCCAATCGTCGTCTCGGCGCTCACCGCCCTGGTCTCGCTCCCCTTCGCCGCCAGTGCGATGGGCGTGCTCGGGGTCACCGGAGCCGGTGCTCTCGCCCGCTGGATCCCGCGCTACCTGCCGCGAACCGCCCCTCGCGGCTGAAGTGCTGCGACCTCTTCTCTTACACTGGAGCCCGCATGCGGGAGTGGTGGAATGGTAGACACGCAGGATTTAGGTTCCTGTGCCGAGAGGCGTGAGGGTTCGAGTCCCTCCTTCCGCACGGGATCGGCCGGTACGCTGAGCGCTCTCGCGTGACCGCCCACCGGCCACCGGCACCCGTCGACTGGAGATTCGTTGAACCACGCCGCCCTCGTCCCCTGGCTCGACCCGGAGACGATCCTGACCTCGTTCGGCCCCTGGGGTGTGCTCGTGGTGTGCCTCATCGTGTTCGCCGAGACCGGACTGCTGATCGGCTTCCTCTTCCCGGGTGACACTCTGCTGATCATCACGGGCCTGTTGGCGCACGAGAACGCGTCGAAAGGCGGACTCGGCGTCCCGATCTGGCTGATCTGCCTGGCCATCGGCTTCTCGGCCTTCGTCGGCGGCGAGGTCGGCTACCTGATCGGGCACAAAGCCGGTCCGCGGATTTTCGAGCGCAAGGAGTCCGGGTTCTTCAGTATCGAGAACGTGAAGCGGACCAACGCCTTCTTCGAGCGCTTCGGCGGTCTGGCCGTGATCCTCGCGCGATTCGTGCCGGTCGTGCGCACCTTCGCACCGATCGCGGCGGGCGTGGCCCATATGAATTACCGCAAGTACAGCCTCTACAACTTGATCGGCGCCCTGATCTGGGGCAGCGGGGTGACTCTCGTCGGCTGGCTGCTCGCGTTCATCCCGCCGGTCGCCGCCTTCGTCTCGCACTACATCGACGTGATCCTGATCGGCGCGGTCGTGCTCGCCGTGGTGCCCGCGCTCGTCCACTTCTTCCTCCAGCAGCGCAGAGCCGCCTCGGCCGCCGACCCCGAGACCGAGTCGGCCGCCTACGTCCTCGACGCCGACACCCTCGACGACAAGCACCCGAAGCCCTGACCTGCTCCTCCCGCGAGATGCCACTTGTGTCGGCGACACGCCGACAGACGTGCGCGTAAGTGGCATCTCGCGGAGGGCATCAGGGGGCGGAGGGCGGAGGCGGAGGGCGGGGCGGTCAGAGGTGGGGGGAGAGGGCGGCGAGTTCGGTGCGCAGGGCGGTGAAGGCGCGAGCGCGGTGACTGCGGGCGTTTTTCTGCCCGGGAGCGAGTTCGGCGGCGGTGAGCGCACCCGCCTCCGGGACGAAGATCGGATCGTAACCGTGGCCATTCGTGCCGCGGGGAGTCGTCGCGATCGCTCCGTCCCAGCGGCCCTCGACCACGGTCTCCTGACCTCCCGGGAGCACCGAATCGGGCACGACGAGAGCGATGGTGCAGCTGAAGTGCGCGCCGCGGTGCTCGGCCTTCACGTCGCGCAGCTGCGCCAGGAGGAGCTCGAGGTTCGCGCTCGCATCATGCGCGCGCCCCGACCAGCGGGCCGAGAAGATCCCGGGGGCGCCGCCGAGCACGTCGACGCAGATGCCGGAGTCGTCTGCCACCGCGACGAGGCCGGTGTGCGCCGCCGCCGCGCGCGCCTTGATCAGCGCGTTCTCCGCGAAACTGACGCCGTCCTCGACCGGCTCGGGGCCGTCGTAGGCGCGCACGCCCACTCCTGGGAGGGCACCGGCGAGCATCGCGCGGAACTCCTCCACCTTGCCGGCGTTGTGGGTGGCGAGGACGAGGTCCAGGCTCACGCGCCGGGCTCCGCGGCGAGCACCTCGGCCTGCACACGGGCAAGATTGGACGCGCCGGCGACGGCGAGGTCGAGCAGAGCGTCGAGCTCGCGGCGGTCGAACGGCGCACCTTCTGCGGTGCCCTGCACCTCGACGAACAGGCCTCGGCCGGTGACGACGACGTTCATGTCGGTCTCGGCGCGGACGTCCTCGACGTAGGCCAGGTCGAGCATCGGTACGCCGTCGATGATGCCCACGGACACCGCCGAGAGGCTGTCGATCAGCGGCTGCGCCTTCTGCCCCACGTACTTCTTGCCGCGCGCCCACTCGATCGCGTCAGCCATCGCCACATAGGCGCCGGTGATCGCCGCGGTCCGGGTGCCACCGTCGGCCTGGAGGACGTCGCAGTCGATGACGAGAGTGTTCTCGCCGAGCGCCTTCGTGTCGACGACGGCGCGCAGGCTCCGGCCGATCAGCCGAGAGATCTCGTGGGTGCGCCCGCCCACCTTGCCCTTGACGGACTCGCGATCCATCCGAGAGTTGGTGGAGCGAGGCAGCATCGCGTACTCCGCGGTCACCCAGCCCCTGCCCTTGCCCTGCAACCAGCGCGGCACGCCTGCGGTGAAGGAGGCGGTGCAGAGCACCTTCGTGTTGCCGAACGAGACCAGCGCGGAGCCCTCGGCCTGGGTGCTCCAGCCGCGCTCGATCGTCACGGTGCGCAGCTCGTCGGGCGCGCGCCCATCCTTGCGCGTGGCCTTCGATGCGGTGCTGTCGCTCACTCGGGTCTCCCTGGGTCGTGCGGGAGCGCGGCCCGGTCGAGCTCGCGCAGGTTGATGGTGCCGGTCTCGACGAGGTCGACGCTCGAGACCTCTGGGCCGAGGAAACGGCGGGCGAGACGGACGAAGTCGCTCGACCCCGTCTCCTCCCACCGGTACGTGGGCGGCTCGACGGAGGTGCGTTGCAGGCCGTGCGCGACGAGCGTCCGGTAGACGTCGAGCGCGGTCTCCTCGGCACTCGAGACGAGGCGGACGTCGGGGCCCATCACGTAAGCGATCGCGCCGCGCAGCAGCGGGTAGTGCGTGCAGCCGAGGACGAGGGTGTCGACTCCCGAGGCCTTCAGCGGCGCGAGGTACTCCTCCGCGATGGCGAGCAGCTCGTCGCTCCAGGTGACCCCCGCCTCGACGAACTCGACGAAGCGCGGGCAGGCGGCGGTAACCAGCTGCAGGTCGGGGGCGGCGACGAAGGCGTCGTCGTAGGCGCGGGAACGGATGGTGCCGGCGGTCCCGATCACGCCGACGCGGCGGTTGCGGGTGTCGCGCACAGCGCTGCGGACGGCGGGCTGGATGACTTCGATCACGGGGATTCCGCGGCCCAGGGTGTAGCGCTCGCGGGCGTCGCGCATCATCGCGGCGGAGGCGGTATTGCAGGCGATGACCAGCAGCTTCGCCCCCTGATCGACCAGCGTGTCGAGCGTGTCGAGAGCGTAGGCGCGGACATCGGCGAGCGGCTTGGGGCCGTAGGGCGAGTGCGCGGTGTCGCCGAGATAGACGATCGACTCGTTCTGCAACTGGTCGATCACAGAGCGGGCGACGGTGAGGCCCCCGACTCCGGAGTCGAAGATGCCCAGCGGTGCGTCCGTCACGGGGGAACAGCCTACCCGCGCCCGGGTGCCCGGCCCCGGACGCCATCGGGGAGCCCTCGGTCGGGCACGCGCCGGGATCCCTCCTCCGACGGCCGTCGTGGAACACTGTCCGGATGGATTCGACGGCCTTCCTCACCGACCGCTACGAACTCACGATGGTCGAGGGGGCGCTCGGCAGCGGTACCGCCGACCGCCGCTGCATGTTCGAAGTGTTCGCGAGGAGCCTCCCGCCCGGACGCCGCTACGGCGTGCTCGCCGGGACCGGCCGGCTCCTCGAGCTGATCACGCGCTTCCGCTTCGGCGACGAGGAGCTGTCCTGGCTCCGGGAGAACCGCGTCGTCGACTCCCGCACGCTCGACTGGCTGGCCGACTACCGCTTCCGCGGCGATGTCTGGGGCTACCGCGAGGGCGAGGTCTACCTGCCCGGCTCCCCCGTGCTGATCGTCGAGGCGCCCTTCGCCGACGGCGTCCTGCTGGAAACCCTGGTGCTCAGCGTCCTCAATCACGACAGCGCCGTGGCGAGCGCCGCCGCGCGGATGGTCTCGGCCGCCGACGGCCGACCGCTCGTCGAGATGGGCTCGCGCCGGGCCGGCGAGCGCTCGGCCGTGGCCGCCGCGCGCGCCGCCTACATCGCCGGCTTCGGCGCCTCCTCGAATCTGGAGGCGGGCCGCGCGTTCGGCGTGCCCACGATGGGCACCTCGGCGCACTCCTTCACCCTCTTGCACGACTCGGAGGAGGAGGCGTTCCGCGCGCAGGTCGCGGCGCTCGGCCCCGGCACGACCCTCCTCGTCGACACCTACGACGTGACCGTGGCGGTGGACCTGGCCGTCCGGGTCGCGGGCACCGGCCTCGGTGCGGTGCGGATCGACTCCGGCGACCTCCCCCAGCAGGTGGCCGCCGTCCGGCAGCAGCTCGACGCCCTCGGCGCGACCAGCACCCGCATCACGGTCACCAACGACCTGGACGAGTACGGGATCGCCGCGCTCGCCGCCTCCCCGGTCGACTCCTACGGCGTGGGGACCTCGGTCGCCACCGGCTCGGGCCACCCGACGGCGGGCATGGTCTACAAACTGGTCGCGCACGAAGGCCACTCGGGCGAGTGGGTCGCGGTGGCCAAGAAGTCGGTCTCGAAGGCGTCGATCGGCGGCCGCAAGTCGGCGGGTCGCCTCCTCTCGGGGGACGGCGTGGCCGAGGCCGAGATCGTGCACGTCGGCGCGGGCCCCGAGGGCGGCGTGGGCGAGCGCGAACGGCCACTGCTCGTGCCGCTGATCGAAGACGGCGGGATTCGCACCGAGCACCTCGGTATCGAGGGGGTGGCGGCCGCCCGGGAGCACCACGCGAACGCGGTGCTCGAACTGCCACTCGACGCGCTCCGGCTCGGCCGCGGCGAGCCCGTCATCCCAACCCGCTACGAGTGAGCGGGGAGAGGGATCACGTCATCTTCGCGTAGATCTCCTTGCAGGCCGGGCAGACCGGAAACTTCTCCGGGTCGCGGCCCGGGAGCCACTTCTTGCCGCAGAGCGCTCGGACCGGCTTGCCGGTGATCGCGCTCTCGAGGATCTTGTCCTTCGGAACGTAGTGAGAGAAGCGCTCGTGGTCGCCCGGCTCGATCGACTCCTGGTTGAGGAGCTCTTCGAGTTCGCGGTCGAGGGTGGCGGTTCCTCCGCCTCCCTCGAGGGGGCCGGTGCTGCTGTTCTCGGCGCGCAGAATCATGCCGTCGATCCTACGCTTGGACGCTAGCGTCGACGCAGCGGAGGATAAGGAGACCCGGTGGACGTACTCTTCGTGCACGGCGCGCTGGTGCGCGACGGCGGTTGGTGGTGGCGTCGAGCCGCCGCCCTGCTCGAGGAGCGAACCGGCATCCGCAGCCGGGCCCTGGCGCTCCCCTCCTGCGCAGAGTCGACCGGCGAGGGGGAACCCGGCCTCACCGCCGACGCGGTAGCACTGCGGGAGGCGCTGGACGATAGCGGCCCGACCGTGCTCGTCGGTCACTCCTACGGCGGCACCGTCATCGCCGAGGCGGGCCTCCACCCGGCCGTCGTGGGTCTGCTCCTCATCTCGTCCTACACTCCCGAGCCCGGCCTCTCGCAGGGCGCGATCATGAGCGGCGAGCCGGATCCGGTGCGCATCGGGCTGCTGCCCGACGGATCGCTGCAGATCACCGGCTACGACGCGCGGTCCTTCGCCGACCGTTTCCTCCAGGACGGCAACGATGAGGACCGTGCGGGCGCGTGGCAGCGGGTCGGCGCGCAGGCGGCGACCGCCTTCTCCACTCCCACCACCCGGGCGGGATGGCAGGGCGTGGATTCGACGTACCTGGTCTGCACTGAGGATCGCAGCACGTCCGTCGGGCTCCAGCGCTCCCACGCGGAGCGCGCGACGCGCTCGGTCGACGTGCCGACCGGCCATCACCCGTTCCTCACGCGCCCTGACCTGGTGGTCGTCGAGCTCGAGGCGCTCGTCGGCCGCTAGTAGCGGCTGGTGAAGGCGACCAGCTCGGTCGCGCGGCGCTCGAACAGCCAGCCGCCGATCAGCACGCCGAGGGCGAAGACGAGCATCGCACTACCCAGGCCGACGAGCACGGCATCCCCGGCCGCCCCCGCGTCGACGAAGAGCGCTCGGACGCCGAGCACCACCGTCGGCGCCGAGAGGAGCAGGCCCAGACCGAACGCGAACGACTGCGGCCCGGCGCCGCTGGCTCCGGGCGCCTGCGGCTGCACGAACGCACTGTCACCCGGGCGCGGCGCCGGGTAGGCGAGCCACGCCGAGATCGCGCTGGCGACTCCGGCGGGCACGAGCAGGAGGCAGGTGTTCACCGCGAGCACGACAGGCAGCGCGTCGGGCAGCCCCGAGGTCGCGCTGCTGATGAGGGAGCCGAGGACCACGATCGGCACGCCGAGCAGGAGCGTCGGGAAGGCGCGGCCGAGCCGGTCGGACCAGCCGCGGACGCCGGCCGCGACGTGCAGCCAGAACGCGGATCCGTCGTAGGCGACGTCGTTGTGCAGGAACCAGCCGAGGAACAGCGCGACCAGCGGCACCGGGAGTAGCGAGAGCAACGGGAAGGGCACGCCGACGACCGCAAGCAGAAGCAGGGCCGCGATCGGTAGCACCGGGACCGCGACGAGCGACGCTTGGTAGCGGGGGTCACGGAGCCAGTACGTGATGCTGCGCGCCGCGATCGCTCCGGTCCGGGTCGAGGCGAGCACGTCGAACCAGCCCAGGCGCAGGCCGCGTGGCGGGCGGTGCGTGCGCTCGGGGCGCCCGGTCAGCGTGCGGACGACGAGCCACCACAGCGCGCCGGCGGCCACCAGCGTGAGAAGCGCGAGGACAAGTGCACCGAGTGGGTCGCCGGACTCGGCGGCCGGCGCGAGTGCCCAGGCGGCGCCGAACGGAGTGGCTCCCACTGCCGCACCCCAGCGCTCGAGCACCGGAGTGTCCCCCGTGTCGAGCAGCGCCGCGGCGGCGAGGGAGGCGGGGCCACCGAGCAGCAGCACCAGGCCGAGCACGGCGAGCAGCTCGCGGGCGGTCCGGGAGGGCACGAGCGCGGCGGAGGCGGCGAGGCCGATCCGCGCGAACAGAGACGTCGTCGCCACCGCGAGCAGCGGGCCGAGCACGGCGAAGGCGCCGGCGCCGGGGAACAGCGCGGCGCTGGCCAGCCCGACCACCAGCAGGGCGAGCGTCGGCACCGACACCACCCCGGCCAGTGCGAGCGCGCCCGCCAGTCGCAGCGGCGGCACGGAGAAGAGCCGGAAGGCGCGCGGATCCATCGGATCGAGCGGACCGAGCAGGAAGGGCAGCACCAGGAAGCCGACCGTGATGAGCCCACCGGCGGTCACGACGGCGCCGGCGGCCGTATCGAAGGAACGCAGCGCACCGACCGCCGCGAGCAGGAGCGCCGTCACCGCGACCACAACGAGCACACCGAGGACGGCTCCTGCCGAGCGCGCGGGCCCGGAGCGGAACGTGCCGAGGAGGACGTCGATCTTCAGCCGGAGAAGTCGTGCAACCACTGCAGTCCCTCGGCGATCTGCTTGCCGCCCGCGAGTTCCATGAAGCGCTCCTCCAGTGTCACGGTACCCGCGACCTCGGCGACCGGGCCAGAGGCGAGCACCCGACCACCGACGATGACCGCCACGTCATCGCAGACGCGCTCGATGAAGTCGAGACTGTGACTGGAGAGGACCACCGTGCCGCCGCCGTTGACGAAGCGGCGCAGCACGGTGATCACCGCGGCCGAAGAGACCGGGTCGACCGACTCGAACGGCTCGTCGAGGACCAGCACGCGCGGAGCGTGAATCATCGCCCCGGCGAGGGCCACCTTTTTCGCCATGCCGGCGGAGTAGTCCGAGATCAGGCGCTCCAGCGCGTCGGTGAGACTCAGCGCGTCGGCCAGCTCGATCGTGCGCTGCTTCGCCGTCGCGAGGTCGATGCCGCGCAGCGCCGCGGAGTAAGCCAGGAACTGTGCGCCGGTGAGCCGGTCGAACAGACGGAGGCGGTCGGGCAGGACCCCGATCAGCGGCTTCGCGGCAGTCGGGTCTTTCCAGACGTCGACCCCGTGCACGAGCGCGCGGCCGGTGTCGGGGCGCAGCAGACCCGTCATCATCGAGAGCGTCGTCGTCTTGCCCGCGCCATTGGGGCCGATGATGCCGTAAAAGGTTCCCGCTCGCACAGCCAGGTCGATGCGGTCCACCGCCACGGTCCGACCGAAGGTGCGGGTCAGCTGGTGCAGCTCGAAGACGACGGGCGAGGCGCCGTCCGGATCCGTGGCGCTCTCCGCGGGCTCGGTGTTCGTCGCGGACGTCATCCGGCTACGGTACCAACTCGCTCGCGGCGCGTCGGCGCCCGCGCCGATCACCGACGACACGGCGAAAGGTCAACCACCCCGGCCCCGAGAGGCGTGAACTGTACACTGTGTCTCTAGCCGAAAAGTGGTTCAGTTCGAGACCCAGCGGTGAATTCGAGGGGAAGAAATGATGGTGCACAGAGGTTCGACGAGCAACGGCCCCGCCACCGTCGTCATCCTCGCCGCAGGAATGGGCAGCCGGCTCGGCCGCTTTCTCCCCCAGCCACTCACTCCACTGAACGACGGCCGCACGATCCTGCAGCAGCAGTTCGACAACATTCACCACGCCTTCGGTACGAAGATCCCGGTGAGCATCGTCGTCGGCTACAAACTCGAGCACATCATCGAGGCTTTTTCTTCGGCGACATTCGTCTACAACGAGCAGTACGACCAGACCAACACGTCCAAGAGCCTGCTCCGCGCGCTTCACGCCAGCGGCCACGGCGGCGTGCTCTGGATGAACGGCGACGTCGTCTTCGACCCGCGCGTCCTCGACCGCGCAGCCGGCCTCATCTCGAAAGACGTTTCCTTCGTCACCGTCAACACGGCGAAGGTGTCGGACGAGGAGGTCAAGTACACGACGAGCGCCGAGGGCTATATCCAGGAGCTGTCCAAGACGGTGAGCGGCGGCCTCGGCGAGGCGGTCGGGATCAACTCTGTGTCCGCCTCCGACAAGGCCGCTCTGATGCGTCAGCTCGCCCGGGTCGACGCCCAGGACTACTTCGAGCGTGGCAGAGAGTTGGCGATCGAGCAGGACAGAATGCTTGTCGAGCCGATGGACATCTCCGACTTCTACGCCGTCGAAGTGGACTTCGCCGAGGACCTCGAGCGGGCGAACCTCTTCGTCTGACGCTCACGGCTCCTCTGCAACTCAGTCGGAGCCGGTCGGGAGGAGTCGCGCAGTGAGCACGGCCGACCTCCTCGCGAGCGAGTCGGAGCTGCGACACCGCCGCTCCCCCGTCTGGCGCTACCGCCACTCCCTCTGGCTACTCACCAAGCGCGACCTCACCGTCCGCTACGCCACGAGCGCACTCGGCTATCTCTGGTCGGTACTGGACCCGCTCGTGATGTCGGGGATCTATTTCTTCGTCTTCACCGCTGTGTTCCAGCGAACCGTCGGCGAGGACCCGTACATCGTCTTCCTGCTCGTCGGGCTCCTCCCGTGGATGTGGTTCAACCAGGCGACCTCCGACGCCACCCGCGCGTTCCTCCGCGAGGCAAAGCTGGTGCGCTCGACGTCGATCCCGCGCACCATGTGGGTGGGGCGGATCGTGCTCTCCAAGGGCGTCGAGTTCGTGGCGAGCCTGCCGGTGCTGGCGCTGTTCGCCGTGATCGCCGGTGCCCAGCTGACCTGGGCGGTGCTGCTGTTTCCCGTGGCGACCCTGCTGCAGGCGGTGCTCACGCTCGGGGTGGGCCTGCTCGTCGCTCCGCTCGTGGTGTTCTTCCGCGACCTGGAGCGGGCGGTGAAGCTCCTGCTGCGGTTCCTCTTCTCTGCGTCGCCGATCATCTACTCCACCGCTGACCTGCCCGAGCAGATCCGTCCGCTCGCCGCGCTCAACCCGCTCAGCGGGATCTTCGCGCTGTATCGCTCCGCCTTTTTCACGAGCGCGCCGGACGTTCCGCTCATCGCCGCCTCGGCGGCGATCTCGGTCCTCGTGCTGGCGCTGGGCCTGGTCGTCTTCCGCCGCTGCGAGCGCGCGATGCTCAAGGAACTGTGATGGCCGACGCTCCTGTGGTGATCGAGTGCCGTGGGCTCGGAATTCGCTTCCGCCGCAACCGGCGGGGCCGACGCTCCTTCAAGGACCTCTTCGCCGGGCGCTCGCGCCGCTCTCGGCCGGGCGAGTTCTGGGCGTTGCGCGGCCTCGACCTGCAGGTGCGCGCGGGCGAGGCGATCGGCGTGGTGGCCCGGAACGGGCAGGGCAAGTCGACGCTGCTCAAGCTGGTCGCCGGAGTGGTGCTGCCGGACGAGGGCGCGGTGCAGGTGCGCGGCGGCGTCGCTCCGCTCATCGAGATCACCGGCGGGTTCGTCGCCGATCTCAGCGTCCGCGAGAACGTCTACCTGACCGCGGGGCTGCACGGGATGTCCAAGCGCGAGGTCGACGCCCGCTTCGACTCGATCATCGAGTTCGCCGAGATCGGCGACTTCCTCGACACCCCCTACAAGCACCTCTCCAGCGGGATGAAGGTGCGCATCGCGTTCTCGGTCGTCTCCCGGCTCGAGGAGCCGATCATCCTCGTCGACGAGGTGCTCGCGGTCGGCGACAAGGCTTTCCGCGAGAAGTGTTACGCGCGGATCGAGGAGTTACTCGCCTCCGGCCGCACCCTCTTCTTTGTCTCGCACAACGAGCGCGACCTGCGCCGCTTCTGCAGCCGCGGCCTCTACCTCGACAAGGGCCGCCTGGTGCTGGACGCACCGATGGAGGAGGTGCTCGCACGTTACGCTGAGGACTACGCGCCGACACCGCGGAGCAGCGCGGCGCCGGCCGAGGACCCACCCGTTCGGGGCACCGTCTCCGACGACTGACCGCTCCCGCGCTCGGCACCCCAGGACGCAGGAGTGCAGGACATGGCCCACAAGGACCGCAAACGCGAGCGCGCCGTCGAGAGGGCCGGCGGACTCGAGCCGACCGACGGATCCGAGAACACGCAGCTCGCGAAGATGCTCGACCGGCTCCTCGCGGTGCAGCGCCCGGCCGTGCTGGCGAACATCCGCCTGCTGCGACGGCGACGGCCCGGGGCGACACCGGAGCAGATCATCACCTCGCTCGAACGGCAATACCTCTCGAGCGTGGCCGCGGGTGGCGCAATGATCGGAGCGACGGCGGTCGTCCCCGGCATCGGCACGGCCACCTCGGTGGCCCTCTCCGGCGCGGGTGCCGCGGGTTTCCTCGAGGCGAGCGCCCTCTTCGCGCAGTCAGTGACGGAGGTGCACGGCATCCCGCTCGAGGATCCGGACCGCGCGCGGGCCCTCGTCCTCACGCTGATGATGGGGTCCTCCGGCAGCGAGATGGTGCGCCAGGTGGCCGGTCACGCCGTCGGCGGAGGCGCCGGCCTCAACCAGTACTGGGGCTCGGTGGTGACCAAGGGGCTGCCCTCGTTCCTGGTGGGCGAGCTGGCCGACCGCGCGAAGAAGTCTTTCGTCAGGCACTTCCTGGCGCAGCAGGGCGCGGGGCTGGTCGGCCGAGCGATGCCCTTCGGGATTGGGGCGGCGCTGGGCGGCGTCGGCAACGCAATGCTCGGCCGCACGGTGGTCCAGAGCGCCCGCGACGCATTCGGACCCGCACCGCAGGTGTTCGGCAACACGCTCGTGCTGGAGCCGACGCGCGCCGAGCGCAAGGCGCTGGCTGCGGCACCGGCAGAACCGCTCGCGCTCTTCGTGCGCGACTACAGCGGAACGGGCGAGCGGATCGCGCTCCTTCTGCACGGGCTCGGTGCCGACTCCCGGATCTGGTACGCGCTCGTGCCGACACTGCACGAGCACGGCTACCGCGTGCTGGCTCCCGACCTCGCGGGCCACGGCGGGTCACCGAGGTCGCCGGTGTACTCGCCGCAGCGCTGGGCCGCAGATGTGCGGGCCTCGGTGCCGCAGACCCCCGACCTGATCATCGGACACGGTCTCGGCGCCGTCGTCGCCGCCCGGCTCGCTCCGGAGTACCGCGCTGACCGGCTGATCCTGCTCGACCCCGCCTTCTCAAACACGCGCGGCGTGACCCGAGCTCTGCACCGCGGTGGCTCGGTCGCGCACGTCGAGAAGGGCGACGCCGACTCCCTCCGCCACCGCCACCCGATCTGGACCGACGAGCAGATCGAGCTCGACGTGTCGGCGTACGCGCTCTGGGACCAGGACTCCGCCGACGGGCTCACGGCGCGCGGCGCGGCCGACGCTCCCGAGACGTTCCCGGACCTGACGCTCGCGGTGCTGCCGGAGGATCCGCTGGGCCACGCCTCGCTACCCACGGTGCTGGCCGGCCGCGGAGTCGAGGTGCGGAGCGTGCCGGGCGGCGGAGCGTCGATCCTGCGTGAGGACCGCGCGGCGCTGATTGCGGCGCTGGAGGACCGGCTCTAGCGTTCCGGGCCTGCACAACGAAGGCTGAGCGGCCGGATCGGAGCGTCGGGCCGCTCAGCCTTCGTTGCGAGGGCGCTCGTGCCCACTGAGCGCCATCCCGAGCACGGTGCGAACGAGCGGCCCGCCGCCTAGATCCTCTCCGATCACGCGCAGGCCGATCTTCTCGGCGACCCGCCGCGACGCCGCATTGTCCGGGTGGACGATCGCCACGAGGCGAGCCGCGAGACCGTGGGCGAGGGCCAGGTCACGGCAGGCCGCAGCCGCCTCCGTCGCGTAGCCGTGGCCGTGCAGGTCGGCTCGCATGTGGTAACCGACCTCGAGCTCGAGCCCGCCGTTGACTCCCTGCCAGGTCAGACCGCAGTCCCCGACGAATGCGCCATCAAGGGTCTCGACGATCCAGAGCCCGATGCCGTACTCCCGGTAGTTCCGCCGGTTCCAGGCGATCCAGGCGGCCACCTCCTCGCGATTCTTCGGCGCCGGATAGTACCGCATCACCACCGGGTCGCCGAGAAGATCCGCCATCGAGGGGAGGTCCGCATCGTCCATCTCGCGGAAGCGCAGCCGGGCGGTGGCGGAGGGGAGCATCCGCATCACACTACCGGCCGGCGCTCGCGGTCCCGGTCCGAAGGCGTTCGCAACCGAGGTCGAACGCTCGATTCTCGGCCCCCGGTGCCCGCAACTCGACTCTCGACCTCGATTCGATACCGGCTTCCCGTCCGGCTCCAGCCTGTGCCGACATCGCGGCCTCCGACACGGCGGGCGCTGGTCGCGATGTCGACGCGGCCGGCCCTACTTCTTCGCCTTGGCCGCGGCCTTTGCGGCCTGCTTGGTGGCGCGGACCTTCGTCAGCGACTCCGGCGAGACGATGTCGGCGACCGAGCGGAACGAACCCTCCTCTCCGTAGGAGCCGGCGGCCTCGCGCCAGCCCTCCCCCGCGAAGCCCCGCTGCTTGCCGAGCAGGGCGAGGAAGATCCGCGCCTTCTGCTCGCCGAAGCCGGGCAGCGCCTTCAGGCGGGCGAAGACAGTGCGGCCGTCGGGGTCATCGCGAGTCCACAGGGCCGACACGTCACCGTCCCAGTCGTCGACGAGCGCCCGGCAGAATACCTGCACCCGGCCCGCCATATTCGACGGATAGCGGTGCACGGCGGGCGGAGTACGGCAGAGCTCCGAGAACGCGGCCTCATCGAAGCCGGCGATAGACGCGACGTCGAAGGAGGTGCCGGCCGCTTCCAGACGCTCCTCGATCGTGAGCGGCCCCGAAAAGGCCGTCTCCATCGCGACCTGCTGGTCGAGGAGCATCCCGATCAGCAGGGCGAGCGGGTCGCGGCTCAGGAGAGCGTCGGCGTCGGGATCGTCGGTGATGTGCAAGGCGGAGTCTCGAGTCATCCTTCAGAGATACCACGGACGACCAGCGACCCCGCGGTGCACGGCTCCCTGGCGCTAACGCCGCCGGCCGCCCGCAGGAGAGGAGTCACTACTTCGCGTCCTGCTGCGGGAAGACGACCTTCTGCACGACGATGATCACTGAGGCGGCGACCGGGATCGCGACCAGCGCGCCGAGCACACCCGCGATCGTGCCACCGCCGACCGCAGCAATCACGACGACAGCGCCGGGCACCGAGACCGCCCTGTTCATGATCCGCGGGACGAGGATGTACGCCTCCACCTGCATATAGACGAGGTAGTAGATCGCGGCGATCAGCGCGGTCAGCGGTGAGGTGAGCAGGCAGGCGAGCGAGATGATCACCGCGGCCGAGAGGGTTCCAACCAGCGGAATCAGCGAGCCGAGGAACGCGACGCAGGCCAGCAACGCCGGCACCGGCCCGCCGATCACGAGCAACAGAATGAAGGTCAGTACGCCGTTCACACCGGCGAGAGAGACCTGACCGACCATGTATCGGCCGACAGCGCCGGTGATCTCGTCCCCGACCTCGTGCGCCTTCGCCCGGTGCGAGGCGGGTGCGAAGCGGTACGCGACAGCCTTCATCGAGCGCAGGGAAGCGAGGAAGTAGAGCGTCAGGATCAGCACGATGGCGGAGCCCGTGACACCGCTGGCGATGCCGGTCCCCACGGCGATCAGGCCACCGCCCAGCGAGAGCAAGTTGTTGGGATTGCCGATGAAGCTCTGGACGCTCCGGATCAACTCGTCGATTTCGACAACGCCGCGC
This sequence comes from Rathayibacter rathayi, assembly GCF_004011095.1. GTDB lineage: Bacteria > Actinomycetota > Actinomycetes > Actinomycetales > Microbacteriaceae > Rathayibacter > Rathayibacter rathayi. The sequence continues at coordinate 713,422 of NZ_CP028129.1, read as the reverse complement.
AGCTGCTGCTCGAGGTCAAGCACCCACTTCTGCGAGGCGATGTCGGTGACGATCTGAGGGGCACTCGTGACGAACATCGTCAGCTGCTCGACCAGGATCGGAATGATATAGATCAAGAGCCCGGCGAAGAGCAGCACCACTGCGGCGAACACCGCGGTGATCGCCAGCGGTCGGGGCAGGCGCTTGCTCTCGAGCCAGGAGACGAGCGGATCGAGGCCGAGCGCGAAGAACATCGCGACGAAGATGTAGGTCAGCACCGTGCTCAGCTGCACCAGGAGTCCGCCGAGCGCGAGCGCCACCAGCACGCCGAGCGCGCCGAAGAAGCCGATCCGGAACGAGCGGATCGTGAACACCGGCTTCTCCCGGTCGGCGGAGACCACGATGTCCGGCTCGACCGCGGGATGAGCGGCAGCCGACCGGCGCCGGCGGGAGCGGGCGAAGGCGCGCGGTGTGATCATGGATCGAGCGTAGTGGGATGCTCGCAGGCCTCCCGGCGACGCCGCCGACCCTTGACGCGGCGGCCTGGGCGCGGCCCTCGCGACCGAATCACCCGTCCGGATCGTGGTCGTCGACCGCCGCGTCGCCCCGGTGCAGGGCCGCGTGCAGCTGCCACTGCTCGAGCAGATGCTCGATCGCCGCGTGGAAGCGACGCGTCGACGTTCCCGGGGAGGTGTCGCCGAAGTAGCGGCGCACCCAGCGGTTCAGCCGCTCGGCCGCTTCCGGATCAGCTCGGCGCTGTCGACCCGCGAGACGATCGCCGCGGAGTCCTCCGCGTGCAGCCACTCCGCATCACCCAGGTAGCCGCTCTCGTCCACCTCGGCCTGGGGGCTCGCCGGGCGGGTGACCAGCAGCGGCCGACCGGTGGCGAGCCGGTCGTACACCATCGCCGAGACGTCCACGATCGCGAGGTCGGCGGCGGCGAGCTGCCAGCCCAGTTCGGCGCCCGTGTCGTGCACCTGGCCGGCGTGTGGATCGGCGGCGTTGGCGGCGGCGATCATCGCGATGATCGCGCGGTCCGCCGCTGCGTACTCGACGTCCACCGCCCCGCTGCGCGGGTGCGGGCGGTAGACGAGCCGGAACCGGGGATCAGCCAGCAGGCCCCGCACAAGCGCGACGCCGTGGCTGCGGATCGAGCCGTAGCCGGCGGGCGCCCGATCGCGAGGGCGCGCTTGTCGACGTCGTAGTCCCAGAGCACCCGGTGCAGCCGGGCGAGCGCGGCGTCCCCGGCGATCAGGCTGTAGTCGTACGCCTTGAACTGGTTTGTCGTCATGTACATCTTGTCGCTCTCGCCGTGGTTGACGAAGACGTGCCAGCGGCGCCCGTAGCGCATCATCTGGAAGTTGCGGGCGTTCTGGTTCACGTAGAGCACGATCCGTAGCGGCTGGCTCGCGATGGTGCTCTCGAGGTCGGCGACCGAGCGGACGTAGGCGACCGGCACCGGGCTCTCGCGCAGTAGCACCTCGGCCGCGCTCGCGTTGCGGCTGAGCAGCACCACCGGATGCGTCTGCGCCAGCTGGGCGAGCGGCCGGTACCACTGCCGCAGCTGGTACAGGTTGAGGTCGCCGTCGGCGAAGTAGACGCCGATCTCGAAGCGGCCCTCCGGCAGCGGGCCGCGTTCGCCGAGCAGGCGGGCTACCTCGCGGCGGGCACGGCGGGCCGCGAGCAGCTCACCGCCGACCTTGCGCGCGAGTCGCGCGTCGGTGCGCAGGCGGGCGAGCAGGGCGTGGGGAGCGGGAGTCATCCGCTCCAGGGTACCGGCGACCACCCCCGGACCGGGGGCACCACCGACGTTGGATTAGGCGGCGGACACCCGCAGCCAGACGAACTGCAACGGAGCAAGCCGGAAGCCCTCGCGGAGGTCGACCGCAATCTCGGTGACCAGGTCGACCGCGTTCGCCGCGAAGGCGCCGAAGCGCGCGGCCGCCACCTCCTGCACCTCGTCCGACACATTGGCGAGCACGAGCACCGCCTCCCCGTCGCCGGGGCGCTGATAGCCCAGCACCTGGTCGTTCACCGGGTCGAAGACGCGCAGCTCGGTGCCGGCGAACAGCGCAGTGGCCTTGCGCACGGCGATCAGGTGCAGCAGCCCCCCAAAGACCTCACTCGCGGCGGTGCCCGGCAACTCCCGCTCGTCGTAGCGCTCCGCGGGGCGGCGCGGCCGGTTCACCCAGCGCGAGTCGCCGGCCGTCGTCGGATCGTCCAGGTACGCGTGGTCGTTGAGCTGGGCGACCTCGTCGCCGAGATAGAGCAGCGGCAGCCCACCGGTGCTCAGCGCAATCGAGTGCGCGAGCAGCACTCGGTCGATGCCGTAGGGATCGCCGGCCTCGACGCCCGCGAGCGAGGCGGTCGTTCCCGAGACGCGGCGGTCGCCGGTGCGCGGGTTCTCCTGGAACGGCACTCCCCGGGCGAACGTACCGTCGAAGCGGCCGGTGTAGAAGTCGTTGAGGAAGCGGCGGTGACCGGTCGCGTCAATGCCCAGCTCTGCCGCGTCCTCGTCGGCGAAAGTCCAGCCGATGTCGTCGTGCCCGCGGACATAGTTCACCCAGGCCGTGCCTTCCGGCAGCGCGTGTCGGCGCTCCAGCGCCTGCGCGAGGAGGCGGACATCGCGGGTGGCGAGCGCCTCCCAGGTGAGCGCCATTTGCAGCGGGTTGTACGAGAGCTGGCACTCCTGGACGTCGACATACTCGATCACCTCGTCGGGGTGCACGATCGCCTCGGACTTGAACAGCAGCGCCGGAGCGGCCAGTCGGCAGACCTCGTTGAACGCGCGCAGCAGCAGGTGCGCCTCCGGCTGCGACTCGCAGCTCGTGCCGAGCTCCTTCCAGATGAAGGCGACCGCGTCCATCCGCAGGGCGTCGACGCCCTGATTGGCGAGGAAGAGCATCTCGCCAGTCATGGCACGGAAGACCTCGGGATTGGCGTAGTTGAGGTCCCACTGGTAGCGGTGGAAGGTTGTCCAGACCCAGCGGCCGTCCTCCAGCTGGACGAAGGAGCCGGGGTGGTCATCGGGGAAGATCTCGCGCGTGGTGAGCTCGAATGCGTCGGGCTCCCTCCGGTCGGGGTAGATCCAGTAGTAGTCCTCGAAGCGCTGCTCGCCGGCGAGAGCCCGCTGCGCCCAGTCGTGCTCGTTCGAGGTGTGGTTGAAGACGAAGTCGACCACGAGCGCGATGCCGTGCTCGTGCAGCTCCGAGGCGAGGCTGCGCAGCTGCTCCATGCCGCCCAGGTCCGGGCGCACGCGCCGATAGCTCGAGACCGCGTAGCCGCCGTCCGACTCCCCCTCCGGGGCGTCGAACAGCGGCATCAGGTGCAGGTAGTTCAGCCCGATCTCGCGGAAGTACGGGATCTCGGCGCGCAGACCCTCGAGGTCGCCGGCGAAGCGGTCGACGTAGCACACGCCTCCGAGGGCCTTGTTCGAGAGGAACCAGGTCGGGTGCTGCTCCCGAGCGCGGTCGAGTGCGCGCAGCTCCTCGGGCCGCTCCTCCCACGAGGCGGCGGCGAGCTCGACGATCGCGACAAGCTGATCGACGAGGTCGGCGCGGCCGGCGTACACCGTGGACAGCAGCTCCACGAGTCGCGGGAGGTGCGCGTCGAGGCGCTCGGCGAACTCGTCGTCGACGGCGCCGAGGCGCTCGCGGACCGTCGCGAGGAGGTGCGGTGCGGCGGGGGTGGACTCCTCCTCAACGCGCTCGGGCGGGGAGAGCTGGGTCGAATCGAACACCGTCGTCCTTTCGGGGGCCCCGGCGGGGGCGGATTCCCCGATGCTAGACGATCGGCGGGCGCCCGGCGACCGCCATCCGGAGCACCGTGCGGGCCGAGAGGACGCGGCGGCCTCCCGGATCGCAGCGCCAGCCCTCCCTCCAGCCGGCGAACCAGGCTCGCCGGGCGTCCGGGTCGGTGCGCCAGCGGAGGCACTGGATCGCGCTCCACGAGGCCACGTAGGCGACCGCAAGAGGTGCGGTGAGGTTCCGCCGCGCGAGCCAGACGCGGTTGCGAGCATTCAGCCGGTAGTAGTCGGCGTGGCGGGTCGGCTGGATCACCGGGTGCTGCGCCACCAGCTCGCCCGCGTACCAGGCGGTGCGACCGGTGTCCCACACCCGCCAGGCCAGCTCGATGCCCTCGTGGGCGTAGAAGAAGGGAGCGGCTCAGCCGCCCGCCCGCGTGAATACGTCGCGGCGCAGCACGACCGCTCCCTCCCAGACCGAGAAGATCGGGCCGGAGCGGCGCGGGTCGCCCTTGAGGATGCGTGGGATCCACCGCCGCGGGCTCGGCGAGCCGTCGGTGCTGTCGACCCGGGGCTGCACCAGCCCGATGCGGCGGTTCGAGCCGAGCAGCGCGACCGCGTCGACGAGGAAGCGGGGGACAACACCCGGGCATCGTCATCGAGGAAGAACAGGTAGTCCCCCGCGACGGCGTCCACGCCCGCGTTTCGGCCGGCGGGGATGCCGAGGTTCTCGGGGAGCGCGACCGCGCGGACCGTGTCGGGCAGGCCGTCCGGCTCCCAGCCGTTGCCGACGCAGACGACGTCGAGCGTGACCCCCTCCTGCGCGAGAACGCTCGCGAGGCCGGCAGCGAGGTCGTCGGGCCGGGTTCCCTGAGTGAGGACGACGACGCCGACCCGCGGCTCAGGAGCGGACAGCTTCGAGGCCATGATCGCGACGAAGTGGCCCACCAGCGCGAGGACGGCGAGCGGGAGTAGCGCCCCCACGAGCACCCGGTCGGCGGTGCCCGCACCGACCACGAGGCCGACCAGCGCAGCCGCGAAGGCCAGCATCGTCAGCTCGACGGAGTGGTAGAGGCGGTGGAACGGTATGAAGCGCGCCGCACGGCGCAGGCGCGCGAGACCCGACGAGGACGGGACGGCCTCGCCCTTCGTGTCGGCCAGCTTCGTCAGGCCGGCGTTCGCGCGGGCCACATGCACCAGGTCGTTCAGCGCCTTGTTCAGCACGATCACCAGGGCCAGCGCGAGGCCGAGCGGGGTCCACAGGAAATCCGCCGGCGCGTCGAAGGGGGTACCGGCCGCCCGCACCCCCAGAGCGATCGGGATCAGCGCTTCCGTCGTGTAATGCCCGACCTTGTCCAGGAACACACCCGCCGGCGACGACGTGCGGCGCCAGCGCGCGACCTCACCGTCGCAGCAGTCCACCAGCATCTGTAGCTGACCCAGGAGGAGCGCCAGCGCGGCCCCGCCGACGCCCGGGATCAGCAGCGCGGCCGCTGCGCTCCAGCCCATCAGGATCATCAGACCGGTGACGCCGTTCGCCGAGATCGAGGTCGTCAGCAGCAGCCAGGTCAGGTACGGCGAGAAGCGGCGCAGATAGAGCGAGGCGGTCCAGTGCTCGGCGTTGCGACGCCCGCGCACCTCCGGAGGTTGCGCGACGGTGCGCAGCTCGGCGAGGGAGCGGGGTCTCGGCGTCGTGGTCATGCGCCCCTCGGCGAGTCGGACCGCGGCTGGTGCGGTGAGTGGAAATGGTGCTGGTCAGCCCGGCGAAGCCGAGCACGAAGCCCGTCCCCCAGGCCAGGTGGACCGCCGGGATGACCACGGCGAACCACGGCATCGCACGCGCACCGTCCCGCCGCGCGATCGCGAGCGTCGCGGCGGCCACCAGGAGGAGATACCCGGCCGGTACCGCGAAGCCGAGCAGAAGCCAGGGCGCGGCTCCCCCGAGTGTCTGCACGACTCCAGCCAGCCCGGCCAGGAGCCCGACCCCGAGCAGCATCACGAGCAGCATCACGAGCAGGGGCGGAGCGACGTACCGCAGCGAGCGTGACGCGGGGAACATCCGCGTGAGTTCCCCGCGCCACATCCCCGTCGAGAGGAACTGCCGCAGCAGGGCGAGCATCGACGGCCGGGGGCGGTAGGTGACGCTGAGCCGCGGAGTGAACCAGACCACGTCACCGTGCTCGCGCAGCCGCCGGTTCAGCTCCCAGTCCTGCCCGCGCTTGAAGCGCTCGTCGAACAGGCCCACGCGCTCCAGGGCCGAGCGGCGGAAGACGCCGAGGTACACCGTGTCGGCCGGGCCCTCCTCGCCGCCCACCTGGTGCGGCGTGCCGCCCAGACCGATCCGCGAGCCGTACGCGCGGGCGACGGCGCACTGGAACGCAGTGAGCCCCTCCGCCGCCATCACCCCGCCAACGTTGGCCGCTCCGGAGCGCCGTAGCACGTCGACGGCCGTTCGCGAGTAGTCGGGCGGCAGGACGGAGTGCGCGTCGACTCGCACGACGACCGGGTGACGTGATGCGCGGATTGCCGCATTCAGGCCCGCCGGAGTGGAGCCGGCCTCGTTCGGCACGACGCTGATCCGCGGATCGGCCGTGCTCAGCTCGGCGACGAGCTCCTCTGTGCCGTCGATGCTCGGGGCGAGGACGATGTCGAAGGGCCCGGTGTAGTCCTGGTGCAGCAGCGAATCGACCGCGGCGCGAACGTGAGTCACGTCGTTGAGCACGGGCATCACGTAGGAGACGCCGGGCAGATCGGAGAGGTCGTCCGTCGGGATCTCGGGCTGCATGGGTCCAGTCGTGCGGGAGGAGCGCGGTCGCAGGGATCCACCACACTATCAGCGGGGCGCGCCCGGCCCCCGGGGCGCTGGGACCTTGCTTGCGGCTCCGGAGACGCTCCCGGCGGGCGAAGATGCACCGGCCGCGACGCCCGAACGCACGGTAGGTCTTCGCCTCAGCGCCGCAGCGTCGAGAACAGCACGAGGTCGTGCCACGCTCCATCGCGCCACTGTGCACGGCGGAGCACGCCCTCCTCCTCGAAGCCGGCCTGCTCCAGCGCTCGTCGCTCCGCTCGATTGTCGACATCCGTGTACGCCTGGATCCGTTCGGCCCTCGTGCCGGCGAAGAGGTACTCGACGAGGAGCCGCTGTGCCAGTGAACCGATTCCCTGCCCTCGCCGGGAGGCGTCGATGCCGGTCTGATCGGGCGTCGAGAGCCCCTCCTCCAGCCTGCGGACATCCTCCTGCGTCATCGGAGCGAGCGAGACGGAGCCCGGATCCATGCGCGTGATCGCTGATTCTTCCTGCCGCCGGCGCGTCGAGCGAATCTGCGCCCGAGGCCGCGCCCCGCGCAACCGGGCCGCGTCTTCAACGGTCGGCGTCGCAACCAGCCCGGCCCGCGCACGCGCAACAGCCCCCGAGGACGGATCCTCGGGGGCTGCGGATGGTGCTGCGGCTCAGCTGGCGGCCATCTGGCCCAGCGTCGCCTTCGCCTGATAGCTCTGGCCGCTGCGAGTGTAGGTCAGCTCGACCTCGGAGTTCGCGGCCTGCGCGCGGACCTGCGCGGTAAGGTCCGACGCGCTCGTGATCGGGGTGCCACCGATCGCAGTGACGATGTCGCCCTTGGCCAGGCCGGCCGCCTGCGCGGCGCCACCGCCCGAGACGTCCTCGATGCGCGCGCCGAGCACAGCCGCCGTGGAGTCGGAGACGCTCGCGCCGAGCAGGCCGTGCGAGGCCGAGCCGTTGGCGATGATCTCCTTCGCGATGCGCTGGGCGACCGCGCTGGGGATCGCGAAGCCGACTCCGATGTTGCCGGACTGGCCGCTCGAGGAGGACTGGCCTGCGCTTGCGATCGCGACGTTCACGCCGATGAGTTCGCCGTCGCTGTTGAGCAACGCACCACCGGAATTGCCCGGGTTGATGGCCGCGTCCGTCTGGATGACGGGGAGCGAGATCGTGCTCTTGGCCTGAGTGGGCTGCTGCTGGCCCGGGATGTCGAAGTTGAACGGGCGCTCGGTGCCGCCGCTCGAGCTGTCGCCCGACTGCTCCGGAGCGGCCGAGGAGGCGACCTGGATGCTGCGGCTCAGCGCGCTGACGATGCCGTCGGTCACGGTGCCGGAGAGTCCGAGCGGAGCGCCGATGGCAACGGCCGTATCGCCGACGTTGATCGTGCTCGAATCCGCGAAGGTCATCGGGCTGAGGTCGGTCGCACCGTTCAGCTTGATGACGGCGAGATCCAGCGTCGGGTCGGTGCCCACGACGGTCGCGGTGAAGATCCGGCCGTCGCTGGCGGTGACCGAGACGGTGCCGTTGGCGATCTCACCGTCGAGCGTGACGACGTGCGTGTTGGTGAGGACGTAGCCGTCCTTCGAGAGCACGATGCCGGAGCCGGTGCCGGCGGAGGAGCTGCCGCTCACCGCGATGGTGACGACACTCGGAGTCGCTTTGGCGGCGACCGCCGCGGCGGTCGTCGCGTCGTCAGCGTTGTTGACCGTGATCGTCTGCGGGCCGCCGGAAGAGACTACGCGGGTGGCCGAGCCGTTGGAGGCGGACCAGAGGCCGAACACGCCGGCTCCGGCGACTCCACCGACGACCGCGCCGATGGCGAGCGCCGCGACGACGCCCACTCCGGCCCGGCGCTTCGTGGCAGTGGCTGCGGGCGTGTACTCGGCACCGGGCCCAAAGGAACTCGAGATGGACGGCTCCTCGGAGCCGTGCAGGGTATGTGCTGCGGGCGGCGCGAACTCACCGTAGCGAGCGGCCTGCGAGACGGGCTGCGCCTCATTCCCCGCCGTCGCGTTCGGCGTGTACGGCGGCTGCGGGGCGGAGGCGGAGGAGGAGGGGTACGGGACGGTCGTGTTCTCACCCTCGCGGTGCGCTGCACCCGGGTGGATCGGCTCGGTGGGCCCGGTGGACGCTCCGGAACTCTCGCCGTGGATGCGCTCGGTCGCCTCTCGGGCGCCGGACTCCGTCGGCATGGTGGGTTCCTCCGGCTGACGAGGACCCTCGTGACTCTCGGTCATGGGTGCTGCTCCTTCCAAGCGAGGTTAGCTTGGCGATTATACCTGGGGGTTTCTTATGACCAGCCTGCGAGCGGGAAATGAAGTCGGTGATGCCGCCCGGGCGGGCACACTGGAGGCGTGAGCATTCCCGGATCCTGGACCCGTGCCGCCGCAGGAGCAGGCCTTCTCGGCCCCCGCGGCGAGGTCGCCGCCACCGTCTTCAGCGAGATGAGCGCCCTCGCCCTGCGTACGGGGGCGGTGAACCTCGGTCAGGGCTTCCCGGACGAGGACGGTCCGCGCGAGATCCTCGACGCGGCTCGCGACGCCATTGCGTCCGGACTCAACCAGTACCCGCCGGGGCCGGGCTTCCCCGTCCTGCGCGAGGCGATCGCCGCGCACCAGCTGCGGTTCCGCGGGATCTCCCTCGACCCCGACGGCGAAGTCCTGGTCACCACGGGCGCGACCGAGGCCCTCGCCGCCTCACTTCTGGCCTTGCTCGAACCGGGCGACGAGGTGGTCACCTTCACCCCGCACTACGACGCCTACGGCGCGCTGATCGCTCTCGCCGGCGGGGTCCACCGCACCGTACTCCTGCGCGGCCCCTCCTTCACGCTCGACCACGACGAGCTGATCGCGGCCGTGACCGACCGGACCCGCGTCATCCTGGTGAACGACCCGCACAACCCGACCGGAGCCGTCCTCCCGGCCGAGACCCGCGAGCTGATCGTGCGGCTCGCCGAGCGGCACGACGCCGTGATCGTGACGGACGAGGTCTACGAGCACCTGCGCTTCGACACCCCGCACGTCCCGCTCGCGACGCTCCCCGGGGCCTTCGAGCGGACGCTCTCGATCTCCTCCGCGGGCAAGACCTTCAGCACGACGGGCTGGAAGATCGGCTGGGTGACCGGCCCGCGCGAGCTCATCACGGCCGTGCTCGCGGTGAAGCAGTTCCTCACCTACGTCAGCGGTTCGCCGTTCCAGGGGGCCGTGGCCCTGGGGCTCGGGCTCCCCGACTCCTTCTTCACCGGGGTCGCGCAGACCCTCTCGGCTAAGAAGGACCTGCTGTCGGCGGGCCTGGCCACTGCGGGCTTCGGAGTCGCGGGGTCCTCGGGCGGCTACTTCGTCGTCGCGGACGCCGCTCCGCTGGGCTACGACGACGGCGTCGCGCTCTGCCGGGCACTCCCGGGGCTCGCCGGAGTGGTGGCCGTTCCAGTGTCGGCGTTCTGCCGACCCGAGGAGGCCGCTGCGTACCGCTCGCTCGTGCGCTTCGCGTTCTGCAAGCGATTCGAGGTGCTGGAGGCGGCTGTCGCCGGCCTGGCGCGAATGGGGCGCTGAAGCCCGAAAGGCACCGGTGGCGGATCAGAGCGGCTGCACTCGGAAGCGTCGGAGCGACAGCGCGGGGTTCTTCTCGCGCGCCGCGTCGATCCGCTCGCGCGAGACCCAGGCGACCGCCACGTCCTCGACCTCGCCGAGGGTCGCGATCTCGACGCCCATCGGATCGACGACCATGCTCGCGCCGACCCCGATCGGCGGCGTCTGGTCGGCCGCGACGAGATACACCGTGTTCTCGAGGGCGCGCGCGGTGACCAGCGTCCGCCAGTGCGCCTCCTTGAGCGGGCCGCGCACCCACTCGGCCGGCGCCGCGATCACGTCGACTCCGGCGTCCACCAGCCAGCGGCTCACCTCGGGGAAGCGCAGGTCGTAGCAGGTCTGCAGCCCGACGAGGAGGCCGCCGACGTCGAAGGTCTCGGGCGCCGCGATCTCACCGGGCACGACCCACCCCGACTCCGTCTGCCCGAACGCATCGTAGAGATGCAGCTTGCGGTAGCGGGCGACGAGGGCGCCCTCGGGGTCGACGGCGACCAGGGTATTGGCGATGCGGCGGCCATCGACGGCTTCGACCATGCCCGCCACCAGATGGATCCGGAGCTCGCGGGCGAGAGCCGCGAGACCCTGCACGAACGCTCCATCGAGGCTCTCACCGGCCGCGACCAGCTCGGGGCCTAGCGGATCAGTGAAGGCGGAGCTGTACTCCGGCAGCACCACCAGGCTCGCGCCGCGCGCGACGGCCACCCGGGCCAGCCGCCCGATGACGGCGAGATTGGCCTCGCGGTCGGAAGTCGGGGCGAACTGCGCGACGGCCATGCCGACGGCGCCGGGCATCAACTCGGCGGGTAGAGGAACAGCGCGACCTGCGAGGCGGGGATGGTGCGCTTGTGGTATGCGTGGTCGTTACCCCAGTTGTACTCCTCGAGTGAGACCGAGCCGTCGGAGTTGACCGCCTGAACGTAGGCGACGTGGTTGCCGGTGAACCAGGCGACCGCTCCCGGGACGGGCGTGCTGCTGGTCACCCAGCCGTGCGAGGCCCACTGGCCGGCCCATGCATATGCGCTGCCACCGCCCGGGGTCAGGTTGCCCCAGGTCCACTTGAAGGGTGCGCCCGTCGAGCCCTGGTCGCGGTTGATCCGCCAGGCGACGAAGTCGACGCACTCGCGGTAGTAGTACCGCAGCGGCGAGAGGCCACCGCCCTGGCTGTCGGTGAGCTGGTTGCGCCAGGGGTAGTCGTCGCCCTCCTCGCGCGGGGTGACCGAGGTGCTGGAGCCGCCACTGCCCGCGGCGGTGCTGGAGCCGCCCCCGGTGGTGGCCGCCGTGCCGGCCGCGGCCTGCGCCTCCCGAGCGAGGCGGGCGGTCTCGGCGTCGCGCGCGGCCTGCTCCGCCGCGGCGAGCGCGCGCGCCTGAGCGGCGGCCTCGTCGAGCTGAGCCTGGGTCGGCGCGGTGAAGGAGTCGCGGATCACCTGCTCCTGCAGCGCAGTCGGCGCGACAGTGAGCTTCTGATTGCCGAGCGCCTGCACGCGGGCGGCCGCTTCGACGGCGACCTGCGAATCGGGCGCCGGGGTGAACGAGTAGGCGGGGAGCGCCGAGACGGCGACCAGTCCGGCGATCGCGGCGAGGGCGACGGTGCTGACCGTGCTGCGGAAGACGCGGCCGCGGCGGCGCCGGGCAGGACGGATCGGGGTGAGCACCGGAGTGGCGACCCGTGCCGCGGGGAGCGCGTGCGGCGCCTGCCGTAGGCTCCGGCGGGTCGGTTGAGCGCCGACTCCCTCGTTCGAGCCGTCGACCCCGTGTTCATCCCTCACAGCAACACCCCTCGCATCGCGATCGAGCCTAACGCGGTGGGTCGCTTCGACACACCCGATGGCACGGTGCAGTGCGCTGCGTGCGCTCGTCTGTCGCGAGGCGGTGAGGCAACGGCGCGGTCAGCGGTTTCTTGGATCCGGCAGTGACGCGCGCGCTCGACGGGAGTAGCGTCCGGGGCGGAGCGGACGCGATGGGGCGGCCGCGGGACGGGGGACGGCGATGATCCGGAGCGAGCGGGCATTCAGCGGCTTCAGCGTGGACGATGTGGCGGCTGCCCGGGCCTTCTACGGCGGAGTGCTCGGGCTCGAGGTCGAGGTGAACGCGATGGGGATCCTGCAGATCGAGCTGCCGGGCGGCGGGCGGGCGATCGCGTATCCGAAGCCGGATCACGAGCCGGCGTCGTTCACGATCCTGAACTTCTCGGTCGAGGACATCGACGCCGCGGTCGCCGAGCTGAACGCGGCGGGCGTCGTCACGGCGATCTACGACGATCCGTCGCTGCCGACCGATGCGACGGGGGTCATGCGCGGCCACGGGCCGACCATCTGCTGGTTCCGCGATCCGGCCGGCAACATCCTCAGCGTGATCGAGGGCGGATGATATCGGCGCCCCTCAGGCCCGTACGGCGCGAGCGGGGTCGATCGACGCGGCCCGCAGCGCTGGAGCCACCGACGCGAGCGTCCCGGTGAGCAGGCCCGCGACGGTCCCGAGCAAGGGTGCGGAGGAGGAGAGTACGGGTTCCCAGCCGTGACCAGCGCTGACGAGCAGCACCGTCAGGAGACCGCTCGCCGCCCCGGCCGCTCCACATCCTCCAGCTGCTGATCTGGTCATTCAGATTGTGCGGATCACCATCGCAGTGTCGAGTGGGGAGAAAGTGGTCGAACGACCGCGCCGGGAGAAACATGGTGCACCCGTGACAGCGCTCGTCAGAGTAGACGTTCGTGGGGTATTTGTTCGTGGCCACGCTGGACGCCTGATCGTTCCACCAGTCGCCGCGGAGGGTCCGCCGGTTCGGATCCTGCTGGGTCATCTTTCCGCCGAAGTTGTCGTGTTCGAACAGGCAGACGGAGACGCAGCCGTCCGAGAAAGTTCCGCAGAAGTGACATGCGGGCGGCGGCGCTGGCGCGAGACGCAGAGTCGCCCCGCGGCGGAGCGGAGGTATCGCAGCCCGAGCGGGAGCGCGGGCGCGGCACAGACGGCAGCACAGACGCGAGCACAGACGCGAGCGCCGTTAACGACGAAAGCCGGCCCCTCTCGGGACCGGCTTTCACCTTCTTGTTGCGGGGGCAGGATTTGAACCTACGACCTCTGGGTTATGAGCCCAGCGAGCTACCGAACTGCTCCACCCCGCGGCACAAGAGGAGACGTTACACGGGTTGCAGAGCGGGTGCAAATCGACGGAGTGCCGAATCGGGACTGCGGCGTCAGGCGGGCTTGGCGGCGCGCAGGACGGTACCTTCGCCGACGCTGAGGCCAACGGCGGAGAGTGCCGACGCGAGGTCCTCGGACGAGCGGCTCCATGTGCGCACCCCCGCCGCACCGGCTGAAGCGGCGGACGCACGGCCGACGAGGACCGTGCCGCCCGGCGTGACGAACCACTCCATGAGCCGCGCCCACTCCTTGAGGTCGGGGAGCCACGAGACGACGCCGGCGCTGCACAGCACGACGTCGAAGGAGTCCGGCTCGGGCAGCATGTGCCTCAGCTCGTAGAGGTTCGTGCCGACGAAGCGAGCGGAGCCGGCGAGGCCGCGCTCGGCTGCGGCAGCCCGGGCCCGCCGAACGGCGGGCATCGAGAAGTCGACGCCGATCACCTGAGCGCCGCCTTCCGCGAGCGCGAGCGCGTCGAGCCCGTCTCCCGAGCCGAGCTGCAGGATCCGGGGCTGGCCAGCGCCCAGCGCCGCGGCGACGAGCTCCGGGTGGAGCGCACCCTCGCCGGTGCGCCCCTCCCAGTACGTGCGGTTCAGCTCGAGCCACTCCCCCGAGCGGAGGTGCTCGCCGCGGTCGACCTGCACCATGCCTGCTACTGGCCGCCCTCAGCCTGCAGCGCCCGCGAGAGCGCCTCGGTCAGCCGCTCGTCGGCCGCCGCGAACGCGGTGAGGTCGCCCGCCTTGAGGGCTGTCGCGCGAGCGGTGAGGGCGTCGCGCGCATCGTTCAACGCCTGCTGGAGCGCCGTCTGATCGCCGGTCGCGGTGCCCGTGCCGCCGGTGTCACCGCCCGAGGCCGTGCCCGGGTCCGGAGTCGTCGGCGTGCCGGTGTCGCCCGCGTCCGCTCCCGAGTCGCCGCCGAAGAGGCTGTCGAGGGCCGCATCGAGGGTGTCCTCGAAGGCGATGTCGTCACCGAACGCGACCAGCACCTTCTGCAGCAGCGGGAAGCTCGTGTCGCCGTTGGAGCGCACGTAGATCGGCTGGACGTAGAGCAGACCGCCGCCGACCGGCAGGGTGAGCAGGTTGCCCCTCGTCACGGTCGTGTCGCCGCGCGAGAGGATGTTCAGCTCGTTCGCGACGGTCGGATCCGTGGTGAATGCGTTCTGCACCTGGCCGGGGCCGGGAACCGTGTCGTCCTTCGGCAGCTCGAGCAGGCGGAGGGTGCCGTAGCCGTCGGCCACGGAGCCCGCCGTCGAGCCGGCGTCGGAGTCGGCCACGAGGTAGCCGGTCAGCACGTTGCGGCTGGCCTGCGCGCCCTGGACGCTCGCGGGGATGTAGGTCGAATACAGCGAGTACGACGGGACGTCCTGATCCGGTGTTTGCAGCGTCAGGTAATACGGCGGCTGCAGGCTGGTGCCGGTCGCGGCGGACGCGGTCGCGGCTCCGCTGGTGGGGTCGTTCGGCGTCGCCCAGGCGTCCTCGCGGGAGTAGAACGATCCCGCGTCGGTGACGTGGTAGGTGCCGAGGACCGCGCGCTGGACCTTGAACAGGTCCTCCGGGTAGCGGACGTGGCTGAGCAGCTGGGCGGACATGTCGCTCACCGGCTTGACCGTGGCCGGGAAGATCTTCTCCCAGGTCTGCAGGATCGGATCCTTGGTGTCCCAGGCGTAGAGCGTGACCTTGCCGTCGTACGCATCGACGGTGGCCTTCACCGCGTTGCGGATGTAGTTCACGTCGTCGGTCGGGAACTGCTGCTGCGTGCTCGTGTCGGCGATGGCCTGCGAGAGGCTCTGCACCTCCGAATACGGATAGTCGGCCGAGGTCGTGTACCCGTCGACGACCCACACCACGCGGCCGTCGACGACGGTCGGGTAGGCGTCGGAGTCGAGCTTGAGGTAGGGCGCCACCTTCTGCACGCGCTGCACGGGATCGCGGTCGTAAAGGATCTGCGAGTCATCGTTCACGCCGTCCGAGAGGAAGATCTGCTCCGACTGGAACTTGATGGCGTAGACGAGCTTCTTGAAGATGTTGTCGAGCGCGGGTCCGCCGTTGCCGTTGAAGGTCGTGTAGGTCTGCTGGGCGCCGTCGGTGCCCGAGGGGTAATCGAGTTCGATGTCGCGCGAGTCGTTGCCGCCGACGATCGAGTACGGCGGCGAGTTCTCGCCGAAGTAGACGCGGGGCTGGTAGTCGCCGAGGCTTCCGGTCGTCGGGACGCCGGACTCGATGAACACGGGCTCGCCGTCGGCGGAACGCTGGTTGCCGTATGCGGCGACCAAGCCGTAGCCGTGGGTGTAGACGAGCGTCTGGTTGTACCAGGTCTGGTTGGCGCCGAGGCCGTTGAGGTTCAGCTCGCGGACGCCGACGACGGCGTCCTGCGTCGATCCGCTGATCGAGTAACGGTCGACGTCGAGCGCATTCTGCGTGTCGCCGAACTTGTAGTACTGGCGGAACTGCTGCAGCTGCGAGAACGCATCGGTGACGACGGCGGGGTCGAGGATGCGGATGTTCGCGGTGGTCTCGGCGTCCGAGCGGAGGGCGCCCGGCTCGGCGTCGGTGGTCGCGTCATAGGGGATGACGTCGACGTCGCTCACCCCGTAGGCCTGGCGGGTCATGTCGATGTTGTTCTGGATGAACGGCTGCTCGAGTGTGCGCTCGTTCGGCTCGACCTGGAACTTCTGCACGATCCACGGATAGAGAGAGCCGACAAGCAGGCTCGACACGATCAGCAGCGCGGTGCCGATGACCGGGAAGCGCCAGCGGCCAATGAAGGCGGTGACGACGAAGAGGACCGCGACCAGGGCGGCGATACCGGCGAGGATCTGCAGACCCGGGATCGTCGCGTTGACAGTCGAGTAGGTGGCGCCGGTGATCCGCGGGCCCTGCTTCGCGAGCGTCGCATACTGGTCCACCCACAGGCTGACGGCCTGCACGGCCAGATAGAGGGCCGCAATGATCGCGAGCTGGATGCGCGAGGCCTTCGAGATGCGAATCTCGCGGCCGTTGATCCGGATCGCACCGTAGAGGTACCCGGTGGCGAGGGTCGCGAACGCCGAGATCAGCAGGACTGCCGACGCGAATCCGACGATGCTCTGGTAGAAGGGCAGCTCGAAGAGGTAGAACGACGTGTCGAGCCCGAACTGCGGGTCCGTCTGGCCCGAGGGCGTGCGGTTCCAGAAGGTGAGGCTCGTCTGCCAGCGGGTGGCGGAGGAGACGCCGGCGAAGAGACCGAGCACCGCGGGGATCCCCAGCATGGCCAGACGCCGCAACGGCTCCACGACCTGCTGGTAGCGGTCGATCTGCGAGTTGAGCTTCGCGTAGACCGGTCGGAGGCGGTACGCCAGCATCAGGCTGATGAATACCGGCACGGCCATCGCGACGAAGCCGATGACGAAAAGTCCGCCCGCCGCCGCCCACTGCGTCGTGAGCACAGAAAGGAAGCCGAGCTGGTCGTACCAGAGGATGTCGGTGTATAGACCGGCGAAGACGAAGAACGCCACCACCAGAACGGCCACCACCACGACAGTGACGGCGAGGACGCTCCGTCTCTTCCGCGGCGGGGTTTCGGTTGCTGTGGAACTCACGTAGGGGCCTCTTGCTGTCGAGATGTGAGGGGAGGCCCCCCATGCTAGGCGACGGGCGTCCGGCTCACCTGAGCGTCGACCGCGGGCTCGACACTCGGGCGTCAGTTGATCGGAGCGGCGGTGCTGCAGTCCGGGAGGCCGGAGGTGTCGCCGGCGGCGATGCCTCTCAGTGCGGCAAGGGCGTCGTCGAGGGTGGACACCGCCACCAGGTCGAGCCCGTCGGGGACGTGGCCGACGACCTCCGTGCAATTGCTGCTCGGCGCGAGGAAGTACTGCGCGCCGGCATTTTTCGCTCCATAGAGCTTTTGGCGGATGCCGCCGATGGCGCCGACCTCGCCGGCCGCGTCGATCGTGCCGGTCCCGGCGACGTTCTGTCCGCCGGTGAGTTCGCCGTCGGTGAGCTTGTCGATGATCCCGAGCGCGAACATCATGCCGGCGCTGGGCCCGCCCACACGGTCGAGCTCGATCTCGACCCGAAAGGGGAACTCGAACGCGGCGCCAGGGAGGACGCCGATCACCGCCGCTCCGTTGGAGTCGCGAGGCGTCACCTGTACCTCTCGCTGCGCGCCGTTGCGCTCGATGCTGAGCTGCACCGGGGAGCCGGTGCCGAGGGTCTGCAGGGTCGCGCGCAGGGCGTTCGGGTCGGCGACGGCGGTGTCGGCGACCGCGAGGATCCGGTCGCCCGGCTCGAGGACGCCCTCGGCCGGCGATCCCTCCGGTACCTGAACGACCGAGACATGCTGCTCGACGGGGTAGCCGAGCTCGGTGAGTGCGGCGGCGATCGCCTCCTGCTGCGAGTCTGTCATCTCGGCCTGATTCGCCGCGTCGCGCTCCTCGACGGTGGAGGAGGAAGGGAATATCGCGTCGACGGGGATGACGGCCCTGGTGCGGTCGAACCACGCGCTCGCGACCTCGACCCAGGTGGGCAAGCTCTGCGGATTACCGACGACCGAGACGGTGAGCATGTCGAGTGTTCCGGCCGTGGGATAGGTGGTGCGGTCCGGAATGGAGATGAGTGGTACGTCCCCACTGCTGCCGAGGGTGTCGAAGACGGGTCCGGGCTGCTCGATGACGTACGGGGCAGGCGTGACGCCCAACCCGACGATGAGGGCGACACCCGAGAGCAGGACCACCGGACCGATCCACGGACGGCGCGCGGAGGAGGAGGGGCGCGGGTCGTCAGAGAACAGCGACACGGGGCCTTTCTGGAAACGGTGGAGCGGCACCGCCGGAATGTTCGCGGCGGGCGGAAGCGGGCTGGGCCCGAGCGGCACTCTGCACGCCGAGGCCGCGGGCGCTCGGGCTAACGTAGCTTGCACGACTGGGAGTCGCGCCGGAACCGGTGCCCTGTGCAGGGCCGCGGACGCGGTGCGGCGACCGAACCACCCGAACGACGGAGGGCTGATCCCGATGGCCGATGGCGACAGTGCGGACCGAGCGGGCGGCGGCTCCGAGGACGAGTTCCGGGAGATGCTACGGCAGTTCCTCTCGGGGAACGGCCCCGTCGATCCTTCGCAGCTCGCGGGTGCCGCGGGACTGCCGAACGACCCGGTGGCCCTGCAGAACCTGCTCTCGCAGCTGCAAAGCGCGATGCAGCAGAACGGGGACGGAGGCGTCAATTGGACTCTCTCGCTCGAGCAGGCGAAGCAGCTGGCGCGGGCGGAGTCCACTCCCGTGTCCGACGCCGTGCGCGCGCCGCTCGACGCCGCGTTTGGGGTCGCGGCGCTCTGGCTCGACGAGGTCGCGTACGTGACAGAGCTCAGCCGCACGCCGCGCTCGATCAGCAGGCTCGAGTGGATCACGCTCACCATGCCGGTGTGGACGCAGCTCGCCGAGCCCGTCGCGCTGAGCATCTCGGACGCGCTGACCCGCGTGCTCCGCGAGCAGGCTCCGGAGGAGATGCAGGCGATGATCGCCGGCGCCGAGGGCATGATGCGCGGAATCGGTGGGACCCTGTTCGCCCTGCAGCTGGGCCAGGTCGTCGGTCAGCTCGCCGCCGAGGTCGTCTCGGGCGGCGACATCGGCATCCCGCTGCTGGAGGAGAACGACGCCGCGGTCCTGCCGCAAAACGTCGCCGCGTTCGGCGAGGGCCTCGACATCCCGCTCGACCAGGTGCAGCTCTACCTGGCGGTACGCGAGCTCGCGCACGCCCGTCTCTTCCGCCACGGCAAATGGCTCCGCCTGGCCCTCATCTCGCAGATCACCGACTTCGCACGCGGCATCAGCATCGACACCACGCGCCTCGAGGAGCTGGCCGCGAACTTCGATCCGGCCAACCCCGAGGAGCTGCGCGACGCGATGACCTCCGGCGCGCTCATCCCGCCGAAGACGCAGGAGCAGCTCGCCGCACACGGTCGCCTCGAAACCGTGCTCGCCCTGATCGAGGGCTGGGTCGACGTCGTCACGGCGGCAGCGACCACCCGGCTGCCCAGCGCCGGGGCGATCGCCGAGACGGTCCGCCGCCGCCGCGCGTCCGGAGGGCCCGCAGAGTCGGCGTTCGCGACGCTGGTCGGCCTAGAGCTGCGTCCGCGGCGCCTGCGCGACGCCGCCGCGATGTGGCAGGCCGTGACGGACGCGGTCGGGCCCGAGGCGCGCGACTCCCTCTGGTCCCACCCCGACCTGCTCCCCGGCTCGGACGATCTCGACGACCCGAGCGCACTCGTGGCCAGGCTCACGGCCGAGGCACGCGGCGAGACTCCGGAGCCGGACGAGATGGACCGCGCGCTGGAGGACCTGCTCAACGGGAGCATGCCGAACGAGGGCGGTGGTCCGTCCGACGGGTCCGGCGATGCCTCCGGCGGGGCCGAGGACGCTCCCGGTCCCTCCGACGACGACGATCGGGGCCCCTCCCCGACGGGCAACCACCCCGTTTAGCAGCCGGTCCGACGCCCGCCTGTGGACAACCCGCGCGGCGCCGGGCCGATTTCGGCCATGATCGGCCGATGGTCCTCAGGCTCGACCCCCGCTTCCCCCTCCTCTGGCGCTCGGCGACGGCCGTGCAGGTCGGCCTCGACCGGCCCTACGCGATGCTGGACGGCATCGGCTACCCGGAGGAGCTTCTGCTCGACGCCCTGCGCCTGGGCACCAGCGCGGGCACCGTCCGCCTGATCGCGATGCGTGCCGGAGCGAGCGGAGCGCGCGTCGACGAGGTGCTGGAGGCGCTGCGGCCCGTGCTGCTGCGCAGCGTCGAGCCCGCCCCTCCCCCGGCGCCCCGGGTCGTCGTGGAGGGGGCCGGCGCGGCGTCGGACGCACTGCGGACGCTGCTCCGGAGCGAGGGCTGCGACCTGCTCGCCGAGGACGCAGTACCCGAGCTCGCGGTGCTGGTGGCCGACTTCGCCGTCGCTCCCTCCCGCGCCGCACACTGGCTGGCGGCCGACGTGCCGCACCTGGCCGTCGTGTTCGGCGACGACTCGGTGCGCCTCGGGCCGCTCGTCGAGCCGGGCCGCGGTCCGTGCCTGCACTGCGCCGAACGCCACCGGATGGACCTCGACGCAGACCGCGCGCGGCTGGTGATCCAAGTGCTCGGCCGCACCGCGCCCACCCGCACACCCCTGTCGAGCGCGGCGATCGCCGTGGCCGCCGCCGATGTCGTGCTGCGGCGGCTGATCGCCGGCTGGCGTGGATTGTGCGGGACCGAGCGCAGCTACAGCGACGCCTCCGGAGCGTTCACCCTGCGGGAGCGGGAGCCGCACCCCGAGTGCGCGTGCCGAGCTCTTCGAGGAAACGCGACGGCTCCCTCCGAGTGACACGGCCGATGCTCGAGCGCGACCAGGAGAGGCGCAGACGTCGGCGGGCGCGGGTGACCCCGACGTAGAGGAGGCGGCGCTCCTCATCAATCGCCTCGAGCCCGGCGGCGTACGAGATGGGCAGCAGACCCTCCGCGAGCCCCATCAGATGCACCGACTCCCACTCCAGGCCCTTAGCGGAGTGCAGTGTCGCGAGCGTGACCGCTGCCCGGTCGGGCTCGTGGTGCATCTGCTGGCGGGCGATCAGGTCGTCAGTGAAGTGGCGAAAGCTCCCGTCCGCGGGGGCCTCATCGACGAGGCGGGCCAGCGTGTCCAGCGACTCCCACCGATCGCGCACCGCCCCGGGAGCGGCGGGCGGCTCAGCGCTCCAACCGAGCGAGCGGAGGACGTCGCTCACCGACTTGAACAGCGGCTCACCGCTGATCGAGACGGAGGCGGCGCGCAGCTGCATCACGGCCTGCTTCACCTCCGGCAGGTCGAAGAAGCGCTTGCCACCGCGCATATGCGCGCTCACGCCACGCTCGTGCAGGGCGTGCTCGATGACGGCGGACTGGCTGTTGGTGCGAAAGAGCACCGCGATGTCGGAGGCACGCACCCCCGCCTCGATATCGCCCGCGACCCGCGCCGCGATGCCGCGCGCCTCCGCGATGTCGTCCGGGTAGGCGTCGATCGCCGGCTCGGGCGCCTCGCCAGCCGTCACCGCGTGCAGGGAGAGCGCGCCGGGCCGTCCGCGCATCAACCGGTTCGCGGTCTGCACGATCGGCAGGGCGGAGCGGTAGTTCTCCTCCAGGCGCACCACCGTGGCCGCCGGCCAGCGGGCCGGGAAGTCGAGGAGGTAGTCGGCGCGGGCCCCCGCGAAGGAGTAGATGGTCTGGCTGGCGTCGCCGACGACGCAGAGGTCGCTCCGATCGCCCAGCCACAGCTCGAGGAGGCGTTGCTGCAGGGGCGAGACGTCCTGGTATTCGTCGACAACGAAGAAGCGGTACTGCTCGCGCACCTGCATCGCCATTGCGGGCTCCGACTCGAGCATGCCGGCCGTGACCAGCAGCACGTCCTCGAAGTCGATCTGGCGGCGCTGGTCCTTCAGCCCCTCGTACTCGTCCACGAGCGCGACGGTCTGCTCCAGCGTGAGCTTCCCGGGCAGCGGGCGGGTGCTCGCGGCGACGGCGTACTGCTCGAGGGAGAGAGCGGACACCTTCCGCCACTCGATCTCGGCCGACAGATCGCGCAGTGTGGCGGTGTCGAGCTTCAGGCGGAGGCGCTCCGCAGCGTGCCCGAGCAGGCGCGCCTTCCCGTCGAGCAGCTGCGGCATCGTCCCGCCCACCAGCTGCGGCCAGAAGTAGCCCAGTTGCGAGAGCGCGGCGGCGTGGAAGGTGCGCGCCTGGACTGCGCCGGCCCCGAGCACGCGCAGGCGCGAGCGCAGCTCGGCGGCGGCACGGCTGGTGAAGGTGAGGGCCATCACCCGGGCGGGCGTGTAGACGCCGGTCGCGACTCCGTGCGCGATGCGGTGGGTGATGGTGCGGGTCTTGCCCGTGCCTGCGCCGGCGAGAACGCAGACAGGGCCCAGGAGCGCCTCCGCTGCCTCGCGCTGGCCCTCGTCGAGGCCGTCGAGCAGGCTCACGCGATCGGGCCGTTCTCGAGCTCGCCCCCGTACCAGTCCTCGATCATCGCGCGGGCGATTGATGAGCGCCCGGGCAGGAGCACCGAGTCGAGCGAATCGTGCAGCTGCTGCCGGGTAAACCAGCGCAGCTCCACGATCTCCTCGCCGTCCGGAAGCAGGTCCTCGGGCGACTGGTCACCGGCGAGGCGCGCGCTGAAGCCGACCATGAGGGAGGAGGGGAAGGGCCAGGGCTGCGAACCCAGGTACCGAGGGTCGACGACGCGCAGCCCCGACTCCTCACCGATCTCCCGAATCACCGCGGCCTCCAGCGACTCGCCCGGCTCGACGAAACCGGCGAGCAACGAGAAGCGGCCGGTCCCCCACATCGCGTTCGAGCCGAGGAGGAGGCGGTCGTCAGCGTCGAGCACGCAGACGATGATCGCCGGGTCGGTGCGCGGGAAGACCTGGCTGCCGTCTGTCGGCGAGCGCCGCACCCAGCCGCCCTGCTCGACGACGGTCGGGTCGCCGTTGCGCGGTGAGTAGCCGTGCGAGGCGTGCCAGTTCGCGAGAGCCAAGGCCTCGGTGAACAGCCCCGCATCGCGGTCGCTGAGGCGCTCTGCAATCGGGCGTAAGCCGCTCCAGCGGTCCTCGTCCGGCTCCAGCTCGGCGGCGCCCGCATCCGTCAGGACGGTGGCGATGACGGGGGTGCCCGCGGGCTCCCCGGGCGCCGCGGCGGTGGTGCGGCCGAGGTAGAGGCGCAGGATGCCGGCGGTCACCTCGTCGGGGCGGCGCAGCACCAGGCGGTCGGCGGCGACCAGCGTGCGATCGTGGTGCAGGACGAGCACGCGGGCGGCGGAGTCGGCGAGCAGCTCGTCAAAGAGCGCGGGCCGCGAGCGCCCGACGCCGTCGCGGTCGGCCGCCTGTCGCGAGAGCGGGAGGCGATCGGCGAAGGGCAGTGACATCCAGGGCTCATTTCATGACGGGGCCGCGAGGACCGCTGTCACGGGCCTGGACGGCATCGGCGGGACAGCGCGTGGCGGCGGGCCGGCCGGGCGTGAGCCGCCTACCCTGGAAACCATGGCCAGATCCCCTCTCACTCTAGCCGCGCTGGCCACCTCGGCCGTCGAGGGCCTCGACGTCCGCTCCGCGCGCGCTTTCACCTCGTCGACGCACGGCGACTTCGACTCCGCGCTGCTGACCACGCGCGACGGCGCCCGCCTCCTGGTGCGCGTGCCTACCTCTGCGC
The DNA here is from genome assembly GCF_004011095.1 of Rathayibacter rathayi. Lineage (GTDB taxonomy): Bacteria > Actinomycetota > Actinomycetes > Actinomycetales > Microbacteriaceae > Rathayibacter > Rathayibacter rathayi. Next base: position 690,031 of record NZ_CP028129.1, on the reverse strand, counting down.
TCGCCGAGCAGGAGCAGCTGGGCGACCTCGTCGCACTCCGGGCGCTGACCGCCGGGATCCGCAGCCGCCTGCCGTTCGATTTGCAGGAGAGCGTGGGGCAAGCGCCGTTCGACGGCACTCGCGCTGTGGTTTACGAGTACCTTGCGGGGGATCGGGTCCTGATCGACGACGTGGCCGCGCAGAGCGGGCTCGCCGACTCGGTCGGCCGGGCTATCGGGGCAGTCCACTCGCTGCCGGCGTCGTTCGTGCAGGAGGCGGGGCTGCCGATCGCGACGGCCCGCGACAGCATGAACGAGACGGTCACGGTGATCGAGCGCGCAGCCGACACCGGCCACGTCCCGGCGGCGCTCGTCGCGCGCTGGGAGTCGGCATCCTCGGACGAAGCGCTCTGGCAGTTCGACCCGACCGTGGTGAACGGCTCGTTGACGGCCGATTCCTTCCTCCGCTCGGGCGATGTCGTCGTCGCCGTGCTCGGTTGGGCGGCACTGCGGGTCGGCGACCCGGCCCGCGACCTGCACTGGCTGCTGAGCGCCCCGGGGTCTGAGACGGCGCTCTCGGCCTACTCGCGGATCCGCGCGGGAGCGGTGGACCGCACGATCCGCCAGCGCGCCCAGCTCTACGCGGAACTCGAACTCGCACGCTGGCTGTTGCACGGCACCGAGACCGACGACTCCGCGATCGTCGACGACGCGGTCGCCATGCTCGACACGCTCGTCGACAGCGTGCTCGGCGACCTCTCCGCTCCACTCTCGAGCGACACCGGTCCGGTGCTGGAAGTCTCGGAGGTCGAGGAGCTGCTGAACCGCACGCCCGGGGCGCGCACCGGCTCCTCCGCTCACGGCCGTGGGCTGGCACCCGTCGCGGAGGAGAGCGACTCCGCCAGCTCGCGCTCGGAGTAGAAGCGCTCGGGCCGCAGCACGAGGTCATCGGCCACGAAGTAGAACACGGCGTCGACGCTCTCGAGCGGTACTCCCCGCCAGCGCGAGTAGGCGAGGCGGTACAGCGCGAGTTGGAACTGCTTCAGCTCAAGGTCTGCGGCGTTCTTCGGTGCGCGCCCGGTCTTCCAGTCCACGATCTGGACGCCCTCCTCCCTCGGGTAGACCGCGTCGAGCTTGCAGACCACGATGTGGCCGGCGAGCTCGAGGTGGATCTCGATCTCGACCGCCTCCGGGCGGCGGTCGGCCCACTCCGAGTGCTCGAAGGTCGCGATCAGCGCGTCCAGCCGCTCGTGCTCGACGCTCGCGGGGCCCACGTCGTCGAGCTCGTCGGGGAACGTGTCGACCGGCTCCGCCCCGCCTGGGATGCCGAAGCGGTTCTCGACCCAGGAGTGGAAGGTCGTGCCCAGCCGGGTCTGCCGGTACGGGCGCTCGGGCATCGGCCGGCGCAACTGGGCCGCGACCTCGTCGGGCGTACTGACGATGTCCTTGAACCGTGACGCCGGGATGCGGGTCGGCAGCGGGGCGCGCTCGCCCCCGGCCAGGCGCACCGCACGCTCGGCGAGCAGTAGGCGGATGTCGTCGCCCCGCGCTCCGAGCAGCGCGGGTTCGGCGCTGCGCACGCGGGCGGCGGCGGCGCGCACCCGGTCGCCGCGGGAGCCGAGCGGATCGTGGGGCCAGCGGAAGGTGCGTGGGGCGCGCTCGAGCGGGTTCTCCTCGTTCGCAGGCTCGGTCGGCAGCGGCGGGATCGCGCCGGCCGCCTCGAGGTCGCGGAGGAAGACACCCGGCCCGCGCGGCTTCGCCTGGCCCGCCCACCACGAGCCGCTGAGCAGGAGGTGGTGGCGCGCGCGGGTGACGGCGACGTAGGCGAGCCGTCGCTCTTCCGCCTCGTTGCGCTCGCGGAGGGTGTCACCAAAGACACCGATCGCGTCGACGACCTCTTTTTGGGTGCGGCAGCCGCGCCAGGCCAGATCGGGGAGTTCGGCCGCGTCGCCGCGGAAGGCGTACGGCATCGCGCCCAGGCGGACCCAGCCGCGGAAGCCCTCGACCGGGGTGCCCGGCAGCTCGCCGTCGACCATCCGCGGGACCGCGACGAGGTCCCACTCCAGGCCCTTCGAGCCGTGGATCGTGAGCAGCTGCACCGTGCCGGGCTCCGGGTCCTCCGGACGCGGGGCCAGGCCGTCGCGCTTATCGGCGAGGATGAGCCAGCGGAGGAAGCCACGGAGGGAGGAGCCGGTGCCCGCACCGCGATCGTCAGTCTGCAGGTAGCCGGCCACCGCCTCCCGGAACGCCTCGAGGTTGGCGCGGCCGTCACCGCGCGACTCGTTCGCCTCGACCTCGATGTCCAGTCCCAGCTCCTGCTCGACCAGGGTGACGAAGTCGAGCAGGTCCAGGCCCGCCCTGGCCCGCAGCCGGGCGAAGAGGGTGCCCGCCTCGTGCAGTCGACGCAGGCCCTCGGCACTGAACCCAGTGAGTGCGGAGTGGTCGATCAGCCCGTTCTCGCCGAGGCGGCGTGCGGCGATGAAGTCGAGGGCCTCGACGATGGACCCGCCCTCGCCCTCGGTGACCGAGGCACGCATCCGCTCGCGCACCTCCTCGGGGAGCAGCCGGTGCGCGTGGTCGCGGGCCGCGAGCCATGAGGAGAGGTCGCGCAGCGCCCTGAGGTCGCGCACGCCCAGGCGCCAGCGCGCGCCCGCCAGAAGCCGGACCAGCTCGCTGCCCGCTGCCGGGTCCTCCACCACCGTGAGCGCGGCGACGAGGTCGGCGATCTCCGGCTGGCGCAGCAGACCCCCGATGCCGAGGATGTGGTAGCGGACGCCGTGCTTCGCCAGGGCGGCGGCGAAGCGGTCCATGTGCGCCCGAACCCGGAACAGCACCGCGGCCGACGGCGGCCCAGCGCTCACGCGCAGGCGCCCGGCGAACCAGCGCGCGACGTCGTCCGCCTCCTCCTCGATCGTCTCGGGGAAGGTCAGGTCGACCGGATGCTCGGACGCCTGCGGCCCCGCGCTCAGGGTGTCGACGGCGACGGCGCTGCCCGCCGACAGCGGCTCGACGATCGCGTTCGCGGCAGTCAGCACGCGGCGTCCGTTGCGCCAGCTCATGCTGAGGGAGAAGCGGCCCGCTCCCTGGAAGTCGGTCCCGAAGCGGCCGAGCCCCTCGGCGCTCGCTCCGCGCCAGCCGTAGATCGACTGGTGCGGGTCGCCGACGGCCATCACGCCCTGCCCGGCGAACAGGCGAGCGAGCAGCCGGGTCTGCAGTACGGAGGTGTCCTGGTACTCGTCGAGGAGCACCACCCGGTACCGGGTGCGGTGCTCGTCCACGATCCGTGGCACCCGGTCGGTGATCCGCAGCGCCAGCGCGACCTGGTCCGAGAACTCGACGAGGCCGCGCTCGGCCTTCGCCTCCTGGAACCGCTCGGCCAGCGCGGTCAACACCGGCAGTGCGCCTACCGCCTGCAGCGCCTTCTCGAGCTCGCGGTAGAGTCCCGAGCCGCTGCCCCCGCGGGGCAACTCGCCCAGGCGAAGGAAGTCCTCGGCGAATGCGGCGACAGCGGCCGGATCGGCGAGGTTGTCGGCGAGATCGTGGGCGAGCGAGACGACGAGGTCGGTCAGGCGGTCGATGCCCGCCTCCACCTCGAGGATCCGTGGGTCGACGCTCTCGGCCACCACGCCCCGCGCGAGGTGCCAGGCCGAGGCCTCGGAGAGCACAGTCGCGTCCCCCTCGCGTCCGATCAGCGCGGCGTTGTCGCGGAAGATCGTGTTCGCGAAGGCGTTGTAGGTCGAGACGGTGGTGGCCTCGAACGGATCCGGGACCGTCTGCCCGGGCGGGAGTGGGAGCAGGCCCGCCGCGCCGAGCTGGTCGATCCGGCGCCCGATGCGCTCGCCGAGCTCGGCCGCCGCCTTACGGGTGAAGGTGAGGCCGAGCACCTCCGACGGAGCCGCATAGCCGTTCGCGAGCAGCCAGAGCACGCGGTTGGCCATCGTTTCGGTCTTGCCGCTGCCTGCGCCGGCGACGACGAGGGCGGGCTCGAGCGGCGCCTCGATCACGGCGCGCTGCTCGGCGGTGGGCGGTCGCAGATCGAGCCGCTCCGCGATGGTTAGGGCGTCGATCACGGCAGATCCTCCTCGGGGTCCTCGGGGTCCTCGGGGTCCTCGGGGTCCTCGATCGCCAGGAGTCCATCGCCCGGGACCTCGGGCACGGCGTGGATGCGGTAGCGCAGCGCGTCGCCGGGCGAGAACGGTGTCGCGTCGAGCAGGCCCGAGAAGTCGGCCGCCGCCATACCCAGCGCTGCGGAGCGGACGCGCTCGCGCAGTCGCTCCAGCTCCTCCTCGCCGAAGCGCTCCTGCACCACCTCGCGGTACGGCTTGCCGCGCACGCCCGTCGCTACGAACAGCAGCTTCGCGCCGCCCCCGTCGGCCGGGTCGGCCGCCTCAATCGCTCCTTCGGCGACCGCGAGCTGATAGCTGCCGAGCTGCGCGTGCTCGGCGATGTCGTCCCTGCGCGGCACGCTGCGGCCAGTCTTGAGGTCGACGATCGTGACGGAGCCGTCAGCGGAGCGCTCGACTCGGTCGATGGAGCCGCGCACGCGGGCGGGCGGCACGTCGAGCTCGAACTGCTGCTCGCGGCCGAGCACCACTCCTCCCCCGCGCTCGAAGTCGGCGAGGTAGCCCGCGAGGCCGTCGATCAGCCGCCGCGTGACGCGCTTCTGCCGCTCGCCCAGCCACGGTGACTCAAAGACCAGCTCGGGCCAGCGCGACTCAAGCGCCGCCCACAGCTCCTTCGGATCAGGCCGCTCGGCGTTCTCGAGGACCCAGTGCACGAGCGTGCCGACCCCCATCGCCGTGCTCGTCGTGGAGCCGGAGACGACGTCGACGAACCAGTCCAGCGGCGAGCGCTCGAACGCCTCGAGGCGGCTCGGCGAGACGGAGACGGGCCGCTCGGGGTCGCCGATGTCGAACAGTAGTTCCGTCGTCGAGGGCGCCAGCACCCCCGACCAGAAGGACGGCTCGGCGCCGGGCACCTCGGCGAGCGCCAGAGCGCTGAGTCCGCGGATTGCGGCGGGCGCCTCGGTCGAGTCCGGCGTGGTGGCCGTCCGGCGCAGGGCCGCGACCGCCCCGCGGAGTGTCAGCGGCACCGCGGAGGCGGGATCGAGCCGCGGCGCGTCCGGCGGGCTGAGCCGGAAGAAGACGGAGGGCGTCTCGTCCTCGCCGGCGACGGCGCTGAGCACCAGCTGCCGCCGGGCGCGCGAGGTGGCCAGCGCGAACATCCGCAGCTCGTCGTCGAGAGTGGCCTTGCGGGCGTCGAGGGGAAGGCCGCCTTCGCCGCGGGCGTGCCGCAGCAGGCCGTCCGGATCGAGCAGCGAGCCGCGCTGGCGGAGGTTGGGCCAGACGCCGTCCTGCAGCCGAGCGACCACCACGACGTCGAACTCGAGTCCGACCACCGAGGAGGGCGTGCCGATCAGCACCGCGTCCACGACGGAGCGCGCCGCGAGCGTGTCCTCCGGCACCTCCGCCTCGAGGATCTCGGTGACGAAGCCGATCGCCGAGTGCCCGGTCGCGCGCTCCACGAAGCGGCGCGCGGCGCTGAAGAGCGCGACCACGCCGTCGAGGTTGCGATTGGCCTCCGCGGCGGTCAAGCCGGTGCCGAGCGCGACGTCGCGCCAGGACGTGGCGACGCGGCTCGACTCCCACGCCGACCAGAGCAGCTCCTCGATCGAGCCGCCCTCCTCGTGCAGGCGGCGGACCCCGTCGATCGTGACGGCGAGCCGCTCGGCCTGGCGGGCGGGAGCGGAGTCGATGGTGGCGAAACGGCCGGGCGCCGCCAGGGCCTCGACCAGGAGCGGATCGCTCGCACGGATGCCGTCGGCGGCGAGTTCCTCCGCCCGGAGCGCGAGCCGGAGGCGGCGCAGGCCCAGCCGGTCGACGCCGCCGAACGGGCCGAGCAGCAGCTCCGCGGCGAGCTCGGCGTCGAGCGGCCGCTCGCCGATCGCGACGCCGACCAGCACGAGCAGCGCCCGTGCCGCGTGGTCCTCGCGCAGAGCGCGCCCGGCGAGCACGGAGCGGGTGGGTACCTCCGCGACGGCGAGGGCCTTCACCAGCGGCTGCACAGCGGCTCCGGAGCGCACCACGACCGCCATCCGCCGCCACGGGATTGCGTCGCGCAGCCGCCGCTCGCGGAGCAGACGCGCCACGGTCGCTGCCTCACGCGCCGCCGTCGGAGCGTGCAGCACCAGCACGGGCGCCGAAGCACCCTCGGGAGCCGAAGCCGCGAGGGCCGACCGCTGCCGCCCGGCCGCCGCGGTGCCGATCCGCTCCGTCGCCGCCGACACCACCGCCCGCAGCGCCGCGGAATGCCGGTGCACGCGCGCGAGCACGAGGGTCTCGACCTCGGCCACCCCGAGGCTCGCGGCGAAACGGCCGAGCGTGTCGGAGGCCGCCCCCGGAAGGCACTCGTCGCTACGTCCGGATCGCCGAGCGCGATCACCGTCACCCCGCGCTCGGCCAGCGCCCGCAGCAGCACGAGGGTGGACTCGCTCGCCTCCTGGAGGTCGTCGACGACGACGAGCCGCAGTGCGTCGATCCGCTCGCCGCCCTCGCCCGCGCGGATCGCCTCGGCTGCGAAAGCCGCGAACTCTGCCGCGTCGAGCCGGGTGCCCGCCTCGGGGGCCGTCCACTCGACCACCTCGCGCAGCTCATCGAGCACGTCGGCCGCGGCGCTCCACTCGCCGCGCTCGGCGTGTTCCCCGAGCGCGCGGATCGCGTCCGTGTCGAGTCCGTGCTCGGTGGCCCGCATGCCGAACTCGCGCAGCTCGGTGCGGAACGTGCGCAGCCTCAGCACCTCTGGGCTGAACTCCTCGGGCCAGCGCGGGCCCCTGCCCTCCTCGAGGTGGCCCTCGATCAGCTCCGAGAGCAGGGCGTCCTGCTCGCCGCCGGTCAGCAGGGTCGGCCGTTCCAGTCCGCGCGCCTTGGCGGAGGAGGTGACGGCCTCGAACGCGAGCGACGTGGCCGTGCGGGCGAGCGGACCGCGGGTCGGCACACCCAGGCGCAGGGCGAGCACGTCGCGCAGGGCGGTGGCGGCAGTGCGGCTGGCCGCGAGGACGACTAGGGACTCGGGCGAATAGCCCCGCCCAAGCACGCGCTCGGCGACCAGCTCGATCACCGTGGTGGTCTTGCCCGAGCCGGGCGCCCCGAGCACCGCGGCGCTGCGCCCCTCCGGCAGCGTGAGTACCGCCCGCTGGGACGCGTCGAGCACGACCGCTGGCACGCCTGGCCGCTGCACGCCGACGGCCGGGGCCGGGGACGGAGCGGAGGTGGCGGAAGTAGTCACACGACCACGGTAGTCACAGGGTCCGACACTCCCCTCGGCGCCCGGCGCGGGCCGCGGCCGCTCGCTCCGCTCACCGCGAAACGCGCGCCGTCGGCAGGACGCGGTCCCGTATCCTGACAGCCACGTCCCCTCCCGAAAGGCACTGCTGGTGGAAATCCGTATTGGAATGGTCAACACTCCGCGCGAACTCAACTTCGAGTCGTCGATGTCCGTGACCGAGGTTGAGAAGACGGTGACCACCGCTCTCGAGGCCGGCACCGCGGTCCTGCGTCTGCGCGATGAGAAGGGAAAGATCTACATCGTCCCGACCGACACCATCGCCTTCGTCGAGGTCGGCTCCGAGGAGTCGCGCCGCGTCGGCTTCGTCGCCTAGCCTCTGCCCGCGGACACGTCGTGGAGCTTCTCTTCATCACCCTGTTCGGGGTCCTGATCGGTCTCGCCGCGCGGTACAGGCTGCCGCACCGGCACCTGCACGGCTCGATGCTGGTCCCAGCGCTCGGCGGGCTGGTTGCTGCGGTCGCCTGGGTGGCGCTGACCTGGGCGGGCCTGCCGTGGGACGGCGGCCTGATCTGGGTCATCACCCTCGTCGTGACTACTGCGGCCGTCCTTGTGGCCGATCTCTCCCTCGGACGCAGCCGCGCCCGCCGCGACGAGGCGTCGCTGCAGGCGATGATGTCGGGCCGCGTCGCCCCCTGATCGTGCCGAAGGCGCGGGAGTCCCGGACTCCCGCGCCTTCGGCACTCCCGGAGCGCGACACGGTCGGACGATGACGCGCCAGCCAACGACCGTCAGGCCCGCACAGGGTGACGAGCGCCGACAATCATGGGAATCACTCTTTTTGGGGGTAGAAATGCCCGTTAAATTCGGGAAGACCGTCACAGCCACTCGGCGCGCGGTACTCGGTGCTGCCGCCGCAGGAGTCGCCGGAGCCGCCATCGCTCCGGCTGCCGATGCCGCTGTCCCGACGGCACCGGACCTCACCGTCACCCGTGTCGTCCCTGTGCGCGCCGCTGCGCTGTCCCTGAACGGAGCGCGACTGCCGCAGTCGACCTCCCTCTTCACGCCGATCCGCTCCGATGCCGACGCCGTCTACGTTGCCGACTCGATCGCCGAACCCCAGTGGTGGACGATCACCGACCGGCATCCTCGCGCCCGCTCGGGGATCTGGCGTCTCCCCAAGAACGGATCCGCGGCCTCCTTCACCGAGATCGTCGCCGCAGTCGAATTCGACGGCACGAATCCCGGTCATCGCGGCGCGAGCGTCACCGTCACCGACGCAGGTCGCGTACTTGTGCAGCCTCCGCTGCACAAGCTGGTGTCCCGAGGAGGGGCGGGCTGGCGGAACGCTCCCCTGGCCGTGTCCGCCTCCCGGACCTCCCACGACGTCTCCTCGTTCTCCGCCGTCCCCGCCCCAGCCGGCGCGCGGACCGGCGTCTCATACTCGCGCTTCTTCCGCGACTCGGCCTCGGCGACCACCTACCTCCTCATCCGTGGCTCCGACTACCAGGCGCTCCTGTGGACCTGGGACGAGACCGCGCGGGTCCTGCGCCCACTGCACCGCGAGGACACCCGCTACGACCCGGCGCAGCCCGACGGCTACGGCGTGAGGGACGGGCTCAGCGTGCATCCGACCACGGGCCTGCGCACCGGTGCCTACGGGCACGAGCTCGCCTTCTTCCGCCCCACCGGCGCGACCTCGAGCACGATCTGGTGCGCGGCCGAGTTCCGGATCAACACGGACGCCGACCAGTCGGGCTTCCCGCGGCGCGACATCGCGCTGGCTCGCAGCGACGACCAGGGCCGCACCTGGAAGCATCCGGGAACCGGAGTCACCGCCGCTCAGCTGTTCCGGCCCTCGGTACCGGCACCCGCGAACGCGAACGTTTTGGTCGTCTTCGACGGGCCCGCCTACTCCGCGAGCGCGTCGGACGATGCCCGGCACGACAGCGTCGGTGCGCGGGTCGGCGTCGCGAGCGGCGGACGAGTGGTCGTCGTCGCGACCTGGTCGAGGCGGCCAGCCGACTCCTCCGACTCCGGCCTCGCCGTGGGCACCCCCGTGCTGAGCGACTACCGCTCCCTCTGGGCCGCAATCTGGGACCCGACCACGAAGACCCTCGAGCGGATCTGCCTCTACAATCCCGGCTCGCGCCGCTCGGACGGCACCTGGACGTCGAATCACCACGCGGGCATGCCCTCCCTCGTCTCCTCTCGCTCCGGCACCATCGTGGTGGTCGCCTCCAGTCACGACGACCACGAGCACTGGCCGGGACGCGAAAACTGGGGGCTCGTCTCGGACGACGGCCGCCCGACCGCCTTCCCGGCGGATGCGCGCCTGCACGTCTACGCGACCAGCGACGGGCGGAGTTGGACCGACTCCGCCGTCGCGGGTCCGACGGGCCTGGCCACCACCGGCACATCGGGCGCCTACCTCGACCCGGAGTGCCTCGACGGCGACGGCCTGCTCCGGCTCTACCCCGCCTTCCCCAACGATCCCGCGCGTGCCGAGGTGTGGGAGCTGCCTGCTCCCTCCGTCACGACGCTCTCGCGCCGCCTCGACCGCCCCGCTCTCACCGCACGCGCCCTCTCCGGAGGCGTCGCCGTCAGCTGGACGCCGCCCGCCTCCGACGCCGGCTCGTCCATCTCGCAGTTCGTCCTGCACGCGGCCGACGGCACACGGGCCAACAGCGCCTCCCCCGCGGTCGCCGTACTCGACGGCGCGACCCGCGGCTGGATCGACCGCGCCGCCCCCGCGGGGGCCCCGCGCAGCTACGTCGTCTTCGCCCGGAACGCGGCGGGTACCTCCCTCGCCTCGAACACCGCGACGGCGACGAACGGGGCTGTCGATGTCGTGCGCCCCCCGGATCCCGCCCCGCAGTACTGGTTCCGCGCGAGCGATCTGCCACTCCGGGCCGGTGACCGCGTCGCCTCCGTCCCGGCAGCTCCAGGCGCCCTCGTCCGCACGGCCGCCGTGCAGAGCGTCACCTCCCGGCAGCCGCGGTTGATCGCCGACGGACCGGGTGGTCTACCGGCGCTGCGATTCGAGCGTGCGGCCGCGAGCGCTCTGCTCCTGCCTGCCCCACTGCGCTTCGGCGGCACCACAACGGTCCTGATGGTCGCGCGCGTCCGCGATGAGGAGTGGTCGCACCTCGCGGCGGCGACCGACGCAGACGGCACGCTCCTGGTGCGCGCGCCCTTCTCCCGGGTGTCCGCCGGCGCCCACGAGACGCGCTCGGCCGGAGCGGCCACCGACGGAACGCAGGGTCTCGCGACGGCCGACACCCGCCTCGAGATCGTGCACCGGGTCGAGAGTGCGGCCGGGATCGGCGCGTGGAAGGTGTACGTGTCGCAGTGGCGCGTCGATCCGTGGTCGAAGCTGCGGGTCAGCGGGCAGATCAACCGCTGCGGGAGCTCACAGATCGAGCTTCCGGCCACGGCGGGAGCAGTCCTCACCGGAGCGGACGAGCCCACGTCCACGCAGATGATGATCGGCAGTGCGCGGGCCCGGACCGGCGACGTGCTCACCAGCGCGGTCGACATCGCCGAAATCCTCCGCTTCGACGGGTCCATGTCGCGCGAGCGGATCCAGGACGTGGTCCTGTACCTACTCGCCCGACACCGCCTTCCGTCAACGAACGTCGTCGAGTCGGAGCTGCGGCGTCGGTGGGACCGCGGTACGCCTCCCGACTGCCTCGACGTCGTGCGCACCGACGCGGCGATGGCCGGCGGATCCACGGCGGGCGCGCTCCAGCACGACTCCTGCTCGCGCCTGCTGCCGACGGGCACCTACTCGCCGGCCTGAGCGCCCTCGTCAGGCGGTGAGTCCCAGGGCGTCCATCCGCCGTGTGTGCGATGCGATCAACTCGGTGAAGACGGGCTCGATCCGTGATTCGTCGGAGTCGTGGTTGCCCGACCCCATCAGCGCGGAGCGGGCGACCAGGAGGGTGTCGCCGACCAGGCGGCGGCCCCAGACGGCCAGCCGAGAACCAAGGCGCTCGTCCGCGGCGATCTCGCGGCGCAAGATCGCGACCAGGTCGTCGGCGCCCGTGTCGGCGCCGAGGGTCTGCGCGATGCGCGGTCCCACATCGGTGGGGAGCCCGCCGGTCAGGCGGATGAAGAAGTCGTCGAGCAAGCCGGCCGTGATGTAGGCCGAGAGCAACGTCTCGTGCAGGTCGGCGCCCCGGGTGAGGCGCTCGAAGGTGTCGATCGCGGGGCGAAAGGGAGCCATCGCGTCGCCGGGCTCGACGTCGCGGCGGCGCAGCTCGGCGACGACCGCGTGGTGCTTGGCGAGCGCCGTGCCCGCGGCGGAGGAGATCGCTTCCTTGTCGGCGAGATCCTCGGTTTCGGCGACGGCGCGGGCCAGCACCTCGAACACGGCGAGCTGGAGGTAGGCGACCTGACCGAGATAGGGCAGCACCTCGGGAGTGAGGTCGGCGAGGTCGACCCGGTCGCGCTTCCGGGGCGACTCTCCGCGGGGCGTCAGGCGGGGCAGGTCGGCCAGGGGACGTCGACGTCGGAACCAGGCAGCCATTTCTTCAGCATAGGGCGCCCGAGGAGCGCGGTTCCGGGGCCGACGCGCTACGGAGCAGTAGACTCGCCGGGATGTCACCGGCGCTGGATCGGTGGCCCTGCGCCCGGAGTCGTACAGGGGCGTAGACCGTTCGACACGACAGGCGCTTCACTCCGTGACTTTCTCCGATCTGAACATCGACGATGACATCGTCGCCGCACTCGCCGCCCAGGGCATCCTGGAGCCGTTCCCCATTCAGGAGCAGACGATCCCCCTGGCCCTGCAGAAGCAGGACATCATTGGCCAGGCCAAGACCGGTACCGGTAAGACCTTCGGCTTCGGCCTCCCGCTCATCCAGGCCCTCGGCACCGACCCGGAACCGGGCGTCAAGGCCCTTATCGTCGTGCCCACCCGCGAACTCGCCGTCCAGGTCACCGAGGACATCGAGCTGGCCGCGTCCAATCGCCCGACCACGATCGTCTCGATCTACGGCGGCAAGGCCTACGAGGGCCAGATCGAGCAGCTAAAAGCCGGCGCGCAGATTGTCGTCGGCACCCCGGGGCGCCTTCTGGACCTGGCCGGGCAGCGCCTGCTCTCGCTCGCGAACGTGCAGGTGATGGTCCTCGACGAGGCCGACAAGATGCTCGACCTTGGCTTTCTCTCGGACATCGAGAAGCTGTTTGCGCAGACTCCGCCCACCCGCCACACCATGCTCTTCTCGGCGACGATGCCGGGCGCGATCGTCGCCCTCGCCCGCCGCTTCATGAACAAGCCCATCCACATCCGCGCGACGGACCCCGACGAGGGCATCACGCAGGCCAATATCAAGCACATCGTCTACCGGGCGCACTCGCTCGATAAGGACGAGGTCATCGCGCGCATCCTGCAGTCCGAGGGCCGCGGCAAGACCGTCATCTTCACCCGCACCAAGCGCGCCGCCGCCCGCATCGTCGAGGAGCTCAACGACCGCGGCTTCAACGCGGCGGCCGTGCACGGCGACCTCAACCAGGAGCAGCGCGAGCGCGCGATGGCGGCCTTCAAGGCCGGTAAGAAGGACATCCTGATCGCCACCGACGTCGCCGCGCGCGGCATCGATGTCAACGACGTCACCCATGTGATCAACCACACGATCCCGGATGACGACCAGACCTACCTGCACCGCGTCGGCCGCACCGGGCGCGCGGGCAAGACCGGCATCGCAGTCACCTTCGTCGACTGGGAGGACCTGCACAAGTGGGCCCTGATCAACCGGGCCCTCGAGTTCGGTCAGCCGGACCCGGTCGAGACCTACTCCTCGTCGCCGCACCTCTACACCGACCTCGACATCCCCGCGGGCACCCGGGGCCGACTCAAGCCCACTCCGATCCCCGCCGAGGCGAAGGCTGATGCCCGCCCCGAGCGCGGCGAGCGCCCGCCGCGTCGGCGCACTCGCTCCGACTCCGTCGACTCAACCGCCCCGCAGCAGACCGGCCCCGCCCCCTCGAGCGAGAGCAAGGAGCACCGCGACGGCAACAGCGAGCCGCGCCGCCGCACCCGCTCGCGTCGCCGCTCCCCGCGCCCCGACGGTCAAGCCTGAGCCGCAGCGCACTGAGCCCGCCCCCTCGCGATTCGTCGTGCGGGGGCGGGTTTCTCGGTGTGTCAGCGGGCGGAGAAACGGATCGCGTCGACAGTGGCCCGCGTGGTCGTGTTCTCGCCCAGGCGGTTCGGCTTGCCGGTGCCGTGGTAGTCGCTCGAGCCCGTGGTGACGAGGGAGTAGCGCTCGGCCAACTCGCGCAGGCGCCGCTTACCGTCGGCCGTGTTCTCGCGGTGCTCGACCTCCAGGCCAAAAAGACCGGCATCGACGAGCTGCGGGAGGATCGACTCCACCGCGATTCCGCGTGCGCTGGCCGCCGGGTGGGCGATCACCGGGACGCCGCCCGCCGCCCGGACCAGGCGGACCGCGTCGATCGGATCGGGGGCGTAGTGCGGCCGGTAGTAGCCGCCCCTCCAGTCGAGGATTCCCGCGAAAGCAGCGGAGCGGTCGGTCGCCAAGCCGCGAGCGACGAGCGCGTCGGCGATGTGCGGCCGCCCGATCGTCGTCCCCGGGCTGGTCTGGGCGAGCACGTCGTCCCAGGTCAGGTCGTGGTCCGCCGCGATGGCGGTGACGATCGCCTCCGCTCGATGCATGCGGGCCGAGCGGATGCGCGCGGTCTCGGCGATGAGGCCGGCGTCGGTCGGGTCGACGAGGTAGGCAAGCACATGCACGCTGGCCCAGCCCACCCGCGAGGAGAGTTCCATGCCCGGAAGGAGGTCGATGCCCGCCTCCTCCGCTGCCGCGAGTGCCTCGGTCCACCCGCCGGTGCTGTCGTGGTCGGTGAGCGCCACTCCAGCGAGTCCCGCGGCGGCAGCAGCCCGCACCAGGTCGGCGGGAGCCTCGGTGCCGTCCGAGACGACGGAGTGGGTGTGGAGGTCGTACCCGCCACCGTCGACATGCATGTCCCTCATCGTAGCCGCGCCTTGTGCGAGCCCTACGATGCCCTGCTAGCCCTCTCAGTCATCCGCTGCCTTCCGAGCCCTGCGCTGCCCTAGTAGCCTGAGCCGGGATGGGGACGAGACTGGTCAAGACCGCGGTGACGGTGATCGTCGCGATCGCGCTGCTGGTGCTCGCGGCTCCGAGCTTCTTCGGGATCGCCCGCGAGGCCCCGTTCGCCCAACTGGTGCCGTTCCGGCTCGCGACCGGTCTGGCCGCCGTCGGGATCACCGCCGTCCTGGTCGTGATCGCGGCGCTCGTCGCCCCGGTTCGCCGGCTCGCCCTAGTCCTCGCCGCACTGGGGGTCCTCTTCGCGGTGGTCCTCGCCGGCGCGCAGGGAGTGCGCGGCTACGACTCCGCTCCCCCGCGTGCCCACCGGCTGGCCGACCTGCGGCTCGCGAGCTGGAACGTCCTGCACGATGGCGTGCCAGTCGAGGCGATCGCCGCCCTGGCGCAGGAGAATGCGGTCGACGGGCTCGCACTCCTCGAGGTGTCGCGGACGCGCGCGCAGGACGTCGTCGACGTGCTCGGTTCCGACGGTGTGCCGATGACCCTGCACTACGCCGGGTCCGGCGGCGACGACGGCACCGCGCTGCTGCTCTCTTCCTCGCTCGGCGGTTACAGCGTCGACACGTCCGCCGTCGTCACCGGAGTAACACCCTCGCTGGTCGCGCGCCCCGACACCCCCGAGCGTCCCGTCCTCGCCGCCGTGCACACGATGGCGCCGCTCCCCTCACGTCTCGCGGAGTGGCGGAGCGACCTGCTCTCGGTCGCCGCGCTCTGCTCGGCGGAGGAGGACGTCGTCGTCCTCGGTGACCTCAACTCCACCGTCGACCACTGGGCGGGGCTGCCCGGCTCGGCGGCTCTCGGCGGCTGCCGGGACGCCGCAGCGCTGGCGGGCGGCGGCGCACTGGGCACCTGGCCCACCTCCCTCCCGACTGCGCTCGGCGCCCCGATTGATCACGTCCTCTTCTCCGGGCGCCGGGAGGTCTCGGGCTACCAGGTGGTCGAGGACCGCGACGACACCGGGAGCGATCACCGCCCTCTGGTCGTGCAGCTCTCGGTCCGCGGGCTGGTCAAGGACGCGTCCTGATGCTCCTCCACAGGCCCTGACACCGGGTCTGCTTCCACGGCTGCGGCCGCAGCGGCCCCTCCGGTCGAACAGAGCGAGGACAATGGAGGCCATGACGAACACGGAGGAGCGGACCACCGCTCAGACGCCCGACCCCACCGCCGCACCCCGCCCCCGCGCCACCGCGAACCGCTCCACGACCCCCGTCTCCGACCGCTTCCGCGACTACATCGCCTCCGGCTGGGCCGAGCGGGAGGAGCCGCTGCCCGCCGCGCGCGAGCAGTCGTCGTTCGCCGCCGCGCGCCGCGAGCGCCTCTCCGCCCTGTATTCCGGCGTCCGGGTGATCGTCCCCGCCGGGCGGCTCAAGCAGCGCGCGAACGACACCGACTATCCCTTCCGCGCGCACTCAGCCTTCACCTGGCTGACCGGCTGGGGCTCCGACTCCGAGCCGGGCGCCGTTCTCGTGCTCGAGCCCACCGAGTCCGGCCACAGCGCGACGCTCTACTTCCGTGAGCGCGCCGGCCGCGACTCCGACGAGTTCTACGCGAACCCCGAGATCGGTGAATTCTGGATCGGCCCGCGTCCGTCGCTGGCGCAGGTCGCGAGCGATCTCGGCGTCGACACCCGCGGGATCAGCGAACTCGACGCCGTCCTCGACGCACACGACGGCGT
Source organism: Rathayibacter rathayi (assembly GCF_004011095.1). Taxonomy (GTDB): domain Bacteria; phylum Actinomycetota; class Actinomycetes; order Actinomycetales; family Microbacteriaceae; genus Rathayibacter; species Rathayibacter rathayi. The sequence continues at coordinate 674,009 of NZ_CP028129.1, read as the reverse complement.
CCCTCTGGCCGTGCTGCGCGAGGCCGACCCCGCGGTGACCGGCCGGCTCGACCCGGTCGATGCCGGCGAGCGGGCCGACCGCGACGCCGCGATGGAGCGCGACATCGCCGAGCTCCGCCTGGTCAAGGACGCCTACGAGATCGCTGAGCTGCGCGCCGCCGTCGATGCGACCGGCCGTGGGTTCGAGGACGTCCTAGCTGACCTGCCGCGCATCATCGCCCACGAGCGCGGCGAGCGCCTGATCGAGGGGGTCTTCACTGGTCGCGCCCGTGCCGACGGCAATACGGTCGGCTACGACACCATCGCCGCTGCCGGTCCGCACGCCTGCATCCTGCACTGGACTCGTAACGACGGCCCCGTGCGCCCCGGGCAGCTGGTGCTGCTGGACGCCGGAGTGGAGCAGGACAGCTACTACACGGCCGACATCACGCGCACCTTCCCGGTCGACGGCCAGTACACACCCGCGCAGCGCCAGGTACACGAGACGGTCCGCGAGGCCGCCGACGCCGCCTTCGCGATCGTCCGCCCCGGCATCCGCTTCCGCGAGGTGCACGCCGCGGCGATGGCCGTCATTGCCCGGCGCACCGCCGAGTGGGGTCTGCTCCCGGTCAGCGCCGAGGAGGCGCTCGAAGCCGACAACCAGCAGCACCGCCGCTACATGGTCCACGGCACCAGCCACCACCTCGGGCTCGATGTGCACGACTGCGCGCGGGCTCGGCGCGAGATGTACCTCGACGGCCTGGTCGAGGAGGGCATGGTCTTCACGATCGAGCCCGGCCTCTACTTCCAGCCCGACGACCTCACCGTTCCGCAGGAGCTGCGCGGCATCGGCGTACGGATCGAAGACGACATCCTCGTCACGGCCGATGGCGCCGAGAACCTCTCGGCCGGCATCCCGCGCTCGGCCGACGAGATCGAAGCATGGATGGCTCGGCTGGCCCGTTGAGCGGCCGGAGCGAGCGAGCCGCCGTTGCGAGCCACAAGCGAGAACGGGGAGGAGGCCGGGTCACGACGATCCGGTCTCCTCCCTCACGCCACAACGATCATGGCGGGGACGGCGGACGGCGGAACACGCTGGGGGCTAGGCGCAGGACGGCCGTTCTGTCACGTAATTGATGCGCACATCGTTGTCCTTGATGAATTGATGCACAGCGTTTTTCACATTCGACACGAGCACCTTGTCGCCCTTGTAGAGATCACCATTCGGCGCCAACCATGTAATATCACCGATCGACACCGAATCAGCAGGAACTTTCTTGTACTCCGTCCCCGCCGACGTCCCATCCGACTGGAACGCCTTACCATCCTTCGTCATATAATTGATGCGCACATCGTTGTCCTTAATGAACTGATGCACAGCATTCTTCACATTCGACACGAGCACCTTGTCGCCCTTGTAGAGATCACCATTCGGCGCCAACCACGTAATATCACCGATCGACACCGAATCAGCAGGAACTTTCTTGTACTCCGTCCCCGCCGACGTCCCATCCGACTGGAACGCCTTACCATCCTTCGTCATATAATTGATGCGCACATCATTGTCCTTAATGAACTGATGCACAGCGTTTTTCACATTCGACACGAGCACCTTGTCACCCTTATAGAGATCGCCATTCGGCGCCAACCATGTAATATCACCGATCGACACCGAATCAGCAGGAACTTTCTTGTACTCCGTCCCCGCCGACGTCCCATCCGACTGGAACGCCTTACCATCCTTCGTCATATAATTGATGCGCACATCATTGTCCTTAATGAACTGATGCACAGCATTCTTCACATTCGACACGAGCACCTTGTTGCCCTTGTAGAGATCACCATTCGGCGCCAACCATGTAATATCACCGATCGACACCGAATCAGCAGGAACATCCTTGTAGGCGGTGCCGGCAGAGGTGCCGTCCGACTGGTATGCGACTGCGCCGGTGCCCTTCTGCACCTTCACGGGAGCACTCGCCGATGTCGAACCGCGCTTGGCGGCGACAGTCACAGTCTCCGAAAAGTTTTTTGAGCTCGTAATCCGGCTGAGCGTGACCTGGCCGTTGGCATCCGCCGGGAAGGACTTGGTACCGGTGGTGCCGTCGGACCACTTCAGCTGGTCGGGCAGGGTGACACTGATGGTGGTTCCTGCGGCGACCGGCGTGGTTCCGTCCGTCGTCGCTTTCAGCACCACGTCCTTGAGGACGCCGCATGCGTCGACCGCATAAGGGCCGTTCGTGAAGCTGAGGGTGGGAGTGCTCGAGGCGGCCGCGGCCGGCGTCGCCATCGTGACGCCGACAACGGGGATGGTCCACGCGGCGCCCTGGACGAGAGTGCGGCGTTCGAGCCCACGCTCCGTCATCGTCTCGATGGTCCAGCCACTGTCGACTCGAAATGATCTGTTCTCGTGCTTCATGATGTCAGCCTTCCGCTGGTGAAATGGGGAGCGTCTCGATCATGGAAGAACGCGACGTCCGACGACAGTCGAGGATCGTTATCCTCCCCGCCAAGTAGCGATTTTTCGCGTCGATTCGACACCAGCACGAGGGTGGAATCGGTGGCGCCACCCACACCGATTTCTTCGCGTACTCTCGACCTCCGTCGAAAGAAGAAGAGGCTGGTGATGGAGAGTCGTCGAGAAAAGCAAAACTTTGTCGACCGGGGAATAGCACTGCAGGACGCTGACGCCGTGCGCTGGCTCCGCCAGCACGGTTCAGTGGTTATCGAGGCCACCGCACTGCGATTGTTCGCGGACGAGCTGCGCACGCCGCATCTGCATCTCATCCGTATCTGGCACTCCGCTCTGCGTGCCCTGCGCTCATCAAGCGAAGACATGCTCGTGATACTCGTTCCGATCGAGGGCGCCGTCTGTGTCCGCTCCGAGAGCCACGATCGGGACTGGACAGGGAATGTTGGGGAGATCCTGCTTGTGAGAGGTGCCGACGTCTCTCTGGTGTCGACCGCCGAGAGTGCGGCGAGGTACGAAGTCCTCCTTCGGACCGATCAGGTCCCGGCATTCCTTCATCCACCGCATGGCTCGGCGGTCGTTCTCCGCTCGGTCGCGCCGGAACTCCGCGCGCTCGTGATCTCGACCGTCAACGTCGCTCTCAATGTCGGCATCGCCAAGACCAGCCCCGGATTCACGGCTTTCACGACGGCCATCCTGCAGATGCTGATAGCACTTTTGCTCGACTCAGCCCCGCCGGCAGGTCCGGAGAATCCCGGGGTCCTCGACCTGCACCGCCGGGCCTGCGCCGTCATCGCCTCCAGCTTCCCGGATCCGGAGCTGACCCCAGCCGAACTCGCCCGGCGACTCGAGGTCTCGCCCAGTTACTTGCGACGGACCTTCGCCCATGCCGGCACGACGGCGACCAGGGAGCTCCGCCGCGCACGATTGCGGCTCGCGCGGCGGTATCTGGATGATGCACAGCGGTCCCGGCAGGACATCGCCACACTCTCCGGGTTTAAGGACGTGCACGCCCTGCTGTACGCACTACGGGCTCAGGGGGACACCCAGGACTGATGCCGGACTCAAGCCGCGAGCGCGACCCCCGATGCGGCGAGAAGTCCCTCGAGGAGAATTGCCAGCTGACCCGGCGGAGCCTCGGGGTCCTCCGGATGCCACTGCACCCCGAGGACGGGAGCGCAGCCGTGCTCGACCGCTTCGACCACGCCGTCGTCGGCGCGAGCGACGACACGAAGACCCGGAGCGAGCACGTCCACCGCCTGGTGGTGCGCGCTCTGCACGGCCAGCGCCTCCGCCCGGAAGAGCTTAGCGAGCACGGAGTCCGCCGCAATCGCGACCTCGTGCCGGTGCATGCGCTGGTGCGCGGGAGCGGCCGCGTTGACATGCTCCGCCTCGGGACCCAGGTCCTGCACCAGCGTGCCACCCAGGGCGACGTTCACGATCTGGAGGCCGCGGCAGATGCCGAGCAGAGGGGTGCGCCTGGCCAGCGCGCGGTGCACCACGGCGATCTGCGCGGCATCAGCACGCTCCGCGTGGGGACCCTCAGCCGGGTAGCCGCGCTCGGCCCCGTACCACTCCGGAGCGATGTCCTCGCCGCCCGCGAGCACCAGGGCGTCCGCCCCCGCCGTGCGGGCCAGCAGCTCCGCCGTGCCCAGCTCCTCGGCCGCGAAGCGCTCGGCGTGCCAGCCGCGCTCGCGGGCGAGGGTCAGGATGCGGCCGTTCAGGATCTGTACGTACGCGTGATACTCCTCGCGGCCCGGCCGCGCGTGGGCGACCTCGACGATGGCGAGCGAGCGGGTCATACCTCCATCTTGGGGAGGGTGCCGCTGCCGGTCGAACCCCGGCGTCACGCGGTGTCACACTCCGGCCGTACGATCTCGGAGTGACCCCGCCGAGCTCGTCCCTCCCGGAGCGTCTCCAGCACGCACGCGCCGAAGTCTCCGTCCTCGCAGGCACGACTCCGGAGCGCAGAGTCCGGCCGCTGCGCGAGGCGACCGAACTCGTGGCACGAGGCGACGTGGCCGATCCCGCCGCCCTGCTCGACGCCGTCGACTCGCTGATCGGACTGGTGACCCGTGCCGAGGTGCAGCTCAGTCAGGTCGAGCGCTCGGTGCGCGACGACCTGGACCGGGCCGCGACCCTCTCCGAACTGCGCACGTCCGCGCAGCTCGCCTCCGCCGCCGACGTCGCGGCCGCCTGCGCGACGGCGCAGTCCCTGCTGCTCGACGCCGACTCCGCCCTCGAGGCCGTCGTGGCCGGCTACCGCGAGCCGCGCGCCCAGGCCGAGCGTCATCCGCCGCAGACCGCGCGCATGCCATAGTGAAGGACATGGCCTCCTTCCTTGTCGTTCCCCAGTGGCAGGGCTCGGCGTCGACGCGCGCGATGCGCCTCGTCGACGGAGCCGAGGCGATCCGGGGCGATCTGCCCTCCTCCGCCACCACCACCCTCGAGGTGCCCACCGAGGCGGGTGACGCGCAGGACACCGGCGTCCGCCGCTACGCCTCCGTCGCGACCGTCGCCGAGCGGGTGCGGGAGGCTCTCGCCGGCCGCACCGAGCCGGTGATCACGATCGGCGGCGACTGCGGCGTCGAGTTCGCGGCGATCGGGCATGCGGTGCGGACCGCCGCGGGCCCGGTCGCGCTGGTGTGGCTCGACGCGCATCCGGACGCACACACGCCCGACTCCTCCAGCAGCGGAGCCTTCTGCGGCATGGTCCTCGCGGCGGCGCTGGGCCGCGGCGTGGGCCTGCTGAGCGCCGGCGCCGACGAGCGGGTGGCCGACGAGAACGTCGTGCTCGCCGGAGTGCGTTCCGCCGACGAGGGAGAACTCGAGCCCCTGGTCGAACGCGGCGCCGCGGTCATCGCCGCCGACGCCCTCGACGCCGAGTCGTTGATCGCCGCCGTTGAGGCCACGGGTGCCGCCTCCGTGTACGTGCACGTAGATCTCGATGTGCTCGACCCCGCCGATCTCGCGGGCCTGTTCGACCCGGTCCCTTTCGGAGTCTCCGCCTCCCGCCTCGTCGCGAGTCTGGACGCTCTGCGGGCCCGCTTCCCGCTCGCGGGCGCCGGGGTCACCTCCTTCGCCCGTCCTCGCCGGCCGCGGCCGAGGACGACCTACCCACGATCCTCCGTCTCCTCGGCGCTCTGTCCCGCGGGGCCTGAGGAACGCCTACCCAGCGACGCGCAAGCCCCGGCGCATGTCGGTGGCACCCGGCAAGATGGTCAGACGCGACCAAGCGGAGGAACCATGAGCGACGAGAGACCGCGCGTGAGCACGGAACGCCGCGGCGCCGTGCTCGCGATCGTGCTTGACCGGCCGGAGAAGCGCAACGCCGCCGACCTGCGGCTGCTCGCCGAGCTGGCCGCCGCCTACGGCGAACTCGACCGCGATCCGCAGCTGCGGGCAGGCGTGGTACTCGCCGAGGGAGAACACTTCACGGCCGGGCTCGATCTCGCCGACATCGGACCACTCCTGGGTGCGGGAGCGCTCGACTTCGTGCCCGAGGGCGGTCTTGACCCGTGGGGGCTGCGCACCCGCCCCGTGAGCAAGCCGGTCGTCATCGGGATCCAGGGCATCTGCCTCACTCTCGGCATCGAGCTGGCCCTCGCGAGCGACGTCGTCCTCGCCGAGCGGTCCACGCGATTCGGACAGCTCGAGGTCGCGCGCGGCATCCTGCCCTTCGGCGGATCGACGCTGCGGTTCCCGCGCGCAGTGGGCTGGGGCGACGCGATGCGCTGGATCCTCACCGGTGATCTCTTTGACGCCGAGGAGGCCCACCGCATCGGCCTCGTGCAGGAGGTCGTCCCCGACGGCACCGTCACCGAGGCTGCCTCCGCCCTCGCGGCACGGATCGCCGCACAGGCGCCGCTCGCTGTGCAGGCCGCGCTCGCGAACGCCCGGCTCGCGGTCTCCACCTCCGACACCGAGGCGGTCGCCGCGCTCCCCGGTGCGCTTGCCCGCCTCGCCGCCTCCGAGGACGCCCGCATTGGCGCCGAGGCGTTCCTCCGCCGCACGAATGCCGAATTCACCGGCCGATGAGCGAGGAGAGCACCACCGTCACTGCTCCCGGCAGCTCCTCGCTGAAGGCGCAGCGGGCGCGCGCCGCGCAGCAGCTGGAGATCCGGCTCCGCTACGGCGACCAGGTCTGGGAGTTGCGCGAGGTCGACCACTTCGCTGTGTTCTCCCGCCGCAGCACCGCGCGCCGCGCCGCACGTATGCTCGTGGCCTCCGGCTACGAGATCGCGATCTTGCGGCTGCGGCTGCGCCAAGTCCTCGTCGCCGGCCATCACGCCGCGGTGGACGAGGAGTCGACCACCGCGTTCCTCCGCCAGGTGATCGAGGCGGTCGAGAGCCACGGCGGGCGCTACGACGGTTGGCGCGCCGAGATCGTGCCGGCGCATTGAGCGCCGCGCCTCCACCCACCGCGGGGCTCGACGCCTCCGAGACCCTCAAGGAGACCGTATGAGCAGCACGACGACCGACGAGTTCGACGTCATCGTCATCGGAGCAGGCCCGGTCGGCGAGAACCTCGCGGACCGAGCGGTGCAGGGCGGGCTCACCGCCGCTGTCGTCGAGAGCGAGCTGGTGGGTGGCGAATGCTCCTACTGGGCGTGCATGCCCTCAAAGGCGCTGCTCCGCCCGCCGATGGCGTTGCGGGCCGCACACGATCTGCTCGGCGCCGCGCAGGCCGTTAGCGGAGGCGTCGATGTCGCCGCTCTCCTGGCCCGCCGCGACTCCTTCACGAGCCACTTCGACGACCACGGCCAGGTGCAGTGGCTCGAGGGCGCCGGCATCGAACTCGTCCGCGGGCACGGCCGTCTGAGCGCCGAGCGCGAGGTAACCGTGACCGGACCGGACGGCGGGGTCCGGGTCCTTCGTGCCCGCTCCGCCGTCGCCGTCGCGACCGGCACTCGCGCCGTCGTCCCCGACATTCCGGGCCTGCGCGCCGCTTCCCCGTGGACGAGCCGCGAGGCCACCTCGGCAGAGGAGGTGCCGCCGCGCCTCGTCGTGATCGGCGGCGGAGTCGTTGCCACCGAGATGGCGACGGCCTACGCGGGCATGGGTTCCTCCGTCACCCTGGTCGCCCGCAGCGGGCTCCTCGCGCCGTTCGAGCCGTTCGCCGGCGAGCTCGTGGGCGATGCACTCCGCGCACTCGGCGTCGATCTCCGCCTCGGCCACTCCCCCGCCTCGGTCGAGCGCCGGACCGACGGCATCGTCACCGTGACCCTCACGGGCGGTGACGTGATCGAGGCCGAGCAGGTCCTCGCCGCGACCGGACGCGCTCCGCACACCCGCGACATCGGGCTCGAGACGGTAGAGCTCGAGCCCGGCTCCTCACTCGCGGTCGACGACACGATGCTCGTGCTTGGCGCCGACGGCGTCCCCCTCGGCGGTGATCGCCCGTGGCTCTACGGAGTCGGCGATGTCAACCATCGCGCGCTGCTCACGCACCAGGGCAAGTACCAGGCCCGCGCCGCCGGCGATGTCATCGTCGCGCGCGCCGCCGGCACCGAGGTCCAGGACGCACCCTGGGGTGCGCACGTCGCGACCGCCGACCACGAGGCCGTGCCGCAGGTCGTCTTCACCGATCCGGAGGTCGCCTCCGTCGGCCTCACCGCCGCGGCCGCCGAGAAGGCCGGCTACCGCATCCGCGTCATCGACTACGAGATCGGCTCCGTCGCCGGCGCCGCCCTCGCCGCCGACGGCTACACGGGCACGGCGCGGATGGTCGTCGACGAGGACCGGAAGGTCGTGCTCGGCGTCACCTTCGTCGGCAAGGAGGTCGGCGAGCTGATCCACTCCGCGACCATCGCGGTCGTCGGCGAGGTGCCGCTCTCCCGCCTCTGGCACGCGATCCCCTCCTACCCCACGATCAGCGAGGTCTGGCTACGGCTGCTCGAGACCTACGGACGCGACAGCGCGTGAGCGCCCTCCGTCGTCGCGTCGCGAAGGTTGCTTTGGACCCGGCAATCACCCGGCCGGGCTACCTCTTCGCCTGCGCGATCGGGCTCGCCTGGGGCGCCCTGTGGAGCACCGGGCCGATCCGGCGCAGCCACGGCCTCGTCGTCTTCACCGGGTTGCCCTCGTGGGCGTTTAGCCGCGGCGGGTCCTGCGTCGGCACCAGTTACCTGACGAGAACGAACGTCTCCGACCAGGTCCTCGAGCACGAGGCCGTGCACAAGGAGCAGTGGCGGCTGTACGGAATGTGGTTTCCGCTCGTGTACACCGTGGCGGGCCGTGATCCACTGAGCAATAGATTCGAGATCGAGGCTGGCCTCGAGAAGGGCGGGTATCTCCGTGGTCACTGACATGACGGGGCGCGTCGTCGTCCTCACCGGTGCGAGCTCCGGCATCGGCCGGGTCGCGGCAGGAGCTCTGGCCGCGGCCGGCGCGCGGGTGGCGGTGGTCGGTCGCCATCCCGAGCGCACGCGCGCAGTCGCCGCCGAGGTGGGCGGCGATCCCTTCCTCGCCGACTTCGACCGGCTCGACGACGTCCGCGCGCTGGCCGACGTGCTGCTCGAACGGTACGAGCGGATCGACGTGCTCGCAAACAATGCCGGCGGACTCGTTTCGCACCGCGCCGAGACGGTCGACGGCCACGAGCGCACGGTTCAGAGCAACCATCTGGCGCCCTTCCTGCTCACCCGCCTGCTGCTCCCGCGGATGATCGAGACCTCGCGGGAGCGCGCGGGCGTGCGGATCGTGTCGACGGCGAGCCTCGCGAACCGGTTCGGCCGGCTGAAGCTCGACGACCTCGACAACCGCCGCGGCCCGTGGTTCGGCGGCTGGCGCGCCTACGGCACGTCGAAGCTGGTGACGATCCTGTTCATCCGGGAGCTGGCGGAGCGCCTGCTGACGACGTCGGTCGACGCCTACTCGTTCCATCCGGGCGTCGTCTCGACGAGCTTCGGTGCTGACAGCACGATGATGAAGCTGATGACCAGTCTCTCCGTCGGCTCCTTCGGCATCTCCGCCGAGGCGGGTGCGGTGCCCCTGATCACTCTCGCCTCCGAGCCCGACGTCGGCGCCGCCAGCGGCACCTACTTCGACCAGCTCACCCCTCACGGCTCCCTGAACCCTCAGGCCCACGATCGAGCGCTCGCTCACGACCTGTGGACCCTCTCCAGCCGCCTCGTCGGCGTCTCCCCCACCCTGTAACCTCGCGCGCCTGCGTCCGCGGATCTCGACACGCCCTCTGCGAGGGCTACTTGATCAGCACGAAGACTCCCCGCCCGCCCGCGCCCCTGGCGCGCTGCCCCACCCTCCGAGCGCCCCGTCGCGTCGCAGGGCGACGTTCTGCAAGACGGAAAAGAAAGCAATACCGCCGGCATCCCGCCCGCCAACACCACCGCAAAACATCACCCAGCGGCAAGCACCCCCGGAGCGTCGCAGGGCGACGTTCTGCAAGGCGGAAAAGAAAGCAATACCGCCGGCATCCCGCCCGCCCACACCACCGCAAAACATCACCCCGCGGCAAGCACCCCCGGAGCGTCGCAGGGCGACGTTCTGCAAGACGGAAAAGAAAGCAATACCGCCGGCATCCCGCCCGCCCACACCACCGCAAAACATCACCCCGCGGCAAGCACCCCCGGAGCGTCGCAGGGCGACGTTCTGCAAGACGGAAAAGAAAGCAATACCGCCGGTATCCCGCCCGCCCACACCACCGCAAAACATCACCCAGCGGCAAGCACCCCCGGAGCGTCGCAGGGCGACGTTCTGCAAGGCGGAGAAGGAAGCGATACCGCCGGTATCGCGCCCGCCGACAACGCCGCAGAACGTCGCCCTGCGGCGCTCCGGCGGTTAGGACTCGGGGCGGCCGAGGCGCCAGTAACCCATAAACGCCACCCGCTTCCGGTCGACTCCGAGTTCGGTGACCAGGCAGCGGCGGATGAGCTTGACCGCGCCCGCTTCGCCGGCGATCCAGGCGTACAGGCCGGGGTCGCTGCTCTCTTCGGGGACTTCCCAGAGGATCTCGTGGTCGATGTCGATGTCGCTGACGTCGACTCCGCGGTGGTGGGCTGTGAGGAAGCGGGTCGCCCAGGTGCGGACCGCGTCGCCGAGTGCTGCGCCGGGTGCTTGAGCCTCTGTGCGGATGATCCATGTGACGTGCATGCTGGCGGGGTGGTGGAGCGGAAGTCGGTCCAGGGCTGTGGGGACTTCGAGGAAGGCGGCTCCGGTGGCGTCGTCGTCGAGGCTCTCGAGGATTGCGGCGATGGCGGGGACGGCTGTCTCGTCTCCGGCGAGCAGGAGGGAGGTGGCGGCTCCTGGGTGGAATTCGGCTCCGCCGCCGGGCAGTTCGGAGCGGCTGTCGGGAGCAATGATGACGATCTGGTCGCCGGCGCGGGCGGATTCCACCCAGGCTGAGGCCGGTCCAGCGTCGCCGTGGGCGGCGAAGTCGACGTCGACTTCGGCGAGTTCGGGGCGGACGGCTCGGATCGTGTAGGTGCGAAGCGGGTTCCGGAGTGCGTCGGGGAGGGAGCGCCAGCGGCCGTACCAGTCGGGGTCGAGCCCGTCGGGTCCGTCGGGGTTGGAGACGGAGGCGAGGAAGGCGGGGGCGTCGGAGGCGTCGGTGGGGACGACGAGTTTGATCCGCTGGTCGGGGCCGGTGCGGCCGACGCAGTCGACGTCGGTGCCGGTGAAGGTGACTCTGATGAAGTGCGGGGCGATCCGGGTCACTGCGGCAACGGTCGCGAGGTACGGCCGGTAGGCCGGGCGGGCGGGGGCTGCGGTCGTCGGAGGCATCACCTCAGTGTCGCACAGAAGGTAAGCCTTGCCTAACCCACGCGGACTCCGCGGTTCGAGGTCAGTGCGCGGCGTGCTCGGAGGAGGAACGCAGGCGCGCCTCGACGTCGGCCGCGAGCTGGGTAACGACCGGGCCGACCCCGCCGATCCAAGCGCAGAAGTCGTGCCGGTCGTCGGCCCACGGGTAGTCACCGTCGATGACGGACATCTCGCCAACCCAGGCCCGCACCGCACGGTCGAGTGCGACTCCGCGTCGGCAGCGCTCACCGGTGCCGGGGGCGCCCGAGCGCTCGGAGCGGCCGAGCCAGGTGACGCAGACCCGACCGGGAGCCGCGAGCGGCGGCAGACCGCGAGCATCGTCGACCTCGACGAAGACCTGGCCGCGGGCGGTGGCGGGGAGGACGTCGAGGATGCTCTGGATCCACGGCACGACGCTCTCATCGCCCGCGATCAGGAACTGCTTCGCGTTGACCGGCGCGGAGCCGTCGCGGTCCTCGAACATGCACATCGCGTTCCAGTATAGGCAAGGCTTACCTCAGTGGCCAGAGTCGGATCCTGATCATTCGCAGGACACCCGGAGCCGTGCCTTAATCAGGAGCACAAACCGGACCCGTCACCACTGCGGCGGGTGCCTCCGCTGCCAGCGCGCTCGTCGCTCGAGCTGCGTACCGATCGCGAGCAGCGTCGCCTCGCCGCCCGGCCGTCCGATCAGCTGGATCCCCATCGGCAGCCCCTCCTCCGTCGTGCTCAGCGGCAGGGTGATCGCAGGGAGACCGCTCACGTTCACGAACGACGTGTATGGCGTGTACAGGCACTGCTGCTCGAAGTTGCGCTCCGGATCCTCGAGGTCGTACCAGCCGACGGGGCGCGGCGTCATCGCCATCGACGGAGTCAGGACGGCGTCGAACGCCGAGAATGCGGCGATCACCGCGCGCTCATAGCCCGAGAGCCACGAGGCGGCCTCGACGAGGTCACGGGCGGAGCGGCGCCGTCCCTCCTCCACCAGCCAGCGGGTCAACGGCTCCAGGAGGTCCAGGTCCGCACCCTCGACGGGCAGAGTCGCGGCTCCGCTCTGCCACAGCATCCGGAAGGCGGCCGGGTAGTCGGCGCTCGGGGGCAGCGATGCCTGCTCGAGCCCGTGACCGAGGGCGGCCAGCGCGGCGATCCCCTCGTCCAGCGCGGCGCGTGCCTCCGGCGCCAAGCGGATCTCGTAGGCGTCGTCCCACGGCGAGTCCGTCAGCACGCCGATCTGGAAGCGGCCCTCCCCGCGCACCGCGGCACCGAGGAACGAGCCCTCGCCGTCTCCGGGGGCACCGAGCGACCACCGCTGCGGAAGGCGGCCGTTGCGCCGCTCCAGCATCCCCTCCAGCAGGAGGCCCGCGTCGGCGACGGAGCGGGCGATCGGTCCGGCAACGCTCAGGCCGCCGACGCCGCCGATCCCGGAGAGCGCGGCGACGCGGCCCCGCGAGGGCTTCAGGCCCACGAGGCCGCAAGCAGCGGCGGGGATGCGGATCGACCCACCGCCGTCCGAGGCCGGCGCGAACGGGAGCAGGCCCGCTGCGACGGCGACCGCGGCGCCTCCGCTGGATCCGCCGGCGCCCAGCCGAGTGTCCCACGGCGTGACGGCGGGCGGCCCGATCCGCGTCTCGGTGTACGCAGGCATCCCGAACTCGGGTGCCGCGGTCTTGCCGAGGCTGACTGTTCCCGCCGCGTCGAGCACCTCGACGATCTCGTCCGAGACGGTGGGCACGTCGTGCTCGCGCAGACGCGAGCCGAAGGCGGTCCGCACTCCCGCGCGCCGCCAGAGGTCCTTGTCGCCGCTGGGCAGGCCCCAGAGCGGAGCCGTGCCGGGCGCTGGGCCGAGCGCCGAGGCTCGCTCCCGGGCTCTCTCGGCGGTCACCGTGGCGAAGGCGCCGAGCTCGTCGTTCCAGCGCTCGATCCGGGTGAGGTAGTGCTCAGTGAGTTCGACGGACGTAATGTCTCCGCGCTGGAGCCAGTCCCACTGCTCCTGGGCGCTGAGGTGGTGAAGTTCGAACATGGAACGACCCTATTCCGCCGCTGGAGGAGCCTACGGAACAGGGTCGCAGGGTGTCAGGCCGCGCGGCTGCCGCTCTCGCGCGCCTCGTCGACGCCCTTGCGGGCACCGTCGGGCACCACGGTGTCCCGATCCACGCGGGCACCGGTCGCGATCACTGCCGAGCGTCCGATCCGGGAGTAGCTTCCGATCCGCGCGCCCGGGCCGATGATCGCCTCGGGTCCAACGTGCACGTTCGCGCCGATGAAGGCGCTGTGCCCGATCATCGCGTCGCGGTCGACCCAGCTGCCGGCGCCGATCCACGCCCGCTCGCCGACCGTCGCGCCGGGCTCGACGTAGGCGCCGGTCTCCACGTACGCGCTCGCCGAGACGCGCGATCCGGGAGCGACCAGGCCACGTCCGTTCGCGTGGCGGCGGTAGACGATCTCCTCGTCGCTGCCACGCCCCCTTCGGCCCTTGTTCATCCCTGTTCCTGCCATCTGCCTCTGGCTCCTCCGAGCTGTCCGGTGGGCGGGGCGCCGAGCCCCGTCCCGTCTTCCGTAGACAACAGCGTCGGGCATCGCCGCATTCCCCGTTCGGGGGGCGCTGGCACGCGGAGGAGCGGGGCCGGCGGCCGCGACACAGGGCGGGCGGGGAAGCGGGTTGGCCAGGGCTGCCGCGAGGCGTTACTCCACCGCGTCGGCGACCGCCGTCACAACCGCGCGGAACCGCTCCGGCGCCGCACGGATGCGCCGCCGCAGAAAGACTCCGGCGAGCGCCGACGAGGCCGCCCCCGAGGCCAGCTCGCACTCGAGTCGCGACCCCTCCTCGACGGCGAACACCCGCCACTGCTCCACCCCGAACACGGGGAGGAGACGCTCAAGCCCACTCCCCCGGCGCTCGTACGCGCCGTCGACGGCGAGGACGTCGGCGAGCGCAGCGAGCACCGGCGCGGGCTTGGCGTGGAGGACGGAGGCGAGGGCGAGGAGGCTGCGCACGGCGGCAGTCTCGCACGCCCGGGCATCACGACCGGGCGTCGAGGACCCGCCGCAGCCAGTCGAATGACGCCTTCGGCACCCGGTCGCGGCTGCGCGTGTCGACGGCGACGAGCCCGTGCGGCCGGCTGTAACCGTGCTGCCACTCGAACGCATCGACCAGAGTCCACAGCTGCACGGCCTCCACCGGCAGCCCGTCGTGGATCGCTTCCGCCAGCGCGGCGAGGTGCGAGCCCAGCCACCGGATCCGCTCCCTATCGACGATCGCACCCTCACGGTCGGGCTCGTCCGGGTAGCTCGCCCCCAGCGCGGTGACGACCAGCGGAGGGAGCACCTCGCCGTAGCGCTCGACCAGCGACCGCAGCACCGAGACCACTGCCCAGGGCGCGACCGGCGAGCCGTCACCCGTGCGGTCCAGATCCGGCCAGGGCGCCGTGTGGAACGGCAGGGCAGGCACGGCGCCGACTCCGGTGGGCAGTGCCGGATCGCGGCCCGCCACGATCCGCTGCGGCGGCAACGGCGCAACAGCGTAGAAGTCGAGGGGAGCCGAGATACGGGCGAGGTCGAGCGGGTCGGCCTGGGCGAGGGCGCCGAGGAACGGCGGCAGCTCCTCCGGCCCGACGGGATAGGCCCCGTCAGGACGGCGCCGCCGACCAGGCGATTCCGCAGAACGTCCGCGAGAGCCGCGAAGGCGCGGTCGCGGTCGTCATCGGAAGCGGGCTCCACCGGCGCGAGCGCGTCGACGAGGCCGATCCGCCCCGTCACCTCCGCAGCCCGTAGCGCCTCGAGGGCCACGCCGTGCCCGAGCAGCTGGTGGTGCAGCGCAGGGAGGGCGCTGAACAGGCGCCCAGCGCCCGGCGCCTGGCGTGTGAGCACATAGCCCTCGAGCATCACCGTCGAGGGCTGATCGAGGGTGATCCAGTCAGCGACCCGGTCGCCGAACCGCCCGCCCAACTCGAAGGCCAGGTCGCCGAAGCGGAACGCGGTGTCGCGGTTCATCCAGCCGCCGCTGAGCGCCGACGGAGTGTCACGGTGATGCAGGGTCAGTGCGACGCGGATGCCCGCCTCGGCGAGCGCGTCGAGCAGGCGGTCGTAGAAGCCGAGCGCGCCGCGGTCGATCGGCCCACGTCCGTCGGGCTGCAGCCGCGGCCACGAGACCGAGAGCCGCAGCTCGTCGACGCCGAGATCGACCAGCAGCGCGAGATCTTCACGCCAGCGCAGGAGGAAGTCGGTGGCGATCTCGGGAGTCGCCTCCTCGGCGATCGTTCCGCGCCGCAGGGCGAAGTCGTCCCAGACCGAGCGGCCCCGGCCACCGGTCTCGAGTGAGCCCTCCGTTTGGAAGGCGCTTTGCGCCACTCCGATCCGCACACCCGGCGGCAGGAGCCGACCGAGTTCGCGCGGGTCGTCGAAGCGCGCCGATTCGACGCGCACCTGCTGCCGATCGCGCCCACGGGCCTCGTCTTCGCGCATTCCACTGTCCTCCGGATCTGATCGCCGGGTATATTCTCGCGGAAGCGCTCTCCCGGATCGCCCGGTGTCCACCGTCCGACGGAGAGGTCTCCTCTAAATGGTGTACATCCGAGAACAGTGGTGCGGCGCGCTTGACAGCACTCTCCTGCGCCCGTGCAATGGACGCATCGTGAAATCGGGTGTCGACAGGGCAGTACCGGGGGATTCACCGGCCGTGCCGGTGCCCCGAGTCCGCCGATCCCCGTTGCGCACGGCAGCGCTCCTGCTGCTCCTACTCGCCTCCGTCTCCGGTCTCGCCGCTCCGTCCGCTCAGGCGGCCGCTCTCGCGATCACGGCGCCCGCGTCGGGCGCCATGCTGACATCGGGCAGCACCACCGTCACCGGCACGGCGACCGCGGGGAATCAGGTGCAGATCGGCCTCCGTGGCGGAGGCGACCCGCTGTGCATCACCACCACAGGCGCCGACGGTACGTGGAGCTGCACCGTGACCCTCAAGGACGGCCCGGCGACCCTCGTGGCAGTCGAACTCTTGGCCGGTGGCGGGACCACCTCGACCGCCGTCCCGATCACCGTCCTCAGCGCTCCGGTGATCGAGTCGGTCGACGGCTCGGCGACCTCCGCGGGCTCGGTCCGCGGCACGGCGTACCCCGGCGCGAAGGTCGCCGCGGTCTCGAACGGGGGCGCCGCGTGCCTGGCCACCGCCGACTCCAGCGGCGCGTGGTTCTGCCAGCTCGCCCCCACCCCCGCACCTGGCAGCTACCGCGTCACCGCGACGCAGACCGCCTCCTTCGCCGGCAGCGCCGCCTCGCCGGCGAGCGCGCCGGTGACCCTCGTGGTCGACACCGCGGCTCCCGTCGCTCCCGCTCTGACCTCGCCGGCCACCGGCGCCGTCCTGCCACTCAGCGGCGCCTCCTATTCCGGGACTGGCGTCAACGGCACCCGCGCCTACGTGTACGTCGACCGGGTCAACACCTGCGACGCGGCGGTCAGCGCAGGCGTGTGGAAATGCACCGGAGGCACCATCACCGCCGGCGCGCACCGCGTCTCGGTCATCGCGGGCGACAAAGCCGGTAACTACAGCTCGCCGAGCCCCTGGGTCGACGTGACCTTCGCGGCCACGACGACCGCGCCCATCCCGACGCCGACCACGACGCCGCCCACCACTCCCGGGGCCTCGCCCGCCGCTCCCTCGGCGCCCGCCGCTCCCGCTCCCGCTCCCACCAGCGCCGCGCCGAACACTGCCCCCGCTCCGACACACCCCGACGACGACGCACCCGCGCCGCAGAAAGAGCCCAGCGACCAGCCCACCCCGGAGCCGGCGCCCGCCCCCGACCAAGGCGGCGGGACACCTCCCCAGGCGCCGGCGCCCGACACGGGGTCCGCTCCGGGCGGCTGGAGCTCCGCCACCGGGATGACCACCGCGCTGACCGCGGGCTCGCCCGTCGTCACGATGGCCGACTGGATGCGCTCGCTCGCCCTCGCTCTGCTCTCGCTCGCCCTGGTCGTGGTCCCGGCCCGCCTCGCCGCGGCCGGACGCGCACCCCGCACGGGACGCAGCTGGCAGCTCACCGGTCGCAATCGTGCCGCCGTCGAGTACGACGACAAGCCGGACGCCGCACCCGTCTCACCGCGCCTGATGGTGGTCGGGATGATCGGCTGCGCGGCCGGGCTGGTCCTGCTCTCGGGTCGGGTCGACGGCCAGCCGGCCTACCTGCGGCTGCTGATCGCGGTCATCGTCGCGGTCGCTGTCGTCAACGCGGTCGCCGCTGCCGTGCCGGCTCTGGTCGGTCGACACCTCGGGCTGAGGGACGTCGGCGTCGTCGCCGCTCCCCGCGCGCTGCTGCTGGTCGCAGCGGCCGCCCTCGTCTCGCGCTTCGCGGGGCTGGACCCCGCGTTCCTCTTCGGAGTGGTGATCGGCCTCGTCCTCCCCGAGGGCGCGTCCGCCGCCGACCAGGCGAAGCTCGCCACCGTCCGCATCGTCTCGCTCCTCGGACTCGCCGGGATCGCCTGGGGTACCGCGGCCGTCGTCCCGCCCGACGGATCGTTCGCCTCCGTGCTGGCAGCCGAGATCCTGAGCGCGACCACGCTGCTCTCGGTGGGCTCAAGCGTGATGCTGCTGTTCCCCGTCGGGCGACCGGCCGGCCGCAGCATCCTGCAGTGGTCGCCGCTGCTCTGGCTCGGACTGACCCTGCTCGCAACGACCGTCCTGTTCGTGCTGCTCACGCCGACGATCGCGTCCTGGTCGACCGACGGCGGTGCGGGCCCGGTGCTCTTCGCCGTGGTCGCGTTCACCGCGGTGTGCACGTCGATCTGGGCCTGGCGGCGCTTCATCGAACCGGAGTAGCCGAGCGGCTCGATCAACCGATTGCGACCGGCTGATCCAGGTCGTCATCGGGCAGCACGTCCGCCACGGCGCTCACGGTGAGTTCGCGGAGGGTGGCGATGCCGCCGTACACGCCGAGGAACGCGGTGTCGGCCGCGTCGTGCCCCGTCGCGATCCGCACCAGGCTCGACCGCGGCGCGAGCGTCGTCGCATCTACCGCGCGCCACTCCCCCTCGATCCAGGCCTCCGCGACCGCGTGAAAGTCCATCGGCCGCAGCCCCGGCGCGTACACGGCCGCAAGTCGGGCGGGCACGTCGAGCGCCCGGAGGAGCGCGACGACCAGATGGGCGAAGTCGCGGCAGACTCCACGGCGCGCGAGCAGAGTCCGCTCGGCACCGTCGGTCGGCAGGCTGGACCCGGGTACGTAGGCCAGCCGCGTGCCGACCCAGGAGCTCACCGCGTGCAGCAGGCCGGGCCCAGTGAGACCGGCGAACTCCGCACGCGCCGTCGCCCACAGCACATCCGACTCCGCGTAGCGGCTCGGCCGCAGGTAGCGCAGCCGATCCATTTCGTCGCCCTCGAGGGGAGTGAGGCGACCGTGGATCCGCGCGGAGTAGTCGACGACGAGGTGCCCGACGGGAGCGTCGAGCACATGCAGCCGGGTGCCGTGCTGGTCCACGACCTCGCGCGCAACGAGCGGTCGGCCGTCGACGCTCAGCGCCAGCGACTCCTGCGCACCGTAGGGCTCGGCCACGGCGATCGAGAGGACGAGAGCGGCGGGAGCCGCGACGTCGAGAGTGAGGTGGGCCGAGACGTCGCGCTGCATGGGCTCTTCTCCGAGGGCGGGCGGTTGAGGTGTTAGGCGCCCTGCTCGCCCTTGGGCGGCGGAGGGGGCGCGGCGTCCGGCTCCTGCGTGAGCTGCAGCCCACCGGAGGAATTCGCCGAGACGCTCAGCAGGTCGATCCAGGTGCGGTTGATCGAGGGGACGCGGGCACCGAAGTACCGGAAGTAGAGGGGCACGGAGGGGTCGAGCCAGATGCTCGAGCGACCGTCACCGACCGCGGGGTCATCGCGCCAGGAGAAGAAGAAGCTCTCGCGGCGGCGCAGCTTATTGGCGATGACGATCTGGACGTGCGTGAGCGTGCGGTCGTCGAACTCGATCTCGACTCCCGAGGCTCCGTAGAGCAGCTTCCCCATTAGAGGCCTCCCGGCCGCCCGTCGCCGGGCAGTGCATGACGGTGCCCGCGGGCACGAGAGGCGGGGCCGTTCCTGGCGCCCGCCGCGGACCGGGCGGACCGTGTTCCGGGACGATCGTGCCCAGGCGCGGAACCGCCTGGCGATGACTCTATGCGACGGGGGCGCGGGCGAGCGACACTCGAGTTCCGACGGCGTCTTCGGACGACAGCTGTTCGCAACCGAGGTGGAGAACTCCAGACGGGCCGCCTACGCCCCGCCAGCCGATCTCGACCTCGATGACGGACCTCTCGGCCGGCGGACGCGCCGGAGCGACTCCCGGCGATGTCGGAGGTCGGACGTACGGTACCCGGATGATCGAATGTGTACTCTGCGGCACCGACGCCACCGTTCTCGACCGCTCCGGCAGCCACGACACCGAGCCGGAACTCGTCGTGCTCTGCGCCGACTGCACCCCGGGCGAGGTCACCGAGGCCCTTGAGGCCGCACTGCTCGAGCCCGCCCACCGCAGCAGCCACGCCCGCGCTGCGTAGGCGCGGCCCGCATCCGGAGTCGTGACCTGGAGTGCCCCCACTGGGACTCGAACCCAGACTGAAACGATTTTAAGTCGTCTGCCTCTGCCGATTGGGCTATGGGGGCGACCACCGGGAGGAGCGATCCTCCCGGCGGCGGTGTCAGGACTTGGCGGGCTCTCCGCCGACCGGCACCGGAGCGCCGACCTGGCCGGGGATCTGCGCCGGAGCCTGCGCGGCCGGCACCTCGGCGGCTGGTGCCGCCGGGCGCGGACGCGACGCGTAAGTCTCGAAGGAGCCGCGAGGGTACTCGCGCGCCTCGATCGAGGCGATATCCCGGCCGAGCCAGAGGTTGTTCCACCAGCCCCAGACCACACGGAACTTGCGCTCCCAGGAGGGCATTGCGAGGCCGTGGTAACCGCGGTGCATGACCCAGGCGGGGAAGCCCTTGATCGCGATCTTGCCGGACTGGAAGACGCCGATCCCGATGCCCAGGCCCGCGACGGCTCCCGCATTCTTGTGAATGTAGTCGACCGGCTTCTCGCCGCGAAGCACCGCGGTGATGTTCTTGGCCAGGAGCTTGCCCTGGCGGACGGCGTGCTGCGCGTTCGGCACGCAGAAGCCGCCGACGCCGCCACCGGTGAGGTCGGGGACGGCAGTCGCGTCGCCGGCTCCCCAGGCACCCTCGACGAGCACGTCGTCGTGGCCGACGCGGAGGTCTGCGCGCACGCGGAGGCGGCCTCGTTCCTCGATCGGCAGGTCGGAGTTCTTGATCGACGGGTTCGCCATCACGCCCGCGGTCCAGATGATGAGGTCCGACTCGAAGCTCTCGCCGGTCGAGAGCTGGATGACGCCGTTCTCGGCCGACTTCAGCTGCGTGTCCAGGTGCACGGTGGCGCCGCGCTGGTCGAGGTTCTTCAGCACCCAGTGGCTGGTCTCGAGGGCAACCTCGGGCATGATCCGGCCCATCGCCTCGATGAGGTGGAACTGCGTCTCCTCGAAGTCGATCTCGGGGTAGCGCTTGAGCAGCGCGCTCGCGAAGGAGCGCAGCTCGGCGAAGACCTCGATGCCCGCGAAGCCTCCGCCGACGACCGTGACGGTCAGCAGGCGCGAGCGCTCGGGGCCGGCCGGGAGCGACGCGGCCTTGTCGAAGTTGGTGAGTATGCGATCGCGGATTGCGGTCGCCTCCTCGATCGTCTTCAGGCCAATCGCAGTGTCGGCGACGCCCGGGATCGGGAAGGTACGCGAAACGGAGCCGGCGGTGACGACGATCTGGTCGTACTCGAATTCGTAGGGCTCGCCGACCGTCGGAGTGATGGTCGCGATGCGGTTCGCGTGGTCGATCTTCGTCACCTTGGCGGCGAGAATCGCGGTCTTCTTGAGGTGACGGCGCAGCGAGACGATCGCGTGGCGGGGCTCGATGGACCCCGCGGCGACCTCGGGGAGGAAGGGTAGATACGCCATGTAGGGCAGCGGGTCGACGATCGTGACCTCTGCCTCGTGCGGGCGAAGCTGCTTCTCGAGCTTCCACGCGGTGTAGAAGCCGGCGTAGCCGCCTCCGACGATCAGGATTTTGGGCACGGTTGATTCTCCAAGGGGGATGGACAATGCGAACACCCTCACGCAACGCGAAGTGCCCGCTCTCGACGCGGTGGACAGCACTGACCCCGACGGGTGATCAGCTTAGCGAAGAGCGCGCCGGTGGTGTCGCCTCCGCGGCTCCGAGAGGAGCGGCTACCCGTCGAGCGGTCTGCACTCGCAGCGCTCCGGAGACCAGTCGGCACGGGCCAGGGCCAGGTCGCCGATCGGATTGACGCCGGGACCGGCCGCGAGGGCGTGCGCGCTGAGGGCGTGCAGGCACTTGACTCGCGAGGGCATGCCGCCGGAGGAGATCCCCGCGATCTCGGGCACGGAACCGACGCTCTCGCGGTCGGCCAGGAACGCCCGGTGCGCGGCGGCGTAGGCCTCGCGCAGCTCCTCGTCTTCGGCCAGCATGTCGTTGTACTCGACCATCACCTGGGTGGCCTCGAGCTGCGAGATCGCGGCCGTCGCGGCCGGGTGGCTCAAGTAGTAGAAGGTGGGGAACGGGGTGCCGTCGGACAGGCGCGGGCTGGTCGAGACCACCGTCGGGTCGCCGCAGACGCAGCGGGCACTGATCCCGACCACGTCGCGGGCCGGGCGGCCCAGCTGGGCGGAGACGATCGCAATGTCGCGCTCGGACGGCGGATCGAAGGGGGGCGTGGTCACGGGGGCTCCAGAGGACGGACGGCCGAAAGGACGCTCCAGTGTATGCGGGGGCGGGCGGCAGTATCGGGCTCGCGAACCCGGCGCTACGGAGTCGGGGCCAGCTCGTCGGCGGTCGGCTCGCCCAGGCCCGCGACGGCGATCGACGAGAGCAGGGAGCCGGCCCAGTCGCTCGGCGTCTCCTGCACGGTGTCGCTCGCGGGCTGCTGCGCCTGCTGGGCGAGGGTCACGTCGTCCAGCACGAGGTAGCTGACCTCGCCGGGCATGACGAAGTAGAGCCGCTCGCGGGCTTGCGCGCGGATGAAGGCCGGATCGGACCAGCGGGTGCGCTGCTCGTCGAGGTTCTGCGCCTGCGTCTTGGCTGCGTCGACCGAGCGTTGCAGCTCGGCGATCTCGGCGCGCTGCTCGACGAAGTTCTTGATACCCGGGGCGAGCACGACCACCGCGAGGATCATGATCCCCATCACCAGCAGAGTGAAGCCGGAGCCGCGGACGCCGGCGATCCACGCCGACGAGGGCGCAGCGGGCGGCTGCTTCGGGCGCGGTGACCGCGGAGCGGAGGCGGTGCGCGGCTTCCCCGCCGCCGTCGCCCTGCCTGCCGGGCGCGCAGCTGCGGCGGGATCCTTCGGGGCGGCGGGCGGCGGCCCAGGAGCAGGCCGACGCGGCGCACCACCGGGGGCCGAGGGGCGGCGGGGCAGACGGGCCATCGGCAAGTGCCTCCTCGGTCGCGACGGGGGGATAGTGGAGCGGCCCCGGCTCCCGCACCGAGGCGCGAGGCTTCGGGGCCGCTCCGGCGTGCCGAGACTACGCGGAGAAGCGCGGGAACGCGGAGCGACCCGCGTAGGTCGCCGCACCTCCCAGGATCTCCTCGATGCGCAGCAGCTGGTTGTACTTCGCGACCCGGTCCGAGCGGGCAGGGGCGCCGGTCTTGATCTGACCGCCGTCCACCGCGACCGCGAGGTCGGCGATGGTGGTGTCCTCGGTCTCGCCGGAGCGGTGCGAGAGGATCGCGGTCATGCCGCTGCGCTGGGCGAGGGCCACAGCGTCGAGCGTCTCGGTGAGCGTGCCGATCTGGTTCACCTTGACCAGGATCGAGTTGCCCGCCTTCTCGGCGATGCCACGGGCCAAGCGCACCGGGTTGGTGACGTAGAGGTCGTCGCCGACGAGCTGCACCTTGTCGCCGATGGATGCAGTGAGGTGGGTCCAGCCGGCCCAGTCGTCCTCGTCCAGCGGGTCCTCGATCGAGACGAGCGGGTAGTTGGCGACGAGGTCGGCGTAGTAGGCGGAGAGCTCCTCGGCCGAGAGCTTCTTGCCCTCGAACGTGTAGGCGCCGTCTTCGTAGAACTCGGAGGAAGCGACGTCGAGCGCGAGTCCGATGTCTTTCCCCGGGGTGAAGCCGGCGGCCTCGACGGCCTTGAGGATGAAGTCGAGCGCCTCGCGGTTGGTGGGCAGGTCGGGGGCGAATCCACCCTCGTCGCCGAGGCCGGTGGCGAAGCCGGCCTTCTTCAGCTGCGCCTTGAGCGCATGGTAGATCTCGACGCCCCAGCGCAGGCCCTCCGAGAACGACTCGGCGCCCAGAGGGACGGCCATGAACTCCTGGATGTCGACGCCGGTGTCGGCGTGCGCGCCTCCGTTGATGATGTTCATCAGCGGCACGGGCAGGGTGTGCGCGTTCGGGCCGCCGACATAGCGGAACAGGTCGAGATCGGAGGACTGCGCGGCAGCCTTGGCCACGGCGAGGCTGACGCCGAGGATCGCGTTCGCGCCCAGGCGGGACTTGTTCTCGGTACCATCGAGTTCGATCAGCTCGGCGTCGACGAGGCGCTGGTCCGTGGCGTCGAAGCCCTCGATGGCCGGGCCGATCTCATCAATGACGGCGTCAACGGCCTTCTGCACGCCCTTGCCGAGGTAGCGGTCGGAGTCGCCGTCGCGCAGCTCGTACGCCTCGAACGCACCGGTGGAGGCACCGGACGGGACGGCCGCTCGCGAAGACGCGCCGTCCTCGAGCAGGACCTCGACCTCGACCGTGGGGTTGCCACGGGAGTCCAGAATTTCTCGGGCGACGACTGCCTCGATAAGGGCCACAACTATCTCCTCTTGACGGATGGGCTCCCAGAGACGGGAGCAGGTCGGGAAGAAGTCTACTGACCGCCTCCGAACCGCAGGAGACCGCGGCCGGTCGTAGACTTCCAGGGCCCGATCGCCGGACGGCCCGGGCGCACCCGCCGACCGGGAGGTTCCCCGTGACCACGACCGCCGCCGACCACGTCGACCGCCTCACCACCGTCGTCCCCGACTTCCCCCACCCGGGCATCCTGTTCCGCGACCTCACCCCGGTCTTCGGCGACGGCGAGGCCCTGCGCGC
This sequence comes from Rathayibacter rathayi, assembly GCF_004011095.1. Lineage (GTDB taxonomy): Bacteria > Actinomycetota > Actinomycetes > Actinomycetales > Microbacteriaceae > Rathayibacter > Rathayibacter rathayi. The sequence goes on along the minus strand of NZ_CP028129.1, from coordinate 649,701 downwards.
CGTGGTGGACGCGCTGCTCGAGCCCTACCGCGGCCGGATCGACGCAATCGCCGGAGTGGAGGCGCGCGGCTTCCTCCTCGCCGCGGCGGCCGCCTACTCCGCGGGGCTCGGCGTCGTCATGATCCGCAAGCCCGGCAAGCTGCCGCGGGCCGTGCTCCGCGAGCAGGCGGTCCTCGAGTACGGCGAGACGGTGCTCGAGGTGCACGAGGACGCGGCCCCGCCGGGTTCGCGCCTGCTGCTGGTCGACGACGTGCTGGCGACCGGGGGCACGCTGGACGCGAGCCGCCGCCTGATCGAGCGAGCCGGCTGGAGCCTCGAGGGGATCGCGGTGGTGATGGAGTTCGGCGGCCGCGAGGTGCTGGCCGGCCAGCGCGTGGACGCGATCGTCACCGTCTGACCCTGCCCCGTCCCTCCGCTCCTCCCGCGAGATGCCTCTTACGTAGACGACACGCCGGGCGAGGGGCGCATAAGAGGCATCTCGCGGAGGGGAGCGAGGTCAGGCGAGGGCGAGGGACATGCGGGAGAGCACGAAGCTCTCGAGCACCTGCACGAGCATGTAGAGAACGAGCGAGACGGCCGTCACGAGTACGACCGCCGACCAGACGTCGGCGAAGCGGGCCTGCGCCGACCAGGCGTTGATCGCGCCGCCGATGCCCGAGCCGGTCGAAAGCCATTCGGCCAGGAGCGCCCCGGTGATCGCCCCAGGGACCGAGATGCGGATCGCGGCGAAGAGCGAGGGCAGCGAGCCGGGGATCGCGACCTTCCGGATCGCGGTGAAAGTGCTGCCGCCGTAGACCGCGACCACGTCGAGCATCTGCGGCGAGGCGTTGTTCAGGCCGAAGGCGATGGTCACCAGTGCGGGGAACAGCACGACGATCCCGCCGATCACGGCGACGGAGGTGATCGAGCCGGGCCCGAAGACCAGGATGATCAGCGGCGCCATCGCGATCAGCGGCACCGAGCGCAGCAGCATCGCGAACGGCATCAGTGCATGCTCGATGCCCTTGGACAGACGGAACAGGATCGCGCCGAGGATCGCCGCGACCAGGCCCGCGGTGAAGCCGATCAGCGCGTCTCCCATCGTCACAGCGAAGAGTCCGCCGAGTTCGGCGCGATGCTCGGCCGCCTTCGCGTCGGTGACCACATGCTTCCAGACGTCCCACGGGCCCTTGACCACGTAGGGCGAGACCCCGCTGAAGAGGACGACGGCGATCCAGATCGCGAGCACGAGCACGATCGTCGACAGGGCCACCAGGAGACTCCTACGCAGGCTCTTCCGGGTTGCGCCGAGGGCGGCCGTGCGCAGCTGCCGCCGCAGCTCATCGACCGCGAGGACCGACGTTGCCGTGGACTGCTCGGTGCGGTCGGGGACGGTAGTGGTCATGGTCATTCCCGCTTTCCGGAGGACCAGGGCGCGACGAGGCGCCCGATCCCTCCGACGATGCCGTAGCCCAGGAGCGCGACGCCCGCGCAAAGGAGGAAGAGCGCCCAGACGCGGGGCGAGTTCAGCGAGACCTGCGCTGCGACCAGGATCGGACCCACCCCTGTCTCGATCTTGCCGAAGTACTCACCGAGGATCGCGCCGAGGAAGGCCGCGGGCACCGCGATCTGCAACGCCGACAGAATGTTGGGCAGGGCCGCGATCAGGCGGACCTTGCGCAGCTGGGTGAAGCGCGAGCCTCCGTAGACCGTGACGACGTCCAGCGCCGCCCGGTCGGCCGCCTTGAGACCGAGCAGACTGCCGACGACCGTGGTGAAGAAGACGGAGAGGCCGGCCAGGAAGATCGCGGTGGGGCTCGCCTTGCCAGGAGCATCCGCCCCGCCGAGGATCAGCAGCACGATCGCGCCGATGGCCACGATGGGCACGCAGTAGGTGATGACCGCGAGCTGCGAGACCACCCCCTCCAGCCACGGCAGAACAAGCACCAGCGCCGAGAGCACGAGCGCGATCAGGGTGCCCCAGAAGTAGCCGACGGCGGCCTCGCCGATCGTGACCGAGAAGTTGCGCCAGTAGAAGCCGGCGCCGTCCTCGATCGCGGTCTGCACGACCTGCACGGGAGTGGGCACGGGCGCGTAGGTCGCGGCGCCGGTGGGCGCGGTGACCAGCGCCACGATCCACCAGACGGCGACGATCACCGCCACGCCGATCAGACCGGTGAGCCATGGAGGGAGGGACAGGGTGCGGCGCGAGGCGGCGGGGAGCATGGTGGCCACGGTGGTCCTACCGGTCGTCCGCGGCCGCGCCGCCGTCACCGAACAGCAGCTCCGACGCCTGGTCCACGTAGGCGTGGAACTCGGGGGTGCGCTGCATCTCCGGCGTGCGCGGGCGGGGCAGGTCGATGTCGATGATCTCCTTCACCCGGCCGGGGCGAGGGCTCATCACCGCGACGCGGTCCGAGAGGAAGATGGCCTCCGAGATACCGTGCGTGACGAGGAGCGTCGTGGCGGGCTTCTCGGTCCAGATCCGCAGCAGCTCGAGGTTGAGCTTTTGCCGTGTCATGTCGTCGAGGGCGCCGAACGGCTCGTCGAGCAGCAGCACCTCGGGCTTAAGGATCAGGCAGCGCGCGATCGACACGCGCTGACGCATGCCGCCAGAGAGCTGCGCCGGCTTGGCCTTCTCGAAGCCGCGGAGGCCGACGAGGTCGATCAGCTCGTCGATGGCCGACTGGTCGACCGGCTTGCCCGCGATCTCGAACGGCAGGCGGATGTTCGCCGTCACGCTGCGCCACGGCAGAAGCGCGTGGTCCTGGAAGGCGATGCCGAGCTTGCTGTCTCGGCGCAGCTCCTGCGGGGTGCGGCCGTCGACCCGGATGGAGCCGGCTGTCGGCTCCTCCAGACCCGCGAGGATGCGCAGGATGGTCGACTTGCCGCAGCCCGAGGGGCCTAGGAGCGCGAGGAAGCTGCCCTGATCGGTGTGCAGGTCCGTGTCCTGCAGCGCCGCGATGCTGCGCGAGCCCATCCGGAACGTCTTCGACAGGCCGTGGATCTGGATGCCGGTGCCGCCGGCACCCTGCTCTCGCAGAATGCCGGCGTCGGTCGTGTCGGTCACGAGTGGTGCCCTTCGGGGATCAGGAGGAGGCCGCGTACATCATCAGCTTGGGGTTCTCCTCGTAGACCTCGCCGAGGAGAGTCAGGTCGAAGAGGTCCTCGGCCGTGACCTTGATCCCGGCGCCCGCGAGGGACGCGATGGTCTCGGACTGCAGCGTGTCGGAGATGGTGAACAGGCCGTTCGAGGCCGTCTCGTCCGAGACAACCAGCTCCTGGGCCTGGATGGTGGCGCCCTTCTTGGAGGACTCCGCGTCCAGGCCGAGGTCCTTGCCGTAGGTCTCGACGGCGAGCATCGCGCCTGCCTCCGGGTCGTTGACCGCGTCGGTCCAGCCTTTGATCTCGGCGACGAGGAACGCTTTCAGCGCGTCGCGCTTCTCGGCGAGCGCCTGCTCCGACACCGAGAAGGTCTCGGCGACGAAGGGGAGGCCGTTGTCGGCGAAGGGCAGGTTGACGACCTCGTAGCCCTCGGCGGCGACGGTGATCGCCTCGTTGGTCAGGTAGGCGATGAAGCCGTCGACCGTGCCGTTGACGAGGACCGAGGGGTCGTACTCGACCGGGACGACCGTGAGGTCGGACGCGGAGAGGCCGTTCGCGGCGAGCAGCGCCTGGAAGAGGGAGGTGTTCGAGGCCTGCACGCCGATTTTCTTGCCTGCGAGGTCGGCCGGAGTGGCGATGTTGCCGGCGGTCTTGATCGAGAGGACCGTGAAGGGGTTCTTCTGGTAGGTCGCGCCGATGATCTTCAGCGGTGCCTCCTGATTGGCGATCGCGGTGCCGATCGAGACTGCGTCGCTCAGCGCGACGTCGGCGTTGCCCGAGAGCAATTCGGCCACACCGGTCGAGGGGCCGGGGGTGAGCGTCACTCCCGAGAGGCCGGCCTCGGTGAAGTAGCCCTTTGAGTCGGCGAAGAACTCGCCCGCGAACTCTTCGTTCTTGATCCAGGTCAGCTGGACCTTGAGGGTGCCGAGATCGCCTCCGTCGGCGGCCGAAGCACCGGAGGAGTCGGAGGCGCAGGAGGCGAGCACGGACACGCCGCCGATCGCGAGTCCGGCGACGCCCGCCATTCGGAGGAGGCTGCGGCGGTCGACAGCGCGGGGGGAGCGAAGGGGCGACAGGGTCAAGGGGACTCCTCGGGTGGGATCGTCAGGGCTACTGCGATACGGTGTGCGGGATCGCGGCGGGGTACCCGTGCAGGCGCGCCAAGCGGCGCCGATCGGGTGCCTCGACGCTATCCTCGGGAGATTTCTCAGGTGTGTCCGCAGGTTTCACGGGTATTAAGCGTCGAACTGATCTACCAACGATCCGACCATACCGGGCACATCCGCCGACCGATCCTCCGAGGCGCGTCCTCGCTCAGCTGAGCTGCTTGAAAGAGAGGTCCGCGGCGGATACAGCATCCCGAGGGACGAGAGCGAAACGGGTGAAGCCCGCGGCAGAGGCCCGGTCGAGCAGCGGAGTAAGATTCTTGGCCCGGCGCTCGAGGCGCACCCGCGAGCCCTGGGCGATCAACTCCTGCTTGAGCGCAAGCAACAGCTCCGGCGCGGCATCGCGCTCGTACACGAGGACGACGGCGTCGGCGCGCTCGGACTTGGTCTCGCCGATCAGCTCGACGATCCGCTCGAAACCGATCGAGAAGCCGCAGGCCGGCACCTCCTGCCCGAGGAAACGGCCGATCATCCCGTCGTAGCGCCCGCCCCCGCCGACCGAGGACCCCGAGGACGGGTGCGCAATTTCGAAGATCGTGCCCGTGTAGTAGCCCATCCCGCGCACGAGGGTCGGATCGAAACGGAGTGAGACGCCGCCGGGCAGCGAGCGCAGTGACCGGCCCAGCGTCTCGAGCGCGAGCACCGCCTCCGGATTGATGCCCTCGGGCAGGACGTCGAGGATCGCGGACTGCTCGAGCGCCACTCCCCCGGCCGCGACCGCCTCCTCAATCCGCGCGAGGTAGCCGCCGAGGACCGCGGCCGCGTCGGGTCCGTCAGCCTCGAGTTCGGCGACGACTCCTGAGGCGCCGATCTTGTCGAGCTTGTCGATCGAGATCAGCGCCGGGCCGAAGCGCTCGGGAGCGAGACCGCAGTGCTCGAGGATGCCGGTGAGGATCCGGCGGTCGTTGATCCGGATGGTGCACTCGCGCAGGCCCAGGGTGTCCAGCGCCGCCGCGGTCGCGGTGATCAGTTCGACCTCGGCCAGCTGCGCGGGCTCGCCGATGATGTCGATGTCGCACTGGACGAACTGGCGGTACCGGCCCTTTTGCGGGCGCTCGGCCCGCCACACCGGAGCGATCTGCACCGAGCGGAAGACGCTCGGCAGTTCGGCGCGGTGCGAGGCGTAGAAGCGGGCGAGCGGCACGGTGAGGTCGAAGCGCAGGCCGAGGTCGGCGAGGGCGGAGGCGTCGTCGGCGGCCGCGAGGTCGTCACGGGTGAGCCCGCGGCGCAGGACGCTGAAGGCGAGCTTCTCGTTGTCGCCGCCGAGTCCTGAGTGCAGGCGCTCGAAATCCTCGACCACGGGCGTCTCGATCTCGTCGAACCCGTGGGCGGCGTACACGCGGCGGATGACGCCGAGCGCGTGCTCGCGCTTCGCTTTGTCTGCCGGGAGGAAATCGCGCATGCCACGGGGCGGGGTGATCGGGGAGGCCATGACGGCGATTCTCCCAGATCGGCCGGGGTCGGCCGGGGTCGGCCGACGACACAACGTCAGCTGAGAGTAGGTCTCATCCACCATCGTGGATGAAGTGCCCTCTCAGCTGACGTTGCGTCGCGGTCACTCCCCGCGACGCTCCTGCTCGACCGCGCGGATCTCGTCCTGCAGGTCCCGGGTCGCCGTGCGGAGCGCGCGTTCCGCGTCGAGCCCCTGCGCTCGGGCGGAGGCGACGATCGCGAGCAGGAGCGGGCCGAGGTCCTCCTCCGACTCGATGGGCAGCGGGCCCTGGCCTGCGTCCACGACACCGAGGCTGGTCGCCTTGCCGATCACTTTGTCGGCGAGCGCGAGGGCGGGCATCCCCTGCGGAATACCGTCGAGCACGCTGGTGCGGTGCGGCTTCTCGGTGCGCTTGAGGTCGTCCCAGACGGCGATCACGTCGTCGGCGGTCTCGGCCGTGGCGTCGCCGAAGACGTGCGGGTGGCGCCCGATCATCTTGGCGTTCATCTGCGCCGCAACGTCCTCGATGGTGAAGGGCTCCGCGCTCTCGGCGGCGAGGTCGGCGTGGAAGAGCACCTGGTAGAGCACGTCGCCGAGCTCCTCGATCAGATCGGCCCGATCGCCCGCCTCGATGGCGTCGACGAGTTCGTGCGACTCCTCGATCAGGTAGCGCACGAGCGACTCGTGGGTCTGCTCGGCGTCCCACGGGCAGCCGCCCGGGGCGCGGAGGACATGGACGGTGCGGATGAGCTCGTCGAGCCGGGGATGCGCGGTCACCCGGCCATCCTCGCATCCGTCGCCGACCTGCCCCCCTATCCCGAGCCCCCTCCCTCGCCGCGAGATGCCAGTTGGGTACGCAACCCCCGGGGCGTACTCACGAGGCATCTCGCGGCGCCGCCGCGGCCCTGGGCTACACGACGATCCGCCTGACCTACTCCGACGTGATGCACCACTGGCCCACGACCCCGCGAGCATCCGCGCAGTCCTCGAGCGAGGACGGCCACGGTGAACCCGCCGCTCCTCCCCCTCGGCTCGCGAGAATCTGGTCGGCTCGCCGGACGATGGGGGTCTGACGAGCCGAAGGCGTTCCCGCGAGCCGAGCATGCGTTCGGAGACGGCACGCAGTCCTACGCTGGGAGGCATGACCGAGGCGGCCGACACTCCCCGCGGGATCCCGGGACTGGTCGAGCGGGTCATGCGGACACGGCCGGCGCGGGTGATGCTGCACTACTCCGAGACCGGCGGGCCGCTCTTCGCCTCCGGGCTCGCCTTTCAAGCGCTGTTCGCGGTCTTCGCGGCGCTGTTCGTCTTCTTCGCCGTCTTCGGATTCTGGGTGCGCGACAATTCGGTGCTGCGCGACTCCCTGCTCGATCTGGTCACCCGATCGGTCCCGGGGCTGATCGGCGGGAAGAACGCCCTCGTGTCGGTCGAGGACCTGCTCGACTCCTCGATCCTCGGCTGGACCGGCGCGATCGCGGCGACCGGCCTGCTCGGGACGGCGCTCAACTTCCTCGGGAGCCTGCGCCAGGCAGTGCGCCTGCTGTTCTCGCTCCCCGGGCCGACCACCCTCTTCGTCCTGCTCAAACTCAAGGATGCCGGGCTCGCGCTGGTCTTCGGAGCGGTGCTGCTGGTCTCGGCGGGTCTCTCGGTGTTCTCCACGTCGCTGGTCGATGTGGCGTTCGACTTCCTCGGGATCGGCAGCGACTCGATGCTCGCGCGCGTAGCCGGCAGCGTGGTCGGCCTGCTGATCATGCTCGCGCTCGACACCGGCACCCTCGCCGGCTCCTTCCGCATCCTCTCCGGCATTTCGATCCCGTGGAAGAACCTCTGGGCGGGGTCCCTGCTCGGCGGGATCGCGCTTGGAGCGCTCAAGGTGCTCGGGACGCAGCTGCTCGGCGGCGCCTCCCGCAACCCGCTGCTCGCCTCCTTCGCCGTGCTCATCGGCCTGCTGATCTGGTTCAACCTCGTCTGCCAGGTGATCCTGATCGCCGCATCGTGGATCTCCGTCGGGATGAGCGACGCCGGTATCTCCGCGCGGAAGCTAACGCCGCAGGAGCGAGAGAAGGAGCGGGAGGAGCAGCTCCGCACGGCCCGCCGCACTCTCGCCGAGGCCGAACGCGAGCGTCTGAGCGCCGCGCTCCCGGACGCCTCTCTCTTCAAGCGCCGCCGCCTCGAACGCCAGCTCGCACAGCTCGACAAGGAGCTCGAGGAGCTCGCTGCCTGACTCGTGACGTCTCGGTCGCGCACGGATTTCGCCCTCGCGACTGGCAGCAATGCCCGTTTCTGTTGACTTCCTCGACGAACGGGGCTAAAAAGAAGAAAACGCAGATCCGAGGTCGGCAACGACACCGCGGATCGGGCGCAGCACCCACGGCGAGACGACGGAGTCCACATGTACGCACCGGAGCGGCACCAGGCGATCCTGGACCGCGCCCGCATCGACGGGCGCGTCGAGGTCCGCGACCTCGCCCTCTCTCTCGCTGTGACGCCAGAGACCATCCGCCGAGACCTCACCAGCCTCGAGAAGCGCGGCCTTCTGCGTCGCGCGCACGGCGGCGCGATCCCGGTCCAGCGCCTGGGCATCGAGCCCGAGGTCGCCGCCCGCGAGGGACACCTCGCCGGCGAGAAGGACCGGATCGCCACCGCAGCGCTGGCCGAGGTCCCCGACGGCGGGTCGATCGCGATCGACGCCGGCACCACCACGGTGCGCCTGGCCGAGCTGCTCCCCCTGGACCGCCGGCTGACGGTCGTCACCCATTCCCTCCCCGTCGCGATGGCGCTCGTCGGCCGGCCCAACATCGAGCTCCATTTCATCGGCGGACATCTGCGCGGAGTGACGCAGGCCGCCGTGGGGCCGTGGGCCGCGCACGCCATCGCCTCGGTCTCGGTGGACGTCGCCTTCATCGGCACGAACGGCCTCAGCCTCGAGCGCGGGCTCACCACGCCCGACCTCGCCGAGGCCGTCGTCAAGTCCGCGATCATCGCCTCCGCGCGCCGGGTCGTGGTTCTCGCCGACCACTCCAAGGTCGGCCGACAGGACTTCGGGCACGTCGCTCCGCTGTCCGCGGTCGACACCGTCATCACCGACACCGCTGTCGACGACCAGCTCGCCGACGACATCGAGTCGGCCGGACCGGAGGTCGTCCGCGCATGATCGTCACCGTCACCGCCAACCCGAGCATCGACGTCACCCTCTCGACCAGCGACTTCGCCCTCGGCGAGGTCAATCGAGCGCACGACGTACGACGCGACCCGGCCGGCAAGGGCGTCAATGTCGCCCGCGCCCTCGCCCGCAATGGAGTCGACGCCACCGCGGTGTATCCGGCGGACGCCTCCACCGGCCTCGACCTGTCCGCAATGCTGGAGGCCGCCGGAGTGCGCTCGGCCAGCGCCGCGATCGGGCGCCCGATCCGCACCAACATCACCGTGGTCGACGACCGCACCGGCCGCACCACCAAGATCAACGAGCCCGGGCCGACGGTCACGGAGGAGGAGGCTCAAGTCCTCTCCGCGCTGATCGCCGACCACGTCTCGACCGCACCCCGCTGGCTCGTCGCCTGCGGCAGCATCCCGCCGGGACTGGGAACGGACTTCTATCCCGCCCTCGGCCGGCTCGCTCGGCACTTCGACGTCCCCCTCGCCGTCGACACCTCGGGGGCACCGCTGACCGCGATCATCGCGGCCGGCACGGCCACCCTGGTCAAGCCCAACCTCGAGGAGCTCGAGGAACTCCTCGGCCGCACTCTGACGACGGTCGGAGACGTCGTCACCGGAGCCCGCGAACTCTTGGGACTGCCGAATGCGCGAGCACTCGTCAGCCTGGGAGAGCGCGGCGCCCTCCTTGTCACGGCGCGCGCGTCGTGGTGGGCGGGCGCCCCCACCGTCGTGCCCCTCAGCACCGTCGGCGCCGGCGACAGTACGCTCGCCGGCTATCTCTCGGCGGTCGACGCCACGGAGGCGGAGCGCCTCGCGACAGCAGTCGCGTGGGGAACCGCCGCCGTTCAGCTCCCAGGCAGTGAAGCCCCGGGGCCCGACTCCCTTCACCTCGACGACGTCACCGTCATCGAGAACCCCGACCCCACCCTCCCGATTGGAGAACTGAGCGCATGACTGCTCTCACCGAGGCGTCGACGGTCATCGTCGACCTCACCGCCGCCACGAAGGACGAGGCCACCGCGCAGCTCGCGAAGACGCTTGCCGACGCTGGCCGCGTCACCGACCTCGACGGCTTCCTCGCCGACGTTCGCGACCGCGAATCCCAGATGGCCACCGGCATGCCCGGCGGCATCGGTATCCCCCACGCCCGCTCCTCGCACGTCGTCTCCCCCAGTGTCGCTGTCGGCATCGCGAAGCAGGGCGTCGACTTCGGCGCCCCCGACGGCCCGGCCGATCTGATCTTCCTGATCGCGGCTCCGGACGGCGCCGACCAGGCGCACCTCAAGATCCTCGCCCAGCTCGCCCGCAAGCTGATCCACGAGTCCTTCACCGGATCCCTCCGCGCCGCCGCCAGCGGCCAGGAGGTCGCGGACATCATCGCGCGAGAGGTCGTCGTCTCGTGAAGATCGTCGCCGTGACGAGCTGTATCGCCGGCATCGCGCACACCTACATGGCGGCCGAGGCCCTCGAGCAGGCCGCGAAGAAGAAGGGCTACGAGATCCAGGTCGAGACCCAGGGCGCTGCGGGCTCCGACCCCATGACCGACCAGACGATCGCCGACGCCGACGTCGTGATCCTCGCGGCCGACCTCGAGGTTCGCGGGAGAGAGCGCTTCGCCGGCAAACCGACACTCGAAGTAGGTACATCGGAGGCGCTCGCGAAGGCCACCGAGGTCATCGACCGCGCCGCCGCACAGGTGCGGGACGCACCCGCCGCGAGCCCCGCCTCCGAACCGCGCTTCGTCGCCGTAACCAGCTGCATCGCCGGCATCGCGCACACCTACATGGCGGCGGAGGCTCTGGAGCAGGCCGCGAAGAAGCGCGGCTATCCGATCAACGTCGAGACGCAGGGCGCGGCCGGCTCGGACGAGATGACCGCGGCCGACATCGCCGCCGCGGACGTCGTCATCCTCGCCGCCGACCTCGAAGTCCGGGGCAAGGACCGCTTCACGGGCAAGCCGATCCTCCAGGTGGGCGTCGCCGAGGCGCTCTCCAAGCCGGACGAGGTGCTCGATCGCGCGCTGGCCCTGCGCCGCATCGGCTCGGCAGGCGCCCGATCGACTCCGGCCGCGGTCCCTGCCGCTTCGAAGAAGGTCGGCGTCGGCACGCGCATCCGGCAGAACCTGATGACAGGCGTGTCGTACATGATCCCGTTCGTCGCGGCGGGCGGTCTCCTGATCGCCCTGTCGTTCCTCTTCGGCGGCTACCGGATCGTGGACTTCACGGCCCAGCAGATCATCGACGAGGGCTTCACCGTCGCGAACATCACCGACTGGGCCGGAGTGATGTTCCTCATCGGAAGCGCGACCTTCGCGTTCCTGGTCCCGGTGCTCTCCGGCTTCATCGCCTTCGGCATCGCCGACCGCCCCGGCATCGCGCCGGGCTTCCTCGGTGGTGCGGTCGCGGTCACCGTCGGCGCGGGCTTTCTCGGCGGCCTCGCCTCCGGCTTCATCGCCGGCTACGCGGCCCTCTACATCTCGCGGATCAAGCTCCCCGCGGCGTTCACGTCGCTGATGCCCGTCGTGATCATCCCCCTCATCGCCACCTTCATCACCGGATTCTTGATGTTCGTGGTGCTCGGTGCGCCGCTGCGCGCACTGAGCGAGGGGCTGTCGGCGTGGCTCTCGGGCCTGTCCGGCGGCAACCTGATCATCCTGGGGATCATCCTCGGCCTGATGATGGCGTTCGATATGGGCGGCCCCGTGAACAAGGTGGCATACGCCTTCGCGACCACCGGTCTCGCCTCCGTCCCCGCCGACGGCGACCCGAACTCGGTGCAATTCAAGGTGATGGCGATCGTGATGGCCGCCGGAATGACTCCGCCGCTGGGCCTCGCTTTAGCGACGTCGCTCCGCAAGCGCCTGTTCACCGACGCCGAACGCCAGAACGGCAAGGCCGCCTACCTCCTGGGTGCGTCCTTCATCTCGGAGGGAGCGATCCCGTTCGCCGCGGTCGACCCGCTGCGAGTGATCCCTTCGGCGATGGTCGGCTCGGCCGTCACGGGCGCGCTCGTCGCTCTGTTCGGTTCGACCCTTCGGGCGCCGCACGGCGGGGTCTGGGTCACCGGGCTCGTTGGGCAGCCGATCCTCTACCTGGTCGCCATCCTGGTCGGCATGGTCGTCACGGCCGTCTGCGTCATCATCGCGAAGAGCATCTCGCGCTCCGCCGTGGTCGCCGAGGTGCCCGGGCCCGCGGCTGCGCAGACCGTCCCTGTCTGATCCCCACCGACCGCGTCCTGAGCGGTCCCGCCGGCGGCCACCCAGTGCCCCTCCCCTCTCCGTGGGAGGCGGCACGCGGGGCGGGCGCCGGCTTCCGCGTTCCCGGCGCGTGCGATGGGCAGGTGCCCGTGCGATGTGCAGGCGTCCGTGTCATCTGCAGGCGTCCGTGCGATTAGCAGGTGATCCGCGCAGTGTGGGCGATTTTGCCGGACGGAACGGCGTCCGACCCACGCATCCCCTGCACATCGCACGGGGCGCGGGAGAGACGCCACCCCCGGGCAGCGCCACCGGGCCGTCACCGTCGGTACCCCTTCCGTAGAATGCTCTGGTGACAACCAGCACCCTCCGCATCGTCTCTGTCAACGTGAATGGCGTTCGCGCCGCGTACCGCAAGGGGATGGGCGATTGGCTGGCCGCCCGCGACGTCGACATCCTGGCCCTGCAAGAGGTCCGTGCCTCCACCGATGACCTCACCGGGCTGCTCGGCGACGAGTGGGACGTCCTGCACGACGAGGCGACCGCCAAGGGCCGGGCGGGAGTCGCTCTCGCCTCGCGCAAGCGCGCCACCATTCACCGGGTCTCATTCGGCGCCGACGACTTCGACTCGGCCGGGCGTTGGCTCGAGGCTGACTACGAGGTCGGCGACCGCTCCATCACGGTCGTCTCCACCTACGTCCACTCCGGCGAAGTGGGCACCCCCAAGCAGGTCGAGAAGTACCGCTTCCTCGACGCGATGCAGGCGCGCCTCCCCGAGCTCCAGGCGCACAGCGAGCTCGCCGTGGTGCTGGGCGACCTCAACGTCGGGCACCGCACGCTCGACATCAAAAACTGGAAAGGCAACGTCAAGAAGGCCGGCTTCCTCCCGGAGGAACGGGCCTACTTCGACCGCTTCGTCGGCGCGGAGGGCGACCCCGACTACAACGCGGGCGCCGGCCTGGGTTGGATCGACCTCGGCCGCCGGTTCGCGGGCGAGGTGCCCGGGCCGTACACCTGGTGGTCGCAGCGCGGTAAGGCGTTCGACACCGACACCGGCTGGCGCCTGGACTACCAGCTCGCGACCCCCGCGCTGGCCGCCCTCGCCCGCAGCTACGAGGTCGACCGCGCCGACGCGTACGACACCCGCTGGTCCGACCACTCCCCCGTGGTCGTCGACTACGCGCTCTGACTCCGACTTCCACGCGGCCCCCGCGACTCCGACTTCCGCGACTCCGACCCTTCGAGGCCCATCATGACCCCCAGCACTCCGGGCGCCGCGCCCGTCATCTTCTCCGGCATGCAGCCCTCCTCCGGTTCGCTGCACCTCGGCAACTACATCGGCGCGCTGACGCAGTGGGTCGCGATGCAGGAAGACTTCGAGGCGTACTTCTGCGTCGTCGATCTGCACGCGATCACGGTTTCGCAGGACCCGCAGCAGCTCCGCGAGCGCACTCGCGCGACCGCCGCGCAGTACATTGCCGCGGGCATCAATCCGGAACGCTCCACTCTCTTCATCCAGTCGCATGTGCCCGCGCACGCCGAACTCGCCTGGGTCCTGAACACCCTGACCGGGTTCGGTGAGGCGAGCCGGATGACGCAGTTCAAGGACAAGTCGGCGAAGCAGGGCACCGAGGCCGCCTCGGTGGGACTGTTCACCTACCCGGTCCTAATGGCGTCCGACATCCTGCTGTACCAGACCGACGCCGTGCCGGTCGGTGAGGACCAGCGCCAGCACCTGGAACTTACCCGCGACCTCGCCGCGCGCTTCAACTCGCGTTTCGGCGAGACCTTCACGGTTCCGGAGCCGCACATCGCGCGCGAGACCGCAAAAATCTTCGATCTGCAGAACCCGGGCGCCAAGATGTCGAAGTCGGCGGAGTCGGATGCCGGCCTGCTCAACGTGCTCGACGAGCCGAAGGTGACGGCAAAGAAGATCATGCGCGCTGTGACGGACACCGAGTCGGAGGTGCGCTTCGACCGCGCGGCGAAGCCCGGTGTCTCGAACCTGCTGACCATCTACTCCGTGCTCGCCGACCGCTCCGTCGACTCGCTGGAGCAGGAGTACGCCGGTCGGGGCTACGGCGACCTGAAAAAGGGGCTCGTCGAGGTGGTCGCCGCGAGGTTCGACCCGATCCGCGCGCGGACCGCCGAGCTGCTGGCCGATCCCGCCGAGCTCGACCGCGTCCTCTCCCGTGCCGCCGACCGCGCCTCCGAGACCGCGGAGCGCACGCTCGCCGGCGTCTACGAGCGCATCGGCTTCCTCCGGCGCGTCCGCTGAGCCGGCCGTGCTGCGGCTCGCGCTCTTCGACCTCGACGACACGCTTTTCGCCCACGCCAGCGCCGTCCGGGAGGGCATCGTCGCGTACGCCGCCTCGCTCGGGGCGGCGTATGACGCGGATCCGCTCGATGTGCAGCACCGCTGGCACCTGCTCGAGGAGGAGCACTACCACCGCTACCTCGCCGGCAAGCTCGACTACGAGGGCCAGCGCCGTGCCCGCGCCACGGCCTTCGCGGCGGCGGTCGGAGTCGCGCTGACGCCGGAGGAGGCGAGCTCGTGGTTCCGCGGGTACCTGGCGCACTACGTCGCGGCGTGGACCCTGCACGACGACGCGCTGCCCGTCCTCGACCGGCTCAACGCCGCCGAGATCCGCATCGGCATCATCACCAACGGCGTGCTCGACTTCCAGCTGGGCAAGATCGAGGGAACGGGCCTCGTCGATCGGATCGAGCACGTCATCGCCTCGGGTGACGTCGGCGTCGCCAAGCCGGATGCGCGGATCTTCGCGGCCGCGTGCGAGCGGTTCGGCGTCGCTCCGGCCGACGCGCTCTATGTCGGCGACCGGCTCGGCACCGACGCGATCGGAGCGGCCACTGCGGGACTGCGCGGTGTGTGGCTCGACCGCGTCGGCGGCCCCGAGCACGGCCGGACGCTGCCTCCGGAAGCGCTGGCGCTCGACGTCCGGCGCATCGGCGGGCTTGACGAGCTCGACGCTCAGCTGGAGCTGCCGGAGGCCTGACCCGTTCGGCCTGATCCCGGCCCTCGCCGCGCCTCGACAACCGGCCGCGAAGAACGCCGATCAGCGCGACGATCGCGCAGGCAAAGCGGACGATCGCCGTCGCGATTCATGAAGCGGCGACGTCCGACCGGGTATCCGTCGAGTGGTACGACTCGCCGACGAGCGCTTTCGAGAAGAAGTGGAACACCATCTCGGTCCGTCCGACGTCCTGCTCGTCCAGACCATCCGCGACTCCGATGGCGACGACGCACCTGCTCCGGCGACGGTCTCAGGCGCAACCATTGTTCCCTCTCGCAACGCTCTCGAGGAACCCGGCGACGTGGCACGGTTCGGTCAGCTGCGGGTGCAGGTGCTCAGTCGCCTGTTACCGGCACCGCTCGCGCTGGCCGTCCTGGGCGTCTGGGCGCTCTCCGCGATCGGCGGCGCGTGGATCCTCCAGCGGCGGCGCGCCCGATGAATGCGGCGAGATGGCTTTGTGAGACAGATCAGCGCCCACATTTGCGGCCGTACCCACCGTCGGGCGCGCCCGCGGCCAGGTGTCTCTGAAACCTACTGTTTTTCCTTACGAAGGACACAGCGCTTCCGCCTCCCGTTCAGCATCACCCGACGGTGTCGGAGCACGCGCGGTAAGGCCGGTAGAGAACCGGTAAGGCCGGTAGAGACGCGGTAAGGCCGGTAGAGACGCGGTAAGGCCGGTAGAGAACCGGATGGAGCGGTCAGGACAACACCTCCCCGGCGGGCAGCAACGCCAGCGCGGATCGAGACCGCCGACACCCGCCGGGGTCATTGTGCGGTGCGGGGGGCCTCGGACGGCGCGGGCTCCTCCGTGACTCGCGAGTCGGTGAGGGAGAGTGAGCCGATCGTCGCGATCAGGCCGACGAGAACGGCGACGGCCAGGTAGACGATCCGCTCGCCGGCGAAGAAGGTCTGGACGAGGTCGGAGTTCCAGGCGCCCGACGGGAGCGTCTTCGTGACCAGCGCGGCGATGAGGGTGCCGACGACGGCCGTGCCGATGCTGGTGCCGACCTCCTGGGAGGTGTCGTTGAGGGCGGCGCCGATCGAGGTGCGGTTCTCGTCCATCGCCTCGATGAGGGCGACCGCGCAGATGGTCATGATCGTCCGCAGGCCGATCGTCAGGAGGACCATCATCGCGGCGATCGCGAGGTAGCCGTGGTTCACCGCCCAGGCCATGCCGAGAAGCGAGCCGACGAGCAGGCCCGTGCCGACGAGGCAGGCGAGGCGGTGGCCGAGGCGGGAGGCGAGCCGCTCGGCGATCGGCGTCGCGGCGATCATGGTGACGATGATCGGCAGGTTCGCGATGCCGGCCTGCATCGGGCTCCAGCCGTACGCGTACTGGAAGTGCAGGATCAGGCCGAACAGGACGCTGGCGAAGGCGATCGAGGCCGCGAGCTGCGTGAGCGCCGCGCCTCGGACGGGTCCGGTGCGGAAGAGCGCGAGGTCGATCATCGGCGAGGCCGCGCGCCGCTCCCGAATGATGAAGCCGACGATCGCGGCGACCGTGCTGAGGGCGCAGGCGAGGGTGGCGAGCGAGAGCCAGCCGTCCTGCACGCCGCTGGTGAGGGTGTAGCAGCCGAGCCCGATGGCCGCGACGGTCAGGGCGGCGCCGGGGAGGTCGAGCCGCTCGGAGGTGAGATCCGCGCGTCGGTCGGCCTGCACGCCGACACGGACGCCGATCCAGGCGAGGAGGGCGATCGGCGCGTTGACGATCAGGAGCCACTGCCAGCTGAGGTGGCTGAGGACCGAGCCGCCCAGGATCGGGCCCAGGACGAACCCGGACATGCCGACGATCATCACGATCGTGATCGAGCGCATGCGCAGCTTCGCGTCGTCGAAGAGGCGGAAGATCAGCGACATCGTGACCGGGGCCATGGCTGCGGCGCCGCCGAGCAGCGCCCGCAGGGCGATGAGCTGGCCGATGTCGGTGACGAGGAGGACGGCGAGGCTGATCAGGCCGAAGGCCGCGAGGCCGCTCAGCAGCACCCGGCGGCGACCGAACCGGTCGGCGGCCGAGCCGGCGATCAACAGCAGGCCGCCGAAGGTGAGGGAGTAGGCGCCCGTCACCCACTGCAGCCCGGCCGTGCCGCTATCGAGCGACCGGCCGATCGTGGGCAGGGCGATGGAAAGCAGCGTGTTGTCGACCATCTCGACGAAGAAAGCCAGGCAGAGCGCGGCCAGAGGGAGCGCCGCGGCGCGCAGCGAGGTGTAGGCGGGGGCTTGGTGGGCGTGACGATGAGCGTGCTCATGACGGACCTTTCAATAGAACGCCGTACGAGTATCGGACGACGTTCGATACCATAGAACCATGTTCGATAACATGCAACACATGCCCGCAGATCACTCCGAGAAGACCGCGCGCACCGGTGCGGCGCCCGCCCGTGCGCGGGGTCGCCAGCGAGCGTCGCACTCGCTCGACACGGTGCTCGCCGAGGCGATCGCGATCCTCGACGAATCGGGGGAGCCGGCGCTGACCTTCCGGGCGCTGGCGGCGCGGCTCGGCGGGGGAGTGGCGAGCATCTACTGGTACGTCGCGAGCCGCGACGAGCTGCTCGACCTGGCGACCGAGGAAGTGATGGGCCGGGTCCTCGAGGACAGCGAGCCGCTCACCCACGGACCCGACCCCGTGGCGAATCTGCGCGGCCTGGCCCTCGCGCTCTTCGACGAGTTCGTCCGCAGGCCGTGGTTCGGCCAGTTCATGCTCCGCAACAACGGGCTGCAGCCCAATTCGATGGCAATGCACGAGCGGATCGGCCAGCAGCTGATGCGGCTGAACCTGACGCCCCGGCAGCGCTTCCACGCGGCGTCGTCGATCGTGAGCTACGTCGTGGGCGTCGCGATCGACCTCGCGCAGCCGCCGCCCAAGGAGTTCCTCGAGAGCGGACTCGGCCGGCTAGAGTTCCTGGCGCAGTTCGCCGACCGCTGGCGCGCGCTCGACCCCGAGGCGTTCCCCTTCGCGCACCAGGTCGCGGACGAGATAGCGACGCACGACGACCTCGACGTGTTCCGCTCCGGGCTCGACCTGCTGCTCGACGGATTGCGGCTGCAGGCCGGCCTCGGGCCGTCAGCCTGACGGCCGCGGCGGATGTTCGCTGATCGAGCAGCGGACCTGTCAGGATCGCTCTGCAGGAGGCGTGCCTTGCTACGCGACACTCGACCAGCGATATCTGACATCGCTCGACCGCCTCAGCCCAACGAGTTGCTCGCGCAGCGGCCGTCGAGATCCCTCGTACGCTTGAGGGCCCGCGTACCTTTCCGGTAGGCGGGCCCTCAAGCGGGTCGCGAGTGCTACTGCACGTCCTCGTCCACCCAATCGAAGGTCTTGGTGACGGCCTTCTTCCAGAGGCGGTACTGGCGGGCGGCCTCGTCCTGGTCCATCTGGGGAGTCCACCGCGAGTCCTCCTGCCAGTTCTGGCGCAGGTCGTCGAGGTTCGCCCAGAATCCGACCGCGAGACCGGCCGCGTAGGCCGCTCCGAGCGCGGTGGTCTCGGCGACGACCGGTCGAACGACCGGGACGCCGAGGATGTCGGCCTGGAACTGCATGAGCAGGGTGTTGGCGATCATCCCGCCGTCGACCTTGAGTTCCTGCAGTGGGACGCCGGAGTCGGCGTTGACGGCGTCGAGGACCTCGCGGGTCTGGAAGGCGGTCGCCTCGAGCGCGGCGCGGGCGATGTGGCCCTTGTTGACGTAGCGGGTGAGGCCGACGAGGGCTCCGCGCGCGTCCGAGCGCCAGTAGGGGGCGAACAGACCCGAGAACGCGGGGACGAAGTAGGCGCCTCCGTTGTCCTGGACCGTGGCGGCCAGCGCTTCGACCTCGGGGGCCGAGCCGATGAGTCCCAGGTTGTCGCGCAGCCACTGGATCAGCGAGCCGGAGACCGCGATCGAGCCCTCGAGCGCGTAGTGGACCTCGCCGTCGCCCAGCTTGTAGCCGATGGTGGTCAGCAGCCCGTTCTTCGAGTGCACGATCTCGGTACCCGTGTTGAAGATCAAGAAGTTGCCGGTGCCGTAGGTGTTCTTGGCCTCGCCCGGATCGAACGCCGCCTGGCCGAAGGTCGCGGCCTGCTGGTCGCCCAGGATGCCCGCGATCGGCACCTCGCGCAGCAGCGAGGAGGACTCGACGTGGCCGTAGACCTCGGAGGAGGAGCAGACCTCCGGGAGCATCGACCTCGGGACCCCGAAGGCCTCGAGGATGTCATCGCGCCACTCGAGGGTCTCGAGGTCGAGGAACAGCGTGCGGGAGGCGTTGGTGACGTCGGTCTTGTGGACGCCGCCGTCGATGCCACCGGTCAGATTCCAGAGGACCCAGGTGTCGGTGGTGCCGAAGAGCAGGTCGCCCGCCTCCGCCTTCTCGCGCGCGCCCTCGACGTTCTCGAGGATCCAGACGATCTTGGTGCCGGAGAAGTAGGTCGCGAGCGGAAGGCCCACGATCGACTTGAAGCGGTCGGCGCCCTCGTCTCCCGCGAGGCGGTCGACGATCGACTGGGTGCGCGTGTCCTGCCAGACGATGGCGTTGTAGACGGGCTTGCCGGTGGTCCTGTCCCAGACGACCGCGGTCTCGCGCTGGTTGGTGATGCCGACCGAGGCGATGTCGTGACGGGTCAGGTCGGCGCGGGAGAGGGCCTGGCCGATCACCTCGCGGACGTTGTTCCAGATCTCGATCGGGTCGTGCTCGACCCAGCCGGCGCGCGGGAAGATCTGCTCGTGCTCCTTCTGGCCGGTAGAGACGATCGATCCCTTCTTATCGAAGATGATCGCGCGGGACGACGTGGTCCCCTGGTCGATAGCGATGACGTAGTCAGCCATGAATGATTACTCCTTCGTAAACGGGGTGACAGGAAGTGCGGCAGCTCAGAGGACCGGGAGCAGCGCGAGCGAGGCGAGGCCCGCGAGCACACCGCCCACAATTGGGCCGGCCACGGGCACCCAGGCGTAGCTCCAGTCGCTCGAGCCCTTGCCCTTGATCGGCAGCAGCGCGTGCGCGATGCGGGGGCCGAGGTCACGGGCGGGGTTGATCGCGTAACCGGTCGGGCCACCGAGGGAGGCACCGATCGCGATCACCAGGATGGCGACGGGGAGAGCGCCGAGTGCGGCCAGGCCGCCATCGCCCTGACGTCCGCCGCCGAAGCCGATGACGACGAAGACGAGGACGAAGGTGCCGATGACCTCGGTGACGAAGTTCCAGCCGTAGGAGCGGATGGCTGGGCCGGTCGAGAAGACGCCGAGCTTGTTGGCCGCGTCCGGCTCCTCGTCGAAGTGCTGCTTGTAGGCGAGCCAGCAGAAGACGGCGCCGAGGATCGCACCGATCATCTGGGCGAGGATGTAGACCAGGATCGAGGCGATGTTCACCGGGACGCCCGAGCCGAATTCGGTCGCTCCGCTGGCGGCCAGGCCCAGGGTGACCGCGGGGTTGAGGTGCGCCCCCGAGTTATACGAGACGATCACACCGGCGAAGACCGCGAAGCCCCAGCCGATGTTGACCATGAGCGTTCCGCCGTTCAGACCCTTGCTCTTCACGAGCGCGACATTGGCGACGACACCGCAGCCGAGGAGCACGAGCATCGCCGTTCCCACGACTTCGGCGAGGAACACCACTCCGAGATTGTCCACGTTGACCTTTTCCTTTGGGTAAGACGAACGCGCGCAGGCGTTCGCGGCGGGCTGCGATGCCCGACGTCTGTGAAGTTATCGGCGCCCTGTCCCACCGACAAGGAACAGCGCGTGCACGTTTGTGCGTTGTCGCGACGACAGCCCCGGATGAGGTGGTCCTCGCTCCAGGGCTGTCGTCGATCGGCGCCTCTTCGCCGATCAGGAGACAGGTACCGCCGTAGGCGTCTGCACCGAGGTGCCCCCGACATCAACGCCGTTGTACTCCTTGAGGTGCGCGATGGTCGCGTCGACCTCGGACACTCGCGTGGCGTCGTCCCACCCGAGCACGGCTCCGGTGTGCTCGGCGAGCTCCTCGAGGAGCTCGCGGCTCAAGCCACCGGTGAAGGCGTGGTTGGTGCGGCGCATGACCAAGTCGATCAGGTGCACGACGCTTTCGTGCTGCGCGAGGTAGCGGACCTCGCCAGTGGTGAAGTCCTTATCGAAGGTGAGCGCCTCGTCGTGGCCGTCGACCAGCGCCTCGATGACCTCCTTGGCGCGGGTGCCGTAGCGCTCGAGCAGCTGGCCCGTCCTGGCCGAAGACAGGCTGGAGCGGTGCTGGCTGATCCACTGGGCGCGGGACGCGTCGGTGCGCGGGAAGCCCTTGCCGCCTCCGATGGCGGTCTTCACGGTCGAGACGCGACGGGTCACGCCGATCCGTGTGAAAACCTCGTTGGAGAGGTGCTCAGACAGGGCGCGGAACGTCGTCCACTTGCCGCCGACCAGACTGAGCACGGGCGAGCCGTTGCCGGGCAGAGTCGAGGGTTCGATGCGGTAGTCGCGGGAGACGAATCCGGGCGCCTCGTCGTCGTGACGGGGCAGCGGGCGGATGCCGGAGAACTTGAAGACGATCTGCGAACGGTTCACCGGGATGGCCGGGAACACATGGCTGACGAGCTCGAAGAAGTAGTCGATCTCCTCCTCCGTGCACACCGCGGGCTTGGTGGGGTCGGCGTCGATGTCGGTCGTGCCGACCATCACGCGACCCTTGAGCGGGTAGATGAGGACGATGCGGCCGTCGCTGTGCTCGAAGAACATCTCGCGGCCCTCGCAGGCCTCGACCAGCTCGGGGTTGTCGAGCACGATGTGCGAGCCCTTGGTGCCGCCCATGAATGTGGTGCTCGTGCCGAGGGCGGTGTTGGTGAAGTCGGTCCAGGGGCCGGAGACGTTGACGACGACGTCCGCCGCGAAGGTGAACTCCTCGCCGGACTCGCGGTCGCGCAGGACCACACCCTTCTCGTCGGCGCCGACGGCCTCGACGTAGTTGGCCGCGCGGGCCTTCTTGCCGCCGATCAGCGCGTCGTGCAGCACGTCGAGCGCCAGGCGCTCCGGCTCGTGCACGGAGGCGTCGAAGTAGGTGGCCGTGTACTTGATCTTCGGGTCGAGCTGCGGCAGCTCGTTCAGCGAGCGCTTCCGCCCGTGGAACTGGTGGCGCGGGACAGTGCCGCCGTCGCGGGAGAAGAAGTCGTACAGGGTGAGGCCGACCTTGATGAGCAGCGCGCCGCGCTCCTGCGGCTTGCCCGACTTGTGGGTGAGGAAGCGCAGGGGGGCGGCGAGGATGCCCGAGAACGTCGAATAGATCGGGATCGTCGTCTGCAACGGCTTCACGTAATGGGGAGCGATCTTCAGCAGGCCGTTGCGCTCGTGCACGCCCTCGTTGACGAGGCGGAACTCGCCGTTTTCGAGGTAGCGGATGCCGCCGTGGATCATGTGGCTGGACGCGCTCGAGGCACCGGAGACGTAGTCACCGCGCTCGACGAGGGCGACGTCGACGCCGTTCAGCGCGAGTTCGCGGAAGGTCCCGATGCCGTTGATGCCACCACCGATGACCAGGACCGTGGCTCGGGGGTTGTCGCGGAGAGCAGCGACGCTCTCACGCAGAGCGGAGTTTCCGGGAGTTCCGTCGGACTGTGCCACTTCGTACTCGCCTTCGTGTCGTAGGGGTGTCGTCGAGGCCCCCGCGCCAGCGTGCACCACGGAGATGGACGATTGATTTCGCAGAGGAATACGGCCATCCTTGACCCGACAACACATCCGGTCAAGACGGGTGGAAATCCGTGCAGGGAGTGGCAATGACCCCGGTGAGACCGGTCGTCGAACTCGACGAGACGACCCACGCGACCCATCCCGACAAGACGCGCGACGCGCTGCGGGCGGCCCAGCTCTATTACATGCAGGACCTGACGATGGACGCCATCGCGCACGAGCTGCATACGTCGCGCTCCTCCGTCTCGCGACTGCTCTCCCATGCCCGGGCGACCGGTCTGGTTGACATCCAGATCCGCTCCCCCCTCGACCGGGCCAGCGCCCTCTCGGCCGAGGTGCGCGCGCACTTCGACATCACCGCGCACATCGTGCCGGTGCCGGATCACACCAGCGAGATTGATCGGCTGGAGCGGGTGGCGCTGTCCGCGGCGCGGATCCTCGGGCAGTTCATCGACTCCAACATGATCGTCGGCATCGCCTGGGGGTCGACGATGAGCGCGATCAGTCGTCACCTGATCGCGAAAGAGACCCACAACACCCAGATCGTGCAGCTGAACGGCGCGGGCAACACCGAGACGACCGGCATCAATTACTCCAGCGAGATCCTGCGCCGCTTCGGTGACGCTTACGCCGCGAAGGTACAGCAGTTCCCGGTGCCGGCGTTCTTCGACGACCCGACCACCAAACAGGCGGTGTGGCGCGAACGCTCGACCCGCCGGGTCCTCGAGCTGCAGCAGCGGATGGACGTGGCGCTGTTCGGCCTCGGGTCGCCATTCGCCGCGGTCCCCTCGAAGGTGTACATCGGTGGCTACTTGGAGCCGAGCGACTTCACCTCGCTCAGTGGCTCCGGCGTCGTCGGCGACGTCGCGACGGTGTTCTACCGCTCCAACGGCAGCTGGGACGACATCCCTATGAACGAACGTGCAAGCGGTCCGGACCTCTCGACCGTTCGCCGTGCGTCACGCCGGATCTGCGTCGTCTCCGGTGCCTCCAAACTGCCGGGCCTGCGCGGTGCCCTCGCCGCCGGCCTGATCACCGATCTCATCCTCGACGAAGGCACGGCCCGCGCCCTCATCTCCGGCTGACGCGCTCGTCCCTCTCCGCGAGATGCCACTTGTGCGGTATCCGCCCGGCGTGTCGACGTCATAAGAGGCATCTCGCGAGGGTGGTCACACGGCGAGGGCGCGGCGGACCCGGGCGATGGTCGCGTCAGGCGCGAGGAGACCGGAAGCGCGGACCCGGACGACTCGGTAGCCGAGCGCTTCGATCGCTTCGATCCGGGCAATGTCCCGTTCGTATTGCGCCCGGTTCGTACGGTGCTGATCGCCGTCGTACTCGACAACGACGCGCTCGAGTCGGTAGAGCATGTCCACGCGGGCGACGAAGAGCCCGTCAGCATCGAACAGCTCTACGTTCAGCTCCGGCTCCGGAAGTCCGGCTCGCAGAAGCAGTAGTCGCAGCAGTGTCTCGCGAGGGGATTCCGACCCTGACCGCACCAAGCCGACTGCCTCGCGGGCCAGGCGCCCGCCCCGCCCGCGGAAGCTCCGGGCGCGCTCGGCCAGGATCGTGAGGTCGACGCGGAGTCCCCGACGGGTCCCCTCCTCGTCGGGCAGAACGAGAGCATCGCCGAGGACGACGAGTTCGTCGAGAGTCCTCGACGCGGCGAGGTGGCAGAACGTCGACGCCGGATCGGCCGTCGGGTGGGCTGCGTGGACGACCGTGACCGCCTCGTCCCAGAGGTGGTGCGAGCGCACGCCCACGCGACGCGCGGCGCGCATCGGCGGGGCGACCGCGACGTCGAGCGCAGTCGTCGCCGTCTTCCTCCGATCCGGCAGACCCAGCAGGTGCGCCGCCGTGCCGTGAGAGAAGAACTCCCCCGGCCGCATCACAGCCGCGAATGCGGCGATCCGCTCGTCGAAGTCCAGCGGCTCCACAACCGAACGTGCACCACGGAAGACGGCGACCGGGTAGTCGCGGACAAGGTCGTGCCGCGACGCGCCACTCGTCGACGCGTTGACCACTCCGGAATGCTGCTGCTCGCTCATGCCCGCAGGGTCCCCCATCCGCTACCCTCCCCGCTCGAGTTCTCCACAGCCCCCGCCGCGAGATGCCACCTATGACGAAGACACGCCGGGGAAAGGCGTCGTAAGTGGCATCTCGCGGAGGGGGAGGGGAGGGGAGGGGGAGGGGGGTTAGGGCTCGCGGGCGTGGGTGTCGAGGAACTCGTAGACCTCGGCGTCGTCGATGCCGGGGAAGGTGCCCGAGGGCAGGGGCGCGAGGACGTGCGCGTGCAGGCGGGCGCTGGGCCAAGCGTTGCCGTCCCAGCGCGCGGCGAGATCGGACGGTGGGCGCCGGCAGCAGGATTCATCGGGGCAGCGGGAGAGTTCACGGCGGTCGGTGTCGCGGCCGCGGAAGAAGCGGGCCTCGGCGAACGGGACGCCCACGGTGATCGAGAACTCCTCCGTCGCGGTCGTACCGGTCTGCGACGCCGACCAGAACGTGCCGGCGGGTGTATCGACGTACTGGTAGTACTCGGTGGTCCGGTTGGTGCGGGTGAACGCCGAGCGCGCCGACCAGTAGCGGCAGACGACCTGGCCCTCGACAGCTCCGGTCACATCCGTCGGCAGCGGGAGCCCGTCGTTCTCGTACGCCTTCTGGATCGAGCCGTCGCCGAGGACCCGCAGGAAGTGCATCCGGATGTCGAAGTGGGAGGTGAGCAGGTTGGTGAAGCGCAGGGCGGCGGCCTCATGGGTGACGCCGAAGCCGTCGCGGAAGTCCTCGACGGAGATGTCGCGCTCCCGCTTGGCCTCCTGCAGGAACGCGACGGCCGGCTCCAGCGGCATCAGGCAGGCGGCGGCGAAGTAGTTGATTTCGAGACGCTGGCGGAGGAAGTCGGCGTAGGTCATGGGGCGCTCATGGCCGAGGAGGCGATGCGCCATCGCCTGCAGCGCGAGCGCCCGCAAGCCGTGCCCGCCGGGGATCGAGGCGGGCGGGAGGTAGATCCGACCGTTCGCGAGGTCGATCACGGAGCGGGCCGAGTGCGGCAAATCGCCGACGTGGATGATCTCGAATCCGAGGTGCCGCGCCATCTTCGAGACGGAGCTGTGGGTCAGCGCTCCCCCGCGGTGGCCGACGGTGCGCAGCATCTCTCCCGCCACCTCCTCGATCTCGGGCAGGTAGGAGTTGCGCTCGCTCAGCTGGAGCCGCTGAGCCGTATTCGCCCGGCGCGCCTCCTCCGGGGTGGCGCTCGCCTCGCTGCGACGGCGGGCGAGTTCGCGGTAGACGCCGAGGAACGCCTCCAACACCGGAGTGGTCAGCCCCTTATTGACCTTGAACTCCGGGAGGCCGAGCGAGCGGTACAGCGAGCCCTTCTGCACCCGGGCGAGCTCGATTTCGAGCGCGGCCCGCTCGCTCGGCGGCTCGTCAGAGAGCAGGGCCGCCAGCTCGACGCCGAGCGCGGCGGCGAGGCGCTGGAGGAGGGAGAGCCGCGGCTCGCGTCGGCCGGTCTCGATCAGCGACAACTGGCTCCCCGAGACGTCCACCCGCTCGGCGAGCTGCCCGAGGGTGAGTCCGCGGCGGGTGCGGAAGTGACGCAGGCGCTGCCCGAGCAGCGCGGCGTCGGAGCCGACGGCGGGGGTTGAGGGATCAGTCACGGCGAGCTCCAGCGATCGGTTGTGACGAAAGCGCAAAAAGGGCGGTTCTTGATGCCCTCTGCGCCGGGAATATCCCCCGATCCTCCTTCATCCTGGCTTGAGGCGCCACCGAGCGCCCCTCCCGGCCACGGCCGGTGACTCCCCGGCTGCGGCCGGTGACTCCCCACCCCGTCGATGACAACCGCCGAAAGTGGAGCCAGCATGAGCATCTTCAGCAACACCGTCCGACTCGAGCCGAGCAGCTTGACTGCGCCGACCATCGTCCCCGCGCCCGTTGTGCCGCCCGCGCCCCTGGCCCTCCGCCGCTGGGTGCGCGAGATCGCCGCGATCCTCAAGCCCGACGCGATCGAGTGGAGTGACGGCTCCCCCGCGGAGTGGTACCGCCTCACCGAGCGACTCGTCGCCTCCGGCACGCTCCTCCCGCTGAACCCGGAGTGGCGGCCCGGCTCGTTCC
This sequence comes from Rathayibacter rathayi, assembly GCF_004011095.1. Taxonomy (GTDB): domain Bacteria; phylum Actinomycetota; class Actinomycetes; order Actinomycetales; family Microbacteriaceae; genus Rathayibacter; species Rathayibacter rathayi. The sequence goes on along the minus strand of NZ_CP028129.1, from coordinate 622,902 downwards.
TCGCCCGCACCGACCCTGACGATGTCGCCCGGGTCGAGGAGCGCACCTTCATCTGCACAACCGACGAGGCCGACGCCGGGCCCACCAACAACTGGCGCGAGCCGGCCGCGATGAAGGCCGAACTCGCTCCGCTCCTGGACGGCGCGATGCGCGGGCGGACGCTGTACGTCGTCCCGTTCTCGATGGGCCCGGTCGGCGGGCCGCTCTCGCAGCGTGGAGTGCAAGTCACGGACTCGCCCTACGCGGTGCTCAACATGCGGATCATGGCGCGCGTCGGCTCCGAGCCGCTCGCCGCCTTCACCGAGGACACCGCGTTCGTGCGCGGCGTGCACACCGTGGGGCAGCCCCTCCGCGACGCCGACGGAGTCACCCGTGCCGACGTCGCCTGGCCGTGCAACGCGGTGAAGTACATCACTCAGTTTCCCGAGACCCGCGAGATCGTCTCGTTCGGCTCCGGCTATGGCGGCAACGCCCTGCTGGCGAAGAAGTGCTTCGCGCTGCGGATCGCCTCGGCGATGGGTCGTCAGGAGGGCTGGCTCGCCGAGCACATGCTGCTCATCCGCATCGTCTCCCCCGAGGGGCGTCGGTACCACGTAGCCGCGGCGTTCCCGAGCGCGTGCGGCAAGACCAACCTCGCGATGATGCAGCCCTCGATCCCCGGCTGGCGAGTCGAGACGCTGGGCGACGACATTACCTGGATGCGCCGCGGCGAGGACGGGAGGCTCTGGGCGATGAACCCCGAGACCGGATTCTTCGGAGTCGCTCCCGGCACCGGGGAGAGCTCGAACCCGAACGCCGTACAGACACTGTGGGGCAACACGATCTTCACCAACGTCGCGCTCCGCGAGGACGGCGACGTGTGGTGGGAGGGGCTGACCGACGAGGTCCCTGAGCGGCTGACCGACTGGCGCGGGCAGCCGTGGACGCCCGCATCTGGCACCCCCGCGGCGCACCCCAACTCGCGCTTCACCGCGCCTGCCGAACAGTGCCCGTCGCTCTCCGCGGACTGGGACGCCCACGACGGAGTGCCGCTGGACGCGATCGTCTTCGGCGGTCGCCGAGCGAGCAACGTGCCGCTGGTGACGCAAGCCACCTCGTGGCAGCACGGCGTCTTCCTCGGGGCGACCATCGCCTCCGAGAAGACCGCCGCCGCAGAGGGCACAGTCGGCGAGCTGCGCCGCGACCCGTTCGCGATGCTCCCCTTCTGCGGCTACAACATGGCCGACTACTTCGCGCACTGGCTGGCGATCGGCGCCGAGCTGGGCGAGAAGGCGCCCGCCGTATTCCAGGTGAACTGGTTTCGGAAGGACGCGGACGGCGACTTCCTCTGGCCCGGATTCGGCGAGAACGCGCGGGTGCTCCAGTGGCTCGTCCGCCGGGTGGAGGGGCTGGCGGAGGCGCGGCGCAGCCCGCTCGGCGACCTGCCGCTCGCGATCAACACGCACGGGCTCCCGCTGACCGCGGTTCAGAAGGAGGAGCTGTTCTCCGTCCCGGTCGAGGCCTGGCTGGAGGAGTGCACGCTCACCGAGGAGTTCTTCGCGCAGTTCGGCGACCGGCTGCCGCCCGAGCTGACCGCCGAGCTCCAGGCCCTCCGGCTGCGCCTGCTGGCCGAGAAGCTGCCGCTGGCGGTCTGACCCCCGAACCGAGCCGGTTCCGGCCGGACACCCTGTGGCCCGCGGGGGCCGCTCCCACTCGCGCGGACGGCCGGCGCTAGGGTCGGAGCGTGAAGCTGCCGATCCTCGTCCTCAACGGCCCGAACCTGAACCTGCTCGGCACCCGCGAGCCCGAACTCTACGGCTCGGACACCCTCGCCGACGCAGAGGCGCTCGCCGCCGAGGCCGCCGAGCGCCACGGCCTGGCGATCGAGGCCTTCCAGAGCAGCTCGGAGGGCGCGATCATCGACCGGCTGCACGCGGCGCGCGGCACCGCCTTGGGGGTGGTGCTCAATGCGGGGGCCTACACGCACACCTCGATCGCCATCCGCGACGCCGTGCTCGCGACCGAGCTGCCGATGGTCGAGGTGCACGTCAGCAACGTGCACCGGCGCGAATCGTTCCGGCAGCACTCCTACCTTTCGGACATCGCGGTCGCGGTGATCGTCGGGGCGGGCATCGCGGGCTACGGC